>CACBEJ010000003.1 GCA_902538255.1 uncultured Pelagibacteraceae bacterium | reverse complement strand
CTGCATCTATCGTTTTAGAATGTGTTCTTAAATTTGAAATAAGTGTAACTGTGGCACCCCTTGCCGGAGCTCCATAAATATTAATTGGTCTAATTCTTAAATAATCATTATTTTTTGAATTTGCTTTGTATAAAGTTAAAGGTTGATAACCTGATTCACCATGAGAAATTAAAAGTTCGAGTATTCCATCACCATCTATATCAGCTACTGCTGCTCCTGTTCCTAATCCATTAGTTTCTAAAGCATTTTCAATATTTATTTCTTTGAACTCACCATTATCTAGAATTTTAAATAATTTATTTGGCTCGCCAATGTTATTCATGAACACTTCATCGTAACCATCATTATCAAAATCGGCTGAAATTACTGTTCTAATTCTTGAAGGAATACTAAAAGTTTTGTCAGCTATGTTTACAAATTTACCACCTTTTAAAACAAATGCTCGATGAGGCCCTTCCCAATTTGATGTTAATATATCTAATCTACCTCTATAATAAATATCGCTTAGCGCAGTTCCACGGCCGTTTTGAAAGATGTCATCAATAGCATAATCTTTCGCAAGTTCAACAAAACTTCCATTATTATTATAATATAAAAAATTCTCCCCTCTTTCATTTGCAGCAAAAATATCTGATCTTCCAGATAAAATATTTCCTGAAATAACCGCTCTACCTCCAGTAATTTTATCAATACCTAGTTCTGAAGCTTTGTCTATTATTTCATTTCCATCTTTTTCATAAAATCTTGTAGGCCCTCCATAATTTGCAACATATATTCCATAAGCTCCGTTTCCATTTCTATCAACACATACAACTGATCTACCTGCGGTAAGATTCAAATTTTTCTGGTTTATTTCTAATTCAAATAAATCAAAAAATTTATTTCCATCAAAATCTAATAATCTGTCTGAATATCTTTTGTTTCCACTATAAGTGTCTGTATTTAAAAAATATATTTCCTCATAACCATCCTGATCAATATCACACGATGCTACTCCGATAGTTTTACGATTTTTGTCTATAAATATACTTTGGTTAATTGAATTGAACAAAATACCCTTTTTATTGGCTAAGGCTAAATTATTAAATCCAAATCCAGTTACAATAAATTCAAAATTTCCATCGTTGTTTACATCTGAAACGGACACGCCATAACTTAATCTAGGTTGATTTTCTAATATTTGATAAGTTATATCTTCAAAGAAATCGTCTGACTTCGAATAATTAACAATATTTATAAATATTAATAAAAATATAAAAAATTTTTTCATTTAATTTCCACTAGACTAAAAATTTAAAATTAAAACTGTTAATATTGGCATAGTTAATTTAATGTAATTTCAATAGTAAATTTATAAAATTTTATTAAATATGAGTGATCTTAATAAAGCACCAAACGATTTTTTCAATAATTGGAATAAAATTAATTCTATGTCATATAGAAATGTAATTGAACTACATGTTAAGAGAAGTAGTGAAAAAAAAATATTAGCTTTAATTCAATTTGAATTAGATCAGTTTTCAGAAAATGCTCAAAAGGATTTGGTTATTTCTGAAACAAGTTCTTTTTATCAAGAAATATCTAATCTTTTCAGAGATTCAAACTGGTGGTCAACCGCTACAGTAACAGATGCCTGTAAATATTATTTAAACTGTGCAAGAGATAATATTTCTCATTTTGAAGACTATGTAGAGGCAGATAGTGATTTATCCCAAAATGAAAAAAATGAGATATTTGCCTTGTATCAATTGTGTACTTTATTTGTTTCTTGGAATGCTATTAAAGAAAAAAGGATCAGGGAAATTATAAATATTAGAAAAAGTTTATTTTTTAGATAAAATTTATTTGCATGAACAAAGAAAACTCAATTAAACTCTGGAAAATTATTCAAGAAGCTGGGGATTATTTGGTAGGTGAATTACCTGATCATCCAAATCACCCTAAAGGAAGAAACCCCTATGCTCATGTTGCTATTTGTGTGAAAAGTAAATTTAATGCTAGCTACAAAGATATTCCTGATGAAAAATATGATGATGTAATTAAATACATTGAATTTTTAAAACAAAATCCAACTTGATCTTTTTTCAACAAATTATTGCTTTGGAAAATAATCTTTTAAATCACCTGCTCGATAAACATCAGCTGTACAACAATGTAGGCCTCCTCCAAAAGCATATGCATCTCTAAGTTCTACTGGTATAACTTCCATTCCTAGTTTATCTAATTGTTCAGCTTGATAAATCTCACTTTTTTCTACGCATACAGTCTTAGGATCTAATACTAAAACATTCATTGATAGCCAAGTCGATGAATAACATAATGGTGGTGGTTCATTATGGGCTGGTTGCGCACTATCTACAATTTCCCAACTATTATCCTCAAATAATTTTCTTTGTTCCTTGGGAAGTCTTCTTTGTGGATTATTGATAATTAAACCCTCTTTTATTGGTGTAAAAGTAGCATCAATGTGAATTGGATAAGGATCACCTGGGAAGTTAACTGCATGTACTCTATGATCTTTGAAGTGTCTTTTTAGCCAATCAATTCCTTTAAGATTTGTTGTAAATCCATGTTGAACAACCAAATCCTTACCAAATCTTAATACATCTGCTGCATCAAATAATGGTTCTTCCTCAGTGGTAACAAAATATTTTTTTTCAGTCCACTCTAATCTTTTTTGAACACCTATTTTATCTGATAAATAATCTTTTCTATAATCTGCATCTGTTAATCTTGGCTTTGGAGCTGACTCATGTCTCATATTAGGATCTTGATTATAGTAGTCTTTTAAAAGTGGTCTGTAACATAGGTATTCAAACCAACGACAACGATAACTCATTGTAGCTTCCAATATCTCGTTACCCACTGTTAACAAAACATCTCTTGGCGGCATACAGCCGAACATTGTTTCAGCTTCCCAATCAGGTGTGGATGTTTTTCGATTAAAATCTATTGGCGTTGGTCGATCAACTTTTATCCCTTTTTTTTCAAGCATACTTGAAAAATCATCTAAAAGCTGATTTGCTTTATCGACAGTATCTTTTGTTCTGGGTCCAAACTTACCTCGCATATCACTGTCTTCTGGAACTTTTGCATCCAATGCTGGCTCTGGTGCTGGTATACAAGTTCCATCTGCTCTCCCAACAATTACATGTTTTAATGGATCCCATTCATTCCAACTATTAACTATAGTTTTGCTCTCGCTCATAAAGATTAGTTTTTTATAATATTATGCTCTGGGCCGAAAGGAAATTTTGTAATATTTTCTGCTCCATCTTTGCCAATAACTAAAATATCATGTTCTCTATATCCTCCAGCACCAGAATTACCTTCTGGTATCATTATCATTGGCTCCATTGAAACGACCATGTTTTCCTCTAATACCGTATCAATATCTTCTCTTAATTCTAATCCAACCTCTCTTCCATAAAAATGTGAAAGCATACCAAATGAATGTCCATAACCAAAAGTTCGATACTGAAGATAACCAAGCTCAGCAAAAAGTTCGTTAAGCTCATGACAAATATCAGAACACTTAACGCCTGGCTTAATTAATTCTAGCCCTCTTTTATGAACTTTAACATTTGCCTCCCAAGCTTTAAGAGAAGCATCATCAGCATGATCTAAAAACAAAGTTCTTTCTAATGCTGTATAATATCCAGAGATCATTGGAAAAGTATTTAAAGATAAAATATCTCCTTTAACTAATTTTCTATTGGTCTTTGGATTGTGAGCACCATCAGTATTGATACCTGATTGAAACCACACCCAAGTATCCATGTACTCTGCATCTGGATAATTTTTAGAAATTTCTCTCTCCATTTTATCTCTTCCAGCAATTGCTACTTCAATCTCTGTATTACCTTCTCTAATATTATTTACTATTTCCTCTCCTCCGATATCTGCAATCCTTGCTCCATTTTTAATAATTTCTATTTCTTCATTTGATTTAATCATTCTTAGTTTCATTAAATCTTTTGAAATGTCGCTGAAAACAGATAAAGTAAAAAGTGATCCTATTTTTTCTCTCATTTCTAGGGTTACATGGTCGTTTTCAATGCCAATAGTTTTTGGAGGTTCTTCTCTTCCAATAATTGATACAATGGCTCTTAAAAAGTTATCTCTTTTCCAATCAGTATAAATAACGTTATCACAATGGGATCTACGCCATGGTTGACCTGCATCAATATTGGCCGAAATTGTTGAAATTTTATTTTGAGTGATAATACATCCGTATGGTCTTCCAAAAGAGCAATAAATAAAACCAGTGTAATATGCAACGTTATGCATAGATGTTAAAATAACCATATCAAGATTATTTTTATTCATTACTGATCTAAGTTTGCTTACTCGATTGTTATATTCTTTATCTGTAAATGGTAATTTTACTTTTTCACCATTTTTAAGTTCAAAGAAATCTGGTCGTTCCATATTAATTTAATGCTATATATCTTTTGTTCCATCTCATTATTAAACTGTAATAAAATATAGATACAAAAAGAAAAAAACCACCAATTATAGTATTTGTGGATGGTACTTCATTAATGCCAAATAATGGCAACCAAACCCAAAAAATTCCACCTACAACTTCTGTTAAAGATAATAAAGTCAATTCTGCTGCTGGTATCGCCTTAGATCCTATTGAATATAAAATTAAACCAAAACAAACTAGTGTCCCGTGTAAAGAAAATAAAGCTCCATTATAGCTAGATGAAAAGAAAACTAAGTTGTTAGATAAAATCATAATTGTTGCAAACACAAAACAAAAGAAACCTGCAAAAGCTACAGTTGTGAATTTTGGTGTTTCTTTTCTCCATCTTAGAGTTACAGAAAAAACTGAGAAACCAATTGAAGAAGTTAAACCAAATACAAAACCAATTAATGATTTTTCACCAGTATTTCCTAGTGCCATAATTATGATACCAACTGTTGCAATTATTATTGATATCCACACATTAAAGGAAATTTTTTCTCTTAAAAATAAAAACGCTAATAGTGCTGTAAAAAATGGCATTGCTGCTAAACAAAGCAAAGTAACTGCAGCACTAGTATTTGTAATTGAATAAATAAATGTAATCATGGCGATCCCCAATCCAGATCCACCGATTACTCCGGACAAACCTATTTTATAATAATTTTTGTAAAAATTTTTTCCTTCCTCAAAAAATAAATAAAGATTTAATAAAATAAAAATTGTTAAACCTCTGCCAAAAATATACTGCCAAGGTACAAATTGGGGATTGTCCATATAACGCACAACTAAAGGACCAAAAGACCATAAAAGTCCCGCAAAAAGAACAACCGGGATAGCAATTTTTGGATTTCTTAGCTCTAACATAATCAGAAATCTAATTGTAAAAAGATTTTTCTACAACAAAAATACGTTTCTAGATTAAAGTTTGATTGGAGTGGTTGGGGAAAAAACAGTCTACTATTTCCCCCTTTTTAAATTCCGATTTACCAGCAGGTAACAAAGCCCAAATATTTGATTTTATAAAAGATTTAACTCTAAAAGACTCTTGTCCTTTCAATATTTCAACTTCTATTTTTCCATCTTTAGTTGTAGTTAATTTACTTTTAGCAAATCGAGTGAATGCTTTTTTTTTAAAAAAACTATTTTTTAAAATACCACGAACAGGTTTCTCACTGCTTAAACCTAATATATTTTCTAAGTAGGGAATTACAAAAAACCTAAAACATGCTGCTGAAGACATTGGATTTCCTGGAAGACCAAAAATTGCTTTATGTTTAGATTTAATTTTTGCAAATAAAATCGGTTTTCCTGGTCTAATTGCAACACTTTTAAAGTGTTCAGACAATTCAAAGTTTTTAACTACGCTAGGTATATAATCATATTTACCAGCAGAAACTGCACCTGATGTAATAATAATATCAGTTTTATTATTTAACATTTTTTTAATTTTTCTTTTAAAAATATTTTGATGATTATCTTTCAATATACCACCATTTTCAAAATTAAATAAAAAGTTTTCACTTAAATTTTTGATGTAGTGACTATTTGAATTTCTTATTTTCCAACTCGGAATATTGTCTTTATCAGTAATTTCATTACCAGTAGAAAAAAATAAAATATTGATTTTTTTTTTAACTTTAATTTTCTTTATTCCCAAAGTTTTAAAAGCTAAAATATGATTTGGTTGAACTAAATTATTTTTTTTTAGAATAACCTCACCTTTTTTAAAATCAGAACCAGCGAACCTCACGTGGTTATTTTTCTTAATTTTTTGATCTATTAAAATATATTTTTTTTCAGTTTTGTTTGGGAAAAAATTTATTTGTTCTATAGGAATAATGGTGTCAAAACCTTTTGGAAGTATCCCTCCTGTCATTATCTCTATTGCATTAAATTTTTTAATTTTTTTCTTAAATGGTTTAGAACCGGCAGCAATTGAGCCAATTATTTTAAAATATTTTTTTGATTTTTTCTCAATTCGATTAGTATCTTTAGAATTAATTGCATATCCATCAAAAGCAGCATTATCACTAGTTGGATAATTTATGCTTGAATAAACATTACTAGAAACAAGTCTATTTAAGGAATAAACACTATTAATAAACTCGTCTTTAATTTTAATTTTTGCTTTTTTTAATATTTTCTTGGATTGATCGTAACTAATCATTTCAATATTTCTTTAGCTTTTTCTAAATCTTCTTTTGTATTTATATTAAAGAAAGGATCATTATTTGAAAACTCCATATTAATTATTTTAACACCAACATTATTTGCCCATAACTCTACTTTTCTCTCTCCATCATTTAAGTCTTTTTCCAACCTGTCTAATAACTTTATTGACCATAAGCCAAAAATATTGTGTCTAGTATTATTTGATTTAATAAAAAATAAATCACTTTCATTAAAAATAATATTTTTAATAAAGTCTTTAAGTATTTGTTTCTTAAAAAAAGGAGTATCAACAGGGAAGGTTGCTATCCACTGGTAATCTCTTTTATTTGATTTGATCCATTTCATAGCAGATAAAACTCCACATAAAGGACCAAGTCCTTTTTTATAGTCTTCAATTTTAGTTATTTTTTCTGAACTTTGAAAATTTATCGAATTATTAGAGACAATCAAAATCTCTTTAAATTGATCAATTATTTCTGATAATACATAATCTATTAATAGCTTGTTTGCTAAGGTAACTTGTGATTTATCTTCACCAAATCTTTGAGACTTTCCGCCTGCTAGCACTGTGCCTAAAATATTGTTATGATCCATTAATCAAAATATAAAACATTCAAACTTGAATTAAAGAAATTAAATGGACTTAAGAATTTTAGAAATTGCCTCACATACAGAAAATAACAAAGTCCTTGAAAATTACACTCATAAAACTAAACATAAAAATCCATTATGTGGAGATGAAATGGAAATAAGCCTAATTGTTAAAGATGAAGTTGTAAAGGACATAGCTTATCAGTGCAAATCATGTGTTTATTGTCAGGCTTCAGTTAGTTTACTATCTAGAAAGATTAAAGAAAAAAAAATAGAGGAAATTAAAGGATTTATTGTAATTGCAGAGCAATTGTTTGATGACGTTAAAATAACTTTAGAGAAACATTGGAAGGATTTTGTGGAAATTTTTGATAAAAAAAATCTCTCTAGGAAGGAATGTTTGTTATTACCTTTAAGAACAATTGCAAAAGCTTTAAAAATTTAAATGATTAATATTTCAAAACCTATTTTACAAAAAGCATTAATTGCTGGATTTTTTTCAGCATTCACAATTGGTGTGCTAACAGTACTTACTTACAAAAGTACACTTGGCTATTTTATAGCAGGATCTTTTGGTTCTTCCATGGTTTTGTTATTTGGTTTTCCTGAAAGCCCATTCGCTCAACCAAAAAATGTTTTTTTTGGACACTTGATAACGGCTTTAGTTGGTGTGATTTTTGTTCATTTTATTCCACTACCTATTTATATTAATATTGCAGCTGCAGTTGGAATTGGTGTCTTTTTAATGATATTATTGAATGTTGTCCATCCACCTGCTGGTGGTAATCCTATAATGGTAATTATAGGTAGTGCCTCTTATGATTATTTAATTAATCCAATAATTTTTGGATGTATTATTATTCTATTATTGGCAATTATTGTTAATAAATATGTTTTGAAAAAAAATTATCCTTTAAAATAATTTAATGAATTCAAAATATAAAGTAACAAAATTTTCTTCAAAAAATTTTAGTGATACTGAAGACTTGATATCTATTGAAGAACCTCTTGAAATTTCTTTAAAATATAGATCAGAGGATAAATGGATTAATCAAAATTTGTCTATCACAATGAGAACACCAGGTCATGATGAAGACTTGGTAACAGGTTTTTTGTTTAATGAACAAATTATTACATCTTTAGAAGATATTGCTTCTGTTGAAAGTTTTGGTGAAAAAGTTGGTCAATATAACATTCAAAATAAAATCTTAGCCACTTTAATAAATTCAGAAAATGTTAACATAACAAAAATAAAAAGAGATTTTTTAACCAATTCTTCTTGTGGTGTATGTGGAAAATCTTCATTAGACGCACTTGAGATTGTAAAAAAAAATAAAACTCACGCTTCCGAACCAAAAATTTCAAAAGGTATTATAGTTCAATCTCCTGACAATTTACGAAAAGCTCAATCAGAGTTCAGTAAAACAGGTGGTATCCATGCAAGTGGTCTCTTTAATACTAGTGGGGAACTAATAGATTTAAGAGAAGATGTAGGAAGACACAATGCTTTAGATAAACTTATTGGTTGCACTTTAAAAAATGGAAAACTTGATCCAAATTCACAATTTATCACATGCTCTGGGAGACTTAATTTTGAGCTGGTTCAAAAGGTTTTAATGACAGATATTGGTATAATGATTGGTGTTGGTGCGCCAACAAGTCTTGCTATAGATTTAGCGAATAAATTTGACATTACCCTTATAGGTTTCGTAAAGAAAGATAGTTTTAATATTTACACAAATAACAAAAAAGTTATTCTGAACTAAATAATAAAGAAAAGGGTATTAGTGTCAAAAAACATTAGTAATTTATCTGGTAGAAT
Source organism: uncultured Pelagibacteraceae bacterium (assembly GCA_902538255.1). Taxonomy (GTDB): domain Bacteria; phylum Pseudomonadota; class Alphaproteobacteria; order Pelagibacterales; family Pelagibacteraceae; genus Pelagibacter. Next base: position 123,859 of record CACBEJ010000003.1, on the reverse strand, counting down.
TGGCTTAAAAGACAATTTATTTAAGCAAATTTCAGAAAATACACTAAGCGAAAAACCGCAAGATATTAAGGAAATTGCTAAAAAACATAACCTTGGTGTTTCAACACTTCATGGAGCTGAATCATTTTATGAGTTTTTAAGACCATCTCATAGAGAAAAGAAAGCTTTTGTTTGTAATGGTAGTGCGTGTATGTGTGCTGGCACACAAGAGAAGTTAAAATATACTTTAAAAGAAAAACTTGGTGATGATAAAGTTGGAGAAATGTTTTGCTTAGGACATTGTTATGAAAACCATGCATTCCATTATGATGGAGAAAATTATGCTGGAAAGGATATAGAAAAAATTGACCAAATAATTAGAGGTGAAGAAATTAAACAAGAGAAATTTTTCTCAAAAAGTTTTGCTACAACAAGTTTTTTAATGGATAATAAACTTTCGTCGACAGACCAATTTAAAGATCAATTAAATAAATTTTTAAAAACTGATAAAAAAGAAATTGTTAAATCACTTTTAGATTCTAATTTAACTGGTAGAGGTGGTGCAGGATTTCCAACAGGAATGAAATGGGATTTTTGTGGTAAAGCAAAAGGAGAAAAAAAGTATGTTATATGTAATGCAGACGAAGGTGACTCTGGAGCTTTTTCAGATAGATATTTATTAGAGGACCAGCCTCTAAAAGTTATTTTTGGAATGGTAATTTGTGGATTTGTAATAGGAAGTGATGAAGGAGTTTTATATATTCGTGGAGAATATCCAAAATCTATTGAAGCCATCAATGGGAGCATAAATGAACTTAAAAAACTAGGTCTACTGGGTGAAAATATTTTGGGAACTGATTTTTCATTCGATCTTGGAATTTGCATTGGACAAGGTGCATATATTTGTGGAGAAGAAACAGCTTTGATTGCATCTATTGAAGGAAGAAGAGCAGAAGTTGATGTAAGACCTCCTTTTCCTGTTACAGAGGGATTGTATAAAAAACCAACTGTTGTTAACAATGTTGAAACTTTAGCAGCTGCTACTGGAATTTTAATTAATGGTTCTGAAAAATTTTCATCTATAGGAAATAAAAAATCTGCAGGTACTAAATTGGTTTGTTTGGATAGTTTCTTTAACAACCCAGGTGTATATGAAATTGATATGGGAACTCCAATGAAAAAAATTTTTAATGAAATTGGTGGAGGATATAAAGAACCATTAAAAGCTTTTCAAATTGGTGGGCCACTTGGTGGTGTGGTTCCAATTAGTGAAATAGAAAATCTTAATTTAGATTTTCAGGAATTCACTGCAAAAGGTTTCATGCTAGGTCATGCTAGTGTAGTGAGTATTCCTAAAGATTTTTCTATGGCTGAATATATTCATCATCTTTTTGAATTTTCTGCTGAAGAATCATGTGGAAAATGTTTCCCTGGAAGACTTGGATCTTACAGAGGTAAAGAAATGTTCGACCAAGCCAAAAAGAAAACTGCCAAAATACCTTTGAAATTGCTTGAAGAATTGCTTGTTACAATGAAAAAAGGTTGTTTATGTGCCTTGTGCGGAGCCATTCCAACTCCTATTCAAAACATCCTAAAATACTTTGGGGATGAAATGAAAAATGATATGGTTAAAGATAATTAATGAGTTCAGAGAAAAGAAAAATTGCTTATATTGACGGAAAACCGTATGAAATCGGTCCAAATCACTCATCTATTTTAAAATTTGTAAAAAGCTATGTAGGTGAAAAAAAAGTTCCTACATTATGTGATGATCCAAACCTAGCTCCTTATGGTGCTTGTAGAGTTTGTTCTGTTGAAGTCGCTTTAGAAAAAGATGGTCCTACAAGAGTAGTTGCTTCTTGCCACACTCCAGTTGCTGAAAATCAACACATATTTACGTCAAATGAATCTTTGAAAGATCTTAGAAAAAATATTGTTGAATTAGTATTAACAGATCATCCAATGGAATGTGTTACTTGTGAGGTAAATAACAACTGTGAATTACAAACAGTAGCAAACGATTTAGGAATATCTGATCACAGATATAACAGTCCAAAACAACATAAAGGAATTCCTAGAGATACATCTCACGATTACATGAGAATGAATTTAGACAATTGTATCAATTGTGGAAGATGCGTCAGAGCTTGTGATGAAATTCAAGGTTCATTTGTTTTAACAATGAGTGGAAGAGGTTTTGAATCTAGAATAACAACTGATAACGATATGATGTTTGGAGATAGTTCATGTGTTTCTTGTGGTGCATGTGCTCATACTTGTCCAACAGATGCTATCTCAGATGTTTTTCAATCAAAATCTGCTGCTGTAGATAAAAAAGTTAGAACAACTTGTTCATACTGCGGTGTTGGTTGTAACTTAGAGGCTTCAATTAAAGATGATAAAGTTGTAGCTATTGACACGCCTAAACAAACAGAAGTTAATGCTGGACATACGTGTATTAAAGGAAGATATGCATTTAGTTTCTATGATCATCCAGACAGATTAAAAACACCTTTAATTAAGAGAAATGGAAAGTTCGAAGAAGCTTCTTGGGATGAAGCTTATGATTATATCAAAAAGGAAATGAACAGAATTACAAAAGAAAATGGTCCAGATGCTTTTGCTGGGATTTCTTCTGCAAGATGTACGAACGAAGAAAATTATGTTTTCCAAAAAATGATTAGAGCTGCAGTTGGAACAAACAGTGTAGACTGCTGTGCAAGAATTTGTCATTCACCAACGGCTTGGGGAATGCAACAAACTTTTGGGACTGGAGCAGCAACTAACTCTACGGAAGATATTTATCATGCAGATTTATTTTTGGTAATTGGAGCTAATCCAACAAACGCTCATCCTGTAACAGGTGCAAAAATTAAACAGCAAGTCATGAAAGGTAAAAAATTAATTGTTTTAGATCCAGTCACAACTGAACTAGCAAAACTTGCTGATTATCATATCAAACTTAGACCAGGAACCAATGTTGCGGTTCTAAATATGATGTTACACTTTATTATAAAATCAAAACTTTATAATGCAGATTTTGTTAGAGATAGAACTGAAGGTTTTGATAATTTCTTAAAAGAAATTGAAAGACAAGATGTTGATCATTTAGCAAAAGTAGCTGGTGTAGATAAACAATTAGTTAAAGAAGCTGCAATTGCATATGCTACTGCAAGAAATTCAATGGAATTCCATGGCTTAGGAGTTACTGAGCACGAACAAGGATCTAAAACTGTAATGTTAATTGCAGATCTAGCAATGATTACTGGAAACATTGGACGAAAAGGCGTCGGGGTTAATCCTTTAAGAGGTCAAAACAATGTTCAAGGTGCAGCAGATATGGGATGTCAACCACACCAAGGTGCTGGATATTTTCCTGTGGCTGATGAAAAGCATCAAGAATTTTATACTGAAAAATATGGAGTAACACATCCGACTAAACCAGGATTAAAAATTCCTCAAATGTTTGAAGCTGCAATAAATAAGGAATTAAAAGGTTTATGGATTATAGGTGAAGATATTGTTCAAACAGATCCTAACAGCGCACATGTTATTGAAGCTATGAATTCTTTAGAACTTTTAGTAGTTCAAGAAATATTTATGAGTGAAACAGCAAAATTAGCAACTGTTGTTCTTCCAGGTACTACTTTCTTGGAAAAAGATGGAACTTTTACAAATACTGAGAGAAGAATTCAAAGAGTAAACAGAGCTGTACCACCTCTACCAGGCACTAAACCTGATGGATTAATTGTAACTGAGATGATGCAGAAATTAGGATTTGATCAGCCAACTTATGATGCAGATCAAGTTCTAGAAGAAATTGCTGATATAGTTCCTTTCTTTAAGGGAGTAACTAGAGAAAGATTAGGAAAATTTGGATTACAATGGCCAGTTCAAGAAGATGGAACTGATACAAAAATTTTACATACAGATACTTTTAAATTAGGAAAAGGTAGACTTAAAAACTTTGATTGGAAAGAATCATCAGAAATTGAAGCTAATCAAAAAGACTATCCTTTGATTTTAACAACAAGTAGGGTTTTACAACATTACAACGCTGCAACAATGACTAGAAGAACAAAAAATATAAACATTGTTGATGAAGATGTTTTATTAATTCATCCTAAAGATGCAGCTTATAGAGATCTAAATAATGGAGATATTGGAAGACTCTATTCAGGTAGAGGTGAGGTTGCACTTAAAGTTGAGGTTACAGATAAAGTTAAAGAGGGAATTGTATTTACAACGTTCCATTTCCCAGAACATATGGTTAATATGGTTACAGGACATGGTAAAGATGAAGAAACAATGTGTGCTGAATACAAAGTATCTTCTGTTGAAGTACAAAAAATCTCTAATCAATTTAAAACAGAAGTTAAACCAAAAGAAAATCAAGCTGAAGTTAGTTAATTAAAATGACCATCGGTTGGCATTTTGATAATAGTTACTCAAAATTATCTAATACTTTTAAAGAAAATATTAAACCAACCCCTGTTCATGATCCTGAATTAGTAATATTAAATCAAGAGTTGGCTTCTAATTTAAATTTAGATTTTTCAAAAATAGACAAAAAAAAGTTAGCAGAGATATTTTCTGGTAACTCCATACCGGAAGAAACTAATACTATAGCGCAAGCATATGCGGGTCATCAATTTGGACACTTTACTATGTTAGGAGATGGCAGAGCAGTTTTGTTAGGTGAACATCTAGTTAACAATGAAAATCGTTTTGACATTCAGTTTAAAGGTTCAGGAAGAACTTCTTTTTCTAGAGGTGGTGATGGAAGAGCAGCTCTAGGACCTATGCTTAGAGAATATATTATCAGTGAAGCGATACATTCATTAAATATTCCAACTACCAGAAGCCTTGCTGTAGTTAAAACAGGAGAAAAAGTTGTTAGAGAAAATCTTTTACAAGGTGCTATATTAACAAGAGTTGCATCAAGTCATCTTCGAGTTGGAACATTTCAATATATTGCTGCAACCCAAAATATTGATAATTTAAATACTTTGGTCGACTACACAATAAACAGACATTATCCAGAAATTAAAACATCTAATTCAAAAGCGTTAGACTTATTAAATCATGTCATGGAAAAACAATGTAAGCTTGTAGTCAACTGGATGCGAGTTGGATTTATACATGGAGTTATGAATACTGATAATATGACAATTTCTGGTGAAACTATTGATTATGGTCCTTGTGCATTTATGGATTATTATGATCCAAAAACTGTATTTAGCTCAATCGATAAATTTGGCAGATACGCCTTTTCTAATCAGCCACCAATTACTAAGTGGAATTTAGCAAGATTTGCTGAATGTTTAATTCCTCTAATTGATAAAGATGAAGATAAAGCGATTAAATTAGCAACAGATTTAATAGATAATTTCCAAAATATTTATGAAAATAAATGGGTAAATATGATGAGAGATAAACTTGGTCTATTTGGTGAGGATAAAAATGATAAAAAATTAATTAATGATTTGTTGAATTGGATGGAAAAAAATAAAGCAGATTACACAAATACTTTTTGTAATCTAATGGATATTAATGCCGATGAAATTTACAAAAATAATGATTTTATCAATTGGAAAAATGAATGGAAAAAAAGATCTGAGTTAAATAATTCAACTAAGGAAAAACAAAACAAACTTATGAAATCAAATAATCCAATTGTAATTCCTAGAAATCATAAAGTAGAGGAAGCTTTAGCTGAAGCAGACAAAGGAAGTTTAGATAAAATGAAAAAGTTGTTAGCTATTTTAAAAAAACCTTATGATAATCAGAATAATATTGAAGAATATCAAGCACCCGCTCCATTGAGCAATGAAAAATATCAAACTTTTTGTGGAACTTAAATTATAGGACGTAGGGCTCTGGCCTAGCTGATTTGCCTAAAACTCTTTCAACTGCAAAATCACTTATATCAATTGTTTGGTATGATCCTGTTGTAATAAGCTCAGTTAAGGCTCTACCAATACCTGGTGCCTGCATTAATCCTCGACCGGTAAATCCAGAAGCCATGTAAACATTCTCATATTTTGGATGTTTACCAACGACTGCATTATTATCTAATCTATTACAATCATAATAACCTGCCCATCCACCAATTAACTTTAATTCTTCAAAGGCAGGTATTCTCTTAGCTAGAGCTGGCCAAACTAATTCCTCAAAATCATTCCAAGCTGGTTCTAAATCTTCAGCATCAAATACAGATATAGGTGATCCTGCTAAATATTCTCCTCCTTCTGGTCTCCAGTAAACACCTGTAGTTAAGTCTCCGCTTAGAGGCATTTCTTTTATATATGTTGGGCATTTAACTCTGAAAACTGTATGCTTTTGCGGAACAATTGGTATATCCTCTAATAATTCTTTTGTCCAACACCCAGCAGCAGAAACAATTGTTTTAGCATTAATTTCAGAAATGCTTTTTACTTCACCTTTAATAAATTCAGCTCCAAGCTCTATAGCTTTGCTCTTTAGGGCACTATGAAACATAAATGGATCAATCCATCCTTCACTTTGGTTATCTGTATAAGTTGCTGTTTCAATTCCCTCACTATTAACATAAGGAAAAACTTTAGATAATTCTGAGCCTTTAATATTTTTTGTTCCTGCGTCACAATCTTTATGATTTTCTAATGCTCTATATTGCTCTTCAGCATGTTCGGGTCCAAACATTAAAAGATATCCATTTGTTACCATACTAGCTGTAGGGTTAGGATTTTTTTCTGTTTTTAATAATTCTGGTATTTGAAAAATAAATTCTCTAGCAAATTTTCCTAACAGAATATTCTCTTTTTGGAAAAATTGTCTACGAAATCCACCTAGGGATAATGGAAATGAAGCTGTTTTATAAGTAGGATCCCTTTCAATAACTTTTACTTTTCTTCCCTCTTTAGATAAAAAATAAGCTGTTGCTGCCCCAATTATTCCACCGCCAATTACTACAACATCGTCCATATCTAATTTAATATAATCAAGCTTGTATTCAGAATTAGTGCAAAGCTACACCAAAGTAAATATGGAATCATTAAGAAGGCGCTCAACATCTTGACGCGTTTAAACCTTAAAATTAGGTTAATTATCAGTGCTATTAGAATGATTAATACCAATAAAGCCAAGGCCATATTATGAAAAACAAAGAAAACTACACTCCAAGTTGTATTGAAAACTAAATGAATAAAATAAATATAAACTGTATTCCTATCACTATAATTTGAATGCCAATAAAGCCATATAGCGACGGTCATCATTAAATAAAGAGATGTCCAAACAGGACCAAATATCCAATCTGGTGGATTAAATGTTGGTTTATTTAGTAGTGAGTACCAAGGTTCTTTAAATTTAATAGTAGCCAACACTCCAATCAATGAGGCAGAGAATGTAATAGCAAGAAACGATAGAAATGTTAAAAATTTATTTTTAAGCATGATAAATATATACATAACAAAAAATGAGTAAAAAAACTATTTGGATTACAGGAGCTAGTAGTGGCATTGGGAAAGCAACTGCAATTAAATTTGCTGATGAAGGATGGAAGGTTCTTATTTCAGCTAGAAGAGCTGAATTATTAAATGAACTTTCAAAAAATGAAAATATTTTTTCATATCCTTTAGATGTTACAGATATGGCTCAAACTAAAGAAGTATTTAGTAAAATAATCAATGATCATGAAAATATTGACCTATGTTTGTTTAGCTCAGGAACTTATGAAAGAAAATCTGAGAAAGAATTAATAGTAGAAAATATCAGACATGTTATGGAGGTAAACTTTATTGGAGTAATTAATTGTGTGAGTGCGGTTGAAAAATATTATAAAACTAAACAAAATGGCCATGTTGCAATTGTGTCATCGCCGGTTGGTTATAGAGGTCTTCCAAAATCATCGGGATATACCCCCTCTAAAGCTGCACTTAATAATTTCACTCAAGGAATTTATTTTGATTTCAAAAAATTTAATATTAAAGTTACACTAATAACTCCTGGATTTATTAAAACAGCTCTGACAGATAAAAATGAGTTTAAAATGCCTTTTTTAAAGTCTACGGAATATGCAGCAGATGAAATTTTTAATGGATTAACTAAGAAAAATAATTTTGAAATAATTTTTCCTAATCAAATAAAATTAATCTATAAAATAATTCAAATACTGCCAAACAAAATCTATAATTACTTAATTTCTAAGTACGTAAATCGTTAATCCTTTACAAACACAACTGTAAGCTCAGCTACTTTAAAACCAAACTTAGTCATGGTTGCTCTATTTATTGCAACCCTATCGTCTTGCTTAAAAATCCAATCATCAAAAGTAATTTTTATCTCTTTACCTTTAACTGGGACTAATAAAACATATTCAAATTTAAAGGCTGATCCATAAGAATAACCTTTTGCTTTACCTACAACATCACCTGCTGTTCCTTCATAATTGTGCTCGTCAATTTTGTTTATTGTCCATTCTCGGTCTTGAACTTCACCATCATCCCAATTAAATTTTTCTTTAAGAACTAACTGCTTTCCATCCCAAGTTCCATTTAAATCTGCAGAAAATTGTCTCGTAACTTTTCCTGACCTATTTTGTAAAACACCCCAAGCCTTAACATTTCCAGACAAATACTCTTCAATAACTAATCTTGGCTCTTTATTTTTAAAATCTTCTGGTTTCATAGCGCTATTATTCGAGCAACTTGTAATTAAGAATAATAAAATTATCAACGAAATTGGTTTAATAATTTTTATATGTCGCATAAATATCTCCATTATTTTATTTATTTTGCATTGAAAACTGAATTAGATCTATATTTTTTGATTTGAATCCCGCCTCACAATAAGAGAGATAGAACTCCCACATTCTTTTAAATGTTAAATCAAAACCCTGATTTTTAATTAAATCCCATTTTTTTAAAAACTCATTTCTCCATATAGATAATGTATTTGCATAATGGTCAGCATAAGAGATATAGGAATTTATAGCTAATCCATTATCAGAGACATATCTGTTAATACTATTTTTATTTGGTAAGAAACCCCCAGGGAAAATATATTTTTGGATAAAATCTTGTTTGTTTTTGTATCTGTCAAATAACTTATCATCAATAGTGATTGCTTGAATAGCTGCTTTTCCACCATCAGATAAGTTAGTTTTAATGGTTTTAAAATAACCCTCTAAATAATTTTGGCCAACAGCTTCTATCATTTCTATTGAAGCAATTGAATTATACTTATCATTCAAATCTCTATAATCTTTGATTTCAATATTAACTTTTTCATTTAAACCACATTTAAAAATTCTTTCTTTTGCAAAATCAAATTGTTTTTTAGATATTGTGATACAATCAAGTTTAACGTCATATTTTTTACCTAAGTATTCAGCAAAACCACCCCAACCACATCCTATTTCTAAAACTTTATCTCCATTATTCGGTTTTATTAAATCAATTAATTTTTGATATTTATTATTTTGTGCTTCGGATAAGCTTTTTGTATCATCATTAAAAATAGCACTAGAGTAAGTAAGGGTCTCATCTAACCAAAGAGAAAAAAAATCATTACCTAGATCATAATGTTTAGCAATATTTTCTTTACTTCTACTTTTTGTATTTTTAATTATCTTATTTTTAACATGGTTAATTATTGAAAAATCAAGAAGACCTGAAAATTTATGTATAATTTCTATATTCCTTGCTGTTAACTCAATTAAATTTGACAAATTATTAGTTTCAAACTCACCTCTCATATAACTTTCAGCGAATCCAATACTTCCTCCTCTAATTAAATTATAATTAAAATTTGGTTTTTTAATTAATATATTTGCTTGTAATTTATCATTTGGATTTCCGAACTTTAAAGCTTCTCCATCAAATGTTGTGAGTTCTAGATAACCATAATTGATCTTGCTTAAAAATTTATAAACTAGCTTATCTGCTATATTATTTAATATCATTAATTTTCTACAGTAATATTATTTTTAATTTTTAATTTTTTTTTCACAAATTTAATTCCTTTAATCCATAATTTAAACGCTTCAAAATGTATCGCAGAAATTATTTTAAATGTCATCAAAGGGTGTTTTAGATAGGAATTCATTAAATTTTTATTAGTTAAATCGGATCTTACACCATCTTGAGATGCAAATAGAATTTTTCCTTCCTGGTCGTATTGATCTATTATAACAGACAACTTATCTCCTGGATTTAATATCCTAAAAAAATAATTACAATCCATTTCAATAAATGGTGAAACATGGAATTTTTTTGAACAATTATTTTGAATTAATTTATTTTCTCCTTCAATTTTAAAAACATAAGTATGTTGTTCACCAAATGTATTTTTAACCTCATATAATATAGAGATTAAATTTTCGTCATTGTCATACACAAAAAAAATGCTTAGTGGATTAAAAACATAACCTAATATTCTTGGATAACATAAGAGTTTTACTTTTATATTATCTGTACTGATGCTATTACTTCTTAAGTTGTTTTTTACCCAATCAAGAAGAGATGAACCGTCACGTTCACCGTGGTCTTTCTCATAGAAACTTATTAAATTAAATTTATTTAAAGAAAAAAAATTAAGGTTATTATGTAGTTCTTTGAGCTCCGATAGATCCAAAAATAATGAAAAAACTTTATATTTGAAGAAATGTTTTTTTGGCTTAAATCTTTTATGGATTACATTTCCATTATATATAGATGAGCTAATCATTAAGGTTTTTAAGCATTTCAATAGATGATTTTATTCCATCTTCATGAAATCCGTAACCAAAATAACTTCCACAAAAAAGTAGATCTTTTTGATTTTGTAATCTGACAAGCTCTGATTGAGCATCTAATGCTTTTTGATCATAATAAGGGTGCGTAAATTTCACTTTTTTCAATATTTTTTTCTCGTCAATATTAAAGTAAGGATTTAATGTTAAGAAAATATTTTCTTCACACTTAAGGTTTTGTAATAAATTTAACCAGTATGTAATTGAATTTTTCTCTAAATTCTTATTATCTATTGATGAATTCCAAGAAGACCAAGCTTTTTTATTTTTTGGCATAGCCCGCTGATCTGTATGTATATAAGCTATATTTTCTTTGTAGCTAAAATTCGAAAGAATATTTTTCTCATCATCAGTTGAATTTTCAATTAAATTTAAAGCTTCATCAGCATGAGTCGCTAAAACTACTTTGTCATAATCGAAAAATTCACTTTCATTACCATAATATAAATCTAATCCTTTAGATTTTCTTTTAATTTTTGTAACTTTATAGTTCTTGTAGTGTTCACCACTTATTTGTGAAAGTATTTTACTTACATAAGTTCTGCTTCTATTAGTTACTGTGTACCACTGTGGTCTATTTTTTAATTTAAACAAACCATGATTTTGGAAGAATCTAAGAAAAAAACTAATTGGCATTTTGCTCGCTTCATAAGGAGGCATAGACCAAATTGCAGATACCATTGGTATTATATGATAATCGATAAAAGTTTTGGATAATTTATTTATTTTTAAATATTCGCCTAAGGTGATTTTTTCATTTGCTATTCTGACTCTATCACTTTTTTTATAAAATTTTATTATATCAAAAAACATTTTCAAAAACTTAATATTTAATAAATTTGATTTATTAGAGAAAATTCCACTTAATCCTTTGCCACAATATTCAAAATTTGTATTATCTACTGAAACTGAAAAGGACATATTGCTTTTTTCAATTTGAATACCATTTTCTTTAAAAAAATTAATTAGATTTGGATAAGTTTGAAAATTAAAAACAATAAAACCGATATCGACTGAGACTTTTTTTTCTTCAAAAAACAAATCTATAGTATGAGAATGTCCACCAAAATGATCTTCTCTTTCAAAAAGATCTACATGATGTTTTTTGGATAAATAAAAAGCAGCACTTAGTCCGGAAATACCTGAACCAACAACAGCAATTTTCATTAATTATTATGCTGCATCTTCTTTAAACTCGTCCATACTTGGACAAGTGCAAAAAATATTTTTATCTCCGTATACATTATCAACTCTCGCAACTGGAGGCCAAAATTTATTTGCTTTTAAGAATTTTGCTGGGTATGCAGCCTGTTCTCTTGAATATTTATGACTCCATTCATCTGAAGCTAATTCAATATCAGTGTGCGGTGCATTTTTAATTGGGTTATCAACTTTGTCAAACTTTCCTGACTTGACCATATCTATTTCTGCTTTAATGCTAATCAAAGTATCACAAAATCTGTCCAATTCAGATAAACTCTCACTCTCTGTTGGTTCAATCATCATAGTTCCAGCAACCGGCCATGACATTGTTGGTGCATGAAACCCATAATCGATTAATCTTTTAGCTATATCTTCCTCTGAAATACCTGTATCGCTTTTAATTGTTCTAATATCAATAATACATTCATGGGCTACGTTACCGTTTGATCCTTTATAAAGAATTGGGTAATGGTCTTTTAATCTATTTGCAATGTAATTTGCATTTAGAATTGCAATTTGTGTAGCAAGTTTTACACCCTCTGATCCCATCATCTTAATATACATCCATGAAATAGATAAAATACTTGAGCTTCCCCAAGGGGCCGCAGAAACAGCACCTATTCCACTTGCAGGTCCACAATCTTTTACAACTGGATGATTAGGCAAATAAACTTGTAAATGTCTTTTACATGCAATAGGTCCCATTCCAGGTCCTCCTCCACCATGTGGAATACAAAATGTTTTATGCAGGTTTATATGACAAACATCAGGACCAAAATTTCCTGGTTTTGCCACACCAACAAGTGCATTTAAGTTTGCTCCATCCATATAAACTTGACCACCATGTTTATGAATTACTTCACATATATCTTTAATTTTTTCTTCAAATACACCGTGTGTTGAAGGGTATGTTACCATTAATGCACCAAGATTACCTGAATGCAATTCTGCTTTTTTCTTTAAATCCTCAAAATCAACATTTCCCTCTTTATCACAATCAACAACCACAACTTTCATTCCAACCATCTGTGCACTTGCTGGATTAGTTCCATGTGCAGAACTTGGTATTAAACATATATTTCTATTTCCATCCCCTCTATCTAAATGATATTTTCTTATTACCATTAACCCTGCATACTCACCCTGAGCTCCAGCATTTGGCTGAAGTGAAACACCTGAAAAACCAGTGATAGATCTCAACCAATTTTTAAGATCTGTGAACATTTCTCTATATCCCTCCATCTGTTCTACAGGTACAAATGGATGAGGTTCTGCTAATTCTCTCCAAGAAATAGGTATCATTTCCGCAGTAGCATTTAATTTCATAGTACATGAGCCCAAAGCGATCATTGTTCGATTAAGAGCTATATCCTTATCTTCTAATTTTTTAAGATATCTAAGCATCTCTGTCTCTGAGTGATATGAATTAAAAACAGGATGTTCTAAATATTTTGAAGTTCTTAATAAATTTTTTGGTAGATTTGGTAAACTGACAGCAGGATCCTCTTTTTTAATAGACTCTGCAGCATTAAAAATTTTTAATAATTGATTTACTCTATAAACATTTTTTCTTTCATCAAAAGAAACCGACAGCATTTCAGAATTTACTTTTCTTATATTAACTTTTTGGTCTAAAGCATTTTTAAATATTTGATCAGTCTTTTCTTTGGTAATAATAGTTACAGTATCAAAAAAATGATCTGAATATAATTCATATCCAGATTGTTTTATTTTATCAGCAAAATTTTTTGCTAGTTGAGATACTCTTTCAGATATACTTTTAATTCCATCTGGACCGTGATAAATAGCATATGCTGCTGAAACAATTGCTAGTAATGCTTGAGCGGTACAAATATTACTTGTAGCTTTGTCTCTTCTAATGTGTTGCTCTCTAGTTTGTAATGACAATCTGTAAGCCTTGTTTCCATGTCTATCCACTGAAACCCCAACAATCCTACCTGGCATAGATCGTTTATATTCATCTTTTGTTGCAAAAAAAGCTGCATGAGGTCCCCCATAACCCATTGGTATACCAAACCTTTGGGAGCTACCGACTGCAATATCGGCTCCGAGCTCTCTAGGTGTTTTTAGCATAGAAAGTGCAAGGAGATCGCATACTAAAATTGCTTTTCCATTTTTTTTATGAATTTTGCTTATAGCCTCACTAGGGTCTTTAATATCACCTAAGGTTCCTGGATATTGTAGAACTCCACAAACAATATCTTCTTTTAACTGCTCTAGAACTTTGTCCTCGTTTCCAACAAGAACTTTAAGACCCATTGGCTCTGCTCTAGTTTGAATTACATCAATTGTTTGTGGATGGCAATTCTCTGAAACAAAGACTAAATTACTATCACTTTTATTAAGTCTATGGCTTAAACCCATAGCCTCAGCAGCTGCAGTACCTTCGTCAAGTAAAGATGCATTTGCTATATCCATTCCCGTAAAATCAACAATCATTTGTTGAAAGTTTAATAGCATCTCTAATCTACCTTGTGCTACTTCAGGCTGATAAGGTGTATAAGATGTATACCAACCAGGATTTTCTAATATATTTCTTAATATTACATATGGTGTGTAGGTTCCATAATAACCCATCCCTATAAAATTTGAGTAAATTTGATTTTTTTTTGAAATTACTTTTAATTTTCTTAAAGCTTCATATTCTGAATTTGGTTCCCCAATATTTAATTCACCTTTAAACTGAATTTTTTCTGGAATAGTACTGTTAATAAATTCATCTAACGACTTAAAGTTAAGGTCTTTAAGCATTTTTTCTTGGTCTTTTTTTGATGGACCTATGTGTCTTTTAATAAAATCTTTTTGTGAGTTATGTAACATTAGTTTGATGTCTCCTTTGCAAATTTATCATATTCATCTTTATTCATTAAAGTATCTAGCTCAGATGAGTCTTTAATTTTTAATTTAAAAAACCATGCACCACCTTCAGGGTCCTCGTTAATTTTGGCAGGATCGTCTACTATAGACTGGTTAGTGTCTACCACTTCACCACTGACTGGAGTATAGACATCACTAGCAGCTTTAGTAGATTCTACTACTCCTGCAGTACCATCCTTTTCTACGGTAGATCCTTTTTCAGGAAGTTCTGCAAAAACTATATCACCAAGCATTTCTGTTGCATGTTTTGTAATTCCTATTGTAGCCACGTCTCCTTCTAATGTAATCCACTCGTGTTCCTTCGAAAATTTTACTTCACTCATTAATTTACTCCTTTCACATAACTTTTCTTATAAAATGGTAATGCGCAAATATTTGCTGGATATTTTTTCCCTCTTACCTCAAGCAAAATTTTAGTATCAACCTTTGAAAACTCTTTATCAACATAACCCATCGCTATAGGACCGTTTACACTTGGTCCAAACGTTCCACTAGTTATCTCACCAATTTGTTTATCTGTATCCTTAAATATTTTAGTTTTTTCTCTTGCAATCAGTCTGCCTTCAGGCTTAATCCCTACTCTTATTTGGCTTGCTCCATCTTGCATTTGGTTCATAATTTTTTTCGATCCAATAAAACCCCCATTTGATAATCTAGATTTTGAGATTGCCCATCTAAGGTTTGCTTCAACTGGCGTTTTATTAATGTCTAATTCGTGACCATATAAACATAATCCAGCTTCTAATCTCAAGGTATCTCTTGCCCCAAGTCCTATAAGTTGTGCTCCTTTTTCTATTAAATTTTCAACGAATTTTTCAGCTTTATCGTTAGAAATTGAAATTTCAAATCCATCTTCTCCTGTATAACCTGATCTTGTGACAAATAATTTTTGATTATCAGAATCAAACCAATTTCCTGTCATAAAATTTAGTTGATCAACCCCATTTATAATTGAGTTTAAAATTTCAACTGATTTTGGTCCCTGGATTGCTATCAAAGATCTATTGTTGTCTAAATTCATTTTAAATCTCTTACCTAATAGATTGGATAAAATCTCAAAATCCTTTTCTTTGCATGCAGCATTTAAAATAATTAAATAACCTTCCTCAATTTTGGTAATGATTAAATCATCATAAATTCCAGCATCTTCATTCATTAAAAAACTGTACTTTGAGCAATTCTGTTGTAGATTTTTTAAATCTAGTGGAAAAATTTTTTCTAATTCTTCTGTTAAACTTTCATCACCATATATAAATAATTGGCCCATATGAGATACGTCAAATATTCCAGAGTGTGATCTTGTGAATTTATGCTCCTCAATAATACCCTTGCCGTACTGAATGGGCATTTCGTAACCAGCAAATTCAACAAACTTAGCATGTTTGCTTTGATGAAGTTTGTTTAGTGATGTTTTTTTAATTTCCATATTAACTCTTCATAGCCCCCTCTGTCTTGGTGCCTGAGAGATTTGCTCCTTCGGCGAGAATAATTCTCTTTCCAGAGTTAATATGTACGGTCCTTTTGCCTGAGAGTTTCCGGGGTGGTTGCTCCTTCGGCGCTACAAAAGTAGTCTCTCCCGTATATTTATTTATAACACATTTTAAGTTTAAATGTGAAATTTATTTAGCCAACTTTTTAACAACTAATGGCGATAAAAACTGCGTCACTACAGCTGATATAACCACAGCTCCTCCGATTAATACTGAAAATGGTGGATCCTCATTAACAAACATCCACGCCCAAAAAGGTCCTAGAACAGCTTCTGTTAACATAATTATTCCAACAATTGCTGAAGGAGTTGATCTTGCACCAATTGTTATAAGTATAAAGCCAAGTCCAACTTGAAAAAATCCTGCAATAAAACCTAGAAAGATATCGTTAGATGAAACAATAATACTTGGTGACATAAATAAACCAATTAATGTTGCAAAAATTCCTGCAACTAATTGTAAAGGGATCATATCAACTTCAGGATATTTTCTTACAATTAAAATTAAAATTGCAAATGAGATTGGCATAATAAATGCAACTAGATTTCCAGTCATTTGTCCGGGAGTTAGTGAACTTCCTAACATTAAAATAATTCCAACCACTGCCGTAATGATACACATTAAAGTAATTTTAGAAATTTTTTCTTTTAAAAATACATAACCAAAAATTGCCAAGAACAATGCTTGAGTTTGTATAATAAAGTTTGCATTTGCCACTGTTGTTTCGTACATAGCAAATACGTAACTTGCAAATCCAATCGATAAAATTATACCTCCAAATAAACCTGGAATTCCAGATTTATAAAGAACCTTAAAAATATTTCCTTTATATGTGATTATTAAAAATATTGTAATTACTCCAATAAAGAATAGTGATCTCCAAAATAATATTTGCCAAAGGGTAGATCCTTCAAAAGATTTTACTATTAAACCACCAAAACTTAATGCACATGCTCCAAAAAAAACTAAAATAGGACCTGGTATTTTTGATAAAGAACGCATTAGATTTGTGAAAGTAAATTTTGAGTTTCCATTTCGTATAGCTTAAATAAGGTTTCTGCATCAGATAAATTAATCTCTTTAAACTTTATTTTTGTACCTGGAGACATCTGTACTAATCGGTCATAATCTACACTCGCAACAACTCCTATTTTTGGATATCCACCAATAGTACCATGATCTGAAAGCATTATGATTGGGTTTCCATCTGCAGGGACTTGGATTACACCCTTAATCAATCCCTCAGATTTAATATTAGTATTTACTATATTATCTATTTTAGGTCCTTCTAACCTCATACCCATTCTGTCTGAAAGTTTCGATACAGCGAATTCTTTCTCATAAAATATTTTTTTACCTTCCTCAGAAAAGTAGTCAAAATTAGTTCCTTTTATCACTCTAATATTTTCTATTTTACTATTAATGTAATTAGTTTTTTTAATATCCTTATTTAAATTTATTTTTTTTAAATAAATTTTTTGACCAATATCTAATTTTTTTCCATCGTTAGAACCAATTTTTGCTTTCGTATTTATTGAGCAACTATTCCATTGAGGTTTAATATCAAATTCACCACCTAAAGCTAAATAACCATAGACTGATTTATTTGTAGAAATGATATTTATTTCATCTCCATTTTCAATTTGATAACTTTTATAACAATTACCTTCTATTTGAGTGCCTTTTTTTTTTATCGTAAAAATTACATCTCCTGTAATAGCAATATTAATTTTTTCTCCTGAATATTTTATCTGAGGACCCTGGTATGCAAATTCTATCACTGATGAATCTAAATTATTGTTAACAAGCTTGTTTGCGATAAGAAAATTTCTATTATCCATCGCACCACTAAACGGTATGCCAATATGATAAAGATGGTCTCTACCTTTATCTTGAAAAGTAGTATTAATTCCAGATCTAATTATATCTATATAATTATTACTCATTGAAATTTTTATACTGTTCTATGGTAATTTCCTTGAAAATTACTGTATCTCCTGGGTTAATTAAGTTTGGTTTATCTTCTTTTGAACTATCAAAAACATCTAAAGGTGTATTTCCTAAAATATTCCACCCACCTGGACTTTCAAATGTATAAATGTTTGCAAATTGTTCAGTAATTGCTACTGATCCTTTTGGAACTTTAACTCTTGGAGTTTCTAAACGTTGAGCTTGCATATTCTCATCTAAATCACCAAGAAAAGGCATACCAGCGATAAACCCTGTCATGTAACAAAAATATTCCTTATTTAAAAAATTCTCTAAAATTTTTTCTCTACTTAATTTTAATATTTCTTCCAATCTTTTAATGTCCATTGAGAAATTTTCATCACAGCAAATTGGTATTTCTAATTTTTTAGAATTTATGTTTTGAGAGTCCTCAAGATCAATATTTTCTATATAATTTTTAACTTGTTTAAAACTTGTTTTATTTAGATCGAAAGAGATAATTAATTTATTATAAGACGGGGTTAAATTATTAATTCCTTCAATATTATTTTTTTTAATAGTCTTAAAATATTTTATTACTTTTGAATTAATTGTTTTATTTACTTCATTACCAAAATCACAGTATACAGCTGCGTCACCAAGATTTGATATATTTTTTATCATGCCATGTTATACTCAACATTATTAGCTATGGAAATTAATATAAATTGTGATTTAGGGGAAAAATCAAAACATCATTCAAATAAGAATGATCCAAATTTACTTGAAATAGTTAATTCAGCTAATGTGGCATGTGGTTACCATGCAGGTGACGATAATTCTATGAAACAAGTAGTTCAAATTTCAAAAAAAAATGGTGTCAGTATTGGAGCGCATCCATCATTTAAAGATCCAGAAAATTTTGGAAGAAAAAGAATGAATCTTCAACCAAACGAGGTGAGGCAATTAATAATTGATCAATATGAAATTCTTCAAAAGATTGCTCAAGATCATGGAGAAAATGTTACTCATATTAAACCACACGGTGCTTTAAATAATATGGCTTGTGAAGATATTGATTTAGCAACCACTTTAGCAAAAGCAATAAATGAGATTAGTAAAGATTTAATTTATTTAGTTCCTACCGGATCTAAAATGGAAGAAGCAGCAAAAAAACTAAATATGCGAATTGCATGTGAAATTTTTGCAGATAGAAATTATGAAGATGACGGCAACTTAGTTTCTAGAAAAAAACCACATGCTCTTATCACTGATCCAGAAGAAGCCAAAAAACACGTGCTTAATATGGTTAAAAATCAGTCACTTAATTGTCACAGTGGAAAGCAGATACCTTGTGAAATCGATTCTGTGTGCATACATGGAGATAACGAAAATTCGTTATCTACAGCAAAATCAATTAGAGAAAACCTGATAGAAAATGGATTAAAATTAAAACCTTTAAATAAAATGGAGAAATTTATAAATGATTAAAAACATATTTGTAATTTTGATTTTAACATTATTTACAACAAGTTCTTTTTCTGCAGGATCTGACTCTACTTCTTCAAAAGTAAAATCTAATTATGATAAAGCAGTAGAATCTATTAAATTTGCAAAAAAATATGAGTCAAAAGGTAAACTTGAAAAGGCAAAAAAAAGATATGCTAAAGCTCAAAAACTACTTCTAAAATCAAACTCAGAAAAACCTAACAAAGCTGATACTTTAAATTATTTAGGTTTCACTACACGAAAACTTGGTGATTTCGAGAATGGTGAAAAATATTATTTACAAGGTCTGGAAATTGAACCTAATCATATAGGTATAAACGAATATTTGGGTGAACTGTATGTTGCAACAAACAGATTAAACTTAGCAAAAGAAAGATTAAAAATACTCGAAAACTGTAACTGTAAAGAATATACACAGTTAAAAGAGGTTATTGAAGGTACTAAAAAATCTAAATATTAATTTAAAAACAAAATATAAAATTAAGCTGGTGTTAAAATCGCCAGCTTAAAAATAGTATTTATTGAAAAATTCACAAATTGAAATAATATTAATCTATCTTGATTGAAGAGCTCATAATTTTAAGCAATATAATTTTTATAACAATTATATTAACTGCAGATAATGCTGTGATAGTTGGATCTATCGCTTCAAATTTTGTTCCAAAAAATCGAAAACAAATAATTCTTTGGGGTGTAATTGGAGCATTTGTCTTTAAAATATTTTTTGCTGTATTTGCAACTTTTTTATTTGAATTTTATTTTATAAAAATTTTAGGTGGTTTGTTATTAATTTGGATTGTAAATGATTTAAGGAAAGATTTATTAGACATAAAAAAAGTAAAGCCTACTATAAAAAAAGGTAAAGAACCTTCATACATTAGCAGTATTGGGAAAGTTTTGTTTGCAGATATCATGATTAGTTTTGATAATGTGATTGGTGTAGTTGCAGCTGCAAAAGGATATTTTGGATTTATGATATTTGGACTTATGTTGTCAGTTGTTTTAACTGGAGCTTTAGCAACATATATGGCTAATTACATACAAAGACATATTTGGATAGCTTATGTTGGTTTAGTATTTATCTTAATTGTTGGTCTTCAACTAGTAATTGGTGGATTGGTTGATCTTGAAATATTAAATATTAATGAGGAATTTAAAAAATACTTTTAATTAATAAGAATTTTTTTTATTTGGAAATTTGATTTTTCTAACTTCTTTTGAATAATTTAAAACAGCTTTAGAAATATAATTTCTAATATTGGCGTATTTTTTTACAAACCTATAATTCATTGGATTTAAACCAATTAAATCATCAAAAACTAATATTTGACCATCACAATATTTAGAAGATCCAATACCAATAGTTAGAATATTTAAACTTTTAGTCACAAGCTTTGCCAAAGAAGTTTCCACACATTCTAAAACAATTGAAAACACTCCTGCTTTTTCTAATAATTGTGCGTCCCTAATAATATTATTTCTCTCTAATTCATTTTTACCCTTAAATTTGAAAGTTTTATCTGATTGAGGAAGTAATCCTAAATGACCCATAACTGGAATTTTATTTTTAACTAAAGTTTTGACTGTTGCATAAATTTTTTTTCCACCTTCTAATTTTACTCCATCGCATTTAGTTTTTTTCATTATTTGTTTTGCATTTTTCAAAGCTTCTTTAGGATTTCGATAGGTGTTATGCGGCATGTCAACAATCATTAAACTTTTTTTTATACCCATCCTGACGCTTTTAGAATGTTCAATCATAGTATTCAAATTTACTTCTCTAGTAGATTTATAATTATACAAAACAGATCCGAGAGAGTCTCCAACAAGTATGATATCGCAATAATTATCTAAAATAGATGCAACATTTTTTGAATATGCGCTAAGACTAACTATTTTAGTCTTGTTTTTTTTAGAAATTATTTTTTTAATTTTGCTCATTCACATTGGTACAAATTACCAAATGCCAGTATTTTCCATTGAAGACCAGGGTTCTTGAGGATCTAAATATCCATCTTGAAGTAATTCTATTGAAATTTTATCTGGTGATCTAACAAAAGCCATGTGACCGTCTCTTGGCGGTCTATTGATAGTATAACCCATGTCCATAAGTTTTTGACATGTATCATAAACATTATCTACTCTATAAGCTAGATGACCAAAATTTCTTGATCCCTCACCTAGATCATCACCATCCCAATTATATGTTAATTCAATCTCTGCATTTTTGTCATTTGGTGGGGCAAGAAAAATTAAAGTGTATCTTCCTTTTTCACTATCTTTTCTTCTTGTTTCTTTAAGTCCAAGACCTTCACAAAAAAACCTTAAAGATGCATCAACATCACTAATTCTAATCATGGTATGTAAATATTTCATATCAATATTTATAGTTAAAAATTACTCTAATTCAATAGTGCTTGGTGGTTTTGATGTAACATCATATACAACTCTATTGATACCTCTAATACTATTCACTATTTTATTTGATATAGATTGCATAAATGACTTTTTAAATTCATAGTAATCTGCTGTCATTCCATCTTCAGAGGTAATTGCTCTTAATAAGCAAAGATATTCATAAGTACGATTATCACCCATTACTCCGACTGTTTTTACAGGTAGCAAAGCTGCATAAGCTTGCCAAATCTTATGATAAAGACCATTGTTTTTTAAAGTTTGTATAAAATAATAATCAGCTTCTTTTAAAATTTTGATTTTTTCATTAGTTATTATACCTGGAATTCGAATAGCTAAACCTGGCCCAGGAAACGGATGCCTAGAAACAATTTCTTTACTTAAATTTAACTCTATTCCTAATTTTCTTACCTCGTCCTTAAATAAAAATTTAAGTGGTTCTACTAATTTTAAATTCATTTTTTTTGGTAGACCTCCAACATTATGATGAGATTTTATTTTTGAAGTTTGGCTGCCAGTAACAGATTTACTCTCAATTAAATCTGGATAAAGAGTACCTTGAGCTAAAAATTTAACATTTTTAATTTTCTTAGCATATCGCTCAAAGATTTTAATAAATAAATTACCAATTATTTTTCTTTTTTTCTCTGGATCAGAAACATTTTTTAACTTTTTTAAGAATTCCTTTTCAGCATTTACATAGATTAAATTTATTTTTAAACGCTTTTTAAAAGTTTGAACTACTTGTACTTCCTCATTTTTTCTTAGAAGGCCAGTGTTTACAAAAATACAATAAAGTTTTTTTCCAATAGCCTTATTCAATAACTGGGCAACTACACTACTATCTACACCTCCTGATAATGCACAAATAACTTTATTATTTCCAACTTGTTTTCTAACATCCTTAATAAGCTGATTTTTTTGATCTTTAGAGGACCAATTTTTTTTAATTTTACAAATTAAAAAAATAAAATTACTAATTAATTTTTTTCCGTTCTCTGTGTGGGTCACCTCTGGGTGAAATTGAACCCCATAATATTTTTTTATTTTATTTTCAACAATTGCAAATTTTGAATTTGTACTTGATGCAATAACTTTGAAATTCTTAGGCAGTTTTGAAACTTGATCAGCATGACTCATCCAAACTTGTTTAGATTTTTTATTTCCAAAAAAATTAGATGTTAAAAGGCTGTTATTTTTTTTAAAAACATTAGCTAGGCCAAATTCTCTATGTTTCGATTGTTTTACTCTTCCACCATTAAGTTTTGATAAAATTTGATGCCCGAAACATATCCCGAGAACTGGCAAATCAAATTGTAAAATTTTTTTATCAAATGAATACTTGTTTATTTGATAAACATTTAATGGACCACCAGATAATATTACTCCTTTAATACTGCTATTTATATCTTTAAGTTTTATCTTTTTGTGACTAACTATCTCTGAAAAAACACCTAATTCTCTTACTCTTCTTGCGATTAATTGCGTAAACTGAGAACCAAAATCTATTATTAAGATTTTATTCAAATTTTGTTCAAGACTCATTCTTTTCTGGTTCAATATTTTTTAATGACTCTTGAATATCTTTGTTTTCATCACATAAATTTTTACAAACTTTCACAAACTTGTCTGAAAGATCTTTTACTTTTTCATAATTAGATTTTTCTAATGCAATTTTCATTAACATTAATAAAGCTTCTTCATTATTAGGCTCAATTAGAAGTGTTGTTTCTAAATTGTATTCTTCTTTTCTTTGATTTTCTTCCTGATTATAAATTTTTGCTAAATACAAATATGAATTTGCATCTTTGGGGTTAAAAACTATATTTCTTTCAAATAAAAAACGTGCATCCTCATATTTTTCTTTTTTAAAAAGTTCTAAAGCTTCATTAAAAAAATTTTCTTTACTTAAAGATATATTGTTAAAAGAGGATATTAGAAATATTAGTACAATTAATTTAAAAAATTTGTTCATTAATATTTACTATCATTTTTTATCACATCTACATTATGGACCATACTTTCATAAAATCCAGCTTTTGTAATTTTCACAAATTGTGGTTTATTTCTTAATTTAATTATTGTTTTTGATCCAAGATAACCCATAGAAGATTTCAATCCACCAATCAATTTATAAATAATACTCTCAACATCTCCTTTATATTTTACAAAACCTTCTACACCTTCAGGAACGTATTTTGAGGAGTCTTTTTGTTTATTTTGAAAGTACCTATCAGCTGATCCTTTATTCATAGCCCCTACAGATCCCATACCTCTAAAACTTTTGAAAAGTTGTCCATTTTTTTTAAGTAATTTTCCTGGAGTTTCGTCAGTACCTGCAAATAACGAGCCAATCATTACAGCATCAGCTCCAGCAGCGAAAGCTTTTGCTAAATCACCAGAATATTTTATTCCACCATCTGAAATTATTTTTACATTTTTATTCTTTAAACCGTTTCTAACAAATAAAATTGCGCTTAATTGAGGAACTCCTATTCCGGCAACTAATCTTGTTGTACAAATAGAACCGGGACCTATACCAATTTTAATTATATCTACTCCTAACTTTATCAGGAATTTTGCAGCCTCTGGTGTTGCAATATTTCCTGCACATAAAGCAGTTTTGTTGGTTTTTATTTTTTTAATATATTTGATTATTTCACCAACTTTCTTTGTGTGACCGTGAGCAGTATCTACTACAATTAAATCTACACCTTCTCTGATTATTTCTTTTGCTCTAATAAATTCATTTGTTGAAGCGCCTACAGCTGCTCCTACAATAAGTTTTTGTTTTTTAACTTTTTTTATCTCTAATAATTGTTTTTTTATTTCAAGATTTCTATGAATTACTCCGATCCCACCAGCTTTAGCTATAGCAATTGCCATTCTGCTTTCAGTGACAGTATCCATTGCAGATGACAAAATTGGAATTTTAAGTTTCAAATGCTTTGTTAGAGATATACTAGTATCCACATCAGAAGGTAGTATTTCTGAATAGTTTGGAACTAATGTAACATCATCAAAGGTAAGTGCTTCTTTTATAGGAACCATAATCTTTTATATACGATTCCTTTTAAATTAAAAGTCTCTATCGAATTTTTCTAC
This sequence comes from uncultured Pelagibacteraceae bacterium, assembly GCA_902538255.1. GTDB lineage: Bacteria > Pseudomonadota > Alphaproteobacteria > Pelagibacterales > Pelagibacteraceae > Pelagibacter. The sequence goes on along the minus strand of CACBEJ010000003.1, from coordinate 98,557 downwards.
AAATTATAAAACTTTCTTTTGAATCTTTTCTGCTAGATTTTGGTTTAAAAACCTTAACTTCTCTAAAATATTTTTTTCCCTCTGCGACGATTTCGTTAAATGTTCCACCTATAAAAATTTTTGAAATAAAATACCCATTTTCTTTCATTAAATCTTTTGCAAAAATCATTGCTTCTTTACACAATTCTCCGGTTTGTATTGAATCTATATTTTTAATACCAGTTGTGTCTACAGCCATATCAGACATCACAACATCGACTTTATCTTTAATATTATTTTTAATTTCTTCTTGAGTTTTTTCTTCAGTAAAATCTCCTTTGATTTGAACACTTTTACCTATAGGTTCCATTTTTTTAAGATCTACAGATATTAGCTTTCCATTTTTTGATGCTTTAAGAGCATATTGTGACCAGCTACCTGGTGCAGCTCCAATATCAATTACAGATAATCCACCTTTAAAAATTTTAAATTTTTCATCAATTTCAATTAATTTATAAGCTGATCTAGCACGATACCCATCTACTTTGGATTGTCTAACATATATGTCTCTTCGTTGTTTATTAATCCAATTTTTAGAAATCTTATTTTTTTTCAATTAATTATTAAATCTTAAACTTTTATTTAAAATTTTACCTGTAATAGTTTTAATTTCTATTTTAATATCTTTATTTAATCTCATATCTTTATTATCTTTCCAAATACCTGCAGCTAAATGCATAATCCCAATTTTGTAATTTGGTAAATAAGGTTCTACAAAAGTTTCATTAACTTCATCATACTTTGGTAATAGATTGCTTGTTATCCAGTTACAGTTTAATGGTAAAAATTCTGTTTCTAAGTTATCTATATACACAGACATATTAATAGCTAATCCTTCTGAGCCAAAAATATTACCGGCCCTTAAAGTTTGAAATAAATTACTTTGCCAAGATTTCCATCCTTGTGAGTCTCTTTCTAATGAAAATACACCAATATTTATGTGAGGCGCAAAAGCTAGCTTTCTAGCTTTCTCCATACTAATTTTTGATTTTACAGCGTGTTTAAAATTTTGAGATTTAATTATAGCTAATTTTCTAAATACCCAATCTACCCTTGAGGTGATTTTGTAACCTGGGCCTATGGTTTGTGTAATTCCTAGCTTACCATCATCACAGGCTTTAAAATAAAGTTCTATAGTTTTCCAATCATTTACCCAGGCATCACAATCAATCCATAAATATTTATGATAGTTAGGAAAATATTTGGGTAAAAAAGCCCTAGATACCTGGCTCTTTAACCATTCGCGCCCTTTAATTTTACTGATTGGAACTTTTATATCCCATTCTGCTGATTTTATTTCCTCTACTTTTGACAATAATTGTGATTTTTGATCATCAGACAAACCAGCATCCAAAATACAAATTGCAACTTCAGAGCTCTCTTTAAATCTTTTTATAGAGTCTATTAACTCATTTAATAATGGAAAATAATTTGAATCAGCTAATGATACAATTACATTTTTTTTCATTATAAAATATCTTCAAGATCCTCATCTTCATCTTTATAATTTTGATCTTCATTTTGTTTTTTTAATTTCTGGTAATGAAAAAAACTTATTGGAAGCATACCTAAATATATAATTGCACTAATAGATATGACGTTAAATGGGTATATTAAAAGTAATCCAAAAAATAAAACTATTCCAAACAATAGAAAAATCGTTGCTTTTCTTTGAATAACAATTTTTTTAAATGAGTAACTTGGGAATTTACTGATCAATAACAGAGATGTTAAAATAAAAAAGACAGGAACAACTATATCATAATTAATATTTATAAAATTAAAACTCGTAAGACTAAATATCAATGGAGTTAAAACTAGAATACCTCCTGCGGGTGATGGAACACCTTCAAAAAAATTATCTCTCCAAGAAGGTGCTTGACCTGTATTTACGTTGAATCGAGCTAAACGTAATGCAACACAAATTACATATATTAAACATAATAACCATCCAAATCTTCCAAGTGTATTTAGTTTCCAGAAATACATAATAAATGCTGGGGCTACACCAAAACTTATCATATCTGTTAAAGAGTCTAGCTCCTTACCAACTTTTGATGTCCCTTTAATTAATCTTGCTATTCTTCCATCTAATCCATCAATAAGAGCGGCAAACATAATTGCTATAATTGCAAATTCAAATTTTCCATCCAATGCAAATCTGATTGACGATAAACCTATACAAACCCCAATAAGAGTTAGCATGTTAGGTAAAATCACTCGTGCGTTAGTTTTTTTATCTGTAACAATTTTTAAATTGTTTTTTGGCTGTTCCATAAATTATTTTTTAGCCAGCAGAGTTTCTCCTGAAATTGCTGTTTGACCAATTTTAACTAGTGGTTCATAATTTTCATAGTAAATGTCTGCTCTACTACCAAATCTAATCATCCCAATTCTATCACCTTGATTTAATTCCTGATTTTTATTTGTTTCGCAAACTATTCTTCTTGCAACTAATCCTGCGATTTGAACGACGACAATATCATTCCCATGCTTATCTTTAATTTTATAATAATTTCTCTCATTGTCTTCGCTTGCTTTATCTAAAGATGCATTTAAAAATTTACCTGGTTTATATAAAATATCTTCAACAGTACCTGAGCATGGCGTTCTATTCACATGGCAGTCAAAGACATTCATAAAAATACTTATTTTTTTAAATTTTTTATTTTCTAGTCCAATTTCTTTTGGACCATCTACTTCTTCAACTTTAATCACTTCTCCATCTGCAGGGCTAACTAAGTAACTATCATCTCCTATAATTGTTCTCTCTGGATCTCTAAAAAAATAATAAACCCAGACAGTTAATAATATTCCTATTAATCCTAAAAAATTATTAATAATTAGAAAAATGATAGTTATGAATACAGCTATTACTATAAACTTATAGCCTTCAGTATGAATCTTTGGAAATATCTTACTAAACATATTCTTCTATTTGCTAAATTTCGATTAATATGTATATAAAATGATCAAATTCAATTATTAAGATAATTTTTATTTAATGAGCAAAATCAAGGTAAATAACCCGGTAGTAGAGCTGGATGGCGATGAAATGACACGAATTATATGGGAGTTCATCAAAAACAAATTAATCCTTCCATATTTAGATCTTGGCATTGAATACTACGATTTAGGGATGAAAAGCAGAGATAATACAGACGATCAGATAACAATAGACTCTGCAAATGCTATTAAAAAAATTGGTGTTGGAATTAAGTGTGCAACCATTACACCTGATGAAGCAAGAGTAGAAGAATTTGATTTAAAAAAAATGTGGAGATCTCCAAACGGAACCATAAGAAATATAATTGGAGGAACAGTATTTAGAGAACCAATTATATGTAAAAATATTCCAAAACTTGTTCCTTCTTGGACAGATCCAGTAATTATTGGAAGACATGCATTTGGTGATCAATACAGAGCAACAGATTTTAAAGTTCCTGGAAAAGGAAAAATGGAAGTAAAGTGGACATCAGAGGATGGAAAAGATGAAATTAAATATGAAGTATTTAATTTTACAGGTCCTGGTGTGGCTTTATCAATGTATAATTTAGATAAGTCTATTGAAGACTTTGCAAGATCTTGTTTCAGTTATGGAATAATTAAAAAATGGCCTGTTTACATGTCTACCAAAAATACAATTCTAAAGCAATACGATGGAAGATTTAAAGATATTTTCCAAGAAATTTTTGACAAAGAATACAAAAGTGAATTTGAAAAAAATAATTTGACTTACGAACATAGATTAATTGATGATATGGTTGCATGTGCAATGAAGTGGAGTGGTAAATATATTTGGGCTTGTAAAAATTACGATGGTGATGTTCAGTCAGATACTATGGCTCAAGGTTATGGGTCTTTAGGATTAATGACAAGTACATTGTTAACGCCAGATGGAAAAATAATGGAGGCAGAGGCTGCACACGGAACAGTAACTAGACACTATAGAATGCATCAACAAGGAAATGAAACTTCAACCAACCCTATCGCATCAATTTTTGCTTGGACTAGAGGATTAGCTCACAGAGGTAAATTAGATGGTAATGAAGAACTAATCAAATTTTCACAAACTTTAGAAAAAGTTTGTATTGAATGCGTAGAAAGTGGATCAATGACAAAAGATTTGGCAATTCTTATTGGTCCTGATAGCAAGTATTTGACTACAAATCAATTTTTAGACGAAATTGACGGTAATTTAAAAAAGAAATTAAACTAAACTCTTAAGCTTTTCAAAAGCTTCTTCAATTTTTGATTGATCCTGTCCACCAGCTTGAGCAAAGTCCTTTCTTCCTCCACCACCTTTACCACCAATTATTTCAGATCCAACTTTAACAAATTTTACTGCATCAAACTTGCTGGTTAAATTATCTGTTACTCCAACTGCTAACCCAACCTTTTCATCTTTATTTGCAAACACTACCACAATACCTTCACCTAAATCTTTTTTACCTTTATCTACAAGTTTTCTCAATTCTTTTGGAGGCAATCCATCTATTCTTTGAAGTCTTAATTTAAGTCCATTAATTTCTACATCTTTAATAGTATTTTTTGATTTATCCTCTAAAATTGTATTTACCGAGATAGTTTCCAATTGTTTAGTCAAATTTTTTATTAAAGTTTTTTGATCAGCTTCTTCTAAACTTGGCTTTCCACCAAGTTTTATAATTTGCTGACTTAAATCTTTAATTGTTTCTTCATCTTTTTCTGCAGATAAATTTGATAATTTTTCTTTATTTTTTAAATATTGCTCTAATTGTTTATCTCTTAATGCTTCTATTCTTCTAACCCCTGCAGCAATAGATGATTGACTCACAATCTTAAATTTACCAATATCACCAGTGTTTTTGACGTGCGTTCCACCACATAATTCAGTTGAAAAATACTTGCCATCCTCGTCTCCCATTGAAAGAACCCTTACTTCATCTCCGTATTTTTCCCCAAATAATGCTAAAGCACCATTTTCAACTGCCTCATCAGGTGTCATTAATCTAGTTTTTACATCAGATTTTTTAGAGACCATTGTATTTACAAACTCCTCTATTTTATCGATTTCCTCATTTAAAATTGGCTTCATATGGCTGAAATCAAATCTTAATCTACTTGGCTCTACCAAAGATCCTTTTTGAGTTACATGAGTACCTAGAACTCTTCGTAATGATTCATGTAGCAGATGGGTTGCTGAATGATAAGCACGAGTATTATCTCTTCTTTCTACATCAATTTTTAATTCTACACTTTCTTGAAGTTTTATAGATCCACTCTTAACCTTTCCATAATGAACAAATAAATCTCCAAGTTTTTTTTGAACATCGATTACTTCAAATTTAAAATCATTCGATACTATTTCACCAGTATCACCTACTTGTCCTCCAGATTCGCCATAGAAAGGAGTTTGATTTACTATAATCATTCCTTCATCTTTTTCTTTTAACTGATCTACCTCTTTGTTGTCTTTTAAAAGAGATAATACGACACCTTCTGCTTGATTAGTTTCGTATCCTAAAAATTCAGTTGGCTCAATTTTATCTTTTATTCCAAACCAGATATCTTCAACTGCTGCATCACCAGAACCTTTCCAATTTTTCTTAGCAAGCTCTCTGCTTTCCTTCATCAAAGAATTAAACTTTTCTGTATCAATTGACATTGATTTGTTTCTTAAAATATCTTCAGTAAGATCTAACGGGAAACCATAAGTGTCATATAATTTAAAAGCTACCTCGCCTGGTAACACTTTATCTATTGTAGATATTTCTTCATTTAAAATTTTTATTCCTCTATCTAAAAGAACCAAGAATTTTTCTTCTTCCATTTTTAAGGTTTCTTTTATTAAAGACTCTGCTCTAACTAATTCTGGATAATTTCCAGACATTTCATTTTTAAGAGTATCGAACAAATTATAAAAAACTGGTTCCTTTGATCCTAATAAATGAGAATGTCTCATTCCCCTTCTCATAATTCTTCTGAGAACATACCCTCTTCCTTCATTTGAAGGTAAAACTCCTTCAGCAATTAAAAATGAACTTGCTCGTAAGTGATCAGCTATTACCCTAAAACTTGCAAGATTAGATTTATCTGATTTAACTTTTGTAATTTCAGATGCAGAACCAATTATTTTTTTGAAATGATCTGTTTCATAGTTATCATGTGAACCTTGCAATAAAGCTGCAATTCTCTCTAATCCCATTCCAGTATCAACTGACGGTTTTGGAAGATTAATTCTTTTATCTTTAGTAACTTGTTCAAACTGCATGAAGACCAAGTTCCAAATTTCTATAAATCTATCTCCATCCTCATCTTTAGAACCAGGTAAACCTCCTGGTAAATGATCTCCATGGTCAAAAAAGATTTCTGAGCAAGGGCCGCATGGACCTGTCTCTCCCATTGACCAAAAATTATCAGAAGTTGCTATCCTTATTATCCTATCATCACTAAAACCCGCTATTTTCTTCCAAAAATTGAAGGCCTCATCATCCTCATGAAATACAGTTACATAAAGCCTGTTTTTATCTATTCCAAAATCTTTGGTTATTAAATCCCAGGCATAATGAATTGCTTGCTCTTTAAAATAATCACCAAAAGAAAAATTTCCTAACATTTCAAAGAAAGTGTGATGCCTTGGTGTGTAACCAACATTTTCTAAATCATTATGTTTGCCACCTGCTCTTACACATTTTTGTGAAGTTGTGGCTCTAACGTAATCTCTTTTCTCTAATCCTGTAAAAACGTTTTTAAACTGAACCATCCCAGAATTTGCAAACATCAATGTAGGATCGTTATTAGGAACCAAATTACTAGACTCCACAATCTTATGATCGTTCTTTTCAAAATATTTTAAAAAGGTATTTCTTATTTCATTCAGTGTTTTGTCTGCCATATTTTTTAAAATACAGCTTTTTTATTCTATGTCTAGATATCGAAGGGAAAAAAGGCGCTTAAATTAAGCGCCTTTTATTAATAAAGATGACCTATTAATTCTTTTTAGATTGAGGGGTAGCTTCTGCTTTATCAGCTTCTTCTTTTTCAGCTACTTTCTTTTCTTTTTCCAATTTTTCAGGATCAATTGGATTTCCCTCTATTTTCTTAGAAATCACACCTGCTTTTTCTCTAATTGCCATTTCAATTTCCGCAGCAACTTTAGGATTTTGAGCTAAATAAGTCTTAGCATTTTCTCTACCTTGACCAATCTTCTCACCTTTGTAAGCATACCATGCACCTGATTTTTCAATTATATCTGCTTTAGAACCAAGATCGACTAGTTCGCCCATCTTGCTAATTCCTCTTCCATACATCAAGTCAAATTCAACAACTTTAAATGGTGGTGCTACTTTGTTCTTAACTACCTTCACTCTTGTAGAGTTACCAATAATTTCATCTTTATCTTTGATGGCACCAATTCTTCTAATATCCATTCTTACAGATGAGTAAAACTTAAGTGCATTACCACCTGATGTTGTCTCTGGACTTCCAAACATAACTCCAATTTTCATTCTGATTTGGTTTATAAAAATCATCATCGTGTTTGTGTTAGAAATTGAACCTGTTAATTTTCTTAAAGCCTGACTCATTAATCTTGATTGAAGACCAACATGATGATCTCCCATCTCGCCTTCAATTTCAGCTTTAGGAGTTAAAGCTGCAACAGAGTCGATAACTATTACTGAAATAGAGCCTGATTTTACTAGTGTATCAGCGATTTCTAAAGCTTGTTCACCGGTGTCTGGCTGTGAAATTAAAAGTTCTTCAGTGTTTACACCTAACTTTTTTGCATAAACTGGATCTAATGCATGCTCTGCATCAACAAACGCACAAATGCCTCCAGCTTTTTGAGCTTCAGCAACAACTTGTAATGCTAATGTTGTTTTTCCAGATGACTCTGGTCCATAAACTTCAATAATTCTTCCTTTTGGTAATCCACCGATACCTAAAGCTAAATCAAGACTTAAAGAACCTGTTGAAACAGATTCGATATCCATCGCTCTCTTTTCACCAAGCTTCATTACAGAGCCTTTTCCAAAATTATCTGTAATTTGAGCTATTGCAGCGTCTAGCGCTTTGTTCTTTTCTTTAACATCCATTTCTTGATCTTTAGTAGATTTAACTACTTTTAGGTTATTTTTCGTCATTTTTTGCCTCTTTTTTTAAATTTTTTAACACTCGAATCATGAATTTAAATGTACACATTTTGTTCTCATTAGCAATATATTTATTTTCTGCCCCAAAAAATCAAATATTTACTTAAGTTTTAGATATTGACTATTAAGCAAACCTACTGCTTTGAGTAGATTGTATTGAGCCATTAGATAGTTTTTTTCAGAACTTGCTAAAGAAATCTGAGCTGAAAGTAATAAAGCATTTGATTGAATAACATCTAAAGTTGTTCTGGAACCTCTTTCATATTCTGCTGCTATTCCTTCATTAGCTATTTTGGCTGCACTTACTTGTACTTTGACAGAATTTAAAAAACTTTCTGAGGATTCTAAGCTTGACCATGCACTAGCAACATTAGTTTCATTTGTTCTTACTGCGTCGTCTAACAATAATCTTTTTCTAGTAGTTAAATTTGAATTCTTATTTATTGTTGATTTTTTTTTGCCACCTGAATAAAAAGGCCAACTAAGAGTTGCCTTTAAAACATCTTGCTCCTTTTGATTAACTGTCGCGCTTAAATCATCTGTGTAAGTTCTTTGTAAAGATATTGATGCAGTTGGTTTTAAGTCAGACTCTGAAATTGCCAAATCTTTTTCAGATTTTTCTAAATCTAATTTTGCAATCAAAATATCTGGATTATTTTGTTTAGATATATTTATCGCTTCATTTAATGTTGACGGAATACTCACAATCGCATTGGAATTTTTTTTCAGTTGGTTTGGATCACTTAATTTTCCAATTACATTTTCATAATTAAGTTTGCTTATTAATAAATCACTTTTAGATTTTGCTAATTGAGCTTGAGCTCCAGCAAGTGACGACTCGGATTGTGCTAAATCGGTATTTGTAATTTGACCTCGATCTCTCCTAATTTTATCATTCTCAACTTGGCGAATTAAAAGATTTAGATTTTTTTCATTAATATTTAGTGTTTCTCTTGCAAATATTAAATTTGTAAATGCGTAAATTGCATCATGTAAAATTTCTTGTTCTTTTTTTACTAATTTTGCTTTCGCTAAATCTAATGCAGTTATATTTTTTTCAAGTGCTAGATCTCTTCCATAATCTAAAAGCTTTTGTTCTAGTTTAATTGAGGTAGAGAATGGATCGACATCATTTATCGTTGCATCTCCACCACTTTGGTTAGTAAGTTTATTTGTATTTTCAATACTTTTTGATCCACTTAATGTTAAAGAAGGTTTATAATCAGCTTTAGCAATATTTACATCTTCTTCTGATGCTTTAATATTTTCTCTTTCAGCATTTAGTTGAATATTATTTTGATAAGTTTGATTTAGTGCATCAAGAAGCGTAACTGCTAGTGCATTATTGAAATACAATGTTGATGTGATTAGTATTATAAATATTTTTTTCATTTCACTTTATATACAGCAGTTTTGATTTGATGGTTATTGTTTAAGTTTAAAATTATAGATGCATATTTAGGCATATTTTTAAACATATTTTGAGTAATTCTTTGATAAGTTTGCATAAAATTAATCACATCACCTTTACTCATTATCTTATGACCACCTTTTTTCTTTGTTTTTAACCATAGTTTATGTTCCTGCTTTAATCTCCACTTTTGCAATAAACTAAAGTTTTTTGCTTTTAAGTAAATCATACAATTTAACTGTGAATATAGCTTTTTATATTTATTTTTTAATTGTTGATTTACATATTTTCTCCAAATGAGTTTTTGATCCTTATCTTTTTCCATAGAATTAATTGATTTTTTTAATGTCTTGCTAGGTTCAGCTCTTGCTCCGACACACCAACCTTCAAAAATAATAACATCTGGTCTTTTATTGATTTTATTCCATTTATTTGTAGGAAATCTATCATCTATAGCCTTGTTAAAATTGGGTAATTTCATTTTTTTGAATTTTTTACTTTTTGATTTTTTAAAGAAATCTAACATCATGTTAATATCATGAGTACCTGGGACACCTCTAGTTAATAACATAGGGTGGACTTTTTTTGATAAAGCAATTCTTTCTTTCCTGGTCTTATAAAAATCATCAACAGAAATTTTAAATACTTTTAATTTAAAATACTTTTCTAAAATTATCTTTATTATTGAGCTAATTGTTGTTTTGCCCGTTCCTTGACCACCTGCCAAGCCAACAAAATAAGGTTTTTTATTTTTTGTTTTTTTTGCAATCCAAAAACATATTGGGATAAGATAATTTTTTATCATCCCTGCTTTATCACCAAACTTTTCAGTTGTAGTTTCTTGAGATTTAATATACTTAAAACAATCCTTTTTAACTCTCTTAAAACAATCTTCATCTAATTTCATTGGACCTTTATTTTTCTTGATCCATTGGATGGTTAAGCCCATCAAAGTAAGCTACTTCTTTTAAGTCTTCAACCTTTACTTCATCAACGCACCCTAAATTAGAACCATTCATAGCTGGTGCATTTCTTGGATTATGATGAGTGTAAATTCCACATTCTGTGCAAAAGTAATGATTAGCAACTTTGGTATGATATTGGTAAAGTTTTAATTTATCTTCTCCTTTAGTAACTTTAAAATCTTCATTCTTTACCATTCCCATCGTAGCATTTTTTCTTTTACAGATAGAACAGTTACATCTTACTATTTTTGCTAATTCATTAACTGAAGCATTGATTTCTGCTTCTACAGCTCCGCAATGACAATTTAATTTCATATATTTACCTTTAATTTATTTTAAATTACTTTTTGCTGCAATCTTATTTCCATCTAAGTCACGGATATAAGCATAATAATTTCCATCTTTTCTAACGCCTGGACCTCCTTCATCAACTGCACCCTTAGAAATTGCAATTTCATAAAATCTTTCAACTGCTTCTTTAGAGTCCGCTAATAAAGTAATTTGTGTTCCATTGCCGAATGTTGCTGGTTTACCGTTTACTGGGTTTGTAATGTAAAATATTACTTTTTCTGGTTCACCCAAATGAGAATAACCAATATATTTTTCTGTCTTTAAAGTTTTTTTTAATTTTAACGGTTCAAGTATAACATCATAAAACTCACTAGACTTTTCATAGTCATTAGACCCCACCATTACAAAATCTAAAATGTTCATTACTAATTTAATCTTTTTTATTTTTATTTTTTTAAAATTTTACTAATTTCGTCTACTCTTATCGTTATAGCTAGCACTATTCCTAACATAGCTAATAACAACCAAGTTTCTAAATTTACATATTTAAACTATCTCTGGTTGAAGTTATCCACAAGCATACAAAATGTAGTTTGGATGTTCATGTTTTGATTCACTTTTGATTCAGTTACAGACTCAAAATACAACCTCTTGAGTGTACTGTATAAATGGTCTATAAATTAGAACAAAACAAGAACATGAAACTAACAATTCCTTATTATCTACATAAAGCAGGCGCTGGTTTTCCTTCCCCTGCTACTGATTATATCGAAGAAGATATTGATCTGAACATGCATTTAATAAAAAATGTTCCAGCAACTTTCATCATCAGAGTTCAAGGTAAATCCATGGTTGATGTTGGAATTAATGATGGTGATTTATTAGTTGTCGATAAAAGTTTAAAACCAAAAAACTTTTCAACAGTGATTGCTAATGTTCATGACGAGCTTGTAGTTAAAACTTTGGTTCAAGAAAGAGATAAAAAATTTTTAACTTCTGGATCTAAAGAATTTTCTGACAGAATTTTAATTAACGAAGAACAAGATATTTTTATTTGGGGGGTTGTTACTTATGTCATCCATTCTACGTACTAAAAAAATAGCATTAATTGATTGTAATTCTTTTTATGTTTCGTGTGAGCGATTATTTAATCCAAAAATAAGAAGAAAGCCTGTTGTCGTTTTGTCTAATAATGATGGCTGTATCATCTCAAGATCGAATGAAGCAAAAGCTTTAGGTATTAAAATGGGTGAGCCTTACTTTAAAGCAAAGGATATTATTCTTAAAAATAAAGTCGAAGTATTTTCTTCAAACTATTCTTTATATGGAGATTTATCGAGAAGAGTGATGCGAACTCTTAAAAGATTTAATTCAGAAATAGAAGTTTACTCCATTGACGAAGCCTTTTTAGATTTATCAAACTTTCCTGATAGTGAAGTAGAAAAAGTTGGAAAAGAAATTAGAGAAACAGTTTTACAATGGACAGGTATTCCAACCAGTATTGGGATAGCCAATACAAAAACTTTAAGTAAAGTTGCAAATCATATCGCGAAGAAAAAACAATCAGGAGTAACAAGTTTAATTGGAATAGAAAACTTAGATCCCATTTTAGAAAAAGTTGAAATCAACGATGTCTGGGGTGTTGGTAGACAACTTACAAAGTTTTATCAAAAACATGGAATTTATAATGCTAAACAACTTAAAAATAAATCTAACACATGGATCAAGAAAAGTTCAAATGTTCTAAGTTCAAGAACTGCAATGGAGCTTAGAGGAATTTCTTGCATAGGTTTGGAGACAACTACAACAAAAAGAAAGAGTTGTGTTGTTTCAAGATCATTTGGAAAAAGAATTGAAACTTTCCAAGAATTAAAAGAAGCAGTTGCTAACTACTGTTTAAATGCATCTGAAAAGATCAGATCAGAATCTTTAGTTGCAAAAGCAATTACTGTATTTGTTAGAACTAGTCCTTTCCAAAGAAACTTTGGATATTATTCAAATGCAAAGACAGTTGATTTTCCAATTGCAACAAACAATAGTATTGAAACAGTTAAGACAGCAGTTTCAATCTTAGAAAGTATATTTAAAAATGGTTACCGTTATCAAAAAGCAGGTGTCATGCTGACAGGATTATCAAATGCAAGTGATAAAACAAATTTATTTACATCTGAAAAAGATGAAAAAATTAATAGCTTAATGCGATCAATTGATAACACTAATCATCGATACGGAAGATCTACCTTGAGTGTTGCTAGTGCGGGCGTTCATAAGAAGTGGAATATGCGAAGACAGTATTCTTCTAAAATTGATACAGCTGATTTCTATTGTTTACCAACGATTAGAGCATAAAAAAAAACTCTATAGCCCACCTGATGAAAATAAGAATTTAGCAACATCTTCAACACCAATTTGCTTTTTCATCTGACAAAAAACATAAGGTAAGCCATTTCGGGCCTTTTTTACGTCTTCTTTCATGGTTTCAAGGTTAACTTCTACATGAGGAGCTAAATCTGTCTTATTAATAATTAATAAGTCTGACTTTTGAATAGCAGGACCACCTTTTCTAGGAATATCTCCACCCATACCAACGTCAATAACATAAATAGATAGATCGACTAGTTCTGGACTAAAAGTTGCTGCTAAATTGTCTCCACCAGACTCGATTAAAATCAAATCAAGATCAGGAATTTTTTTTTTCATATTTTCTACAGCAAGCATGTTAATTGAAGCATCTTCACGAATTGCTGTATGTGGACATCCTCCTGTTTCAACTCCTTTAATTCTCTCAAGAGGTAAGGCTTGAACTTTCATTAAAAATTCTGCATCCTCTTTTGTATAAATATCGTTTGATATTACAGCCATAGAAATTTTCTTTGATAAAAATTTACACAATTCAGCTGTTAAACTTGTCTTCCCTGCACCAACAGGTCCACCTATTCCAACTTTTAATGGTCCATTTATATTTTTCATGTCTTATAAATTCGTGTTTTCAGATTTTCATGCTTGATACTGTAGATATCGCTATTAAAACAAATTCCACCTAAGTCTTCTAAATTTAAATTTTGACTTTCTTTTTCTATTTCTCTTGTTAATTCGTAAGTTTTAATTATACAGTCCTGTCCAATTTTTTGTCCAATTGGTATATGTTTAATGCAAACATTTATTAAATTTGATATAAAGGATTGTAGATAAGATACTATTGTAAAGTTAAGCGGTATATCAAAATGTTTAGCTGCTTTAGCAACTGCAATTGGATATGCAGTATTTTCCTGAATTTTAAAATCCCAACTATCAGCTAAAACCTTTCTAAATGCATTGCCCATTTCAACAGACTCTATTTTTCTTTCTTTAGATGGGCAAAGAGATAGAGCTAATTCATTTAATTCTTCTCCTTGATAAGTGTATTTCATTAAAATTACATCATTTTTACCAGTTCCATATTTTAAGATACATTTTAAATAATCCAAAATATCCTCTTTTGACTTAATTAAATTATCATTAATAATTGCCTCTAAACCATGAGAATATGAAAAACTTCCAACAGGAAACAAAGGAGAAAACCAAGTTTGAAGAATTTGTAACGATTCTTTCATATCTTTTTTATTTTTTATTTTAGTGTTTATGGCTATGGGTTCTACCAATTCCATATGCTCCTCCCTCAGGTTTAAATGGTTTTAAAACTTTCTTAACCTTTCCACCCAGTTTTAATATCATTTTTTTTATTACTTCATCATGCTGTATAAAAATTCTATCTTTTTCAATTTGACATGGCATATGCCTATTTCCAATATGCCAAATTAATTGCATTAAATTTTTTCCTTTTATTTCTAATAAACTTTCTTTTTTGTTTTTTATTAAAATCAAATTTCCACTTTGAAGTCGAAACGCTTGATTTTCTGACAGTGATTTTGTCTCTGGTAAATTGACTAAAAATTCAAAACCATTATCTGAAACAAGTTTTTTTCTTCTTAAAAATCTCTCATCATAAGATAAAGATATGTGATCTTTTGCTTTATTTTTGGCAATTTTATTGACTATTAAAAAACAATTATCCATAAGCTAAAACATAAAATATCTTTGCGCTAAAGGAAGTTCTTTAGCAGGTTCACAAGTAATTATCTCACCATCAGCTTTTACCTCGTATGTCTCAGGATTAACCTCAATTTTTGGACACTTGTTATTTAAAATCATATCTTTTTTAGAAATGGCTCTTGTGTTTTCTACAGGTAATACGTCTTTTCTAATACTTGCATCTTTTAAAGAATTTTTTTCAAGAGCTAGTTTGCTTGTGAAAATTACTGAAGATTTCTCTAAAGAAGTTCCAAATGATGAAAACATTGGTCTAGTGTATACTGGTTGAGGGGTTGGAATTGATGCGTTCGGGTCTCCCATTTGAGCACAAGCTATACTTCCACCTATTAATATCATCTCTGGTTTAGCTCCAAAAAATGCTGGGTCCCATAAAACTAAATCTGCACGTTTATTTTTTTCTATACTACCAATATGTTTTGAAATTCCATGAGCAATTGCAGGATTAATTGTGTATTTTGCTAAATATCTTTTAACTCTGAAGTTGTCATTGTCTCCTTTTTCCTCTGGTAAACTCCCCCTTTGAACTTTCATTTTATGTGCAGTTTGCCAAGTTCTAATTATAACTTCTCCAACTCTACCCATCGCCTGACTATCTGATGCAATAATTGAAAATGCACCCATATCATGTAGAATATCTTCTGCTGCGATTGTTTCTCTTCTTATTCTACTTTCAGCAAATGCAACATCCTCTGGAATAGATTTATCGAGATGATGACAAACCATTAGCATATCCAAATGCTCCTCTATAGTATTGACTGTATATGGTCTGGTTGGATTAGTTGAAGAGGGAATAACATACTCTTCTCCACAAACTTTAATTATATCTGGTGCGTGTCCACCACCAGCACCCTCTGTATGAAAAGCATGAATAGTTCTTTTGTTAATTGCTTTGATAGTATTTTCTACAAATCCACTTTCATTTAAAGTGTCTGTATGGATCATTACTTGCACATCGTTTTTGTCAGCAATATTTAAACAATTATCTATTGCTCCAGGAGTGGTTCCCCAATCCTCATGTAATTTTAAAGCTGAGGCGCCAGCCAGGATTTGTTCCTCAAGACCTTCTGGCAATGAAGAATTTCCTTTTCCAGCAAAAGCTAAATTCATAGAAAAACCGTCAGCAGATTGTATCATTCTTTGTATATGCCATGGTCCAGGTGTACACGTTGTAGCAAGTGTTCCATGAGCAGGTCCAGTTCCTCCTCCAAGCATAGTTGTAATACCTGAGTGTAAAGCATCATCAATTTGTTGAGGGCATATATAATGAATATGACTGTCAAAACCCCCTGCTGTTAAAATTTTTCCTTCACCAGCAATTATCTCTGTTCCTGGACCAATAATAATATTTACTTTAGATTGAGTGTCTGGATTACCAGCTTTACCAATTTCAAATATTTTTCCATCTTTTAAACCAACATCAGCTTTATAAATTCCATTTACATCAACTATTAAAGCATTGGTAATAACTGTATCAGCAGCTCCTTTTTCTCTGCTGATTTGAGATTGGCCCATCCCATCTCTTATTACTTTTCCACCACCAAACTTTACTTCTTCACCATAAGTGGTTAGATCGTTTTCAACCTCAATAAATAGTTCAGTATCTGCGAGCCTTACTTTATCTCCTGTAGTAGGCCCATACATATCAGCATAAGCTGCTCTAGAAATTTTTGCCATTATAGACTACCCATAACTTTCTTATTGAACCCAAATATTTTTTTTAACCCATTTATTTCTATAAGCTCAATATCTTTAGATTGACCTGGTTCAAATCTCACAGCAGTCCCTGAGGTGATATTTAATCTTTTTCCATATGCTAATTCTCGATCAAACACTAAATGCTCGTTAGTTTCAAAAAAATGATAATGGCTTCCTACTTGCACAGGTCTATCTCCAGAATTAGAAATTTTTATCTTAGTAACTTTGGAATCTTTATTTAAGTCTATATCCTCGTTTTTTGTAATTACTTCACCTGGCTTCATAATATTGTCATCTAATTGGTTTGTGTACTGTTACTAATTTAGTTCCATCAGGAAAAGTAGCCTCTACTTGAACTTCCTTCACCATATCTGGAATACCTTCTATACAATCCTTTTTTTTAATGACATGAGCTCCTGCCTCCATTAGTTCTGCAACACTTTTTCCTTCTCTAGCTCCCTCCACTACAAAATCTGTTATTAAAGCGATAGCTTCTGGATAATTTAATTTTATACCCTTTGACAATCTATTTTTAGCAACAATTGCTGCAAGACTTATTAAAAGTTTATCTCTTTCTCTAGGAGTAAGTTTCATTTATATATTCCATACTTTTGGTATCTTTGAACCTTCAAAAAAATAAGACAAAATTTTATCAATTGCAAATTTTAGATTATAACTATCTTTAGATAAAAGTCTTAAAATCAATTTATTATCCCATTGAGAATAATTTGAAGTTGTATTTTCATTATTAGTTAAAGTTTCAGATAGATTATTAAAGTTATTCAAAAACTTATTTCCAACAATAATAATTGTCGCAACTGCAGAATTATTATTTAGTGTAGAAAAACTATTCAAATATTTTTTTTCAAATAAACCAGTATTTATTGCTTCAGAATGAATTAGTTTATCATCTATTTTAATATTCCAAAAATCTGAAAAATATCCCTTTTCAAATTTCTCTTTCATAGAAGTTCGTCCAAAAATTATATTTTCACAAAGAAGTAAATTTGAATCTTTTGATAAATTAAAATTAATTTTTCGTTTTAAATTACAATTATTAAATAAAATTAATTCTTTAGGTAACCAAAACAGACTAGAATAGTTTGTTAAATTTAAATTTATATTTAAGTTGGCTGGATTACCAAAACCACTATAAATTTTTTCTGCAGCCTGAGTTGAAATACAAAGTTTCGAACTATCAATTTCAAATTTATAATCATATTCATCCCCACTAGTAATTCCACCGGCAGTGTTGATAAGCATCAATTGTTTTAAATTTTCATGAAAATCTGGCATCAAAGCTTTTGAAGATCCTTGTTGGTAAAGTTTTTGTAAATTTTGATCTTTAATTGTTATTTCTAATCTGCCCCTAGATTTTTCAAGTTTTTTTTGACTTATATTCATGACATTATCCTAACATAAAATAACCTGTTTATAATTTGCCAATTTTTACAGGTTGAATTATTTGCCTATTTAAATAAAAAGAGAGGATGCAAAACCAAGAAATAGTCAAAATAATTGAAAATCTTAAAGGGCGAAGAAATTATGAGGAAAAAAGAGCCTCTAAATTGGGATTTGCTTCTCTTTATGATTACTTTGAAGATAAGATTTCAAAGAAACAAAAAGCTATTGAAGATGAACAAAAAGAATCAGAAGTTGCAAAAACTGATAAAGAGCCAAAAACTAGCAAAAAAAGCTGTAGCTGTTGTTAAGTTAGAAAGGCTTAGGATTGTTAGGATAACCTAAATTCTTACAAGATGATCCATCTGATTGAGGAGCTGTTTTACAAAATGCAACCATCCTTACTCCATTAAGCTGGGTTTCTCCATTTAATTGACTTACAATTTCTGAACAGCCACTCCATAAATCGTCACAATTATCGGCTTTACCAACATTAGAATATTTAATTTTTAAATCAGGTATTTGAACACCTGCATTAGTTGCTTGATTCATATGGTGTCTATAAGGTCCAAATTTAAATCTAACACTTGAAGCACCACCCAAAGTATCACCATAGTAGCTTGATCTAAGTTTTCCATCAATCCACAAATGTAAAAATCCATCTTCTGCCCATTTTGCGTTTACCAAAACATTTACCCATTTACCTTTTAATGGTGAAAAATAATCATCAAGATTAACAAAATAGGTATCGAAGTATAAATATTCTTCACCTGTCTCATTTTTATGTGAGGTGTAATTTGGTGAATTAAATACCCAATTAAATCTATTATTTATTATATTGAGAGCTGCATCGTGAGTTTTCTCACCTTTCCCGTATAATTTTTTAAAATCAAATAAAGATATTGTATGCTTTTCAATCTTTACATCTTCAGGGAAAAAATAACCTACTCTGTACCATTTTGTTTTATTTTTTTTAGTAGTTTCTTTATAAGGTTCCATTATCTGGAATCTTTGTGCATGGCCAGGTTTTCCCCACCTTGACCAATCTTGTTTATGACCTTCAAATGAATATTTTAAATTGAACTCAACTCCTTTTTCAGCAACCCCCATACGATCCTCAAACTTATCAAAAAATTTATAGATGTTAGAATTTTTGATATTTCTAAGGTTGAATACCATCTTATTATCTGACTGTGCTTTAAGCACATAATGAGCAAAATCTTTCTTCTCTTGCTTTTTCATTTTTATATGCCATTTATTTGCATACGAAATTGAAGGAACTAATAAAAATATTAATAATATTGACAAAAATTTTTTCATAATTTTATTTTTCATCTAAAATTCTAAAATTTTTTTAGTTCCATCTTTATAAGAAAACTCTACCTTTTTTTTTGAAATACTTTTAATTGATGTAAAACCATCGTATTCAGCTATAAATTCATTTAATTTTTTTCTACCTTTTTTGCTCATTTTTTTTCCTGGGGCATTTACACCAACATCAATGATCAACTCAGCTCCATTTAAAAATGCATTTACCCAAGCTTTCACTGGAGGACCACAGGTCATGGCCTCTGTTAGCCAAATAGGTTTATTTACATCTTCACTTTTTAATAAAGCTGCAAATTCATCCACCCAAAGCTCTTTATCACATTGTCCGTCAGGACCGCTAATATGATGAATATTTGCAATATCGAAATGATCTTTAATTTTTGGCAAAGCTGATTTCCAATATTTTTTACTTTCTGGAAACATGCCTGCAGCTCCAGCCATAACAATTGCTGCATCTGGCTGTTTTTCCTTAATCACTTTTGAAGAAAAATTAAAAATTTCAACAAAGTCTTCCTCACTTCCTTTAAAAAACATTTTAAACTCAGGTTCATTCATTATGTCCCAATATTTAATTGGTTTAGTTAATCCTGGCATATCATTTGAACCATCACCATCATAACGATCTACTAATTTTATAAGAAAATTTTTATAATCATCCATTGAACAAGGCTTACTTAAATATTTTGTAAAACGTTTTCCAAAAGGACTTTTAGCTTTTTTTCTTTTGCAAGATTTTTGTTCCCAATCTGCATGAGGCCAGATAGTTGCTAAAATTGTTTGATTATGCTCTTGAGCGTAAGCAACATATTTATCTGCTTCTTCCCAGTTAAACTTTCCTTTTTCTTTTTCAATGTGATTCCAGATAAAAGGCCCTGGATGAGGTCTAACCCATTGGTTTTCTTTACCACGCATTTTTTCGTCTCGTATTTCAGTCAATTCACCAAATCTCGATTGAGAATTTGCAAAATTAGTTAAAAATAAAAAAGATAGTAAAATAATTAATAATTTTTTCATCAAGCCTTAAAAAGTTTATCTGATAAGTTTTGTAAATTTTCTCCCCAGAAAACTTCTTTAGTAATTTTTTGGAAATCTACGTCAAAGACTGTAGACATTGCAGAAGCATAAATTGCTCTGGAGTCTATTGTAGAATTTAAGTCTCTTCCTTCAAATAATTCTTTTTTCTTTAATCCTGGCCAATCAGTATAAACTTGTGCTTTTTTAACTAATCCACCAGCCATTAAAATAGCTGAACCATAACCATGTTCTGTCCCATTGCTGCTGTTCTGTTTAATAGTTCTTCCAAACTCAGTTAATGTTAAAATTAAAGTGTTATCAAAAGCCTCTTTGCTCATTGAAGATTTAAGAGATTTAACAATTTTATCATAATCTGAAAGACAATCTGCATGAGCTCCATTAGTAGAACCTTGAGCTGCATGCGTATCAAATCCATCAACCTCAAATACAGCTACTTTTGGTCCATTTGCTTTCGACAATTCGTTTGCAGCATTTGAAGCAAGTACCCAACTACTATCATATGCCGTATTACTTAATTCTCTTGTTTGAATTATCTCTAAGTTTTCACTTAATAATTTTTCACCATACTCTTTATAAACTTCTTGAATCATCTTCAGTGTTGATGGATATGGTAATTCGTGACCTACAGGAAAATAATTATTATTCATTGGAACACCCCTAATTAATAGTGGCATAGGTAGTGCCAAAGCTAGACCATTTCCAGTTAACCCAGCAATTTTCATTCCTCTTCCAAGCCAACCAGTTTTTTCTTGGTATGGAATTTTACCACCTGACTCCATTAAGTTTTGTCCATCAAAATGTGATCTTCCCGTATATGGAATGTTTGTTGCATGAACTGCAGCACTTTGATTTTGATCCCAAAGATTTTTAAATGTTTTTAATGCTGGATGTAAGTCAAAATCTGACGTTAATTGCAAAGTTCGATCAAGATTAATTTTACTTCTTAATTTTTCAAAATTTTTATCACCTTTAATAGGAATAGCACACAGACCATCCATTCCTCCACGAAGCATTATTATTACTAAATTTTTCTTTCTTCCTGAATTTGCATAACTTTGACCTGCAAACCCTGCAAAATACAAAGATGTTAAAGCTGTAGTTTTTAAAAAATCTCTTCTTGTTATTTTCATGCTCTTAAAAACTCCGGATGGTTAAAAAGTAATGTTTGTTTTTCAATAATTCTATTTTTCTGACTCAGATATTTTATAATTTTATCAGGATTATCAAAATTTTTTTCAATTATATTTTGATAATATTTCTCATTGTTGTTTTCCATTTTTGAAAAAGAATTGCTTAATTTAGCATAAACAAGTCTTCTAATTAATAATTCTGGTGAAATCCAATCATCAGAATGGTCTGACCAACCATTTGGTTGTTTAGCCCTATATGGATGATGCCCTATATTTCTTAATAATCTTTCTGGTGATCTTTGTTTTTTTGTAGGTTTTGTTCCTAGTTCATAAGATGACATTTCTTCTGGAGACGGAGGCCATTGCAAATCTCCTAGTTTGGCAACTTGAATAAACCAATTTTCAGGTGTTTGAAATTTTTTATATTTATCATTGAAATCAAATGCTACTTTTATTGCTGCTTTATGAATCTCTGTTAAATTACCATCAGACTTTTTAAAAGCATCAATTATAGGTATTTTCATTTCTTTTGTAGGTTCATCAGTAATTAAATATCTACAGAGTCTTTCAGCTACAAATTCTCTGCAATTAGGATGATTTACTAAATCTTTTATAACTATAGCTAATGATTTTTTTCCTTTTTTATATTCCCTTCCTAAAACGTTTTTCTTGCCTGGCTGATGATATTCTGAATTAAACCAAACATTACCTGTCTCTAATTTTTTTTTACTCCATCGTTGTTGCCAACCTGTCATTATGTATGCTAGTTGAATAACATCTTCCTGAGTATAACCTGCTTTTGGAGAGACTGTATGAAGTTCTAAAAGTTCTCTTGCATGATTTTCATTGATCGTTGCTGGCCTTTTCTTTTTTCTTCTCCAATCTTCACTAGCAGTAATGCTTTTGGGACCTGCGCTTTCACTATTATCTAAGTGATGTATCATTGCCCATGATGTTGTTACATCATAAACCATTTTTTCAAAGGATTGATTTAGATTTGGTCGAATTATCTCACGATGATAAGGTCCAGTAGAATAATTTGCTAAAAAATCTTTATCACTAATTGCAAAAAAATTTCCCCAAAACATCCAAAGTTTTGCGAGTACAGGGTGAATACTATTTATTCCCTCATTATGTCTAATTGAAATTTCTAAAGACTCCCAAAACTTTTGTCCAGTATCTCTTCTTAAAATATCTTTATGAGTTTTATAAAGAGTTTTGTTATCTTTATATTTTTTTCTTAAAACTTTTCTGTCACCATAAACCCAGTCTTTATAATGATTTCTTAATTCTTTTTCAGAATATATTTTTCCTTTCCAAGATAAATCTGGAATATCATTCAGTTGATTTAATGCCCAACTTAAAGGGTCTGATGGAACTTTTTCATTAGGGCCAATTCCAAAGGCAACTTTTCTGAAAAAGTTTTTCATAATTTTATTTTATATTATCAATATCGTGAATATTTGTTAAGGATTTATTAAATTCATCGAGATTTTCTCTTAAAGCTAAACTGGAAATTGAATAGATCATTATTAATAATAAAACTAATGGTAATGAGGTTATAACTGAAGCAAAGCTTTTGATAATCAATATATAAAATATAATAAATAAAGCTGATCGAATGAGAACTGTTTTTCTGAATACACTAATTATTGAAAGTGAATGTTTTAACAAATTAAAGAAACTCATTTGAGACGGACCGAAATATCTTTTGCCTCTAGTTGAAGGAATTGAAGTTAAATCTTTTTCAATCTTTTTTAAAGATCCAGAAAAACTATTCCAGGTAGCTTTTTCATCCAAAAGTTTTTTTACCGTTGATTTTGGTAGACAAGTAAAATTTCCAAATTTAATTGAGTGTCCTGTAAATGCTAGAGTTAAGAGCTTGTGAAATTGATAACATAATTGAAAAAATAAACCTTCGGATCTCTTAATTCTTTCACCAATAATTGACTTTTCACTTGATTCTTCTGAAAGTTGAATAAAATTTCTAATTTCTTCAGGTCTATCCTCTCCATCACCATCCATTGGAATTACAAAATCAAAATCTTTTTTTTCAAATATATATTTCAAGCCAGAAGCAATGCATCTGGCATGACCTCTATTTTCTTTCATATTTATTATTTCAAAAGAACTAATGCTTTCTATATTTGGATAAGTATCAATTATCTGTTGGGATGATGCATCATTTATAACCACTAAAGATATCTCATGATTTAAATCTTTTATTTCAGAATTAATTTTTTCTACCAATAACTTTAAGGACTCTCTGTCGTTATAAATTGGAATTAAAATTACGTATTTCATTTATCTTGACCCTATACAAACACTATCAAGACACATATAATCTTTCAATTGATCAAGCTTTTCTCTCTCAACAAAACCCTCCCAAACTGGTCTTGATTTTAAATGATATGAAAGATTTCCAGCAGTCCATTCATCACCCAAAACTACATTTATTTTTGTTTCAAATTGTTGATCCCAAGCATATTGAGTTTTTATTGCAATTTCTTTACCCATATAGTCAGTTCTTTTATTTTCATTTGAAATTGAAACAAAAGTGTAAAATCCAGGTGATAAAAAGAAAAAGAAAATAAATCCAAGCATGAAAGGTTTAAGTTTCTTAATATTTATTTGTGCTTGAAATAAATAAACAAATAATGTGCCAAAAAACAAATAGAATGGTGTCATCCACATTGTTCTAATTTTTGATCCTGTAATTAATGAAGTAAAAAATATTAAAACAATTGGTAAAATATTAATTGCTAATAAAAATAGCAATTTTTTATCCTGAAACTTAAAATTCATTTTAGTTTTTTTAACCAATAACCAGGATAATATTAAAAAGGGAATTAAGATCCCTACTTGTTTTAAAAAAAAGATTACTGGAAATTTAATATGATCTATAAAACTAGATTGTTCTATACCAGTTCTGGCTAGTCCATAAGTAATAGTAACAAAATCATTGTTAAATAGCCAAATAAAATGTGGGACTAAAACTACTAAAAAAACTTCAAGTGTAATGAGATATTTAAAATCAAATTTTCTGTTCTTTTTAAAAAATATTAGATAAATAAATAAAAGATCAATAGAGACTAGTAGATAAATAAATAGATATTTTGATAAAAAACCAAAAGCTGCAAAAAGACCTACTAAAAAACAATCTAAAAATTTTATTTCTTTGCTGCAATATATTTTCCAGGAATAATAAACTGTTAAAGACCAGAAAGGTAATTGACATACATTTACATTAAATTCTGGGGTTGTGAAATTATAGAAATATATAGCTTCAATTAATAATACAGAAATTAAACCTAAAATCTTGTTATTAAATATTTCATTTGAAAATTTAAAAACATAATAAAAAGAAACAATTACAAAAATTTGACTTAATAAGTAATAAACCCAATCTTGAGATCCAAAAATTTGAAAAAATATTTCTGGAAAAAAAGCGCTCATAGGTGGATGTTTATTAAATCCCCAATCTAAATTACTTCCCCAAGCTAACGCTTCGATAGTATCCAATGGCAAATTATGATTTGTGAGTGATGGAATCAGAGTCCAAAAAATTAGATGAGCTGTAACAAAAATATAAAAAACATTATTGATATTTTTGTTATTAATACTCATTTATAAATATTTATATCAATTAAGCTTGCTTGACACCCCTAATTTGCTGAATATACTGCGAGCGATTAAAATTACGCTATGCCAAAGACTGCTAAAGCAAAGAAAAAAGTATCAAAACCAAAAACTAAAGTTGCGAGCAAACCAAAACCAACTACAGCTAAAGTTGTGCCTAAAGGTCCTATAAAAATTTCAAAAACTTATGTTCCAAAAGATACTGAAAAATATATGTGTGAAAAACATAAAATATATTTCAGAATGAGACTAACTGAATGGAAAAAAGAACTAATTAAAGCTAACAACGAAGCTCTTTATAATGGAAGTATGGATGACAATAATATTTCTGCGGATATTGTTGATCAAGCAAACTCATACATTGATAGCAATGTAGAAATGAAGGCAATCAATAGACAGATTAAATTAATATCAGAAATTGATAAAGCTTTGATGAGAATTAGACAAGATACTTACGGATACTGTTTAGATACTGCAGAGCCAATTGGGTTAAAAAGGTTAATGGCAAGACCTGTTGCTAAATATACAATTGCAGCACAAGAAAAACATGAAAAAGATGAAAAAGTTCATGCAGATGACTAAAATGAAAAAGAAATCATCTAAGCAAAATTCAATCTCATTTCTATTTGCAAAGAAATATATTTATTTTTACTATCCTTTCTTTTGGATTGTACTGTTGTTATATTTGTTTTTAAAATGAATAAAAAATTAGTTTTAATAATTATAATTATTGTAGCTATTGAATTTTCAGGTTATGGAATTCTAAGTACTCTTTATAGATTATTTGGGTAAATTTTTAGAATTTAGGAATTTTAGCATTCTTATCCATAAAACTATAACCTCTAACCACCGCTTCTCGCTCAGAAATCTCTAAATACCATCTGGATAGATTTTTGTAATTTTTTAAACCAATATCATGCCATTCATGTCTTGCCATCCATGGCCACGTTGCAATATCAGCGATTGTGTAATCAGGTCCTGCAAGAAATTTTGACACTTTTAATCTTGTGTCTAATTCTCCATAAATTCTTTTTGTTATTTTAAAATATCTCTCTTCACCAAATTCACTTTTACCTGGATTGTAGTGATGAAACTGATGATGTTGACCTATCATGGGTCCTACTGTTCCCATTTGAGCCATCAACCATTGATTAATAACTAGTCTATCTTTTTGATTATAAAGCTTTCCACTTTTGTCAGCTAAATACATTAATATTGCACCAGACTCGAAGATACTTTTATTGTTCTCATTATCAATGATCACGGGAATTTTTCCAAAAGGACTTAGCTTTGTAAATTCTGGTTTGAATTGTTCATCTTTACCTAAATCAATTTTGGTTACTTTGTACTCATAACCTATTTCCTCAAGCATAATACTAATTTTCCATCCATTAGGAGTATTAGCAGAAAAAAGTTCTATCATTTATTAATTCCAAGTCTTTCTTGTGCAGCTTTGGAAGTTGTTGTGAATTCAAATCTTAATTTTTCATCTGGTTTAGCATATTTAAAACAGCCTCTTGCTGCCAATGCCGCTTCATGAAAACCTGAAAGAATTAATTTTAGTTTTCCTGGGTAATAACAAATATCACCAATTGCAAAAATTCCTTTAACATTAGTTTCAAAATTTTCAGTATTAACTTCAACGGTTTTTTTATTTATATTTAGTCCCCAATCTAATATAGGGCCAAGTTGCATTATTAAACCAAAGAAACCTAATACATAATCGGATTTAATCTCTTTAATCTCACCTTCGTCATGTTTTATTTTTACTGTTTCAATGTTTTTGTCTCCTGCAACTGAGTCCATTTGATATTTTGTGAATAAATTTAACTTCCCTTGATCATTAAGTTCTTTTACTTTTTGAACGCTCGCCTCAGCTCCACTAAAACCATCTCTTCTATGAATTAAATTTACTTTAGAGACACTTGATAGTTCAATAGCCCAATCTAAAGCAGAGTCTCCTCCTCCAAAAATTGAAAGAGTTTTGTCTTTAAATATTGATTTATCTTTAATGGAATAAAATAAAGAATTGCCCTCAAATTTTTCACATTCTTTTACTGAAAATTTTCTAGGTTCAAAAGAACCAACACCGCCAGCTATTACAATTGCAGCAACATCAAACTCTACTCCACCAGAAGTTTTAACATGCCATCTATTTTGATTTTTTTTTAACTCTTCTACTCTTTCATTTAAATGAAATTTGACATTGAAAGGTTTGATTTGTTTTAGAAGATTATTGGTTAGCTCTTCCCCAGTGCACTCTGGTACGGCTGGGATATCATAAATTGGTTTATCAGGATAAAGTTCGATACATTGGCCTCCTGCTTTATCCAAATTATCAACTATCTCACAACTCAAACCTATAATTCCAAGCTGATGAGCGCAAAATAATCCTGTTGGCCCTGCTCCAATAATTAATACATCTTTTTTATTCATCTAACCTTGCTTTGACGGAATGTTTACTTCTAGTCCATCTAATTCATCTGAGACAATTAACTGGCAACTCAACCTGCTATTATTTTTCGGTTCAAACGCCATATCAAGCATATCTTCTTCACCATCCTCTTTTGTTGGAAGTTTATCTAACCATTCTTCTTTGACATAAACATGACAGGTGGCACACGCCATTCCTCCACCACAATCTGCATCAATTCCTGGAATATCATTTTGAATTGCACCTTCCATTACAGTTAACCCCTTTTGAACATCAATTGTATGAGTTTTGTTATCGTGAGTGTGGTAAGTAATTTTTGCCATGCGTTATATATAAGTTCTTATCTAAATTGAGCAAGTAAGTAAAAACATACTTGTTCAGATTTATGCATTTTGTAGTTCAGGAACTTCTTTTTTAAAAAAGTAGCTAGAGTCTTCTTTTTGTTTCATCAAAGCTGGTAAAATTTCTTTGTAAGCATCAATTAAACCGTTATTTGTTCTTGGTAATTGATCTTTAATATGGTGATGAAGTTTATCCAAGTTATAAGATGGAACTGTTGGAAACATGTGATGAGTTACATGATATTCCATTTTCCAATATAAAAAACTTAAAATAGGATTTAAATACATTTCTCTTGTTGTGTATCTATGATCTTTAATGTCTCTTGCTAAACCAGCATGTTGTGTAAAAGAAACAAGTTTATGTAAAGTTCTTCCATAAAACTTTGGTAATAAAAAAAACAAAACTGGCATCCAAGATAATGTAATTAAAGACCACAAAATAATTGCAATCCAAATTGCAACAAAAATTCTAGAATTAAAAATAACTTTTGATTGTGCATTTTCAGGAATGCAGTCTTGCATCACTTTTGTTTTTACACCCAATGCATGTAGAATAATTTCGTAAGCTATACTTTTTTTAAAATAAACAAGTTCCATAAAAGGAATTAAATTAATTAATAAATTTTTTGGTGTTTCTTTTAAATTATTTCCATATTCAATTTCATGATCATATGGATTTTCTGTTGAATATGTATTTCCATGATGAACAAAATGTGTATACCTCCATCGTACCGGTTCAAAATTTGAGAGGTATGAAGAAATATAGTAAAAAAATTCGTTTAAAGATTTTGATTGAAATGCAGTTTTGTGACCTGTCTCATGCCATAATGGATTTGAAAAACCATATATGTTTCCGTAAACCAAAAACCAAAAAGCAGACCACCATGTACCCCAAGTAATATAAGCCAAAATTCCTGTTACTAATAACAATCCAAAAAAAACTGAAACATGTTGAAGCCCTTTAATATCAGATTTTTTTGAAAGTTCTTTAAGAACCTCCATATCAACTTGGCATCGGTGCCATTTTTCTAATTTTACGTCCATAAAAAAAACTATGTATAATTATTATACATAGTCTTACAAAAAGTAAAAAAAAAGGGCAAGTACTAAAAATGTACCTGCCCTTAATTTAATTTTTATCTAATTACTTAGCTCTTTTTCCTGCAGAACTAGTTGCAGCAGCCCAAATTACTAGACCGAATGCAATTTTGTTAATGAAATCAGCTAAGTTGTAAACGACGTTAAGTGAGTCAGCGTCTACACCACCAGTTAAGTAACCAAATACATAACCTAATGGGTAAATTGCCCAACCTACAGTAACAATCATTCTCATTGCTCCGAATGCGGTTACAAGAGCTTTGTTACCACTCTTCGATGCAGCTTTACCAGCTTCACCTGAGAATACTTCATAAAGAATGTATACCCAACCTGCCATTCCAATGATGAAACCAAGTGTAGCATTTATATATCCTGCTTCACCTAAGTATCCACCGATAAGCATCACTAATGAACCAATTAACAATCTCCAGAACATTCCAGAATTTGCTTTATTAATAGCTGCTAGAATTAAATAGAATTCTACCATCTGTAATGGCACAGTGATTAACCAGTCAATGTATCTGTATACTGTTGGCGAGTCACCAGTAGCCACCCATACTTCTCTCATGTACATGTAGTGTATGAATGCAATACCAGTTACTAGACCAGCAACAATTACTGAAGTTCTCCAACCAGTTGCGACGTTGCCTACTTCCATAAAGAAGAAAGCAGTAGCTGCTAACATCCCCATGGAGATAACCCAGAATGAAATTCCTACGAAGTCATCTTGCATCAACATCGTTGCGTCTGCTGCAATAGCTATTCCTGAAAAACCAATCAGACCCATAGCTGCTAAAGCAAACAGTTTAAGTTTATTCATAAAAAACTCCCTCTTCGTTAGTTTTTATTTTAGTTTATATAAACTAGACTTAAGTTACCCTAAGCCAATTTGGTGGTTAAATAGCAAATAAAATTAGTTTTATGAAGACTTAATTGTCACTAATAAGCATTGATTTTACTTAATTTTTAAAATTAAATACAATTTATAAGTTAAAAACCAAAAAAAATAGGTAATTCGAATCAGATTTTTATGTCATCTAGATTTAATGAAATTTATGAGAATTCTATAAAAAATCCTGAAAAATTTTGGCAAGAAGCCTGTGAAGATATCTTTTGGTTTAAAAAACCATCAAAAGTTTTAAATAAATCTAACCCACCTTTCTATAAATGGTTCGAAGACGGAGTCACAAATACCTGTTATAACGCTTTAGACATTCATATTGATCAAGGAAGGGGTCAAAAAACAGCATTAATCTACGATAGTCCTATTACAAATAACAAAAGTCAATTCACTTATGAGGAATTAAGATCGAAGGTCTCTAAATTTGCAGGGGCATTGAAAGCTCAGGGTGCCAATAAAGGAGACCGAGTGATCATTTACATGCCAATGATTCCTGAAGCAGTGGTTGCTATGCTTGCCTGTGCAAGAATAGGTGCAATTCACTCTGTTGTCTTTGGTGGTTTTGCTTCTAATGAACTTGCAAGCAGAATAGATGATAGTAAAGCAAAGCTATTGGTTACTGCCTCATGTGGTTTTGAACCAGGAAGAACTGTTGAGTACAAACCTCTTGTTGATGAAGCTATTAAAATAGCCAGTCACAAAATTGAAAAGATGATTTTGTTCCAAAGACCTGGTCACGGGGTGAAATTAAATGCTCCGAAAGAGGTCAGCTGGGAGGAAGTAGTTTCAAATGCTAAAGATGTAGACTGTGTTGAGATGAACTCGAATGAGTTTGCCTATATTTTGTATACATCAGGTACAACTGGAGCCCCCAAAGGGATAGTTAGAGACATTGGAGGCCACATTGTTGCTCTCAAATGGACTATGAAAAATATTTATAACATTGATGCAGATGATATTTGGTGGTCTGCTAGTGATATTGGTTGGATTGTAGGACACTCATACATTGTCTACGCTCCATTATTTAAAGGATGCACTTCAGTTTTATTTGAAGGTAAGCCTGTAGGAACTCCAGATGCAGGAGCTTTTTGGAAAATCATTTCAGATTATAAAGTAAAATCTCTTTTTACAGCTCCAACAGCTTTTAGAGCAATAAAGAAAGAGGATCCTGATGGTAAATTTTTCTCAAAATATGATTTGAGTAGTTTTGAGAGCTTATTCCTTGCTGGAGAAAGAGCTGATCCAGATACAATTAAGTGGGCTGAGAATTTACTTAAAGTTCCAGTGATAGATCATTGGTGGCAAACAGAGACTAGTTGGGCAATTAGCTCAAATTGTACTGGAATTGAAATGATGGAAACAAAATATGGTTCAGCCTGTAAAGCTGTACCTGGATATGATGTAAAAATTATAAAGCCAGACCAATCTTTAGCAAAACCAAATGAAATGGGAGACATCGTTGTGAAACTTCCTTTACCTCCAGGAACATTTCCAACATTATGGAATGCGGATCAAAGATATAAAGAAAACTACATGTCTAATTATGAAGGATATTATCAAACATATGATGCAGGTCACATCGATGATGATGGTTATATTTGGATTATGTCTAGAACTGATGACATCATTAATGTTGCAGGTCATAGATTGTCTACAGGTGCCATTGAAGAAGTTTTATCAGAACATCAATCTGTTGCAGAATGTGCAGTACTTGGCATTGCAGATAAATTAAAAGGTCAATTACCTATTGGATTAGTAGTTTTAAAATCTGGTGTTGATAAAGATAATGAAACTATATCTAAAGAATGTGTCCAAATGGTTAGAGATAAAATTGGACCAGTTGCTGCATTTAAAGTGGTTATTGTTATTAAAAGATTACCAAAAACAAGATCAGGAAAAATCTTAAGAGGAACTATAAGAAAAATTGCTGATGGTGTTGAATATAAAGTGCCACCAACAATTGACGATCCTGCAATTTTAACAGAGATAAAAGAGGATTTAATCAATCACAAAATCTTAAACAATGGTTAAAACATATATTTTTTTAATCGCTGCAATATTTTGTGAAGTTGCTGGAACAATGCTGCTTCCTGTGTCTCAAAACTTCACAAAACTTATACCAACAGTTGCCTTATCTATATTTTATCTGACAGCTTTTTATTTATTAACTTTTGTAGTTGATAAACTTCCAATAGCAATTGTATATGCAACATGGAGTGGTCTTGGAATTTTTACTATCGCAATCCTAGGATATATATTTTTTAAACAAACTTTAGCCTGGCAAGCAATACTGGGATTATTTTTAATTGTTGTTGGTGTAATACTTGTAAATAGTTTTACTGGAAAACTTAGCTGAAATTTAAAGGGGTTCCATCAGGATCACCTAAAATTTTTCCATCCTGCATTTTAATTTTTCCAGCAATAATTGTATACGTTGGTGTTCCCTTAAATTTAAATCCATTAAATGGTGACCATTTACATTTGCTTTCTATATTTTCGTTTTTTATCTCAATTGTTTTGTTCATATCTACAATTGTAAAGTCAGCATCATAACCTTCTTTAATAAAACCTTTGTTTTTAATTCCAAAAATCTTAACTGGATTTTCACAAACAAAATTCATCAATTGTTTTAGCGATAGTTTTCCATCATTGATGTGATTCAACATTACAGGCATTAAAGTTTGAACTCCTGGCATTCCTGAAGGTGTGTTTGGATATACCTTGTCTTTGTTTTCCTTTAAATGAGGAGCATGATCTGACCCAATAGTATCATTGAGATTATTTCTTACCCCATACCACAATCTATCATAATGAGATTTGTCTCTTAAAGGTGGGTTCATCTGAGCATAAGTTCCAAGCTTGTTATAGCAGTCTGGAGCATAAAGTGTTAAATGCTGAGGAGTTATCTCAAATGAAATATTTCCTTTATGTTGAGATAGAAAATCAATTTCTTCTTTTGTTGTAATATGAAGCAAATGAGCTTTTTTATTATGCTTTTCTGCAATTCGAACAATTCGTCTTGTAGACGCTATTGCGCATTCTGCACTTCTCCAAATAGGATGCGTATGAACATCGCCCTCTTTTATTAATTTCTTGTTTACTTTTAAAATTGCCTCATCTTCAGAATGGACTGCTACGACTTTTGAGGCATTTTGAAAAACTTTATCTATGTCATCCTCCTCAGCAACTAATAAATTTCCAGTTGAGGATCCTGCAAAAAGCTTGATTCCACAACAACCTTCCAAACCCTCTAGACTTGCTAGGTCATCTGCATTGTCTGCTGTTGCTCCAAAATAAAAAGCATAATTGGAATACATTCTATTTTTAGCTAGATCTAGTTTTCTTTGAAATTCTTTCATATTTGAAGTTGGAGGATTAGTATTAGGCATTTCAAATACACTAGTTATCCCTCCAGCTATTGCCGCTCTGCTACCTGAATGAAGATCTTCAGTATCTGTTGATCCTGGCTCTCTAAAATGTGTTTGGGTATCTATACAACCAGGCAATACTGTTTGGCCCTCTGCATTAATTGTCTCTTTTGCCTCTTTTGAAATTTGTCCAATCTGTTGAATTTTTCCATCTTTTATAGCAACTTCAACGTCTTTTAACTCACCATCGATGTAACATTGTCCGTTTTTAATTATAAGATCTAACATTTTGAGAAATTGTTATTATATTACATTCTATAATTAATCAATTATGAATATCAAAAACGTTTATATTTTAGATGACAGAGCAATTCTTTATATTAATGGAGAAGATGCAAAGGAGTTTCTTCAAAATCTAATTAGTAACGACATAAACAAAGTAAGTGATGTAAATAGTTGTTTTAGTTCATTACTTACACCCCAAGGTAAATTTTTATATGAATTTATAATCATAAAGCATAAGTCTGGATATCTTTTGGATTGTGAAAAACCTCAGGCAGAAGAGTTATTCAAACAATTATCCCTATATAAATTAAGATCGAAAGTTGAAATTCTAAATTTAAGTAATGAATTTGTTGTAGCAGCATTTTCTCATGACAAATTCTTAACTTTTGATTCGGCAAAAGATCAGCCTGGATGCACAATAAAATATAGAGAAGACCCAATTTTTTTAGATCCAAGAAATAGGAATTTGGGTGCTAGATTTATTATTAATTTAGAAAAACTTTATTTGTCTCTAAAAAAACTAGATCTTCATGATGCTGATCTTAAAGAATATTATTCATTAAGTCATGCACTTGGAATAGTTCCAAAAGATTTAAATAAATTGAAAGATAAATTGTTTGGTATTGAATGCAATTTTGAAGAATTAAATGGAATTGATTTCAAAAAAGGCTGTTACGTTGGTCAAGAAAATACAGCACGAATTAAATTAAAGAACAAACTTTCAAAAAGATTGTTTCCGATAAATGTAATTAATGGAAAATTGCACGAAGGTGAAAGTATTTATAATAATGAAATTGAAATAGGTAAGGTTTTAATTGATAGCGACTACCCTTTTGCTTTAATTAAATACTTAAACGAAAACTTTGATGAAAAAGCAAATTTTAAAACTAAAGAGGCTTCAATAAATATCAATAAACCTGATTGGATTAAAAACTGATTTTATTATTTAAATAAATAAATAATCATTAAAATAATAAAAACAAGAATAATCCATATACTGAGATTTTTAAGAAATTGCTTTAATTGAGAATTTGATTGTAAAAAACTTGGTAGAACTAAAAGTAAAACCCCAATCATAAATATTACTGAAAGCAATTTATCCATCAAAAACTCCTCTACTAAATTCACTTTGGTGCGGTCGGAGAGACTCGAACTCTCATGGACTAGGTCCACACGGCCCTCAACCGTGCCTGTCTACCAATTTCAGCACGACCGCAATATGTCCCATAATAAATGAATGACAATCATGATTCAAATTGGTAAAAATCCTCATGGAAATTACACAAGAAGTGCGTAAAGCAACAGATCCTATTTATCAAAAAATTTCTAAGGTTATGCCTGAAATTGAGTGGTCTGTACATGCTCCATACATTCATAAAATTAATAAATTAAAAAAAGAAAAGAATGCTGTAATTCTGGCCCACAATTATCAAACTCCAGAAATTTATCATGGTGTTGCAGATTTTTCTGCGGACTCTCTTGCATTAGCAATTGAAGCCTCAAAAACTTCAGCTGACATTATTTTAATGGCTGGCGTGCATTTCATGGCAGAAACTGCAAAATTAATGAGCCCTAATAAAAAAGTTATCCTTCCTGATATGGATGCTGGTTGTTCTTTATCATCATCTATTACAGGTAAAGATGTTAGGCTATTAAAAAAAAAATACCCAGGCGTTCCTGTTGTGTCTTATGTTAATACGTCTGCAGAAGTAAAGGCTGAAACAGATGTTTGTTGTACATCTGCGAACGCAGTAAAAATAGTTAAATCACTTGGAGTAAAAAGAGTAATATTTTTACCTGATGATTATTTAGCTAAATATGTTGCTTCTCAAACTGATGTTGAAATTATTTCTTGGAAAGGAATTTGTATTGTACATGATCAATTTAATAAAAAAGAAATAGAGGATATAAGAAAAAATAATCCAGGAATTAAAATTATAGCACACCCAGAGTGTCCACCTGATGTAATTGAAGCAAGTGATTTCGCTGGATCAACATCTGGAATGATAAAATATGTAAAAGATAATCAACCAAAAAAAGTAATGATGGTTACTGAGTGTTCAATGAGTGACAATATCCAGATAGAAAATCCAAATGTAGACTTTGTTAAACCATGTAATATGTGCCCTCACATGAAAAAAATTACACTTCCAAAAATATTAAATTGTCTAGAGAACGAAACTGGCGAAATAATTATGGACAAAGAAACAATTGATAAAGCCAGAATATCTGTTGAAAGAATGGCAGCAATTGGCAGATAATTAAGTGTCAAAAATAAAATTAAGCAAAGAATTTATCAAGACTGCTGTTAAGCTAGCATTAAACGAAGATCTTTATCCTGCAGGAGATGTCACTTCAAGTTTAATTAAAGGTGATAAAATTGTAATAGTTAAATTAATTGCAAATCAAAGTGCAATTGTTGCAGGATTGTTGTTTGCTAAACAAACTTTTGCATTAATTGATGATAAAATAAAATTCATTATTAAGAAAAAAGATGGTTCTAAAGTTAATAAAGGAAATTTAGTAGCTTTAATTAAAGGGAATGCAAAAAATATTCTAATTGCTGAAAGAGTAGCATTAAATTTTTTATCTCATATTTCTGGAATAGCAACTAAAACAAATGAGTTTGTTAAATTAGTTGGAAAAAAAACTAAAATTTGTTGCACAAGAAAAACGATTCCTAATCTAAGAGTTATACAAAAATATGCTGTTAAAATAGGAGGTGGTACAAATCATAGATTTAATTTAAGTGACGAATATTTAATTAAAGATAACCATATAGCTAGTTCAGATTTAAAAACTTTAGTCTTTAAGGCAATAAAAAATAAAAAAGGAAAAAAAATTACGGTTGAGGTTGATTCAATAAAACAACTTAAATCAATATTAGGTCTAAAATTTAATACTGTTCTGCTCGACAATATGAGTGTTAAAAATCTAAAACATGGTGTTAAAATTGCTAAAAAATATTATGAAACTGAAGCTTCAGGGAATGTAACTTTAAAAACTGTTAAAGCTATTGCGTCTACTGGAATTAACAGAATTTCTGTAGGAAGTATTACACACAGCGCTCCTGCAATTGACTTTAAGTTAGAAATTTAATTCATAAACTTTGATAGATCTGGCTTAAAATAGTTAGGACCTTTCATGACTTTTCCAGACTCATTGTAAATTGGTTTTCCATTTTCATCTAACTTACTCATATTTGAATTTTGGACCTCGTCAAAACATTTATCCAAATCGATACCAAAGGCGTGGCCTGCTCCATAAGTTACATACAATATGTCTGTTAGCGCATCAGCTACTTCCAACAAGTCCTTATTATTCATAGCTTCTGTAAGCTCCTCTAGTTCCTCTTTAATTAGGTCTAACCTTAATTTATTAATTTTATCAGTACTAAATGATGGTTTAGTTTTAACTTCCTGTCCAAAAGTTTTCATGAAAGTGCCTACTTTGCTAAAATTCGACATAATGCTCCTGTATGTTTTTAAAAATTTATTGTATGTTAATAATTATTTGTTACTTAAAAATTATCAATGAAATTAAGAAAAGAATTTGACAGCATTGGAAATATAAATGTTCCAAATGATAGGTATTGGGGCGCATCAACTCAAAGATCCAATAAATTTTTTAATATTGGAAAAATTTTAGTAAATATTTCAATTATTAAATCAATTGCAATTATTAAGCGAGCAGCCGCTATAGTGCATGCTAAAGATAAATTAATTGATGGCAAAATTTCTAAAGCAATAATCAAAGCGTCAGACGAAGTAATTAAAGGTAAATTAGATGAAAACTTTCCTTTAAAAGTCTGGCAAACAGGTTCTGGTACACAAACAAATATGAATGTAAATGAGGTTATAGCTAACAGAGCTATAGAAATCTTGGGTGGAAAAAAAGGCACTAAAAAACCTGTTCATCCAAATGATCACGTAAACAAATCTCAATCTACAAACGATGTTTTTCCAACTGCAATGCATATCTCTATTGCTAAAGAAACTATTTCTAAAATGCTACCAAGCTTAAAAATTTTAGAAAAAGAGTTAAAAAATAAATCTAATGAATTTAAAAATATAGTTAAAATTGGAAGAACTCATCTTCAAGACGCCACTCCAATATCTCTGG
This sequence comes from uncultured Pelagibacteraceae bacterium, assembly GCA_902538255.1. Lineage (GTDB taxonomy): Bacteria > Pseudomonadota > Alphaproteobacteria > Pelagibacterales > Pelagibacteraceae > Pelagibacter. The sequence goes on along the minus strand of CACBEJ010000003.1, from coordinate 60,846 downwards.
GACAGGAGTTTTCTGGATATCATTTTCAGGTTAAAAAGAGTATTGAGAGAATAGAATATGCTTTAAAAGAAATACTATTTCTTGCTCAAGGAGGGACTGCTGTGGGTACTGGAATAAATTCTAAAAAAAATTTTGATAAAAAAATTGTTAAAGAGATTGCTAAATTTACAAAAATAAAATTTAAACCAGCTCCAAACAAATTTGCTGAACTTGCAGCTCATGATGCAATCGTAAATTTTTCTGGTGCATTAAATACCTGTGCAGTTGCATTAATGAAAATATCGAATGATATTCGATTTTTAGGTTCAGGCCCTAGAGCTGGGTATGGAGAACTAATTTTACCTGAAAACGAACCAGGCTCATCTATAATGCCAGGAAAAGTAAATCCAACTCAATGTGAAGCAGTAACAATGGTTTGTGTTAAAGTGATAGGCAATCATAATGGTATAACAATGGCAGGTTCCCACGGTCATTTTGAACTAAATGTTTTTAAACCGTTAATTGCCCATAACATCTTACAATCAATAGATTTAATAGCAGATAGTACAAATAATTTTGCTCTTTATTGTGTTAGGGGAATAAAGGCTAATAAAAAGAAAATACAAGAGCACCTAGATAATTCATTAATGCTTGTTACCGCACTAGCTCCACACATTGGGTATGACATTGCAGCGAAGATTGCAAAGACAGCACTTAAAAATAATACCACATTAAAATATGAGACTTTAAAAACTGGATTAGTTAAAGAAAAAGATTACGATAAAATAGTTAATCCAAAAACAATGATCTATCCAGCATAACTTTTAATTGCTTCGTTTAATAAATTTTTAAAATAAATTTTATTTTGTAAGTCGTCTTTTTTTAAAACCACATTATTCAGAATTTTATTAATTTTATTATTTATTTTATCGTCAACTTTTATATCTTTTAATTCTGCTATTTTTTGATCAAAATTGTAAGTAAAATTTAAGTCGACTCGTTTAATTTGATTTCTATAATTTTTTGGTGTTAAGAGAAATTTATAAAGTTTATTAAAATTATTTATATTTATTTTAAGTTTTCCATCCAAAACTAATTCACCATTTTTAACATAAATTAAACTCTCTAATAACTCAAAGTCTGCAATATCTCTCCACTTAAATTTTGTATTATCTGCATCAATTAAACCCTCTTGAATTTTTGAATTTAAATTTATGTTTTTAAAATTCGACTTATTATAAACATTGTTTGCATTTATATTTAATTTGAAATCTATATTTTTATTATTAAATATTTCAGTTTTCAACAATTGAGCAATGATGGCATTGGAACCAAATATATAATTTAAATTTATTTCATCTGATCGCCCTTCTAGATAAGCGTAAAAAGGTTTAAAATTTAAATTACCTTTATAATTTATTTCTGGTTGGTCTATTTTATCAAAAATACGAAAATTAAATGAATTTTTCTCAAGTTGATAATCAAAAATTCTTTTAGATTTTTTAAAAATAAATTCGGATTTTCCAAATTTTATTTCATCAACTAAGTTTAATTCATTTTCAATTTTAAGTTTCATTAAATTAAGATTGATTGTAGAAAATATTTTATTATTATTTTTACTGTAAAAAGATTTAAATGAGAATGGAATATTAAATATCTCATTTTCCGAATAAAAAATATTTTTTAATTCTTTTGAGTCATAATAATATTCAATTTTAAAAATTTTACTTAAGAATAAAATTTCTTCATCTATATCTCTAAAAAATACATTACTATCTTTAATTAATAAATTTCCATTTTGATAATTTTTATTCAATAATTTAAGAAAGAAATTATAATTTTTTGCACTCAAATTAAAATTAGATTTTTCTAAAATCAAATCTTTTACATCAATATTTTTTAATGAAAAAAGATTATCTAATGAAATGTAAATTTTTAATTTACTTATTTTTGAAATTTCTTTTTGATCACCTAAAATTATTGTATCAGAAGTTGAAAAATGAGGCCAAGGAAAAAAACTATATCTAATTTTTTTAGAAAATTTAAAATTTAAATTAAATTTATTTTGAAGCTCATTTTTTAATTTTTTTGAGATTTCATTTTGATTATAAAAAGTAGGTATTGATAAATAAGATATAAAAACTACAAAAAGTGCGACAAAAGTAAAAATTATTTTATTATTTTTTAATAAAAAACTAAAATTTTTCGAATTTAACTTGTTTAAATTACTTTCTAAAAGATTATTAATAAAATTACTTATGTTATTTAAATATTTTTTAAAAAAATTTTTTTTACTCATAACAACCAAAAAGCTTATAAAGTATTATATTAAATGATAAACAAAGATTATTTAAAAAATTTAAATGAAGCTCAAAGAGAGGCTGTTCTGCATTTAGATGGTCCTCTCTTAATTGTAGCTGGGGCTGGATCTGGAAAAACAAAAGTATTAACCTCTAGAATTGCTAACATTATTAAAGAAAAAAAGGCATTTCCAAATCAAATCTTAGCAGTTACGTTTACTAACAAAGCTGCTAAAGAAATGCAGAACAGAGTAAGCAAAATACTTGGTTCTACTGCTGTTGGACTTTCTTGGCTTGGAACATTTCACTCAATCTGTGCAAAATTATTGAGAAAACACGCATCTGCTGCAAACCTTAATTCTAATTTTACTATTGTTGATACTGATGATCAGATCAGACTTATTAAGAACATTTGTAAAGCTGAAAATATTGATATTAAACAATTATCTCCAAGATTTATATTGGCAATAATTGATCGTTGGAAAAATAAAGGATTTTATCCTAACGAGGTAGTAATAAATAAAAAAGATCTTTACGAAAAAACGATACTTCCTCTTTATAAAATTTACCAACAAAAATTAATTGACTTAAACTCTTGTGACTTTGGTGACCTTATATTGCATGCTGTTAAAATTTTAGAATTTAATTCAGATATAAGAGAAATATACGCAAAAAATTTTAAATATATACTTGTTGATGAATATCAAGATACAAACCTTATACAAAGTAAGTGGCTTAATCTTTTATCTGAAAAACACAAAAATATTTGCTGTGTTGGAGACGATGATCAATCGATTTATAGCTGGAGAGGTGCAGAAATTAAAAATTTTTTAGAGTTTGACCAAGTATATGAGAATACAAAAGTAATAAGATTAGAACAAAATTACAGATCCTCACAGAATATTTTATCAGTTGCTTCAGACCTTATTTCTAATAATCAAAATAGAGTTGGAAAAACATTAATTACTACGATGGAAGAGGGTGATCCAGTGCAATTAAACTGTTTTAAAAATGGTAAAGATGAAGCAATTGGGATTTCTGATGAAATTGAAAAAAAAATAAAAAAAAAGTTTTCATATAATAATATTGCAATTTTAGTTAGAGCCATTTTTCAAACACGTGAATTTGAGGAAAGATTTCTTAAAATTGGTATGCCTTATAGAATATTGGGTGGTACAAAATTTTACGAAAGAGCTGAAATTAAGGATTCTGTTGCGTATTTGAGATTGATTCATCAAGAAAAAGATGACTTGGCTTTTGAAAGAATAGTAAATAACCCTAAGAGATCGATAGGAGATAGTACTTTAAAAAATATTCATGAGTTTGCTAAGGTAAATAATTTAAATTTAGAAAGAGCATCAATAAAAATGCTTGAAAAAAATTTAATTAAACCGAAAGCTAAAATTGGTCTTAGTACATTTATCAATTCTTTAATGAAGTGGAGAAATGATTTAATTGTAAAAAAATCAAGTCATGTAAAATTATTACAAATTGTTTTAGATGAGTCAGGATATTCAGCAATGCTTAAAAATAAAAAAGACTTGGATAATGAAAATAGATTAGAAAACATTAAAGAGTTATTGAGTGCAATGAAAGAATTTGACAATCTAGAAAGTTTTTTAGAACATGTTTCTTTAGCAACTTCCGTAGATCAGGAATGGGATGGTGAAAAAATTAACATGATGACTATGCACGCCGCAAAAGGTTTAGAGTTTGATGTTGTATTTTTACCTGGATGGGAGGAAGGGCTATTTCCACACCAAAAATCTATCGAGGAAAAAGGTCAGAATGGCCTAGAGGAAGAAAGACGGTTAGCGTATGTAGGAATTACAAGAGCAAAGGAAAAAGCTATCATTTCATTTTCAATGAATAGATTTTATCAAGGAGATTGGATTGATAGTATGGCTTCAAGATTTGTTGATGAACTTCCAGAAAAACATTTAGAAAAAAACTCCTTCTTTGATGAAGAAATTAATAATGATGATGATTTTGATTTTAATCAAGATTTTGAAATTGAAGAAGGTACAAGAAGTCCTGGTTGGATAAGATATCAAAAGAGAATTAAATGAAAAATTACATAAAAGAATTGAGAAGAAAATTTAAGAAACATGAAATTGATGGCTATGTAATTCCAAAAAATGACGACTATTTTACAGAATATTCAAAATTAAATCGATTAGAGGTTATCTCAAACTTTAGCGGATCTGCTGGTTTAGCCGTAATTCTTAAAAATAAAAATTATTTGTTTACCGATGGAAGATATACAATTCAAAGTAAAATTGAGAGTGGAAAAAATTTTAAAATTTATGGATTTGAAAAATTAATAAATTGTAGTTTATTTAAAAATCTTACACTTGGCATAGATCCAAAGTTATTTACCAATGCTCAAATTAAAAATTATTTTTTAAAACATAATAAAATCAAATCTGTTGAAAAAAATCTAATTGATGAAATAAAAAAACAGAGAGAACATACTTTAATACCATTTTTTTCTTTAGATAAAAATATTGTTGGTGAAAGTGTTAATTCTAAATTAAACAAAATAACTAAATACTTAAAAAAAAATAAATCTGATTATATTTTTATTAGTGCACCAGAAAATGTTGCATGGACTTTAAATATAAGAGGTGGAGATGGGCCTAACAGTCCTATTCCCAACTCGAGATTGATAGTAAGTAAATCAAAAAAAATACTACTTATAAGTAATCTTAAAAAATGTAAGCAAATATTAAAAAATAAAATTATCAAGAAAGATGAAATTTTAGATGTCAAAAATTTACCAAGTAAAATACTACATCTTAAGGGAAAAAACTTTATCGTGGATGATAAATCTTGTTCAATATTTTATGAAAATTTAATTAAGATTAAATTTAAGATCATAAAAAGAGAAGATCCAATTTATCTTTTAAAAGCAATCAAAAATAAAATAGAAATTAAAAATATGATTAATGCACATATTTTAGATGGAGTAGCATTAACAAAATTTTTATTTTGGATAAAAAAAATTAATAAAAAAAAAATTACAGAAGTAGAAGCAGCTAAGAAATTAGAAAATTTTAGAAGATTAAATAAAAACTTTCTATATCCTAGTTTTGATACAATAGCAGGCTCGGGCGAAAATGGTGCTATTGTACATTACCGTGCAAAAAAAGAAAAATGCAGAACTATTAGTAGAAATGATATTTTACTATGTGACTCTGGTGGGCAATATAAGTATGGGACAACTGATGTAACGAGAACAATATGTTTTTCTAAACAGAAACATAGTATCAAAAATATTTTCACAAAAGTATTAAAAGGTCATATTGCTGTTGCTATGACTAATATTAATAAAGATGATACAGGTAAAAAAATTGACAAAAGAGCCAGAAAATTTTTAAATAAAAGTAAACTAGATTACGCACATGGTACAGGACATGGTGTTGGTTTTTTTCTTAATGTTCATGAAGGACCTCAATCTATTACAAAAATGAATACAGTAAAAATAAAAGAAGGTATGATTTTAAGTAATGAACCTGGGTACTATAAAACCAATGAATATGGAATTAGGATTGAAAATTTAGTTTACGTCAAAAAAATAAAAAAAAATTTATCATTTCAAAATTTAACAATGGCACCTATAGAGAAAGATTTAATAAATTATGATTTATTAACAATAGATGAGAAAAACTATCTGTTTAAATATCATTTAGAAGTTTATTCAATGATATCAAAATATCTTAATCTAAAAGAGAGAAAGTGGTTATCTACTTTTATTTAGCATTTTCAAAAATTCAGTTTGGTCAATTATTTTTATTTTTAATTGTTTAGCATAATCTACTTTTTTTTTTGTTGGTTTTTCACCAATAATTAAAAAATTTAGTTTTTTTGATACACTGCTAATTGTTTTTCCAGAATTTTCCTCAATCAAAGATTTAACTTCTGCTCTACTAATTCCATTTAATTTACCAGTAACTAAAAAAGTCATATTATTTAACAGACCATCATATGAATTTTGAATAGCATCTTTAATTGACAAAACATTTTCCAATTCATTTACAACTTTTTTGTTATCCTTATTTGAAAAAAAACTCATAATTGAACTGACTTGCGTTTCACCAATTCCATCAATATTTAGCATATCTTGATAATCAGTTTGTTTAGATAAATTTTTAAATTTTGAAAATGATACAAAATGTTTAGACAATAATTTTGCATTTTCTAAACCTATGTGCCTTATACCTAGAGAATATATAAATCTTTCTAAAGAAATATTTTTTTTTTGCTCAATTGAATACTTTAAATTTTGAACAGAAAGTTTTCCCCAGCCTTCTAAATTTTCAATTTTCAAAAAATCTAAATTAAAAATATCTTGGGGATATTTTATCAATTTTAATTTCCAAAAATTTTCAACTATTTTTTTCCCAAAACCGTCTATATTAAATGCATCCTTAGAAACAAAGTGTTTTAATTTTTCAATAGAAATTTTATCACAATAATAACCCTCACTTGGACATCTTCTTACAGCATCAATTTTTTTTGTAATTTTATTAAATTCTTTTTCTGTTTTTGAGCCACAAGAAGGACATTTGTTTGGAAAAACAAATTTAGCACTTTTTTTTGGTCTTTTTTTTAAATCAACTGACAAAATATGTGGGATTACGTCTCCTGCTCTTTCAACAGTTACTATGTCACCAATTCGAATATCTTTTCTTTTTATTTCGTCCTCATTGTGTAAAGTTGCATTAGAAACTAATACTCCTCCAATATTTATAGGTTTTATTTTAGCAACAGGGGTTAAGGCACCTGTCCTTCCAATTTGAATATCAATATCTAAAATTTTAGAAATTGCTTTATCTGAGGAAAATTTATGAGCGATGGCCCATCTTGGGGCATTGGCAACATTTCCTAATCTTTTTTGCAATTCAAAATTATTAATTTTGTAAACAATGCCATCTATATCAAAATCTAAATTAGCTCTTTGCTGCTCAATATCATTATAATTTTGAATTAAATTTTTTACTCCTGATATTGTTTTGTTAAGTGGATTAGTTTTAAAACCCCATTCATCTAATTTTTTCAAATAATCTGATTGATTTTTTTGTCTTAAACCCTGCTCAAAACCATAGGTGTATGCTATAAATTTTAAAGGTATTTTTTTTGTATCCTCAGAATTTTTTTGCCTCAAAGAACCAGAGGCAGCATTTCTTGGATTTGCAAATTTTTCTTTTAAACTCTCAAAATCACTGTTTTGAATAAATACCTCGCCTCTAATATCAATATCTTTAGGAAAATCTTTGTATAAAATTTTTTTTGGAATATCTTTTATTGTCGATAAATTTGCAGTTATATCCTCACCTTCTTTACCATCTCCTCTAGATAATCCTCTTTCAAAAATACCATTTTTATAAGTTAATGAAGCAGAGATTCCATCTATTTTGGGCTCGGCACTATAAATAATTTTAAATTCTTTGTTTTCAGATAAAAAATTTAAAATTCTTTTTTCGAAATTTTTTAAATCTTCCTCAGAAAATGCGTTTGAAAGAGAAAGCATAGAAGCCCTATGTTGAAATTTTTCAAAATTTTTAGATGGTTTATGACCTACAGCTTTTGCAGGAGAATTTTTTGATTTGAGAAATTTATATTTTTTTTCTAATAATAAAATCTCATTTTTTAAACCATCGTATTGTTGATCAGAAACTTTTGGTTTACTTTTATCATAATAAAATAAGTTATATTTTGACAGTAAATTTATTTTTTCTTCATAGATTTTTTTAATTTTTATTTTATCCATCTAAATCAACTATAGATTTAATTTTATTTAAAATAGTATTTTGATTGGATTTATTTTCTTTAATTTTATTTTTTTGTTTTTTATAGCTTTTGTTAAAAACACTATAACTTTTTTCGTACCAAATCGATGATTGATAATTATAACCTAAAACATTCGCATATTTTTGTGCTTCGTTTGTAAGCCCTAACGTATAATAACATTCAACAAGCCTATGAAGGGCCTCTTCCACATATATTGTGGTATCATATTTATCAACAACTGTTCTAAATCTATTAATTGCAGGTATCCATTTTTTTCTTTGAAAATAATATCTAGCTACATACATTTCTTTTGAGGCAATAATATCATTTAAAAGATCTAACTTAAAATCAGCATCGATTGCATATTCTGTATTTGGATATTTTTTTTTAACAATTGTAAAATATTTTTTTGCATTAGATATTGATTTTGTATCTTTTTTTTCATCTACAATAAGTTCATAAAATGACACTGCCAATAAATAATTTGCGTAATCTATATTTTTATGACTAGGATACACTCTTAAAAATCTCTCTAATTCAGCTATAGCATCCAAGTAATAATTCTGTGAATAATAAGAATACGCTGCCATTAATGCTGATTTGGGCGCCATTGATGACTGAGGAAATAAAATTTCAGCCTCGTTGAATTTTTTAGCAGCAAATATTGCATCTCCTTTATTTAATGATTTCATACCCTCTTCATAAGCTTCATATACTTGGGATTCGAGATTTTTTTCTTTTATTATAGACTCTTTTTCAACATTTTTACTACAAGAAGTTAATAAAATTATTGCAAGTACAACAAAGAAATATTTAATAAAATTCATATTAATTTTTATTTATCAAAAAATAATTTTAAAGTTATCTTTGCAACTAAGCAATAGATCTTAATAGGCTTTTATTTATTAATGTATGAGGCAGATTTTTTTCTTTAATTTCCAATATTGAAAAATTATCTTTATTTTGAAATACTTTTCTTAGTAATTGATTTGTTAAATAGTGCCCCCCACGCGAACATTTTATTGATGCCACTATTCTATATCCAGATGTATATAGATCACCAATGCAATCAAGTATTTTGTGATTTACAAATTCTTTGTCATTTCTTAATCCTTCAGGATTTAATATTTCCTTACCTTTAACAACTACAGCATTCTCTAAGCTTCCACCTTTTGCAAGACCTTTTTTTTTAATTAATTCTATATCCTCAAACAAACAAAAAGTTCTAGAATTATATATGTTGGTTAGATCATCCTCAAAAACTTTTACTTTATTTCTTTGCCTTCCAATTATTTGATTGTTAAAATTTAACTCAAAATCAATATCAAGACTTAATGTTGAAGGTTTAATTGAGATAAATCTTTTTCCTTCAGAATATTCAATCTCTTTATTAATTTTAATAATTTTTATAGGTTCGTTGCTTACTTCAATTCCAGCTGAAATAATTTTTTCAATAAATAATTTTGCTGATCCATCTAGAATAGGTACTTCCTCATTATCAATTTCAACAATTACATTATCAATACCCATACCAAACAAAGCACACATCAAATGCTCAATAGTTGATATTTTTATACCAAATTCATTTTCAATAGTTGTATTTAACGAAGTATTAGTTACGTTCATAAAATTTGGATATACTATATTATTTTTGTTTAGATCAACTCTTTTAAAAATAATTCCTGTATTAGGTCTCGCGGGTACTAAACAAACATTTACATTTAATCCACTATGTAAAGCTATGCCACTAAATGAAACTTTATTTTTTATAGTTTTTTGAGTTAGATAAGACACACATAAATTTAGAATTAATAACAACAAAATTAAAAACAACTAATGTTACGATAAAAAACAAAATTAACTAAATAATTGAAAAAATCTTTCAAAAAAACCTAATTTTTTAAGGTTTTTGGGAATTATTGATACCTCATTTATATTGTAACCTTTTTGAGACTTATAAGCCATCTCAGATAGAGAGATTTTTTGGTCTTTAAATAAACTGTGTAAATAATTTTGGTTTAAATAATTCCTAGATTTAATTTGAAAATTTACTAAAATTTTGTCTATTTCCAATATTAACTTATTTGGCACTGAAATAAATTGTATTTCTATACCTAGATTTTTACAAATCACGTCATCTTCAAATTCAGAGGCGTACCTGCGATCAAATAAATAATTTATTATGTGCATGTGCATTATTTTATAATCTTGATAATTTTCGTAAATTAAATCCTTTAATTCAGTAAGTGAATTTTCAAGAAATTTTTTAGTTATAATTTTTTCATAATTTTTTTTTTTTAAACCAATGTTAAGAGTAAGAATATTTTCACTATCAAGAATTAATGTTATATTTTTAATGAACCTTCCTATTAATTTTTCAATTTTAAAAATATTATTTTCTAAAAATTCATTTAAAAAATTTATATCTATAAAATTTTTATTATTTTTAAAATTTTGTTCTTTAAAATATAAATTTACTAATTTATTTTTATCTAATAAATAAATTCCAATTTTATTAGGTGATATATTCAAATACGTTTCAAAATCAAATTCATTACTCATAGGATATAATTTGGTTATTAACTCTTGCATCTATTGTAAAGTTACTTCTAAAGTTCTTTAGAGCTAGAAAATCAAAAACATAATCAAGAGAATTTTTAGAATTATATCTCGGTAATTTTAAAATTATATTGTTTTCTAATTCAATATCCCATCTTTTAGATGGAAAAAAATAAAAATTCTTTACTTCATCATATGAAAATTTCGACTCATCTAAAACTTTTTTGAAATCTAAAAATTCTTGTATTTTTGGTTTTCCAAAAATAAATGGTAATTTTTTATTGTGAGAGAAAATTTCTGAAAGTTTGCCGTTTGATCCTACAAATAATATCTTTCCATTTTTATTTATTTTTGCAAGTAAGTTTGTTTTATTAATTTTAATTTCTAAAGTAGAGGGATATATTTTAGTAATTTTGTAGCTCTCGATTAAAGAGTTAGTTTCAAAAACATTTTTAATCTGATTTTCGTTAATAAAAAAAATATTATTTAATTTTAAATTATATATTTTTTTTTTAAAATCTTCATTTTCCTTTTCATCTAAGCCTAACACAATTATTTTCTTTAAATTTAAAAATTGATTGTTTTGAAAAGTTAAGTTGGTTATGGAACCAAACAAGAATAATAAAATAAAATAATTTAATATTTGTTTACTTTTTCGTAGACGCATCTTTTAAAATCCACTCAATTAATTTAATAAAACTAATTCCTTTGTACGCAGCTATTTCAGGTACAAGAGAAAGTTTTGTCATCCCTGGTTGAGTATTTATTTCTAAAAGATAAAATTTATTATTATAAAATTTAAAATCAGATCTTGTGACACCCTGACAACCAATCTCTTTATGAGCTTTATATGCCATATTCATGACCATATTCATTTTATCTTTAGGTAAATCAACTGGAATTATATGTTCTGTTTTAGCGCTGGAATTATATTTTGCTTTATAATCATAAAATTTTCTTTTTGGTTTTAGCTCTATTGCTCCTAGTTTTTTATTTCCCATTATTGCAACTTGTATTTCTCTTCCGCCAATAAATTCTTCAATCATAACTTTTTTATATTGCTTTATTGAACTAAGAGTTTTAATTAAATTTTTTACATTACAAATATACACGTTAACACTAGAACCCTCATTCAAAGGCTTAACTACTACTGGAAATCTTAATTTTTTTTTTATTTTTTTTATTAAATCATCTTTTTTAACATCGTAAGAATATGTAAAAAATTTTGGTGTATTGATTTTATTTTTAATAAATATTTTTTTTGAAATTTCTTTGTCCATTGCAATAGACGATTCAATTACTCCTGAATGTGTATAGGGAATTTCAAATCTCTCTAGAATAGTTTGTATATATCCATCCTCACCAAATTGGCCATGCAACGCATTAAAAATTATATTTGGTTTAAAAAATTTAATATTTTTTTCTAAATTATTATCTGGTTCAGTGATTTTAACTGTGTAACCATTTTTTTTAAGCTCGTTAGCAACCTGTTGCCCCGTATCAAGGCTAATTAGCCTCTCTTTCGATATTCCACCTGATATTATTAATATTTTTTTTTTCAACTTATTCTAATATTTTTATTTCAGTTTCTAGTTTAATTCCTGTTTTCTTAAATACACTTTCAGAAACAAAATTTATCAATTTTTTCATATCCTCAAACTTAGCATTACCTTTATTTACAAAAAAATTACAGTGTTTTTGAGAAATTGATGCATCTCCAAATGATTTTTCTAAGGGCACAGACTCTTTAATTAATTGCCAAACTTTTTTATCAGATTGATCTATTGGATTTTTAAATGTACTTCCACTAGTTCTAATTTTTGTTGGTTGGGCTTTATCTTTTTTTTCTTTAAGTATTCTTATTTCATTCTCTATTGTACTCTTATCTTTCTTAAAACCTTTAAATGAAGCACTTAAAAAAATAAGATCTTCTGATAATCCACTATCTCTATATTTAAAATTAATATCTTTTGCAGGTATAGTAATTACTTGACCTGATTTATTTACTGCTTGAATAGAAATAAGAATATCTTTGAACTCCCTTTGAAAGCAACCTGCATTCATTTTAATGCCACCACCTATTGTTCCAGGTATACAAGAAAGAAACTCAAAACCACCTAAACTATTTTCCATTGCAAACTCAGATAAAGATTTGTCTGTAACAGCACTACCAGCGACTATGACTTCTTCAGAATGTAAAGAAATATTATTAAAATTTTGAGTAAGTTTTATTACAACTCCATCAAATCTTTTATCGGAAATAAGTGTATTGGAACCAGCTCCTAATATAAATATTCTTTCTTTATGTTGAATTTTTTTAAGAAACTTAATTAATTCTTTTAAATCATTTGCCTTATAGAAAGCTTTAGTTTTACCTCCTATATTAAACCAATTTTTTTTTTTTAGATCATAATCTAACTTTAAATTGTTATTAAATTCTGGAATCATTTCTTTTAAATCAATTTTCATGATAACAATTTAGGTAATTCTCGCATCCAGCTTGAGATTGTACCCGCACCCATTCCTATAACAATTTTTTTTCCAAAAATGTTTGCTTTAATAAATTTTGCTAATTGAAATCTATCATCTACTAAAAATAATTGAACTTTTGAATTTTTAATTATTTCTTTTGCAAAATTTATATAACTAAATCCAAGCTTTAATTTCTCTCCAGCTGTATAAATTGGAAACAAGATAACTTTATCTGCATTTTTAAAAGCGTAAGTAAATTCTTTTTTTAAATCTTTTAATCTTGATATTCTATGGGGTTGAAAAATACATACTTTTTCATAATCTTTATAAACATATTTTACACCATCCAGCACCTCTTTGATTTCTGTAGGATGATGAGCATAATCATCATAAAAATCTACATTATTAAAATTGAAGATTTTATTAAATCTTCTTTGAACACCTTTAAAATTTTTAAGTCCATTTTTTATGTTTTTAATTTGTAGACCGACAATTAAAGATAATGCAGCTGCAGCTACAGCATTTTTAATATTATGAGTTCCTAATAAAGGAATTTTGAATTTTTTAATTAATTGATTTTTTTTATTAGGTAATTTTATATTTAAATCAAACTCAGAATGCTCTTTTAATTGTTTTATATTTTTAATACAAAAATTTGATTTAATATCCAGGCCATATGTATAGAAGTTTTTATTTTTAATATTTTTAATTAAATTTTTGTTATTTTTATCATCTAAACAAATAAATGATTTTCCAAATGAAGGAACTTTATTTACAAAATTTTCAAAATACATATTTAATTTATCCATAGTGCCATAATAATCCATATGCTCTCGATCTATATTCGTGATAATTGAATATGTTGGAGGTATAAAAACGAAACTTCCATCGGACTCGTCTGCCTCTAATATAGACCAATCACTTTTACCAAGCTTGGCAGAATTATTAATTGAATTTATTACTCCGCCATTGATTATTGTAGGGTCAATTTTTGTCTCTTGAAATATAGAGGCTATCAATGATGTTGTTGTAGTTTTGCCATGTGATCCAACAACTACAATATTTTTTGTTAAAGAGACAATGTTGGCTAACATTTCTCCTCTTTTATAAATAGGTAATTGTTTTTTTTTGGCCGCAAGAAGCTCTGGATTATTTTTTTTAATAGCTGATGATATAACTAGGATAGTTCCCTTATCTATATTTTGCTTCCTATGTCCGATAAAAACTTTTATTTTTTCTTTTCTTAATCTTTCAATATTTTTATTATTTGCAATATCGCTACCTTGAACTTTAAAACCTTTACCTTTCATTATAAGTGCTAAGCCACTCATACCTATTCCACCTATTCCTACAAAATGTATTAGTTCTGTTTTTGCTAATTTAATTTTCATTAATGATTTTTAATATTTTTTGATTAACATTATTCCATGTATTTTGATAATTTAATTTCAGTAAATTATTTTTTTTTGTCATGTAATCCTGACTTTTATTTGTCAATTTAAATAAAAATTTCTCAAATTTTTGGTCATCAAAATTTTTTTGATTAATTATCCAACAACAATCCTGTTCCTCATAATATTTTGCGTTTTCATACTGATGATTATCTTTTGATGACGGAAGTGGTATTGCTATAAATGGGATATTTAAAAAAGATAGTTCAGCTAAACTTGAGGCACCTGCTCTTGTTATGCATAAATCTCCTTGTTTTAAAACCTCATTAAGATTGTGATCAAAACTGAAAACTCTACTTTCAATATTATTTTGAAAATAAAAATCTTTTAAAAAATTTATATTTTTCTCACTTGTTTGATGAATAATTTTTATAGATACTTGTTTTGCTACACTGACAAAAGATTTATTTAAAAGCTCATCAAAGATTTTTGCACCCTGACTACCTCCCATGATTATAATTGTAAAAAAATTATCTTGTTTTTGATACGTACCGGTTTCATAATATTCTTTTCGTATCAAAGGTTTAATAGTAGTTAATTTGTAATTAGTTTCAGATGGTAAATTAATTAAATTTTTTGAATAACATATTAATTTTCTTGAAAAATTTAAAAAAAATTTATTTGCTCTTCCAAGAACTCTATTTGGTTCAATTAAAAAAATATTAATTCCTAATATTTTTGCTGCCAAACATAGTGGTAATGACATATAGCCTCCTGTAGAAATTAAAATCGAAATATTTTTTTTCTTTAAAAGAAAAAAAGATTTAATAGTAAGAAAAAATATTTTTAAAAATGAAAAAGGAAGTAAAAAATAATTATTTAATTTTGGAGTGTTGATTACAAATGCTTTATAATTATTGTCTAAATATTTAAGACCTCTTTTATCTGTAGAAATCAAGATTTCATGAGTATTTTTTAAATGATTACAAAGTGTAATTGCTGGTATCACATGACCTCCAGATCCACCTGTGGAAATTAAAACTTTTTTTTTCATTTATTAATTTATTTTCCTTTTTGTTAAATTTAAAATTATACCGGCTAATATTGATGTACTTATTATTGATGAACCACCATAACTTAAAAAAGGTAATGTCATTCCAGTAGTTGGAAATAATCTTATATTAACTCCAATATGAATTGTGGCCTGCATTAATATTAAACTAATAGATCCAATTAAAATAAGTTTAGCTTTATCATTTGTCTCAAAACTTATTTTTTTGAAAACCATATAAATTAAAATTAAAAACAATAATAATATTAACATTATGGCAACGACACCAAACTCTTCAGAAATTACTGAAATAATATAGTCAGTATGAGCTTCAGGAACTTTGTTTTTAAGAACTCCTTCACCTATACCCTTTCCAAAGAAACCTCCGCTTGTAATTGACTCTATCGCTTTATCAGATTGAAAATTATGTGAGCCTATTTCTCTGTTAAAAAAAGAAAAAATACGTCCTTGAATATAATCAAACTTAGGAACATAAATAATAAGATAAGCAAGCAAAGACGCGCTAGCAACAATTATTGCCAGAAGAATATATATATTAATCCCTGATATGAAGATTAGAACTGCCCAAGAAAATACCACTAAGAGGGTTTGACCAATATCAGGTTGAATTATTAAAAACAAAGAAATAGCAGATATTAAAATTGTAGATATTAGATATTTAAATAATATATTTGATTTACCACTACATAAAATAGTTGCCAAAATTACTATTAAAAATGGCTTTAAAACTTCTATTGGTTGAAATCGTGGTAAGAAAAATAAGTCTATCCATCTTTTTGAGCCTTTAACTTCAACACCAATGAATGGCACTAAAAATAAAGAAATAAGAGAAATAAAAAAAAAATAAATAGAATATTTGTATAATTGTTCTGAATTAAAAGAAGAAAATATAAAAATAAGAGATATTCCAATTAAAACATAAATCAAATGTTTAAAAAAAAAGAAATAACTATTTGTATCTAATTTATCGGAAACTATTAAAGAGGTTGAAGCTAGAGAAAAAAATAATCCAATAATAAATAATAAACTTATTAATAAAAAAAGAGATTTATCTATATTTTTCCACCATTGGTAATAAAATTTGTAAATAAAACTATCACTTTGCATTGGTATACTTTTTAATTAATTGATTAAAATAATATCCTCTATCCTCAAAATTTTTAAAGCTATCAAATGAAGCTCCAGCTGGGCTGAAAAAAATATTATTTTTTTTTGATTGCTGCATATTTATTTCTGAAAAGATAACTTTAAGAGTTTCTTTTAAATTTTTAAAATATTTAATTTTTAATCTATTTTTTAAAATCTTTATAAATTCTTTATGATGTAATCCAAAAATAAAAGCTTTAATGTTTTTACACTTTATTTTTGATAGTTTAAATTTATCTCCTTTTTTTGGAATTCCTCCTAAGATCCAATATACATCATTTAAATTTTTTAATATATTTTCTGACGAAGCGAAGCTTGTGGATTTTGAGTCATTAATTATTGTGAGATTTTTTTTATCAAATATAATTTGTTGTCTAAAATCTAGGCCTTTGAATTTATTAATGGTTTTAATTAATTTTTTGTAATTAAGTTTTAATCTTGGAGCAATTTTAAATATAAATGATAAATTTTCTCTATTGCCGTCAGATAAAAAATATTTATTAGTAATTTTACTAAACTTTTTATCTATACCTGAAGTCTGCACTCTATAGATTTTTGAACTATATTTATTTTTATTTAATTTTTTAGTTATTAATTCATCCTCTTTTTTTACGTATGCAAAAGATCCCCTTATTTGAGATTTTAATATTTTAAATTTTGCATTTACATAATTTTTTAAACTTTTATGTCTCTCAATATGGTCTGCGGTAATGTTTAAAATTACCCCATATTTTGATCTAAATACGCTACTGTAATCTAGCTGATAAGAAGAAGCCTCTATTACAAAGATTGTTTTTTTCGTAATATTTTTTTCTGATAATGCTGGGTTACCAATATTTCCAATAAGTCTTGAGTCTCTTTTTTGATCTATTAAAGCATCATGTAAAATTTTAGCAGTTGTAGATTTACCGTTAGTTCCGGTAATCGTAATACTTTCATTATTATAAAATGAAAACAAAACATCAAGATCGGTATGAATTTTTTTAAAATTTTTCTTTAAAAATTTTGATAATTTACAATTTGAGATATCAATTCCAGGACTAATAATAATTCTATCAAAATTTATTTTTTGAATTTGCTCTAGTTTAATTATTTTTTTTTTAAGTTTTAATTTAATTTTTTGGTTGTCATCAAACAAATATACATCAGACTTATTTTTTAAAAACTTATAAGATGAAATACCACTCTTTCCTAAACCGTAAATTAATATTTTTTTTCTTAAAAAAATATTATTAAATATATTCATTATCTTAATTTTAAGGTAGCTAAACCAATCATTGCTAGAATGATAGAGATAATCCAAAACCTAATTACAACAGTAGACTCTGGCCATCCCTTTTTCTCAAAATGATGATGAATAGGCGCCATTCTAAAAATTCTTTTTCCAGTAAGTTTAAACGAAATCACCTGAACCATTACTGAAACTGCCTCTAGTACAAAAAGTCCACCAGTAATAGCTAAAACAATTTCATGCTTTGTGATAATTCCTACTGCTCCTAAAGATCCTCCAAGAGATAATGAGCCTGTGTCGCCCATAAAAATTTTAGCAGGTGGAGCATTAAACCATAAGAAACCTAAACAAGAACCAATAATTGCCCCACAAAAAATTGATACTTCTCCCGTTCCTTCTATGTAGGGTATCTGTAAATAATTTGAAAATACTATATTACCAGTAACATAACTGATAAAAGCAAAACATGCTGCAACTAATATTACGGGCACTGTTGCTAGACCATCTAATCCATCCGTAAGGTTAACAGCATTAGATGAGCCTATGATTACAAATATTGCAAATGGTATAAAAAACCATCCAAGGTTTACAATTAAATTTTTAAAGAATGGAAAATATAAATTATTTAAATCTTGATAATCGTTTAAATAGACAAAAAAACTTACACCAATAATTGCTATTATTATTTGTGAGGTTATTTTAAACTTTGAAGAAATTCCTGATGAGTTACTATATTTAATCTTCTTAAAGTCATCATATGCTCCCAGCAAACCAAATGTAATTGCTATATAGACACAAAATAAAATATTAATATTAGATAAATCTGCCCAAAATATTACTGATATTAATAAGCCGAATAAAATTATTAAACCTCCCATTGTTGGTGTACCAATTTTTTTAACTATATGATCTTGAGGTCCATCATCCCGGATTGGATTTAAAATTTTTTGTTTTGAAAAAAATTTAATAAAAGGACCTCCAATAATCAGCACAATAACCAATGAGGTGAAAAAAGATAAACCTGTTCTAAAAGTTAAATATTTAAAAACATTTAAAAAACTAAAAGTGTCAACAAAATTTAATAAAAATTGATAAAGCATTACTGCAATCCTTTCAGTTCTTTTACTATGTCGTTGAATCCTGTCGCAAGTGAGGCTTTAATCATTAAATAATCATTATTATTTAAATCTTTTCTAATAAATTCAACAATTTGAGAATTGTTTAATAAAATCTTGCCTTTTTTGGCTTTTGAAATATTTGCAAATATCATAGATGCCATTTTACCTTTAACAAATAACTTATCTATCTTGGTTTGATTTATTATTGGAGCAATAGATTGATGAAGTTTTTTAGAATGATTACCAAGCTCTAACATGTCACCAATTAGTAGATATTTTTTTGATTTTTTTGAGTTTATTTTATCGAAATTTTTTATTGCTGATTTTAGTGATAGAGGATTTGAATTATAACTTTGATCAATTAAATTTATTTTTTTATTATCAATTTTTACTACAGAATAGTCTCCTCTTCCTTCTGGAATTTTAAAATTGAGAAAAATATTTTCATTAAGTTTAAATATATTTTTATAAATACTGATAACTGCTAAAGTAGAAAGTGTATTGTATATATTGTTTCGAAAATCGTTAGATAATACAAAATACTTTTTTTTATTATTTAATCTTATATTAATTCTAAAATTTTTTCCAAACGGCTGTATATTGATTAATTTAATGTCTGATTTCTGACTTTCAATTCCAAAAGAAACTACTTTAATTTTATTTTCTATGGCAATTTTTTTATGTAATTGAAAAAAGCTGTCATCTGCATTTAATACAACATAACCATTAGGTTTTATATTGTTAATAATTTCGGATTTTGCCAAAGCAATTTGTTTAATATTTTTAAAATTTTTAGCATGCGCATAACTTATATTTGTTATCACACCAACATCTGGTTTTATAATTTTAGACAAATAGTCAATTTCACCTTTTTTATCCATTCCAATTTCTAAAATTCCAAATTCATCATTTTGTTTTAAATTAAAAAGACTTAAAGGAACTCCAAATTTATTGTTATAAGATTTTGGAGAAATACTTACTTTTGAATTTTTGCTTAATACTTTACCCAACAATTCTTTAAGTGTGGTTTTGCCACAACTGCCTGTAATAGCTATAATATTAGTATCAATACTTTTTCTAAAAGTTTTTGAAATATCTGTTAAGAATTTTAAAGTATTTTTTACTTTAATTTGTCGACTTTTATTCAATTTATTTTGAATTTTATTTACTATAGCTAAGGATGCTTTTCTATTGAATGATTGTGAAACATATTTATTACCGTCATTTTTTTTTCCTCTAATAGCAAAAAAAATATCATTTTTAGTAACTTCTTGAGAATTAATTCTTGCTGTTTTTAAAGATATGGAAGCAGACAATTTTTTTATTTTAGCTGCCTCTTTAACCACATTTAATTTTAAATTATCTGATAAATTATTATTTTTATGCTTAATAGCGTTTAGAATTACCTTTCTATCTGAAAAAAAAATTTTTTTATTTCCAATATCTTGGGTTTTCTCATGGCCTCTCCCGGCAACTAACAAGATATCACCTGAATTCAAATTATAAACAGCTTGTGTTATTGCTATTGCTCTATTAGATATTTCAATAATTCTCTTTTTTTTAATTCCCTTTTTTATATCTCTTCTTATTTTTTGAGGATTTTCAAACCTAGGATTATCATTTGTAAGAATGATATTATCTGCAGTATCACATGCTATTTTTCCCATTTTTGATCTTTTACTTTGATCCCTATTTCCCCCACAACCAAATAGAACTGTGATTAATTTATTAGGAAATTGTTCTCTAAGATTTAAAAGACACGTTTTTAAAGCATCAGGCGTATGAGAATAATCAAGAATTACTTTTGATTGATTTTTAATTTTACCAATTTTTTCAAACCTTCCCTCAACTGGTTTTAATTTTGGAATTGTATTTAAAATTTTATCTAGACTAATACCACTATATTTTGCTGCAATTATTGCCATCAAAACATTTTTTATTTGTATCTTTCCAATTAAATTTAAATTTATATCTCTTGTTGAGCTATTTAATTTAATTCTTAGAAATTGACACTCTCCTTTAAAATTATGAGATAAGAGCTCGAGATTATTTTTCTCATCATTAAGTGTATGTAATTTTAATTTCTTATTTATTGCAATTTTTTTTATATTTTTAAACTCAGGTATTAATTGATCTGTAATGACATTTCCTCTTTTTGAGATTAGGTTTTCAAATAAATAAAGTTTTGCATTTAAATAGTTTTTAAAATTTTTATGATAATCAAGATGATCATGGGATAGATTAGTAAATATACCTGAATTGAACTGTAAACCATCTAATCTATTTTGCTTCAAACCATGGCTTGAGGCTTCCATAATTACATTTTCTATTTTTTGATTTTTTAACTTGCTTAATATTTTGGCCAATTTGATTGGATCTATTGTGGTATTAGATAAATTCAGATTCATACTTTTTGATTTAACGCCTAATGTGCCAATTGAAGCACCTTTTTTATTATTTATTTTTAATATTTGATAATAAAAATCTGCAACTGATGATTTTCCATTTGTACCAGTAACAGCAATTAAATTTTTAGGTTTTTTATCATAAATTTTAAAAGCAGTTTCAGCTAATAATTTTCTTACATTATTTGTACGAATATACAAAATTCCATTTTGGAATGGATTTACTTTTCTATCGGTTACAATAATTTTAGATCCTTTTTTGATTGCCTTAGGTATAAATTTATGACCATCAGTACTATTTCCTTTGATTGCAAAAAAAATATTATTTTTTTTAATACTCTTCGTGTCAAATGAAATTCCTGAAAAAGAAAAATTTTTATAATTTTTATTTATGTTATTAAAGTAGTTTCCTAGAAGCATAATTAATTAACCTCTATATATTTTGTGGCTAAAATAGGCCCAATTTTATCTATGACTTTTCCAGCTACCTCTACTGAGGTCCAGCCAGCAGTATTATAAAGTGTGCCCTTCCACCCTCCTTTTCGATGTCTATATTTATAATAATAATCTTCAGATTTTTTTGGAGTATCTAGCATTACAACAAAAACAAATTGTGGATTTGATGTGGGAAAAATGGAGGCAAAAGTATTTATTTTTGCCTCAGAATATGCTCCTCCCTCAGGTTGATCAGCAGTTCCTGTTTTTCCACCAATTTCATAATTTTGAACATCTGCAAATTTAGCTGTCCCTTCCTCAGTATTTACAATTTTTCTTAAAGCAGTAACAACTTGTTCTGAAATACCCCTGTTTAATATTCTTTTATTTTTTTTATTAAAATTATTTTCTTTATAAATTAATGTTGGCTTAATTTCATACCCACCATTTGACAAAACAGAATAACCTTTTGCTAATTGAAGAATTGTAGTTGCTATTCCATGCCCAAAAGAAGCTGTAGCCAGTCTGCATTTTCCAAAATCATAATTTTTTTGAGGAGCAACTTCTTCAATATCAAAATCAATATCACTTAACACGCCAACTTTTTCTAAAAATAATTTAAACTTTTCTGAGCCAACCTTTTGAGCAATTTTTACTGATCCTATGTTTCCAGATCTAACTAAAATTTGCTCTGCAGTTAAATCTGATGGTATTTCATTATCGTACTCACCTATTCTATATTTGTCACATTTAATTGATTTGGGTAAATCTAAAAATTCAGTCTCTGGTTTAATTACCTTTTCATTTAAGGCACTAGCAAAAGTAAATGCTTTAAATACAGACCCAAGTTCATAAGTTCCTTTAGTTACTCTATTAATATAATTTACATCTATAATATTTTGTCTTTCATTTGGATTAAAATCTGGCAAAGAAACTAATGATAAAATATTGCCATTATTAACATCCATTAAGATTGCTGCACTACCTTTGCTTTTAAAAATTTCCTGATATTTAATTAATTCATTTCTTATTAAAAACTGAATATCTTTATCTAAGGTAAGTTTAATTGACTCTTTTGATTTTCTAAGTTCATCATTTAACGATTTTTCTAATCCAGAAATACCATTATTATCATCGTCTATCTGACCTAAAACATGACTAAAAAGATTTTTTTGTGGATAAATTCTTAAAATTCTTTCCTCTGGAACTAAAGATTTGTCCCCTAATTTCATTATTTTTTCATAATTTTCCTCTGAAATTTTCTTCTCTAAATAAAAAAATTTCTTAGTTTTTATTTTTTTTTTAATTTCATTAAAATTTTTATTAGGAAAAATAATATTTAAACTTAGAAGTAATTTTTTTTCATTGATTATATCTGAAGTTTTTAAACCAATATCAATCGATTTAACTGTCTTAGCTAAGTAATTTCCATTAATATCAATGATATCTGCTCGATAAAGCTGAGTTTTAGATGCAGGAAGATTATTTGTTTTATCTAATTTACTCTTTCGTGAACCTAAGTGAACTAGGTGTATTGTGTAAATTAAATATATTATTAAAAAAACAAAGAAAATAAAAGCTACACGATTAAATTGAATATTTAATCCATTCTCTTTTTTCTTAAAAATAAAATCACTTTTGTAGTCTTCTATAGTCAATTTTAATTTATTATTTGTCATTACTCTCTTATAATTTTAAAATTTTGGATTTTATTTAAATCATCTGAAATATTATAAATTTTTAAATCGTTTATATTTTTTTGTATTAACTCATCCTCAAAATACTTAGACTGATATTCAAGTAATCTTTCAGCAGAACTTAAGTAATCATACTCCAATGATATATTTTCAAATTCTGACTTTAAAACTCTTATATTCTCTTTTGCTGTGAATATTTCATCTTCAATCTGTTTAGTCGTATTTTTTATTATTGCAGTTGATAGGACTAAAAAAAAAATCACTACTGCTAAAGCAAACTTTTTCACAGTTTGTCTCCATAATTTTCAATTTCAATATAATTTCTGAATTGCTCCTCTAAATCATTATCAAAATTATAAAAATCCTTTTTTTTTATTACATATCTAAGTTTAGCAGATCTAGATGATGGATTTTTGCTTACCTCTTCTTCTGAAGGAGTTATTGGTTTTTTTTGAATTAAATTAAATAATATATCTGCTTGTTTTACAACAGGGCTATATCGTGAAATACTTTTGTTTTCAGAGAGACTTTTAAAAAAATATTTTACTATTTTATCCTCTAAAGAATGAAATGTAACTACCCCTAAAACACCCCCTTTTTTTAAAACTTTAGTGGCATTAATAAGCCCATAAATTAATTCACTTATTTCTTTATTTACTAATATTCTTAGTGCCTGGAAAACTTTGGTCGCATTATGAACTTTAAAATTTTTTCTTTTTTTTGAATTGTCAATAATTTCAACTAAAGATTTAGTATCAATTAGATTTTTAGATCTTTCTTTTGTTATATTTCGTGCAATAAATTTTGCTTCTTTTTCATCTCCAAAAAATTTAAAAATTCTTTCTAATTCTTTTTCATCAAGTTTATTAATTACGTCTTCTGCTGAATAACTATTTAATCCTAGTTGCATATTTAATTTACCACTATCAGAAAATGACAATCCTTTTTGTGGGTCTTTTATTTGAGTATAAGAATAACCTAGATCAAAAATTACTCCTCTTATGTTTTCATTTTTGAGTTTTAAATTACTTAACTGACTAAATTTAATATTTTTAAATATAAATCTATCTTCAAAATTTTCTTTTAATTGATTAGCAATTTTTGCACTCTCTAAATCTCTATCTAGAGCTATAACTTTTGTATTTTTAAAATCTAAAATTTTTTTGGAATAACCACCTTGACCGAAAGTACAATCAATAAATGTGCCACCATGTTGAGGGGAAATAACGCTAATAATTTCTTTTAGCAGTACCGGATAATGCTTTTGTATTTTTGGTACTATGGTGGCGTCCATTTATTTCTAAGAAGACCATTAATTTTTTTGTCTTCTTAAGAATGCTGGTATCTCAAGATCATCTTCTTCCTCTTGGTCAGAAGATAAAAGTTCATCTGAACTTGAGCTTTCAGATTCAGAACTGAATAAATCTGGCGCATCAGAATCAACTCCAAATTCCTTGAGATCATTCGAAATCTCTTCATCAAAATTGTTCTCATAGTTTTCTTCATGATTAGTTTCCATAGCTCCTTGCGTAAAAGATTTTTCCTTTTCATTAACTGAATTATCTTCAACAATACTCTCACTTTCCTTGTTAGTATTTTGAACAACCTCTTCATTCATCATTTGATTATGGGAGCTTTCAGTTTGTTGCTCTTGGATAATCTCATTTTCAAGTTTTAGAGCATTAGCACCATGAGTAATGGGGTTTGATGATATTGTGTTTGAAAAATTGAAGGATTGAGAAGATCCCATATTTGAAAAATCAGAGTAACCAGGGTTACGATTTTGAATTCGATGAACCATGTTAACAACAGATTTTGACTCTGGTTGTTGACCATCTAATGAGGTCGCAACAATTGAAACTCTCATTTTTCCATCCAGCTCTGTATCAGTGATTGCTCCAATAATTAATTCTGCTTCAGGATCAACTTCTGCTCTTACTTTATTTACTGCTTCATCAACTTCAAAAAGTTTTAAATCTTTACCGCCAGTAATATTTACTAGTAATCCTTTTGCACCTTTTAAGGTGTAGTCATCAATTAATGGATTACTAATTGCCATCTCGGCTGCTTTTAGAGCTCTACCTTCTCCCTCAGCTTCACCAGTACCCATCATGGCTTTACCCATTGCTGCCATAACAGTCTCAACATCAGCAAAATCCAAGTTGATTAAACCAGGTCTTACCATCAAATCAGTTATACTTTGAACACCATGCATTAAAACATTATTTGAAAGATTAAACGACTCTTCAAAAGTTGTTTGTTCGTTAGCTATTTTGAATAGGTTTTGATTAGGAATAACAATTATTGTATCAACATGTTTTCTTAACTCTTCCAAACCTTGTTGTGCTCTTCTCATTCTAGAGGGGCCTTCATACAAAAATGGAAGAGTCACAACACCTACAGTTAATATATTTAATTCTTTAGCAGCTCTTGCTATGACATGAGCAGCACCAGTACCTGTTCCACCTCCCATCCCAGCTGCAATAAAAACCATGTTTGCACCCTGAAGTGTATTTACAATTTCATTTAAAGATTCATCAGCAGCGGCTTGACCAATATCAAGCTTTGCACCTGCTCCTAAGCCTTTTGTTAAATTTAAACCGATTTGAATTCTTGTTTTTGCTTTACTTAATTTTAAATCTTGAGCGTCTGTATTGACTGCAATAAATTCTACTCCTTGAAGATTATTTTCAATCATTTCATTAATTGCATTTCCGCCAGCTCCACCAACTCCTAAAACTAGTAATCGTGGTTGTAGCTCTTTTATCTCTGGTGCTTTAAAGTTAATTGTCATTTTTATCCCCTATTGTTTGTTTTGTTGAAGCTCCCATTTAAGATTAGCTCTATTAATATTTGCTTTTTTTCTTGCTGTTACCTTAAATTTTTCAAATGCTGTTGGTTCCCATATTTGAAAGGTTTGACCTTGCCCGACAAACAACATGCTATTTTTAATTTTTGCATGTTTTAATAATTTAGAAGGGATTGAAATTCTTCCTTCAGTATCAAATTGTAAATTTATACTTTCAGCTAAAATAGATGTTGCAAAATAATCTCTTTTTTCCTCAAAAGGATTTAAAGAATCTATTGCTGAAGAAATTTTTTCAATTCTGTCTTGAGAACATGCTTCTATTGAATAATTATTAAAAGAGGGGTAACAAATAATGCCGTTGTAACCTAGATTTGATAAATGTGACCTAAAACTAGCAGGCACAGATACTCTCCCTTTTTTGTCTAATTTGTTTTCGTATGTTGATAAAAACATAAAACATAAATTCCTTTATTCCCATATAAATGGGAATTTATGGGATATTATGGGTTTTGCGACTAGACGTCAATACCTAATATTTTAGTGCTAATATTGTTTTAATAAGAAAGAAAATTGACTCTACGGTACAAAAATGAGAACAAACGATGAAACTTATTTATGATAATAAATATAGAGTGCCAGATAAACTATAAGCCGGGTTCTGTCATTTAAACTTATCATTTGTCTAGGCTTAAAATCACTCTTAAGCTCAAGCAACTAACCCTGATGACTAGCCAAGGACGGCTTTTAGTTTTTAAACAATGTCATCTCTACTTAGTCTTGCTCCCAGTGGGGTTTTCCAGCGTTCATTGTTACCAATAGAACCGGTGTGCTCTTACCACACCTTTTCACCCTTGCCATGTTATGGCGGTTTATTTTCTGTGGCACTGTCCCTAGGGTTTCCCCCGCCAGGAATTACCTGGCACTGTATCCTTGTAGAGCCCGGACTTTCCTCTTTAAAATAATTTAAAGCGATAAGTCATTTATCTGGCATATACAACTTATAATTTAAGCTTAAAATATCAAGGGAAATTATTTTATTTTTTTTGCTATATTATCACTGATAACTAAGCATTCTAGATCAATAATACCATTAATTAATTCTTGTCTAAATCTTCTTTGAAATGCTTTTGTAATTAACTTTGTATATCTAGTTTCATAAATAAATTTTATCTTAGGATAGCCAATTTTAGCTAAATTTTTAAAAAATTTTAATTTATCATTTTTTTTTAATTCTATATTTCTTTTTTTTTGAGTAAAATTCTGATTTAGATCATGCCACAAACCAATTTTCTTTTTAGATAAATATTTCCAAGGAAATTTTTCACCTGGGTCTTTTTTTCTATCCACTGCTATATCTGAATGACCTAAAAAAAAAGATGGTTTAATTTTATATTTTCTAATTAAAAATTTACTCAACTTAATTAGAGAGTTTATTTGTTTTTTTGGAAATTTTTTATAATTATAGTCATGACCTGGATTACTTAACTCAATTCCTATAGAAAATTTATTAATCAGTTTATATTTCCTCCAGAATGAAATTCCTGCGTGCCAGGCAATATATAGTTCAGGTACAAAAATTAATATCTCACCATTACTTTTTATTAGATAATGACAACTAACTTTTGATTTTTTTGAAGTTAATTTTTTAATTGCATCATTTTCCCTTCGCATGCCAGTGTAATGAAAAATTACAAATTTAATTTGTTTTGCTCTTCTTTTATTTGGGTCAAAATTTGGAGAATAATTCAGGGTTGTATTCATTTCAGTTTAAGCAACTATTTTGGCTAATTTTTAGACATTTTATAGTCATTTTTATAAAATTTAAGTTAATTTACATTAAAAATTTATATATTATATAAGCATATATGTTTAAAAAATTACTACTAACTACATTTATATTATTTTTATCAGTACTAAATGCTAACGCGGGTTCTGACGGTGAATTAATTTTAAAAAAAAATCAACCGTCTGAAGTAAAAGATTGCTTTGAGTCTTTAAATAGAGCAACATTTGCTTTTAACCAAGCTCTAGATGGAGTGTTGTTTAAGCCTGCTGCAAGTATGTATAGAATTTTACCTGCTCCTGTAAAAGTTGGGGTAAGCAATTCTTTAGATAATTTATCTAACCTTGTAACAATTCCTAATAATATTTTACAAGGTGATTTAAAAATGGCAGGAGTAAACTCTGGTAGGTTCATTGTTAACTCTACTATTGGTATTCTTGGATTAATAGATGTTGCTAAACATCTTGGTATGCCCGAATATGAAAAAGAGGATTACGGTCAATCAATAGCAAAAATGGGTGTTGGACCTGGCTGCTACTTGGTATTACCAGTTTTAGGACCTAGTACAGTTAGGGACACAGCAGCATCATTTGCAAATTTTATAGGAGGGGATGCTTGGTACAATATTACTGTTAATAATGATACTCAGTACTTTAGTGATTTTGATTATTACGCATCAAGAGTTACTTCTGGAATAGATTTTAGAGCAAAAAATTATGATGCAATAGATAATTTAGAAAAAAATTCTATAGATTTTTACGCTTCAGTAAAAAGCTTATATTTACAAGATAGACAACAAAAAATTCTAAACACAAATAAAATTATTGAAACTCAAGACGATAGCGATTGGGAAGAAATAGAGACACAATAGATATTAATTGAATAATGAATTTTAAAAAATTTTTAATCATTATTTTCATATTAAATATCAATTATAATGTTGCTTATTCAATACAGCCAGATGTTTTTGTTCAATCCACAGTAAATAGAGCTTCTCAAATTCTTTCTGAAAATCTTACAAAGAACGAAAAAATTAACAGACTAAAGACCATTGCAAAAGAAACTGTTGATATTAAGGCTGTAGGATACTATTCCCTAGGACCAGCTAGAAAAAACCTAAATGAAAATCAAAAACAAAAATATTCTGAATTATTCGAAGAATATTTTTTAAAAAGTTTCTCTAGTAGGTTAGCTGAGTATACTAACCCAGAGATACAGGTTAATGGCAAAGAAGTTTTAAATAAAAATTATACAATAGTTAATAGTGTATTAATTGCTACATCAGAAAGGCCAGAGGTTAAAATTGATTGGAGAATTTATACCAAAAATTCTGAAAATCCATTAATTAGAGATTTAATAATTGAAGGACTTAGTCTAGCAAGAACTCAGAAAGAAGAATTTGCCTCGATATTAAACTCAAACGACAAAGATATTAATGTTCTTTTTGATATTCTAGAAAAATTTTCAAATAATTAATTGGTGGGCCCGCCAGGACTCGAACCTGGGACCAATACATTATGAGTGTACTGCTCTAACCAACTGAGCTACAGGCCCTTTGATAAACCTAGGTTTTATACCATAAAAAAAGTTTATCAAGCATCAATGTTTTTGCTTTGTTTCTATTTATTTCCTTTTGTAATTGCATTGGTTGGTAAATCGGTTGGTAAGTAGATTACAGTTTATCAATAACTGACCTTTGTCTTGCATAAGCACAATTCTCACAGCTTTCATGAAAATTTGGTATCTCAGAGGAATTCATCACATCTATCATTTTTTGAATCTCATCTTCGAGATAATCTGTTTTGATTTTGTAATGAATTAAAACTTCATCAAATAACATCTTGCCATGAAAACCTTGATCAACTTCTTTTGCATTACATATATAAAAATAAGCATCTGATGAAACCTTGTAACCCATACCTTTTAAGATATATGCATAATAATCAAGTTGTCTTTGATACCCTTCTTTGTATGGATCATCGAAATAAGTATCTTGGGAAACCTCATCTTTTTTATGCTGAGATTTATAATCAGCTATGACCAATTCTTTCGATTTAGTATTAAACCAAACATCATCCACGCCTCCTTGCAAAATAATGTTGGTATCTTTAAATCTATGCTTAATTCCATAATGAAGTGAATCCCTCCATTCATCCAATAATAATTTATCACTACCATTTTTACCCTTGATCTTTTCTGAAGCATATGGAACCAAATCTCTAAGATTATATTTAGTCATAATCCTATGAGGAATTTGTTTTGCCCTACATTCATCAAACTCCTTTTTTAACAAGGTGTCAGTTAATGTATTTAATGTCCATCCAGGAGTTGAAGGAGACATAAAGCCTTTATTTACCTTTAAATAAAAACATCTCTCACAAGTCATAAAATCATCAAATCTTGATCTGCTTAAAGTAAAATCTTTATTTTGATTAGGAGTATAGATTCTAAATTTTTGACTGGTTACACCAGTAGCTTTAACTAATTCTCCAGTTTTACTATTTCGTTTTAAACTAATCATTAGTGCACCGTCCTTTTTTTTCTCTTACCTTCGTATTCTATCTTACCAACAATTAATCTTAAATTATTCATAAGATTTTCCCATTTTTCCTCATGTTTGTTAGGATTTATCCAAGGTAAATCGTTTGGGTGCAATTCAAACATGTTGCACATAATACTATCAATATCTCTCAAGACTTGTTGACGATTTTCTGGGATTTGATCCTCAAACATTTTAACTAATTTTTCATTAACATTTAAATTAGGTTTATTTTTTTTCATTTATCCTTTCTCAAACCGTAAGTTTAATAAGGATACAATAATCCTAAGCATAAATCTTCGAATCCAATATCAAACCTAACGGTTTTATATTGTTACATTTATTTTATGTTGATTGGATAAAACTTTAAAAAATTTAAACATTTATAAGGGAAGAAAAAATACACCGTTTAAGATCTATTAAAATAACAATCATATTTTTTCTTCCCTAAACGTTAATAAATAGTCTTATTAACCAACCAAATTAATATAATAATTAAAAAATAAATTTCAATTTAAATAATTATTTTTTATTTTTAATTTTAAATCCATTTTTTTCTAGAATTTTTATCAGATTCTTAAGCCTTTCATCTCTTGAAGTATTTTGATCTCCAATGCTCTCAAAAAATATAGGTTTTAAACCTTTTTTTTCTTTTGATTTAAAAAAGTCTCTTATTGATTGTATTTTTATTTTCATGTTTCTCCTTTAGCGTTTTATTTTAAGTCCTAGCAAGTAGAGTTATTTTCTAAATCAGGACTAAATAATTTTATCATACTTATGACATAATTAAAAATTATATTATTAATTGTTAGTTAATTTTCTTAATTTAAATACTTCAAAAATATGCAGCAGTTAGAACTGTTTGATTACAGAAAAGATTATCTTTTTGATAATAAAAATCAAGTTGCTCACTGGTACGATATCCTTAAAGAAACTGAAGACACCATTAGTTATGCAGAACACATAGATCCAAATAAAGGCTATGCAATAGCAGGTATGGAATATGAGGAGTATGTAGATGTGAAAAAAGATAATTTGAAAGGTTTGACCTATGATCAAATCCTTACATACTTAAAAAGTGCTAAAAAAGAGGACAGACTTGAGAAATATAAGGCTTTATTAAAATTTAGAAATATTCCTTTTGAAGCTGATCTTTTTACCTGGCATAACGAGGATTTGTAAAAATTAAATTTTCAAATCTTTAATATTTTTACAGATTTCAAAAGCATCGTTAATAGATGTAATCAAATTATCAAATTTCCAATTATTTTCAGTAATATCAAAATACTTTGAAGCAACAAAATTCAGTCCATCAACTATTTGAATCTGATAAATACCCTCTTCTTCATAAAATTTATACATCGTATAGATATATTCTTTGAGTGGAAATGTACCAAAATAAAAAACTACTTTTAAACCTTCCTTATAAGGAAAAGTCGTTAATACCTCTGCAGTTGTTTCAATATTATTTAATTTAATTGGAACTTTTCTTCCTATTAATTGATCAAAATCACCAGGGTTATTCCATGTAAAAAAAGAAAACATTGAACTTACTTCTTGGCACTGACCCTCTGGAGATAAAACAAATGAAAATTTGTCTGTTCTTTGAATCTCTCCAGATACAAGGGCATAACTTTGACCCTCATATTTAGATATTTCCCAATTTCTTTCATCTGCTTGGGCTTGATAGGCGAATACAATAAAAAAAAGAGATAGATGTAATAAAAAAATGAGCAAAACTCTTTTCATGATTTGAGCTCCACTTTGTATCCATTTTTCTTAAATATTTTTATGATTTTATCCCAGACTAAACTGTTGTGTTCACCTGGTAATATCTCGAATTTGAAAGTTTGTTTATAAACTGGGTCGCAGTTATCATACGCAACGTAAGCACTCACGTGACAGTACTTACAGACACGGCCTATTTCCATATATTGGAACTCCTATTGTTAATTGATTTTTTGAGAGTTAAAAGTTTGTAATTGGTTATGGTCTCAATCCTCTTCTTTTTGATCGAATTACGCAACAAGGGAGAAATTAAAAAAAGCGGAATACGATAGAAAAGGATTGAAATCCAATGCATTTCGAATTAATGCATGATTTGTTGTTAATATTTAGACTTAAATATGTTTTTAAATTGTTATTTTAAATTATTATTTTAATTTATTATTTGAATTAAATATTCTTTAAAAAGAGAAAAAGCATCATCTTTAAGTTCTACAGGAAATTTATTAAGCTTCTTTTCATTTTCAAAATGTTTACCCACTTTTCTAAAATCAATTTCTAAGTAGGGATCAGTTTTGGGAGTTAATTGTCTATAATGTAATCCGGTCGAGTAGCCTTTTTCATTTTTATAGGAAATATACCAACAAACATATTCTTTACCACTTATCATGCTACCGCCAGCTTTAACCCTTGTCCCAACTTTATTTTTAGACCAATCAAAATCAACAATTAGTTTGCTAAAAAAATTATCTAATAGTTCTCTTGCTTTTGAACTTTTACCTCCCAATATTTTTTTTGCAGTATTTGGAAAATTTACTCTCATTTTTTTTTCAACAACTTCAATCAATCTTTCTCTTTCATTCTCAGATATAGATGGATAATTGTTGATATTATTAAAATAATTAATTAATTCTTTTTTGGATAAATCTTTAGTTTCTATAATATTGATCACTTTACTAACTTTTGAAGAAATTGAATTCATATTAAAAATATACTAAGTTTTTTAATATGAGTAACATGAAAAGTTCAATTTTTGATAAACTTTATAATGTGTGTGTTTCTCAAATAGAAGTCGTGACACCTAATGATTTATCAAAGAAAAAAATATCACTCGTAGTAGAAGAAGCTATACATTTTTTAAAACAACCTAAAGACTATGAATTCAAAGATAAACTCATATTACAACTATTAGAAAATTTTACTGTTAAAAGTTCTACTCACGCAATTATAAAAGGAAAGAGTGATCATGTAGATTGGTATGATTCAACAAAAGATAGACCTTATTGGGAAACATACAGAGAATATATTAAAAATGACCTTCAATATTCTCCCGATGCTGTAGCTGCTATGGATAAAACCACAGACTTAATGATGAAGAGTATAGAGGATCCGAATAGAGATGGCTTTTGGGACTCTAGAGGTTTGGTTGTAGGTAGTGTGCAATCAGGAAAAACTTCAAATTTTATTGGTTTCCTAAATAAAGCTGTCGATGCAGGTTATAAAAAAATTATTGTTCTTTCTGGTTTAAATAACAATCTTAGACAACAAACTCAAATAAGAGTGGACGAAGGTTTACTAGCCTATGATACTCAAGCAAGTTCTTTAGGGACTAAAATATATCAAGGTCCTCTCGCAGCAAGAAGAATGAATTATAAACTCCCAATTATTAGTTGTGGCACTAATAGTAAATTAAATGGAGATTTCAAAAAGAACGTTGCTGATAACTTAAATTTTCATACAGACGATCCTGCAATATTTGTGGTGAAAAAAAATAAATCAGTACTTGAAAAACTTATTGGGTATTACTTAAGCTCTCCTAAAGTTCATGGTGTAACTGTAGAACAAAAACCTTTCAAAGTAAGAGGTCACTTCTCTACATTTCCACCGTTCATAAAAGATAAACCAATTTTAATTATTGATGATGAGGTTGATAATGGTTCTGTTGATACTGGAGAACAATTAGTTAATGAGGAAGGAAACTTCGATCTCGATTACGATCCAAAAACAATTAATCGATTAATTAGAACTTTGTTAAATATTTTCGATAAACGTGTTTACATAGGGTATACAGCAACTCCTTTTGCAAATATATTTATACATAATCAAGCTAAAACTAATGAAGAAGGATTAGATTTATTTCCAAAAGATTATATTATCGACTTACCAATACCTTCTAACCATGTTGGTTTAGAAAAAATATTTAATACTGAAATTGTAGACGGTGAACAAGTTCAAGACAGAGAGATAGATGATAATCATTTTTTTCAAATAGTTGAAGACAGTTCACTTTTCCCAGATGACCCAGATTGTAGTGAGGGTTGGATGCCCCCTCGTCATGATCGTTACCATCAGCCCGAATATAATAATAAAAATGATCCAGAAATAGATCTTCCACCCTCTCTTAAAGAAGCAATAATTTCATTTATCTTAACTTCTGCTTGTAGAAATTTTAGAGGCTATGTAGAGGATGCAAAGTCAATGCTTATTCATGTAACTAAGTTTGTAGATGTTCAAGATATTGTATACAAACAAGTAAACGATTATCTTTTTTTACTTAGAAATAGAATTAATAAAGATAATGAAAAATACGAAGAAACAATTTCTACTTTTAAAAAAATTTGGGAAGAAAAGTTTTATATTTATAAAGATACAAACGAAAATAAATATCCTTCTTGGTTAGAATTAATTAATGATAAAAGAAGTTTAGATTTTGTTATAAATCAAATTTGTCAAAATATTAAAGTTTTAAACGGAAGAAAAAACGATACTCTAGAGTATAAAAGGTTTAAAAGTGACAATGGTTTCGGATTACATACAATAATTATTGGTGGTGACAAACTTTCTCGAGGTTTAACTCTTGAAGGATTGTCTATTAGTTATTTCTTAAGATCTGCAAAAATGCCAATGTATGATACCTTAATGCAAATGGGTAGATGGTTTGGCTATCGTATGGGCTATCAAGATTTATGTAGATTATATACAACAGATAATGTTATTAGATGGTTTTTTCATATTTCTGTGGCTACAGAAGAGTTAAGAAATGCTTTTAGAATAATGGCCGCCCAAGGATCAACTCCTAGTGAATTTGGACTTAAAGTTAGAACTAATCCAAATTTGATTATTACATCAAAAACTAAAATGCGTCATTCAAGAGTAGAACAAACTTCTTTTTCTCAAGAAGTTGAGGAAATAATAACATTTGTAAATGATGATGAAGTAATTAAATCTAATTTTATATCTTCTGAAAAACTTCTGGAGTCAATAAGTGATCCTGTAATATCGGGAGAATTTGAAAATGATTTACATAGATGGAAAAATATTTTTTTATGGAAAAATGTAGATCCTGAGAAAATAATAAATTATCTGAACACGTATAAACGATTTGAGGAACAGAGAAGTTTGGGAACATCTCAATTTGCAAGATACATTGAAAATCTTAATAAATACAATGAACTTACGAATTGGACTGTATGTTTACATGGTAATGGTTCGTCTGGACAAAATTTAAATATATTAGACAAACATAATGTCGAATTAATATTAAGAACACCGTCAAATCAAAGAAATAAAAAAAAAATAAGTCTTAAAGTAATTACCCAGCCAACAGATGAGTTGCTAGGTTTAGAAGGCGATGAGCTAAAAGCATACAAAGATAGTTTGGAAAATTTCACAAAAACACATGATACACAGACAGAGGAGCAAACAATAACTTCTGCCAAAAGAGGTTTCGCAAGATATCATAGAAGTGAAAAAAGAGGATTATTAAATTTATATCCTATTCTAGGAATAAAAAATTTATCTTCCTTTAAAAAATTCAAAGGTTACAAAAATTGTAAAAGCGATTGTGAAAAAAATTGTAAAAAGCATGTTGTAAAAGGACATAACGATATTAATAAAATTGATAAAGATCACTTAACAAAATACCCATTAATGGGATTTCAAATTAGTTTTCCATACTCAAGAATGGGAGATAAAGCTGCTGTAGAGTACAGAGTGAATTCAGTTTACGCAGAACACGAATTATCAAATGAAATTTGATTTTAATAAAATTATTGATGCTTGGAAAAAAATATCTTCAGAAATAAATAATCCTGGAAAATATTCAAGAAGTATATTTACAGATTGCAAAACTCCTATTAGCGCATCAGTCATTTATGAAAATAAATTCAAATCAGTGAACTTTATTTTCAACAAAACATTGGTTAATAAATCAAATTTTGAATTTAAAGAAACCAAAGGGATAAAGGTAAGTTTTGAAAATGATGAAGACGATAAAAATTTATTAATTTTATCAATTTATCTTAAAAATAGTTCTTTTTTGGACGCATATGAAAATCTTTTAGAAAAAATAATTACTTCTATCTATGACATAGATAATCAAAAATTATGTTTTGATATTATTTCAAATTTATTAATAAATTGGAGAAAATGTTTTGAAGATGAAAAATACGAAGGTTTAACTAAAGAGGAAGAAATTGGATTATTTGGAGAGCTTACTTTTTTTAATAAAGCTATTTCAAAAAATATTAATTCGTCAAATATTTTGAATTATTGGGAAGGACCTGAAGGTGGATTGCATGATTTTAAATTTCCAAAATTTTTATTAGAAATTAAAACTTATTCAAAAAGAAAAAATAAAATTAAAATAAATAATTTAGATCAGCTTAATTATAAATTTTTTTCAAATTTATACCTTGGTTGTGCTGAGATAGAACAGAATTTATCTGGAAAAACACTTGTTGAAATTATAGATGATATAAAAAAAATTTTTAATGACAACAATAATTTAAAAATTTCCTTTGAAAAAAAACTAAGTGCATATGGGTATTTTGAAATACATAAAAAAAATTATGAAACTAAATATGTAGCTAATTCTTTACTATTTTATAAATTAACAAATAAATTTCCAACAATATTAAAAGAAGATTTAGCTGAGGGAATAAATGAGGTATCATTTTCAATTGATATTAATAGGATAAAAAAATTTGTTTCTGATGAAAATTTCATAGAATAATAAAAAATTATGGAAATAGTTGTAAGAACAGAAAACGAACTTAATTTTAATTGGTTTAAAAAAGGTATTTCAAGTGATTTTAACTTTACTTTTGAAAAAATTCCAAATCCAGGAGACCCTAAATTTCTTAATCTTCCAGAAAAACTTAAAAATATTTTAAGATTAGATAAACCTGATTTAATTATTAGTAAAAAAAATGAAAATATTGAGAGACCGATATTATGTATTGAAATAACAAAATCTAAACCTGCTTCTCAACATATCGAGCAAAGAATTCCTAGAATAATTGCAGCAGCTGAAAGTGATGTTTGCTCAATTTATATATGTCCAAAAAAAATTGATGGATACACATACAAATTTAATCCAAAACATTATGATTTGTTAAACAAAATTTCTTCAATTAATAAAATTCCATCTGTTTTTTTTCATTACTCAAATTCAAACAATATTCTTTTAGATGAGGATGGTTTTCCTGGCTTACCAAAACTTTTACATCCAAATATGTTAGAAATGTTTGATTTAATAAAAGATTACATAAATCATGATCAAAATTTTGAAAATCATGATTATAAAGTTTTCGACTGTCAATCTTGGAAAATAAAATTTGAAAAACAAAAAAATGACACTGAAGGAAAAATTTACAAAATAGAAGACCTTCCTACCTGTAAGTTAATAAATACTTCTCAATTAAAAAACTATTTAGAAGGTTATCAAGACCTAAATATCAACTGGATAAATAAAACTGTAGAAAATTTGCCCTCAAGAATCACATCTAGAGAAAAAACATTGATACTACAGCCAGATACAAAATCGAGTCGTCTATTTGCTCATGCTGCTGATCCTTATGTTGGTATGCTCGGATCATTTGACTATGCATTCTGTAGAATTGGAAGAAATGTTGAGGAAAGAAAAATAAATTTAGTTTTTATGCCGTTAAATAGTGAAGATGCTCAAATTAAAAAAGTTATGGGACCAAAAGGATATCAAAAATATTACGATGTAAACTGTCCTTTTAAAAGTTCTGAGCTTGAAAATTATCAAAGTCAATTTAAAATTTCTCATCATTTACAATACGGCTGCACCTATACAAAAAATAAGCCTTTGAGAATATATGGATATTTTTGTGATATGATGATTTTTAAAGATGGAGTTTTAATTTTTTAATAAAACTTTACCATTATTATCTACTAGGATGTTTATATGAACATTTGATTGCTTTTTTGAGCTAGATGAAAAGCCTAAAAAGAACTTAATATCGTCGATTTTTTCGTGTGGTTTATTTTTAGATTTTAAAAAGTTATCAACAATTTTTTGAGATTTTTCAAATAAGCTCTCTTCATTGCTTAATTCAATCAGTTTTTTTTCATCCGATTCGTTAAAGAGTGTTTTATTTTCACCTATATATAGAATTTTATCTTTTAAACATATTATATCTGGGTAAATAATATTGTTTTTTAATGAATAATAAATTCCACCCTGTCCTCCTGGTGGAATACATTGAATAACTTCGTAATTGTTTTCACTTAAAAATTTGTTAATAGATAATGTTATAAAGGTTTCATCCATTTAAAAAATGTATCAAAAAAATAAAGACAAATACATAATAGATCTATTCTCTGGCTGTGGAGGTTTTGCAGAAGGTTTTGAGAAATCAGGATATAAGTCATATCTTGCTGCAGATTTTAATTTTTGGTCATGTGAAACTTTCAAAAATAGGTTTAAAAACACACATGTAATTAACGAAGATATAACAACAAAAAAA
This sequence comes from uncultured Pelagibacteraceae bacterium, assembly GCA_902538255.1. GTDB lineage: Bacteria > Pseudomonadota > Alphaproteobacteria > Pelagibacterales > Pelagibacteraceae > Pelagibacter. Next base: position 21,616 of record CACBEJ010000003.1, on the reverse strand, counting down.
TTTAAAAAAATTCTTAAAAGCAAGATGAATGGTACACCTATAGAAGGTGTAGTGGCTGGTCTACCTTGTCAAAGTTTTTCAAGTGTTGGTAGGGCTCAGGACAAATACTCAATGCGTAAAGATAAAAGAAATTATTTTTATAAAGATTTTTTCGAATGTTTAAAAATTATAAAACCAAAATTTTATGTTTTTGAAAATGTAAGAGGTATACTTTCAGCAAAACCAAATGGAACAAAAATTTTTGACGATATTCTTAATTTATCAAAGAAACTTGGATATGTAACTTTAGACAATACATCACAAATGGTATTTGATACTTCCGAATACGGAGTGCCTCAAGTAAGAAAAAGGGTATTTGTTATAGGAGTATTAAAAAAATATTCATTTATAGTTCCAAAAATTTATGATGAATTAATTAACAAAAGTAAAGAAAAAAAAATATTTACAGTCAAAGATGCTATCGCTGATTTACCTTCTTTAAAACCTGGTGAGGGTGAAGAAAAATTAAAATTTGAAAATTCGTCCAAGAATAATTATTTAAAAAAAATAAAAAATAGTAAAGTTCTCTATAATCATGTTGCTAGAAAACATAATGAAAAAGACAGACAGAGATATAAATATTTAAGCAAAAAAAATTGGGCACTAAGAGACCTAAAAAAAGTAAGGCCTGATTTAATTCATCATGATCCTGAGCATTTCCACAACAGGTATACAGTTCAAAAATATAACTTACCTGGTAAAACAGTTGTTTCTCATCTTTACAAAGATGGAAATCTTTTTATACATCCTGATTATAAACAAGAGAGAACTTTTACTGTTAGAGAAGCTGCAAGAATACAATCCTTCCAAGATAATTTTATTTTTCTAGGATCAAGAACCGAACAATATAAGCAAGTAGGTAATGCTGTTCCTCCTTTAATGGCTTATAAATTAGCAAAAGTAATTAAAAAATATTGTGGGTAAAAATTTTATAGATTTATTTTGTGGTGCTGGAGGTTTATCTCTAGGTTTTGAAAGAGCTGGTTATAGATGTGTGGGTGCAATTGATGTATCAAAGGCTTGTATTGATACTCATAAATTAAACTTTCCTGATTGTGTTTCTATTAACTCTGATATTTCAAAGATTAAACCTAACAAATTTAAAGAAAAAATTAGAAATAAAAAAATACATTTAATTATAGGTGGACCACCTTGTCCTACTTTTTCAACAATAGGTCACGCAAAAATCAAATCTGTCAAAAGCAAAAAAAATTCTAATTTCACTTTATTTGATGATGATAGAAATTTTTTATTTAAAAACTACTTTAATTACATTGAATACTTCCAACCTGATCATTTCGTAATGGAAAATGTTCCAAATTTTATGACAAAATATAATGGTTCTATTTTTACTCAAACAAAAAATATGATTGAAAAATTAGGGTATAAAATTCTTAATGAAAAGAACTTAATTTTTAATGCTGCTGACTATGGTGTGCCTCAAACAAGAAAAAGAATGATTTTGATAGGAACGAAAATTAAGAAATTTAAATATAATATTCCAGAAATAAAATATTTTTCTGAAGACAATCTTTTTTCAAAAAATCAAAAATATGTAACTGTGAAAGATGCAATTTCAGATTTACCTAAGATTACTGATAATTGGAGAATTGATGAGTGTGAGTATTCGAAATCAAATAACTTAAATAATTATCAAAAAAAAGATGAGAGCTAAAACTAATGGAACTGTAAAAAATAATATTTGTCGAATGACAAATGAAAGAGCAAAGAGAGTATTCAAACACATGAGGCAAGGTAGTAAATATATGGATCTACCAAAAAAGATTAGGAATATTCTGCCCTTTAGAGAAGACATCTTTCATGATCGGTTAAAGAGATTAGTTAATAATAAACCTTCATGGACTGTAATTGCTCATATAGGTATGGATGGATATATGTATATTCACCCTACCGAAACAAGAACATTGTCGGTAAGAGAGGCCGCAAGACTTCAATCATTTCCTGACGATTTTGTTTTTTTAGGTACTCAGATGGAAACATACCATCAAGTTGGAAACGCAGTTCCTGTTATTTTAGCAGAAACAATTGCAAAATCATTAATCAAAAATAGTTCTTAAATTTCAAATTAACAGAATTTTAAAATGAATTCGTTGGTAAATAGTTGTTGAAAAATTTTTCATTTTTAAATGTTTAAATTAGTACTGTTAATTAATGATTTTTTAAGCAAATTTTTTTAACAAGAAATTATGAGTGAACTGCTCTAACCAACTGAGCTACAGGCCCTTAAACTTAGTTTAATTATATCATTTTTTGTTAGTTATCAATTAAAGATAATTAAATCATGGTGGGCCGTGTTGGTTACGCTCCAACTACCCCTGCAATGTCAATGCAGTACTCTACTATTGAGCTAACGGCCCGTTTTTAACTTTCAAGAAAACTTTTTAATTGTTTTGATCTACTCGGATGTTTTAATTTTCTAAGTGCTTTAGCTTCAATCTGTCTTATTCTTTCCCTTGTAACTGAAAACTGCAATCCCACTTCTTCCAAAGTATGATCAGTATTCATTCCTACACCAAATCTCATTCTCAAAACCCTTTCTTCTCTAGGGGTAAGTGTAGATAAAATTTTAGTGGTTGCTTCTCCAAGATTTGACTTAATTGCTTGCTCTAAGGGAGCTAAGGCTTTTGTATCCTCTATAAAATCTCCTAAACTACTGTCTTCTTCATCACCAACTGGCTTTTCTAAAGAAACAGGCTCTTTAGAAATTTTTAAAACTTTTCTAACCTTATCTAATGGCATTCTCAATTTTTGTGCAAGCTCTTCAGGTGTAGCCTCTCTTCCGAACTCACTTAGTATTAATCTTTGTGTTCTAACAATTTTATTAATTGTTTCGATCATATGAACTGGAATTCTAATTGTTCTTGCTTGATCAGCTATTGATCTCGTTATTGCCTGCCTAATCCACCAAGTTGCATAAGTAGAAAATTTATAACCTCTCCTATATTCAAACTTATCTACTGCTTTCATTAACCCAATATTACCTTCCTGAATTAAATCTAAAAACTGAAGGCCTCTATTTGTATATTTTTTTGCAATTGAAATAACTAACCTTAGGTTAGCTTCTACCATCTCTTTTTTTGCTATTCGCGACTCTTTTTCGCCTTTTTGAATTCTACTTACTAATTTTTTAAAATCTGTAACTGAAATTCCAAGTTTATGACTTGTTTCAACTAGTCTTTCCCTAATATTTTTAAATTCCTCTTTATTTTTGGAAAAAAATTGCTTCCATACTGAATTTGTATCTAAGAATTTTTTTAAATTTGGATTGATCTCATTTCCAACATAAAATTTAATAAATTCATTTCTTTGTATTTTATGGTCCATTGCAAGTCTTAAAAGATTACCCTCTAGTGAAATAATTTTTTTATTTTCCACATAATGTTTTTGAACTAATTCCTCTAAAACTGATGGGGATAATTGAAGAGATTTTATATTTTCTAAAATTTCATTGACTATCTTTTCGTAACTTTTTTCTTTAGCTGTTGAAAAATTTTTCGAATTGAGAACACAATCAAGTTTTTCTTTTTGGTACTTTATTAGTTTATTATATTCTTTTGTAAGTGTATTAACAGTTTTTAAAACTTTAGGCTTTATTTCTGTCTCCATTGCAGCTAATGTTGGATTAAAATCATCCTCTTCATCAGAATTGGCCTCTTCTTTATCATTTTCACCCGCATTTTTTTGCTTGGCACTTGGTCCTGTGGTTTCGTCTTCCATATAATTAGTATCAATATCAATTATTTCCCTGACGAGAATTTCGTCTTTTTGTAGTTGTTCATTCCATTCAAAAAACTGTTGTGCTGTAATTGGGCTTTGAGAAAGAGCAATTAACATTACGTCTTTTCCGGCCTCTATTCTTTTTGCAATTGCTATTTCACCTTCTCTAGATAAAAGTTCAACACCACCCATTTCTCGTAAGTACATTCTTATAGGGTCATCACTTTTCTCGATCGTTTTTCCTTCTTCTTTATTTGAATTTTCTTTTTTTCTTAAAACTTTAAAATCAGATTTTTTTTCAACTAAGGTTACTTTTTCATCTAATATATGAATGAATGCTTGAGCTAAATTTTCATTAGATAAATTTCTTTTACCAAGCGATTTACTTAATTCCTCATAAGTTATAAATCCTCTATGGGTTCCTCGACCCATCAGTCTAGCAAACGATTTTGTAATTATTCTTTCCACAGTAATTTGAATTTGAAGATCTTATATAATGTCAATTCTGCAAAAATCCATTACTAATTTAGTCATTTTAATTGAGATTCTGCTTTTTTTTTAGCTCTTTGAGCTCATTAAATGTGGTCTCACTCATATCAAGAGAAAACTTTGATTCTAATTCTTGAATTCTAAACTCAAGATCATAATTCATTAAATCTCTTGAAATATCCTCCAACAATTCAATTATTTTCTGATGATCATTTGATTGATTTTTTAAGATGTGTTTTATCGGAGCAAATTTATTAATTTTTTCAGATAGTTGCATATCTAAATTAAGATCTTGAATGGTAAATTTTTTACCTGATTTTAATTTTTCAATTATCATTTCAAATATTTTTTTATTGAACTCAGTAAATAATTTAATATTTTCGACCAAGTGGATATTTGCTTGCATTAAGTCTAAGTTATTTATCAACAAATATAATAAGGAAAACTCTTTTAATTCAACTCCTGAGAATGATTGGCTCTCTTGAAAATATTTCTTTGTACTTTCTAAGGATTTTGTTCTTTTAGAATAAAATCTTTTATTATTATAATTAGAATATGGAGTTAATTCAGCGATTTTTTCCAAAAAGTACTCTAAAACATATTTTTTTATAAAATCATCTTTAATTGTGTTAGCAATATTTCTCAGTTTTTTTTCAAAAATTGCCATAGATGAAGGGTTGTTTTTAGTTTGTTTTTTATAGTGGCTAAAAATAAACTGATGAATTGATAATTTAGTCTTATTTGTAAATTCAATAAAATTAGCTTTACCATTTTTATTTACATAGCTATCTGGATCTTCTTTATCTGGCAGAAATAAAAATGAGATTTGTTTTTCAGGTTTCAGCTCCTTTATTGAATTTTCAGCAGCTCTCACTGCAGCTTTATATCCACTTTCATCACCATCAAAACATATAATGATATCATCAAAAAATTGATTTAAAGTTAAAATTTGTTTGTCAGTTAAAGATGTACCAAGATTTGCTACTGCATTATCAATTCCATTTTTGCTTAGACCTAAAACATCCATGTATCCTTCAACTAGATAAACGTGATCAATTTTATTAGAAAATTTTCTTGCTAAATCTAAATTATATAAATTTGATCCTTTTTTAAAAAAATTTGTTTCAGGTGAATTAATATATTTCGCTAGATAATCTAAATTTTCAATTATTCTTCCACCAAGAGCAATTGGTTGACCTGAAATATTATTGATTGGAAATATTAATCGACCTCTAAATCTTTCGACATAAATTTTTTTTTTCTCATCTAAGTAGAATAAACCAGTCTCAACTAAAGTTTGTTCATTATAATCTTTTTTTAATTTTTCAAAAAAAATGGGATTTTTTTCTATATATCCTATTTTAAATTTTTTTACTTCATCTTTGCCTAGTGATCTTTTTTTTAGATAATCTCTAGCAATTAAATAATTTTCATTTTTTAAAAGTTCATTATGATAAAAATCTACATATCGAGTAAAAATGGATTTATACTCGTTCCACTTTTTTTCTCTTTCTTCATCTTGTTTTGAAAACATATATGGCTGCATACCTGCTAATTGAGCTAGATATTTAACGGCTTCACCAAATTTTAAATTTTGAGTTTTCATTACAAAATCAAAAATATTGCCATGTTCTGAAGTTGCAAAACAGTGATAAAATTCTTTTTCATCATTCACAGTAAATGATGGTGTTTTTTCATTTTTGAAAGGTGACAAACCTACAAATTCTTTACCTCTTTTTTTTAAAGAAACAGTTTTTGATACAACTGTTGAAACTTTCAACCTATTTTTAATTTCATCAAGATATTCTTTTGGGTATTTCATTATTTATTTAATAATTCTTTAATCATTGATCCTGCTTTGGAAAAATCAATTTCGTCTGCATGAGTTTTTTTAAGTTCACCCATAACTTTTCCCATATCTTTTATTGAATTTGCTCCAATTTTTGAAATAGTGTCGGCACAAATTTTCTTAGTTTCCTCCTCACTAAGTTGCTTTGGTAAAAAACTTGTTAAAATATCATATTCATTTTGTTCAACCTCTAAAAGATCTGTTCTATTATTTTTTTTATAAATATCGATCGATTCGACTCGCTGCTTAACCATTTTTTTCAAAAGTTTCTTAATATCCTCATCATCAGTCTCCTTTTTATTGGGGCCCGATCTATTAACAATATCCAAATCCTTAATAGAAGATAATATTAACCTATAGGTTGATATTTTATTTTTATCTATAGATTTTAGAGCATTTTTATATTCGTTTTCGATAGTCTGTTTTAATGACATAATTTTTAATCTACTTTAAAGAAAAAATTCTTCAAAAGAAAAATTGTTTTTTTACATTTTTATATTACATCTCTGTTGCGATAATAAAGCAATTATTGTATTAACCTTTAACTCATGAGTTGTAATTGAAGAAAAAATCAAAAAAAATTAACTCAAATACAAAATCACAAAACAATACAGGCGTTTTAGTTCTTGAAAATAAAAAGGTATTTAAAGGAATTGGAATTGGATTCCAAGGAGAAGCTACGGGTGAAGTTTGCTTTAATACATCCTTAACAGGGTATCAGGAAATCATTTCTGATCCCTCATATGCGGGTCAAATTATTAACTTTACCTTTCCTCATATTGGAAATGTTGGAACCAATAAAGAGGATCATGAATCTGATAAAATATGGGCAAAAGGAGTAATAATTAACTCAGAAATAACGTCACCCTCAAACTATAGGTCTTTTCTACATTTAGATGCTTGGTTAAAGAAAAATAGAATTGTTGGAATTACCGGCTTAGATACAAGAAGCCTAACAAACTTTATAAGAGATAAAGGGGCACCTAAGGGAACAATATCTTATTCAAAAAATGGAAAATTTAATATTAGCAAACTAACTAATAACACTATTAAATGGAGTGGATTAAAAAATCTAGATCTTGCACAAGTAGTTTCAACTAAGAAAAATTATACTTGGAAAGGTCTTCAAACCTGGAAAAAAGAGACAGGATATAAAAAGAATAATAAAAATTTATTTCATGTAGTTGCAGTTGATTATGGAATAAAAAAAAATATATTAAGATATTTCTCTGATTACAACTGTAAGGTTACTGTTGTTTCTTGTAAAACAACTGCACAAAAAATACTAAGTTTGAAACCAAATGGAATTTTTTTATCCAATGGACCAGGAGACCCAGCTGCAACAGGAAAGTATTCAATCGCTATAATTAATAAACTTATAAAAAACAATTTACCTATATTTGGTATTTGTTTAGGTCACCAGATTTTAGCATTAGCTTTAGGTGGCAAAACAAAAAAAATGAAGTTAGGACATAGAGGTGCAAATCATCCTGTTAAAAATTTAGTAAATGACAAAGTTGAAATTACCAGTCAAAATCATGGGTTTGTAGTAGTTGAAGAAACTTTACCAAAAAAAATTGAAATAACTCATAAATCTCTTTTTGATAATACTATTGAAGGAATAAAGCTTAAAAATAAACCAATATTTTCAGTTCAATATCATCCAGAATCTAATCCTGGACCCCAAGATAGTGTTTACTTGTTTGAAGAATTTATTAACAACATTAAAAAAAATGCCAAAAAGAAAAGATATTAAAAAAATTTTAGTCGTTGGTGCTGGTCCAATAATTATAGGACAAGCATGTGAATTTGATTATTCAGGAACGCAAGCTTGTAAAGCTCTGAAAGACGAAGGTTATAATGTAGTTTTAATCAATTCAAATCCTGCAACAATTATGACTGATCCAGATGTTGCAGATAAAACTTATATTGAACCAATTACACCAGATGTGTTAGAAAAAATTCTCAAAAAAGAAAAACCAGATGCAATTCTGCCAACAATGGGCGGGCAAACCGCACTTAACCTTGCAATGAAAGCAGAAAAAAAAGGGATTCTAAAAAAATACAAAATTGAATTGATAGGAGCAAATTCTAAAGCAATTTCTAATGCTGAAGACAGAAAAAAATTTAGAAAAAATATGATAGATATTGGTTTAGATTTACCAAGATCCGAAATTGTTAATAACAACAACCAAGCATCAAAAGTATTAAAAAAAATTGGATTACCAGCAATTATAAGACCTGCATTTACACTCGGTGGACTTGGTGGAGGAATAGCTAAAACTAAAAAAGATTATTTTAAGATTGTTAAAAATGGATTGCATGAGTCTCCAGTAAGCCAAGTTCTTGTAGAAGAATGTTTGGAAGGTTGGAAAGAATTTGAGATGGAGGTGGTAAGAGATAAGAAAGATAACTGTATTATTATTTGCTCAATTGAAAATATAGATCCTATGGGAATTCATACAGGTGACTCAGTCACAATTGCACCGGCTCTTACTCTTACAGATAAAGAATATCAGGTGATGAGAAATGCGTCTATTGCATGTTTGAGAAAAATTGGTGTTGAAACTGGGGGATCAAATGTTCAGTTTGCCATCAATCCTAAAAATGGTCGAATGGTTGTTATTGAAATGAATCCACGTGTATCAAGGTCATCAGCACTTGCATCAAAAGCAACTGGATTTCCTATTGCAAAAGTTGCTGCAAAATTAGCAGTTGGTTATACTCTAGATGAATTAAAAAATGAAATAACTAAAGTTACTCCTGCATCATTTGAACCAAGTATAGATTATGTTGTAACTAAAATTCCTAGATTTACATTTGAAAAATTTTCAACTTCTCCTGCAACTTTAGGAACTTCTATGAAATCTGTAGGTGAAGCAATGGCAATTGGAAGAAACTTTAAAGAGTCTCTACAAAAGGCTTTAGTATCTCTAGAGACTGGTTTTTCTGGTTTAGATAGAATTTTTGACTTAAATAAAAAACAGATCGAGAAGAAACTTAAAGAAACTATTCCAAACAAAATATTATTAGTAGCTGAAGCATTTAGAAAAAAAATAAATTTAAAGAAAATTTACAATTTATCTAAAATAGACCCTTGGTTTTTAGAACAAATTAAAGAAATAGTTGATAGCGAAAAACAGATAAAAAATAAAGGACTACCTAAGGATTTTGCAGAATTTAATAGAATAAAATCAATAGGATTTTCAGATAAAAAACTTTCTGAATTAACTAACACATCAGAGGAAATTGTTAGAAGAAAAAGATCAGCGTTTAAAATACTTCCGGTTTATAAAAAAGTTGATACTTGTGCAGCTGAATTTAAATCTTTTACACCTTATATGTATTCAACATATCAAAGAAATTTCTCAATTAACTCAGAATGTGAGGCTGACCCATCCAATAAGAAAAAAATAATTATTCTAGGAGGAGGACCAAATAGAATTGGTCAAGGAATTGAGTTTGATTATTGCTGTTGCCAGGCAAGTTTTTCATTAAAAGACGCAGGTTTTGAGACTATTATGGTAAATTGTAATCCTGAAACAGTTTCAACAGACTATGATACAAGTGATAGATTATACTTTGAACCTTTAAAAGAAGAATACGTTTTTAACATAATTAAAAAAGAACAAGAAAAAGGAAATCTTATTGGCGTAATAGCTCAATTTGGTGGTCAAACTCCAATTAAACTTGCTAAATTTTTAAATGACAACAAGCTTCCGATTTTAGGAACACAATATACTTCTATCGATTTAGCTGAGGATAGAGACCGATTTAGAAGATTATTAAATAAATTAAAACTTAAGCAGGCAGAGAGTGGAATTGCAAAGACATTTAATCAGGCAATAAAAATTGCAGATAAAATAGGATTGCCATTAATGGTAAGACCTTCGTATGTTTTAGGTGGAAGAGCAATGGAAATTGTTCATGAAAAAAATCAACTTAAAAAATTTGTTGAAGAAGCATTTAAAGCTGCAGAAGAAAATCCAATTTTAATTGATAAATTTATCGATCATGCAATGGAAGTAGATGTGGATGCCATATCAGATGGAAAACAAGTTCATGTTGCGGGTATCATGCAGCATATCGAGGAGGCTGGAATTCATTCGGGAGATTCAGCATGTAGCCTTCCCCCTGTGTCTATCAAACCATACCTTCTTAAAGAAATTGAAAATCAAACAAAAAAATTAGCAATAGCATTAAATGTTAAAGGTTTTATGAATATACAATTTGCAATTAAAAAAGATGAAATTTATGTGATTGAAGTTAATCCAAGAGCCAGTCGAACAGTTCCTTTTGTATCAAAAGCAAAAGGTCTTCCTCTAGCCAAAATTGCATCAAGAATAATGGCTGGAGAAAAATTATCTAAGTTTAATTTGAGAGATAAATCCAAAGGCATGTATGCAGTTAAAGAGGCTGTATTCCCATTTAATAAATTTCCAAACAGTGACTTATTGTTAGGGCCTGAAATGAAATCAACAGGAGAAGTTATGGGATTTGATAAAAATTTTGGAATGGCTTTTGCAAAAAGTCAGATCGCAGCATCTAACTCATTGCCGAAAAATGGATTGGCTTTTATATCTCTTAAAGACTCACATAAAGATGAGGGATTAGATTTGGCAAAAACACTTCTTAAGCTTAAGTTCAAACTATGCGCAACTAAAGGAACTGCCGAATATATCCGAAAACATGGAATGAAATGTAAAATTATAAATAAAGTTAGTAGTGGTACTCCTCATATAGTCGATGTTTTGGACTCAAAAAAAATTGCGCTAGTAATAAACACTGGGGGTGGAAATAGTGAACACCGACTGAGTGATGCTATAGCTTTAAGAAGAGCTACATTAAAAAATAAAGTTCCTTATTGTACTAATATGTCAACAGCTCAAGCATGTCTGGAGGCGATTAAATCACTTAAAACAAAAAAATTAGAAGTTAATTCTCTTCAGGATATATAAATCTATACATCAACAATTAAAGTGTCTTTAGACCCTCCACCTTGTGAACTATTTACAATTGTACTCCCTTTCCTAAGCGCAACCCTAGTTAATCCACCTGTGCTTACATATGTAGTTTTTCCACTAAGTACAAATGGTCTTAAATCGAGATGTCTTGGTTCAATATCATTTTCAGTAATTGTTGGTGCAGTTGAAAGAGTTTCAAGAGGTTGTGCAATATATTCTCTTGGATTTTTTTTGATTTTAGCTATTACCTCTTCTCTCTCTTTTTTGTCTGCTTTAGGACCAATCATTATGCCATAACCACCAGATGCGTTAGCAGGTTTAACGACTAATTTTGAAATGTTTTCAATAACATAGTTTCTCTCATTTTTATTATGACATAAGTAAGTTTCTACCTGATTTAAGATAGGTTGTTCACCTAGATAATAAACAATCATTTTGTTAACATAAGAGTAAACCACCTTGTCGTCAGCAACACCTGTCCCAATTGCATTGATTATACCAACATTTCCTTTGCGCCAGCTTTTAAATAATCCTGGCACCCCAATCAGTGAATTTTTGAAAAATACTTTTGGATCTAAAAAGTTGTCATCAAGACGTCTATAGATACAATCAACCTTTAATGGACCTTTGACAGTCTTCATATAAACAATATCGTTCTCAACAAATAAATCTTTTCCCTCAACCAAAGCAATGCCCATCTGTTCAGCTAGGAAAGAGTGCTCAAAATAAGCAGAGTTATATATACCAGGTGTTAAAACTACCATATGAGGGTTTGAAGTTTTTTTTGGAATACATTCAACCATGCAGTTAAATAATTTATTTGTGTATTGATGAATTGATGCAACTTTATATCTTGTAAACAATTCAGGAAATACATCTCTCATCACCATCCTGTTTTCAAGCATGTAGGATACACCCGAGGGTACTCTTAAATTATCCTCTAAAACTAAATAATCACCATTAGTATTTCTAATTAAATCAATTCCAGAAATATTTGACCAAGCTTTGTGTTTAGGAGAAAAACCTTCACATTCCTTTACATAAAATGGAGAATTAAAAATAATTTCATTTGGTACTACTTTATCTTTGAATATTTTTTTTTGATTATAAACATCATCAATAAATAAATTTAACGCCTTTACACGCTGCTTTAAACCCTTTGAAACTTTGTTCCATTGTGTTTTTGGTATTATTCTTGGTATTATATCAAGGGGCCATTTTTTTTCTTCTGCCCTATTGTTAGCTGCATATACTCTAAAATTAATACCTCTAGCACTAATTGTACTTTGACAATTTTTTTCAATTTCTTGAAGTTTTTTTTTACCGTATCTTTCTAAAATTGATGAAATTATTGCAGCGTGTTTTCGAAGTTTATTATCTTTAGTAAAATAACCATCATAAGCATGGCTTGAGTTATAGTTTTTCCAAAGTTTTGAGACCATAGTTTTATAGTGTTTAATACTTAAATAAAATAAGCAAATGCATTTTAGATATATCTGTTATGCTTTTAATTGATTTTAAAAAAATGTTATAGTTAACTAATTATTTTACTGAATGACTTACTGCATAGGAATTAAAACAAATGACGGTCTTGTGTTTGCCTCAGACTCAAGGACAAATGCTGGATTAGATAATGTAAATATTTATTCTAAAATGATGACTCACGATGTAGGTGATAGAACAGTTGTAATAGTTACTTCTGGGAATTTAGGTACCTCTCAAGCAGTTTATAAATCAATTGAAAAAGATTTAAAAAGCACAACAGGTATAATGAATTTAAACACTTGTAATGATTTTGAACAAATCGCATCTTATATAGGATCTTTAAATATTGAGCACTCATCACCTCAAGGAATTAATACGGATAATGTCTTACTTGGTTCAACATTTATAGTTGGCGGACAAATTAAGGGTCAGCAACATGAATTATATTTAGTTTATCCTCAAGGAAATTATATAAGGCCAGCTGACAGTAAACCGTATCTTGTAATTGGGGAGGTCAAATATGGAAAACCAATTCTTGATAGGGTTATTAAACCAAATGTTTCAATCGGTGATGCATCAAGATGTGCTCTGATTTCAATGGATTCTACATTAAAAAGTGATCTTACTGTTGGGCCTCCAATAGATTTTGCAGTGCTAAAAAAAGATGCAGATAATCTATCTACACTTGAGTGTTTAAATATTACGGATGAAAATTATTCAAAGGTTTGTAATCAATGGTCTGAGGGTATTTTTAAAGTTTTCGACTCTTTTCCAAGGTTTGATTGGGAAAAATAAAAACTATTCAACTCTCCAATCAGTTTCAAAAGTAACATAATTTAATTGAATACACCGTCTTTCCTTAACAATTTTTTTCTTTTCCATACCATGCCAAGTGTTAGGTCCACTGGTAAAAAGATAACCGTAATTATGTTTATAAGGAAGTGTCTTAACCTTCTCTAATTTTTCATTATAAAAATCTGTTCCTAAGTCCTCAGACTCATTTGTTTTATTAACAAATATCAACCCTGACATAAGTTTTTCTTTTATATCGCAATGAGGTTTTAGCCAAAAACCTTCTCGATCACATATAACTTCAACTCTTACATAAGAATTTGATAAATCCTTATTTATCATTTTAGATATTGTTTCATAAGTTTCTTTAGATTGAAGCTCGTTTATAAATTTTACTAAATTTGGAAATTGAGTGGAATTTTCTTTGTTTATAAAACATCTAAATTTTATTGCTTGTCCTCCAGAGGCTATTCCTTCTCTAAATTCTGCAGCTCCACCATCTATTGCTCTAGTACCATCGTAATTAAGATTGTGTTTACTCACATCAGGAATATCTGCTTTCACTATTTCATCAATTGCTTCCTCTGATAAAGCATTGCTATATTCCCAATGATCAAAAGGGAAATTATATTGTTTCGAATTATTTTTAATTGAATTTAAAAATGACATTAACTTTGAATTTTACTTTTTAGTATTTTTGCAACTCTATTAGTTTCGTCAAGTTTTTCATAGTTCCAATTTTCGATTTCTTCTCCCAAATTTCTTGTAATATTTAATTCTCTAAATAAATTTCTAAAGTTTTGGAATCTCTTATCATTTTTTTTCGGTAGAATATTTGCTACATAAATAGGTTTACCAGTCAAAGCTGCTTCTGATATCATTGAGCTAGAATCACAGGTAACTACAATATTTTCAGACAAACCAAGTGCTGATAAATAAGCTTTTTTATCAACATCCATTATAATAGTGTGATTTTCTCCAAAAAATTCTTTAGCATAATGGATCGTATTCAATGGTGTTCTCATTGAAGGAATTACAACAAGCTGAAAGTTATGTTTCTTTAGCAATTTATAGAAAATTGAAAAAATATGTTTCATATTTTTTGTTGAATAATCATAATACTTGGTAGGCCCACCCAAAATTAAAGACCAAATTTTTCTATCATCTTTTTTTATAAATGATTTTAAATAATGCTTGTTGTCCTCGATTTCGTTTGTTGTAAGATAATGTATGGCCCCTTTAGTGGAAATTACATTTGAACCTTTTATTCCATCGTGTTCAGGGGCTATTACAAAATCAAAATGATTTAAATCTACTTTTGGATCTTGGATATGGATGTTAAACACCTTTTTATTTGAAATACTTTTTAAATGAATTGATGGAATTACGCTCTTTCTTCCACAAGATATAATTATATCAAAATCCAAATGATCTATTTTTTTATAAACATTTTGTGAAACAGGAGTAAATTTTGGTGGTAATAAATTCCAAAAATTATTTAGTTCAACCTTGTGGTGTGTGAATTCAATTTCCAGAGCTTTAGCCAATCCCTCAACTTGACTTATCATTCCATGCATGCCTTGAGTTAATAAAATACCTTTTAATTTAGTCATTAATCACTATATAGCTTTCATATGAGTCAAAATCCAACTAAACACACAAAAGTGTTAATAATTGGATCTGGTCCTGCCGGATACACAGCTGCAGTTTATGCCGCTCGAGCTATGTTAAATCCAATTCTAGTTCATGGGTCTGAGCCAGGTGGTCAATTAACAACAACGACTGATGTTGAAAACTTTCCAGGATTTGCAGAGGTTATACAGGGTCCTTGGTTAATGGATCAAATGAAAGAACAAGCTAAAGCAGTCGGAACTGAAATGATTGAGGATCATATTGCATCTGTGAATTTGAAATCACAACCTTTTGAAGCAATTGGAGACAGTGGACAAAAATATAGTGCTGATAGCATAATTATTTCAACAGGTGCTCAAGCAAGATGGTTAAACATAAAATCAGAACAAGAATTTAGAGGCTTTGGAGTTTCAGCTTGTGCAACATGTGATGGTTTCTTTTTCAAGGATAAAGAGGTTGCGGTAGTCGGTGGTGGGAATGCTGCTGTTGAAGAGGCAATGTTTCTTACAAAATTTGCATCAAAAGTTAAATTGATTCACAGACGAGATAGCTTGAGAGCTGAAAAAATGCTTCAGAAAAAATTAATGGATAATAAAAAAATAGAGATTATTTGGGACTCTGTTGTTGAGGATGTAATCGGTGATAAGGAACCCAAAAATGTAAAAGGAATTAAAATTAAAAACGTTAAAACAAATAATGTAGAAGAAATAAAACTTGATGGAGTATTTATTGCGATTGGTCACGATCCTGCA
Source organism: uncultured Pelagibacteraceae bacterium (assembly GCA_902538255.1). Lineage (GTDB taxonomy): Bacteria > Pseudomonadota > Alphaproteobacteria > Pelagibacterales > Pelagibacteraceae > Pelagibacter. The sequence continues at coordinate 5,876 of CACBEJ010000003.1, read as the reverse complement.
ACCCAGCTTTTTAAAGATCAATTAGAAATGGATAAAGAAGGATACCTAATTACAAAATCCGACTCGACTGAAACAAATGTTCCTGGCGTTTATGCTGCTGGAGATGTAAAAGACAAAACATTTAGGCAAGCTGTGACCGCTGCAGGTATGGGATGTATGGCTGCTCTTGAAGCTGAAAAGTTTTTATCACACTAAAAAATGAAAATAAATTGGATCATTTTTGTGACTGGATGGATGTCATTTAGAGCAGTTGGATCTGGCTTATTTTTGTTTTGGATCTTTTCTGGTAATGAACGTTCGGCACCATCTGAATGGATAGTTCCTTTTGTGGGTGACTTTTTTATTGGGACAACTGCTTTATTTTTAGTTTACTACATTATAAAAAAACCAAGTTCTATATTATGGGGTCTTTTGCTATCTTGGAATGTAATTGGTTTGTTAGATTTAATTGGTGCAATAAATGTAAGTTTTGCTGCTCCTTATGGACCTATACCGGAAATAGGATTTAATGAATTGGCAGTAAGAACTATTTTAATTTTAAATACTTTATTACAGATTTCTTGTATTTTCCTATTATTTCAAAAAGATACAAAAGAATATTTTAAATTTTAAAAAATAAGATGTCAGAAAAAGTATTACTCACTGGTATTAGCGGGTTTGTTGCAAAACATGTTGCTATTGAATTACTAAATTCAGGTTACGAAGTTTTAGGGACTGTTAGGAATTTGAGTTCAATTGATCAAACAAAAAAAACGTTAGAGGAAAATAATGTTTCAACTGAAAAATTATCCTTTTTAAAGTTAGATTTATTAAAGGATGAAGGCTGGAATGAAGCTGCAGAAGGCTGCAAATATATCATCCATGTAGCTTCTCCTTTTCCTTTAAAAGTTTCAAATGATAGGGAGTCACTCACCCCAGCAGCAAAAGATGGTACTTTAAGAGTATTAAAAGCTGGAATAAATGCAGAAGTTGAACATTTTGTAAAAACTTCCTCTATAGTATGCATGTTTCGAAAACCAAATAGGTCCAACCCCTATACATTTGGTGAAAATGATTGGACTGACCTAGAGTGGGATAAAACTACAGATTATTTTGTATCTAAAACTAGAGCAGAAAAGGCTGCCTGGGACCTTATGGAAAGTAAAGGTCTTAAAAATAGTCTAACGTGTATCAATCCTGGATTTGTTTTAGGAGATTTTTTAAACGAAAAAACAAGTACTTCAATGGAATATGCAAAACAATTGCTTCAAGGAAAATATCCAGCTGCTCCAAAATTTTCAGTAATGATATCTCACGTAAAAGATGTTGCAAAAGCGCATGTTCTATCTTTAAATAATAAAAAAGCTGGAGGCAGGAGATTGATTGTTGGATCAGAAGTAAGAAGTATTCTAGAGTTATCAAAAATAATGGCCAAAAATATTCCAAGTCATGCAAAAAAACTTCCTAAAAGAGAATTGCCAAATTTTATGGTGAAACTCATAAGCTATATAGACACAAGTGCAAAAACTATGGTTCCTGATTTAGGTCTTAAAATGCAAACGGACCAGTCATATGCAGAAGAAATTCTTCAAATAAAGTTTACAGCATCTGAAATTGCGGTCGTTGATGCAGCAAAATCCTTAATAAGACTTAATTTAGCTTGAGGTCAATTCAACTATTTCGTCAGATTCAAATGTAATTTTTTGTAAATTTTGTTTGGCAATTTTGATCATTGATTTTGCAACTATTTCTGAACTTATAGGTCTTATTTTTTTAAATTGCCCAAATAACAAAGGCGACAATACGCTAAAAGCAAAAATACCTATTTTTTCACCTACTCTGTTCTCTTTTCTTTTACCCATTAAAAAAGAAGGTCTTAATATTCCTAATTTAGAGAAGTTTAATCTTTTTAATTCTTCTTCAACTAAACCTTTAAATTTCACATAATTCCCAGAACTATTTGGATTAGCATATATTGAAGAAATAAAAATAAATGACTTAACTGAATTAGCTTTTGCAATTTGTGCAATTTCCTTTGGAATATCTAGCTCTACTTTTTGGTAATCATTTTTATCAGGAGAATTTTGCTTTGTGGTACCAATACAAAAAAAACAATCATCCCCTGTAATTTCAGTTTTATGATTTGCTAAATTATTAAAATCTATATTTATAACCTCAACTTTTTCATTATTAATTGAAGTTTGAGAGCGAACGAAAATCTTAATTTTAGTGTAATAATTATCTTGAATTAATTGATTAACTAAATGGCCACCAATTAATCCAGTGGAACCAAATACTATGGCTGTTTTCATTAAGTTAAACTTTTACAAAAAGAGGAAATTTTTTCTAAAGCTTTTTTTAGATTTTCCATTGAAGTTGCATATGAAATTCTGAAAAATCCCTCTAAACCAAATGCGGAACCCTGAACAACAGCAACACCACTATTCTCTAAAAGAGATTGAACAAAATCAGTGTCTGATTTAATTTCTTTTCCACTAGAATCTTTTTTTCCCATTAACTCTTTACAGCTAGGGAAAACATAAAATGCGCCATCAGGATTTAAACAATTGATGCCATCAATATCATTTAATGCTTTTACTACAAAATCTCTTCTTTCTTGAAAAGAGTCAGCTCTTTTTTTTATAAAATCTTGTGTCCCGCTTAGTGCTTCAACAGATGCTGCTTGACTAATTGACGAAGGATTAGTTGTTGACTGTGATTGAATTTTAGCAATAGCTTTAATAATATCTTTCGGACCAGCTGCATACCCTATCCTCCAACCTGTCATTGAGTACGCTTTACTTACACCATTCATTGTAAGAACCCTATCTTTTAAACTTTCTATTTGAGCAATAGTAAAAAATTTAAACCCTTCGTAGGTAACGTGTTCATATATATCGTCACTTAAAATGTAAATATGCTTGTGTTTTTCTAAAACAGCAGCAATTGCTTTGATATCATTTTCAGAATAACAAGCTCCAGTTGGATTGGATGGAGAATTTAAAATTATCCATTTTGTTTTTGGAGTGATAAATTTTTCTAAGTCTGATGGATTTATTTTAAAGCCTTGTTTCTCGTCACATTCCATTACAACTGGTTTTCCACCAGCCAATAAAACTATATCTGGATAAGACACCCAATAAGGAGCTGGAATTATTACCTCATCTCCATCGTTTAGTGTTGCCATCATAGTATTATAGATAACGTGCTTTCCTCCTGCACCAACTGTAATTTGATCAGTTGTATAATCTAAATTATTTTCTTTTTTAAATTTTTCTACGATTGCTTTTTTCAATGCCGAAGTTCCATCTACTGCAGTGTATTTGGTATCACCATCATTAATAGCTTTTATTGCTGCTTGCTTAATATTATCTGGAGTATCAAAATCTGGTTCTCCTGCACCAAGTCCAATAACATCTTTACCAGCAGCTTTTAATTCTCTTGCTTTTTGAGTAACAGCAATAGTAGGTGATGGTTTAATCTTCTTTAAACTGTCTGATATTATGCTCATTGAAATATAAATAAATTCTACTACGTTGTTTAATATATGGAAAATACTTATCAAGATTTAATTACAGATATTCAGAGTAAAAATCCTAAAATAGGTGGAAAACTGGAAGGTGGAAAAAAATTCAAAATTAAATCTGATTTTAAACCTGCCGGTGATCAGCCTGAGGCAATAAAAAAATTAGTTAATGGTGCAAACAAAGATCAATTTAACCAAGTTTTACTTGGTGTAACAGGATCTGGAAAAACTTTTACTATGGCTAAAGTTATTGAAGCTACGAATAGACCTGCCTTGATTTTAGCTCCAAACAAAACTCTTGCTGCTCAACTTTATGGGGAAATGAAAACTTTTTTTCCAGATAATGCAGTTGAATATTTTGTTTCATACTATGACTATTATACTCCTGAGGCTTATGTGCCGAGATCAGACACATATATCGAGAAAGAAGCCTCTATAAATGAACAAATTGATAGAATGAGGCACTCAGCAACCAGATCTCTTTTAGAAAGAGATGATGTATTAATTGTTGCAAGCGTTTCTTGTATTTATGGTCTTGGTTCTGTCGAAGCATATAGCAAGATGACTTTAACGCTCCAGAAAAATTATGATTATAACAGAGAAGAAATAATTAAGTCTTTGGTTGCTCTTCAATACAAACGTAACGATCAAAATTTTTATAGAGGAACTTTTAGAGCAAGAGGAGAATACTTAGAAATTTTTCCATCACACTTAGAGGATAGAGCTTGGAGATTGTGTTTGTTTGGAGATAAGCTTGAACAGATAGAAGAGTTTGACCCCCTAACTGGTGATAAAGTAAGAGAATTAAGTTTAGTAAAAGTTTATGCTAATAGTCACTATATCACCCCAAAACCTACAATAGAGCAAGCAGTAATAAATATAAAAAGAGAATTAGAGGTTACTTTGAAAAAACACCGTGCTGAAAATAAATTATTAGAAGCACAAAGATTAGAAGAAAGAACCAAATTTGATCTCGAAATGATTGAAGCAACCGGGTCTTGTGCTGGTATCGAAAACTATTCAAGATTTTTGTCAGGAAGAAAACCAGGAGAACCCCCTCCTACTCTTTTTGAATACTTTCCAGATAATACTTTGATATTTGTAGATGAGTGTCACGTCACAGTGCCTCAACTGAATGGAATGTATAAAGGAGATAGATCAAGAAAAAGTACTTTAGCGGAATATGGATTTAGACTTCCTTCGTGTATGGATAATAGACCATTAAAATTTGAAGAATGGGATTTAATGAGAACTCAAACTGTTTTCGTTTCAGCAACTCCAGGTCCATGGGAATTAGAACAAACTAAAGGAAGGTTCATTGATCAAGTTATTAGACCAACAGGATTAATTGATCCCCCTGTAGAAATAAGACCTGCAAAAAATCAAGTCGATGATTTAATGCATGAATGTAAACGAGTTATAAAAAATAATCATAGGGTATTAGTAACGACACTGACTAAAAAAATGGCTGAGGATTTAACTGAATATCTCCACGAGAACGGTGTAAAGGTAAGATACCTGCACTCAGATATTGATACGTTAGAAAGAATTGAGATCATGAGAGATTTAAGAATGGGTGTGTTTGATGTTTTGGTTGGAATTAACTTATTAAGAGAAGGATTAGATATTCCAGAATGTGCGCTGGTTGGAATTTTAGATGCTGACAAAGAGGGTTTTTTAAGATCTGAAACATCTTTAATTCAAACAATAGGAAGAGCAGCACGAAACGTTGATGGTAAAGTAATTTTATATGCTGACAAAGAGACAAAAAGTATAAAAAAAGCAATTGCAGAAACTGAAAGAAGAAGAAAAATTCAATTAGCTTACAATAAGAAACACAAAATAGATGCAAAGTCGGTAAAAAAAGAAATTAGCGATATTTTAGAGAGTGTTTATGAAAAGGACTATGTTAAAATAAGTGAAGGTTCAAATATTGGTGGCAATCTTAAAAAACATCTTAAAGGTTTGGATAAAAAAATGAAAGAGGCAGCATCAAATTTAGAGTTTGAGGAAGCAGCTAAAATACGAGATGAAATAAGAAAGTTAGAAAGCACCGAATTAGAAATTACATTAAATCCAAAAATAAGACAGTATGATGTAAAGAATAAGCTTTATCCAAAAGGCAGATCAACTATGGGTATGCCGGGTACTAAAGTCACAAAAAAAAGAGATAAGAAATGGAAGCACGGAAAATAATTATTACAGGTGGAGCAACAAGAATTGGTGCTGCGATTGCAAAAAAATTATCTGGCCCTAATAAAGAAATCCTCATTCATTTTAATAAGTCAAAATTAAAAGCTGAGAAGTTAAAAAAAGAATTATCAAATGATGGTACTAAAGTTTACTTAGTTAAAGGTGATTTAAGTAAAGA
>CACBEJ010000002.1 GCA_902538255.1 uncultured Pelagibacteraceae bacterium | reverse complement strand
CCATGAAGATGCGCCAGGTCAATTAGAATTAAATTGGACCTATGATAACGTTTTAAGGAACGCAGATAGATTATCAACCTACAGACAAATTTGTGCTCAAGTTGCGAGAGAACATAATTTAATAGCTTGCTTTATGACAAAACCATTTATGGGTGTTTCTGCAAGTGGTTGTCATACAAATATGTCTTTATGGAAAGGTGGAAAAATTAAACTAAATAAACTTGGAAACAAAACACTTCCGGGTGTTGAAGAAGTATTTAGTTATGTTGAAGGTGGAACCAATACTTTTATGCCTGATACTAAGGATATGCAATTACCAGGCAAAATTGGTTTACAATCGATTGCAGGTATCATGAAGCACTTACCAGCATTAACAGCTCTTGGATCTTCAACAGTAAACTCTTATAGAAGATTATGGGATCAAGGATTTTGGGCTCCTGTTTACGCTGATTGGGGATATCAAAACAGGACTTGTGGTTTAAGAGTTTCAGCTCCAGGAAGATTTGAGTATAGATCAGTAGATTCGATGCACAATCCTTACTTATTAGGTGCTGCTTTATTAAAAGCTTGTGATGAGGGTATAAGTAAGAAAATGAAACCAGCAGCTCCAGAGTCTAGAAATATTTATGAAGCTCAAAAAGCTGGTAAAGATGTTAAAAAGCTTCCATTAAGTTTAGGCGAAGCTTTGGATAGACTGGCTGAGGATGAAGTAATCAAATCTGCAATGCCAGATGAAATGTATAAAGTTTTCCATTGGTATAAAAATGATGAGTGGGAAAGATTTCTTGGTGCAACAACACAATGGGATCTGGATACTTATCTTGATTGTCTACCGTAGGTCACAGAAATAGATAGAAAGGGTATAAATATATGTGTGGAATAGCAGGGTTAATTCATAGAGGAAAATCTTCAAATGTTGGAAGTGAACTACAAGGGATGCTTCAAGCATTAAAACATAGAGGAGAAGATTCTACAGGATACGCTTTATATGGAGATACAGATGGTAAAAACTTCATCATGCGTTTTAAAGTTGGAGAAAACGTAGGTGAAGGAAGTTCATCAGTTATGGAAGATGTATCTGTTTACGATGAAAGAAAAAATATTGTAGACCAAACTCTAGCTGAGATGGGAGCTAAAGTGGTTAAAGAAGAGAGAACTCTTCCTTACTCACTAAGATACGAGATTGAATATAATACAAAAGATTTATTAGACTTTTCACAAAGAATTGAAAGTATTCCAGGTGTTGAAATTCTATCTATGGGAAAATCTTTAGAAGTAATTAAAGATCTTGGAAATGCTAAAATGGTCTGTGACAGATATAGTTTAGATAAAGTAGTTGGAACACATGCAATCGGTCATGCTAGAATGGCAACTGAATCAGGTGTAGATATTAAGTCTGCTCACCCTTTCTGGGGCTATCCATTTAGTGATGTATCTGTAGTACATAATGGACAATTAACTAATTATTGGAACAACAGAAGAGTTTTAGAAAACAAGGGAATGAGATTTATGTCTGAGTGTGACTCAGAATTAATTGCAGTTTATATTGCAGAAAAAATGAGACATGGAGCAACTTTAGAAGAAGGAATGAAAGAATCTTTAACTGGTCTTGATGGAGTTTTCACGTACTTTGTTGCTACTAAAGACTCATTGGGAATGGCTAAAGATACAATGGCTGCAAAACCATTAGTTTTGTATGAGTCTGATGATTTAGTAGCAATGGGATCAGAGGAAATTGCAATTAGGTCTGTATTACCACATGAAATTGATACATATGATCCATTTGATGGGGAGGTGAAAGTATGGCAAATCTAAAAACTGTGTCGAAAAAATCAAAAGCCCAATCAATGGGTATGCACACTGAAGTACTAACAGGAAGAACTCAACAGAAATTCTTTAATCCCGATGAAGCAGAAAACTTTTATTACTTTGGCACGTACGATGTAGATTTCAATAAAAGAACTGAGCTTGATGTTAAAGAAATGACAGCTCCTGAAGCTAATAAAGAAATTGATAACTTAATGAGCCAGGGGTATGGAACAATAGTTATTAAAAACCCACAAGGTAAACACAGTCTTGGAGTTGGTATTTTAAATAAACTGAATTTAATTTTTGAAGGAAGTTTAGGATACTTTGGAATGGGTTCTTGTGATGGTCCAATAGTCAGAATTAACGGAAGAGTTGGATGGTCATGTGCAGAAAACTTAATGGCTGGTAAAGTGGTAATTGAAAAAAATGCTGGATCATGTTTTGGTGCGGCAATTAGAGGTGGAGATTTAATTTGTAAAGGTAGTGTTGGTGCCAGAACCGGAATTGACATGAAAGGTGGAACTATCATTATTGGTGGAGATGCAGGTGCATTCACAGGTTTTATGATGCAAAGAGGGAGAATAATTATCCTAGGAGATGTTGGAATTAACCTAGGTGACTCTATGTATGATGGGACAATTTTCGTAGGTGGAGAAATTGGCTCGTATGGTAGTGATGCTGTAGATTCGGAATTAACATCAAGTGACCAAGATTGGCTTAAAAGAAAATTAAAAGTTGCTGAGATTGGTGAAAATTTCGATGTAAGTAAAATGAAAAAAATTGTAGCAGGTAAAAAACTTTGGAATTACGATAATTTGGAACCTACAGAGAAGAAGGGAGCAATTTAATGCCTAAGAAAAAAAGTAAAAAAGTTAAAAAAAATGGAAAAGGTGTTGGTGGAAAAGCAGATGTCCACGCGCATGAGGAAGGTAAAAGAAATAAAAGTTTATTAGGACATAATGCAATCTTCACTCCTGAAGTAATAGACGACATTCATATAAAAGCTCAATTAGGAAGATACAGAATGCGTGGAATGGCATTAATGAAAAAAATTCCTACTTTTGATGATTTAGTTTTCTTGCCTGGAACACTAACTAGATTTGTAATCGAAGGTTACAGAGAAAAATGTGAAACAAAAACAGTAATTGGTCCAAGATGTGAAAATCCAATTGAGTTAGATATTCCAGTTTATATTACAGGAATGAGTTTTGGTGCTCTATCTTATGAAGCAAAAACTGCTTTAGCAAGAGGAGCAACTATGGCAGGTAGTGCTACATGTTCTGGTGAAGGTGGAATGATACCTGATGAAAGAAGATATTCTGAAAAATGGTATTACCAATGTATTCAATCAAGATATGGTTTTAACCCACACCACGCACAATTAGCAGATGGTATTGAGGTGTTTATTGGACAAGGTCAAAAAGTTGGAATGGGCGGACACTTAATGGGTCAAAAAGTTACTGACCAAGTTGCTGAGATGAGATCATTACCATCTGGTATTGACCAAAGATCTCCTGCGAGACACCCTGACTGGTTAGGTCCAGATGATTTAGCTTTAAAAGTAGAAGAGCTAAGACAATTAACGAAAAATAAAGTGCCGATTCAATTAAAATTAGGTGCATCTAAAGTTTATGATGATGTTCGTATGGCTGCAAAATGTGATCCTGACTCAATTTACTTAGACGGAATGGAAGGTTCTACTGGTGCTGGCCCACATATTGCTGCTGCAAATACTGGTATTCCAGGTATAGCTGCAATTCGAGAAGCTAGAAGAGCGATAGATGATGTTGGTAAAACAGGAAAGGTAACTTTAATTTATGCTGGTGGAGTGAGAGATGGTGCTGACATGGCTAAAGCTTTAGCTCTTGGAGCTGATGCAATCGCTATTGGAACTGGTTCAATGATTGCATTAAACTGTAACAAAGATATCCCTGAAGCTGACTTTGAAAAAGAGATGGGAGTAAAAGCTGGTGAATGTTATCACTGCCATACAGGACGTTGCCCAGTTGGTGTTGCAACTCAAGATCCTAAATTAAGAGCAAGATTAAATCCTGATGATGCTGCATTAAGAGTTTATAATTATCTTCACTCAATGACTTTAGAAGCTCAGCTTTTAGCAAGAGCTTGTGGTAAAACAAATATCCACTCTCTAGAGCCAGAAGATTTAGCTGCTTTAACATCAGAAGCATCGGCTTTAGCGAAAGTTCCATTAGCTGGAACTAACTACACAGTTGGTGTTGATAACTACCACAAAATATAGAGTTAACTATGCCAAAGAAAAAAAATAAAAAAGTATCAAAATCAAAAGTGATCAAAGGTCAATTAGGTAAAAAAAAAGAGACAGCCAGAGAAAAAATGATTGGTCAGTCTATTGGTTACAGATATGATGTTAATCTTTTACCTGATTATAGCAAAATCACCCCTTTTCTAAAAAAATATATAGAGGCAATGGGATGGGATGATCTGAATTGGTTAGAAGATGTACATATGGGTTATGAAGAAGATAGACCTGCTGTTTTTTGCAGAAATGCGAATGGTTGGGTTACTATTCCAAGTTCAATAAAGTTACCTAACAATCAACAAGATAGAGATATGATTGCAAGAGAGCTATTAGTTAAGTTCCAAATGTCTCCGAAACATCCTCTTGTTGATTTGAAAAAAGCATATTTAAAGTTTTAATATTACAATCAATAGTTGATTATTTTTGTAAATCTGGTGTTCATAATTGGATTTTTATAGCCTCTTTATATTTGTAACGACTCATAAAATTTAATAGGGTTTAAATAAACAAATATGGAGAGAGAATATGACTGATCAGTTAGGTGCTCTTACCACTATATTTACAGAATTTTACTACTGGACAACAGTAGTGCTAATGTTTTTAATTCACGTTGGTTTCTGTATGTATGAGGTCGGAGCTTCAAGATACAAACACCATCAACATACTCTTATGAAAAACACAATGCTGATACCGTTGGTAACAGTAACTTGGTTTTTGTTTGGTTGGTGGATTTATTGGGCTTTTCCAACTGGACCTGGATTAGCTCCGTCAATAATGACAGAAAGTACAGGGCTTGTCCTTGGTGGAGGATTTGGAGGAAATGATCTTGCTAATCCGACAAATGCTCTTATGGCAATCAATCTTAACGACCATATAATGGGAGTGTTCTGGGCAGCATTCCTTTTATTTTCATGGACCGCAGCATCTATAGTTTCAGGTGCAGTTATTGAAAGAATTACAACTTTTGCATTTGGAGTTTTGGCAATTGCAATAGGATCTGTTTTCTGGTCAATAGACGCGTCATGGGGATGGCACTTTGATGGTTGGATGCTTAAAATCTTAGGTTATCATGATGCATATGCATCGGGTGTAATTCACGCTATTGCTGGTGGATTTGCTTTAGGTGTGCTGATGGTTTTAGGTCCAAGAATTGGAAAATTTTCATCAAGTGGTGAACCAAGAAATATTGGTCCACGAAATCCTTGGTTAGTAACAATTGGATTATTCTTAATTTACACTGGATTTTGGGGATTTTATGCGGCTTGTAACGTTCCAATATATGATCTGGGCCCAGAGTATGGCATGGAAGGCATATCATTCTGGACAGCAACTAATATCTATTTAACACCCACTACTTTAAGTGGAATTACAATGAACTTTTTGATGTCATTGTCAGGAGGTTTATTGGCTGGATATGTTATTGCTAAAGGTGATCCTTTCTGGACTTACTCAAGTGGACTAGCTGGCATTATATGTGCATCTGCAGGAAACGACTTATATCATCCAATTCAAGCATTGATTATTGGTATGATCGGAGTTGTTATTGCCTACAAACTTCATTACTGGGTTGAACGAAAGTTCAAAATTGATGATGCTGTTGGCGCAGTAGCTGTACATGGTTATGCTGGTTTTGTAGGTCTTGTAATTTGCGGTTTCGTCTTAAATGGTTACCCTTCATCTGGTTATAGTGTTGGGGCTATGTTTGATGGAACAACTTATGCAACAATTAATCCACTAGGACAATTTATTGGAGCAATAATAATGTTCTTTGTTTTAGGATTAATACCTGGCTATATCATCGCCAAAGTTCTTAATGGTATGGGTAAATTAAGAATCCCACGAGAAGTTGAAATAGCTGGACTAGACTATGAAATGATGGAAAGTGCTAAAGAAGACGAAAAAGCAGTTTCATCAGCAACCAGGTAAAGGAGAAAAATATGGCAACAGTATCAAACTGGATAGATCATCTTAATAAACCAGCTGAAGAAGTTGGCGGATCGGTTTATCCTGGAGCTGGATCTAGTGAATTTATACTAGTTCTATTGTTAATTGCTGTGTGGATAGGATGGACTGTAATTACAAGCAAATCTGAAAGTGATGAGCTGAACGCATTATCCAGAAAAAGACACGGTGCTAACGACCATAAAAGTAATATTACTGAATGGTAAAATAAAATTTGGGCGCTACAAAATTGTAGCGCCCTTTTTTAATGATTTAAATGAGTGAAGACAAAAACGAACAACTAAGACCGAGTAAAATGAGAGGTGTTGCTTTTCCAAAAGCAAAGTATGGAGTAATTCTTGCAATTATCCTGATAATTTTAGTTAATTTTATTTATTATAAAGAAACTATCTTTTCATTTTTCAAATAATTGTGGTAGCCTTAGTAATGGCTAAAAACTTATTTAAAATAGCAAAACAAAAAAAAATAAAATACTTCTTAATAAGTTTTGTTGATCTTTTTGGTGTACTTAGATCAAAACTTGTTCCTGTTCATGCTATTAAAGAAATGCAAACTGCTGGAGCAGGATTTGCTGGTTTTGCAGCATGGCTAGATATGTCTCCTGCAGATAGTGATATGTTTGGTATTCCAGACCCAGATAGTTTAATTCAATTACCTTGGAATAAAGAAGTAGGATGGCTTGCATCTGATTTGTGGATGGACGGTAAACCTGTGGAAGCTTCCCCAAGAGTAATGTTAAAAAATCAAATAAAGAAATTAAAAAAACAAAATTTAACGATGAAATCAGGTGTAGAGTGTGAATACTTTTTAATCTCATCAGATGGAAACTCAATTGCAGATCTGAGAGACACTCAATCTAAACCTTGTTACGACCAATCAGCGTTAATGAGGAGATATGATTTAATCAAAGAGATTTGTGATTGCATGATTGAGATGGAATGGGGTCCTTACCAAAATGATCATGAGGATGCTAATGGTCAATTTGAGATGAATTGGGACTATGATGATTGTCTAAAAACGGCAGACAGGCATACTTTTTTTAAATATATGGTAAAAACTATAGCTGAAAAACATGGTTTAAGAGCAACATTCATGCCTAAACCATTCGAAAACCTCACCGGTAATGGCTGTCATGCCCACATATCAGTTTGGGATGGAAAAAAAAATAAATTTTTAGATAAATCAGACAAGCTTGGATTAAGTAAAATGGCTTACAATTTTTTAGGTGGAGTTATTAATAATGCTTCCTCATTATCAGCTTTTTTTAATCCAACAATTAATAGCTATAGGAGGATTAACGCACCCCCAACTAAGTCTGGAGCATCTTGGTCGCCAAGTAGTATATCTTATACAGGAAATAACAGAACTCATATGATAAGAATTCCAGACCCTGGAAGGTTTGAATTGAGGTTGATGGATGGATCTGTAAATCCGTATTTATTACAAGCAAGTGTGTTAGCAGCAGGGTTGAATGGATTAAAACATAAAATCAATCCAGGTGAACCTTTAAATTGTAACATGTACACAGATTACAAGAAGTACCCCGACCTACCAAAACTACCAAATGAACTTAAAGAATCACTTGAACTATTAAGAAATAATAAAGAAATGAATGACGCTTTTGGAAAAGAAACAATCAATAGTTATATAAAACTTAGAAAATCTGAAATTAATGAATTTGACAATATAGAAAACTTCGATAAGTCCAAACCTGTAACTCAGTGGGAAAGACAAAATACTTTAGACTGTTAAAGTGAAGAGTTTAAAAAGCATTAAAAACTGGACACTTACAAAATCTTTAAAAAATAATAATTTTAGTTTTAAAAGAAATTATGTTTTAAAATTTGTTCCTTCATTACTATTAACAAACGCTTTTAAATCAATTTCCAGTTGGAAAAATTATAAACCAACCCCATTATTAAAACTTGATAAATTACAAAAAAATTTAAAACTAAACAATGTTTTTTATAAGGATGAATCTAAAAGATTTCATTTAAAATCATTTAAAGCTTTGGGTGGTGCTTATGCTGTTGAAAAAATATCTAAAGGAAAAAAAAATATAATCATTTCTTCGGCAACCGCTGGGAACCACGGAAGATCTGTAGCATGGGGTGCGAAAAAGCTTGGGTTAAAATGTAAAATCTTTGTTAGTCAATACGTTAGCAACACACGGGTAAAAGAAATTAAAAAATTTGGTGCTGAAGTAATAAGAGTTAAAGGAGATTATGAAAATTCACTCAACGAATGTAAGAAATTATCAAAAAAAAATAATTGGAAAATTGTACAAGATGTTTCAACAAAAGATTACAAATTGGTCCCTCAACTTACTATGGCAGGGTATTCCGTAATGATAAAAGAAATTTCTAAACAAACAAATCAATATATAACCCATATTTTTTTACAAGCTGGTGTTGGTGGTATGGCTGCTGGTGTAGTTATTGGTGTTGCAAAATATTTTAAAAGAATTCCAAAGATAATAATTGTTGAGCCTGATAGAGCTGATTGTGTTCTTCAAAGCATAAAACACAATAAATTAAAAAAAATTAAAATTAAAAAGGAGAGCATCATGGGTGGTATGTCATGTAATGAAATGTCATATATTCCTTGGCAAATTTTGAAAAAAACGAGCAATTGTTGTGTGTCTGTAAGTGATCGAAATATTGCTAAAACTGTAGCGATGTTGAAAGACAAAAAGCTTAGTAAAAATTCAATAATTGGTGGCGAGTGCTCTGCACCTGGTATTATGAGCCTGGTAGGCGTTTGTAATAACACTAAAATTAAAAAAATTATAGAACTTAACGAAAATTCTAATGTTTTGGTAATTGGATGCGAAGGTAATGCAGATGTAAAACTTTACAAACAATTGCTATCTAAAGGCAGAAAATAAAATCACATGAAAAAAAATGCGATATTTTGGATTAGAGAAGATTTTAGAATTGAACATAATCCTGCACTATCTTTTGCAAGTCAAAATCATGATAACGTTATTGCATTGTTTATTTATAATAAAAGTGATTTTGATAAAAAAAGAGAAGCACAAAAATGGTGGCTATATAAGTCTTTAGTGGAATTTAAATCAGAATTATTTAAATACAAAATCAATCTTCAAATATTGGAGGGAGACGAGATAGATATATTATCAAAAATTAAAAAAAAAGATAATATTTCTGTCTATTGGAATAAGATATATGAACCTGATGTAATTGCTAAAGGAAAAAAAATAAGAGATACTTTTCTAAAAAACGAAGTTGAGTTCAAATATTTTAAAGGAAATATTCTTAATGAGTTTCAAGAAGTAACTAAAAATGATGGTACACCTTTTAAAGTATTTAGTCCATTCTGGAGAAATGCTGAAGAGAAATATCTTAATTTGCCCCCAAGCAAAAATTATGTTGTAAAAAAAAAAATTAAATTAATTTCTTTTTTTAAAAACAGTGTTGAACCTAAAAATATTTTACCAAAAAAAAATTGGTATAAAAAATTTGAGAAATACTGGAAAGTTTCTGAAAATGATTCGAAAAAAGTTCTTAACAATTTAATTGAAAAAAAAATTAAAGATTATGGAACAGCTAGAGATTATCCATCAATCGAGGGTACATCAAAATTGTCTCCATACATTAAACATGGTCAAATTCACGTAAGTAGTATTTGGCAAAAATGTAATGAAATAAAATCTAAAGGAATTGGCTATAGGAAATATATCAATGAATTAGGATGGCGTGAATTTTCACATAGTTTAATTAATTATTTTCCTGAATTTTTAAAAGGTAATTATAGAAAAGAATTTGATAAATTTCCGTGGGTAAAAAATGAGAAATTTTTAAAGGCATGGAAATCAGGAATGACTGGCTATCCTATTGTGGATGCTGGAATGAGAGAATTATATGAAACTGGATGGATGCATAACAGAATTCGAATGGTTGTTGGTTCCTTTCTTGTAAAACATTTAAGAATTAATTGGATGGAAGGTGAGAAACATTTCAGAAATTGTTTATTAGATTTCAATAAAGCAAATAATGTAGCTCAATGGCAATGGGTTGCTGGTTGTGGAGCTGATGCTGCACCTTACTTTAGAATATTTAATCCGATTTTGCAGGGAGAAAAATTTGATAAGGAAGGTTTATATGTAAAAAAATGGGTTCCTGAATTAAGCAAAGTGCCAAAAAAATTCATTCATAAGCCATGGGAAATGGAATTAAAGTATCAAGAAGCTATAAAAACAATTATTGGCAAAGATTACCCGGGCCCTATTGTTGTTCATGAAAAAGCTAGAGCTGCAGCTCTTGAAGCGTTTCAATCTTTGAAGAAAAAATAAATTTAATTTTATTCTCCAATAAAATGATGAATTATAGTTCTTTTTTGCGCCTCTAATCTGTGTTCAAATAAATATATGCCCTGCCAAGTTCCAAGCAACAATTCACTATCTTTCACACTTAGAGAAATTTGATTATTTGTTAATGCAGATTTAATATGTGCAGGCATATCATCTTTTCCCTCCGTAGTATGAACATATAGTTTATTATCCATAGGAGCTAATTTATCAAAATAATTTATTAAATCTGTTTGTACATCTGGATCTGCATTTTCTTGAACAATTAATGAGGCGCTTGTGTGCTGAATACTTAAATTAAGAATACCATTTTTAAAGTTATTTTGATCAATCCAATTAATTGTATCATTAGTAAATTCATATAACTTTTGACCATTGGTCTTAATTTGAAGATTGTAAAATTCTTGTTTCATTAATTATACTCGTTCGATGTAAGCTCATACAAACGACTAATGGTTCGTTTAAATGGTTTTTCTAATAATCTTGAAGAGGTAAATTGATCTAAATTTATATCAGCTGTAACTGCTAATGAAATATTTTTATCATAAATTACATCTAACAAAGTGATAAAACGTTGTTGTTGATTTGAATTTACATCATTAAATTGAGGTATTTGATCTATTACCATAAATTTACAGTTTTTAACTATTTCTAAATAATCTTCCGCTCCTAAATTTTGATCGCAAAGTTGATTAAATTCACATCTAACAATTCCCTCATAAAAGTTTTCTATTTTAAATTTTCTTCCCTTTACATTTATTTTTATTGAAGATTGTTTTTTATCCTTTGTTATAGTTCTAAAAAATTTATTAATCTTAAAATTGGTTTCTTGATTAAGTGGAAAAAAATATCTTTGTTTTTGATTATCATTAGATTTTCTATAATCATCCTCAATTTTTAATTCATACTCGATGGATTGATCTTCCATTATTTTTATAAAAGGTATAAATTGTTCACGTTGAAGACCATCTTTATAAAGTTCTGAAATTTTAGTATTTGAAGTAAGAATAATTTTAATATCTTCTTTAAAAATTTGTTCAAATAGTTTTCCTAAAATCATTGCATCAACAATGTTTGTTACTTGGAACTCATCGAAATAAACTAATGAAGCTTTTGATTTTAAATTTTTGACAAATTGATTGATTACATTTTCTTCATTTTTTTCTTTTTGCTCATGGACAAAATCATGAAACCCTAACATAAATTCATTAAAATGCTTTTTTAATTTTTTTTCTTCAAGATAATCATAAAAGAAGTTTAAAATCATTGTTTTACCAACCCCCACACCACCATATAAATAAAATCCTTTTTTATTTTTTTGTTTAGAAAATAAGTTTGAAAAAAATGATTTGTAATTACTATCATGGTAATCCTCTAATTTTTTAATAACTTTGATTTGATTAGGATTAACTTCTAAATTTTGATTTTCACAATAAGATATGAATTCTTTTTCAAATTTTTTTGGCATCAATTTTTTTTAGTTTTAAAGTCAATACCATACTCTGATCTTGGTCCTTTCCTTAAACCAAATGGACCTGAGATAAATAAAGTTAATGGTTTGGTTCCTGGTTCCAAATCTACTCGATGCAAATTATTTGCTGATCTAAAACCAATATACCCTGGTGGACGCCAAAACTTGCCAGTGCTTAATGTTTCCCAATAACCGCCTCTTAAAATTATAGTTATATAAGGAAATGTGTGATTATGAACTCCTTCTCCATGATCATCTGCTAGCATCTCATGAATTAATATATTGAATGGAAACCATTTAGGTCGATACCTCATCAAAACATAGTAGCGGTTCATCCAAGGCTTTGCCTCTTTAAAATTTGGATGTGAAGGTCCTCTATCTAATACAATTTTTTTTCTGCCAATTTTTTCTAAAAATTTTAAGAACATGTTTAGTTATATTGTACAATTGAACCATTTCTTACTACATATAAATTGTTATTAAATATAAACGGTTCAGAGACTAATCCACCAGAAACTTTTTCAATTTTTATTATTTTTCCATCCTCAATCCCGACTATGATCATCTTACCATCTGAGTTGGTTAAAAATAAGTTTTTGTCTCCAATTACAAAACCAATTGGATAAATATTTTTTCTTTTTTTATCTTTGTAATTCAGAAATAGATCTGTAATTCGAACTATATTGCCTTTATTTTTGTCAATTAAATATAAATAACCTTCATTAGAGATTGTAAAAATTAGATTTCCAACCAAAATAGGTTTTACGTTAGAATTAACTTCATTTATCCAGTTTGTTGTTCCTGTTTTTAAATCAACTGAATAAAACTGATTTTTATTATTTGAAAAAAATACAGAATTTCCATCTGATACTAGTTTAGAGGTCTTAAAGTTATAGGTTTCATTTATTATCGAGCTACTCTGTGTAGGTAGTTGCCATGTAATTAAACCTGTTTCAATATCTACAGCTGTAATATCTCCTATAGAATTATTGAAAATAACATTATCGTTTAAAATAATTAAAGAATATTTAATATTTGAAATTATAAATGAGTCCTCTGTTTGCAAATTCCAACATTCAGAACCATCTTTAATTTTAAAACATCTTAATGTATTTTTATAATCGATAACAAATAATTTATCTTTATGCTTTTTAATATTTGAATTAAACGGATAATCATTATTTTTGGACCAATTTAATTCTCCAGTAATAATATTAACAGAATAATATTTTGCTATACTATCAGTTACTAAAAGATTTTGACCATCTACTAAAAAATTAAGTTTTGGTTTTAATTTTTTTTCAGATTTTGAATAATGATTTTTTTTCCAAATAACTTTCTGATTATTATCATACCTAATAATTGAACCCTTTTTATCAAAAAATATTATACCATTTTTTAAAAAAATTGGATTGAAATCTAATTGATTAAGTTCCTCTAACTTTGAAAAGTTAAAGTTACCAATCTTTGTTAATTGACCTTTGTAATTTTGCAAACCAAGATTATTTTGATTTTCATTTTTTTTATTATTTATTTTTATTGATGATAAATCTAACTTTAAGTCTCTATTAAATTCAGAAACACTTATATTTTTTTCTGCAAAAACTTTCCTTATTTTTTTATCTGTTTCTAATTTGTTTTCTTTATCTTTCCAAATTCTGGAGTTTTCATTAAATGAACAGTTATTAAGAAAAAATAATGCAATAAAAGTAAAAATTAATTTATTCACTCAAGTCTCTGTTCAATCTTCTCTCTGCTTGAAGCCTTACATCTGGATTTGAATTTTCTAAAGCTATTATTTGGTTGAAAAATTCTTTAGCTTTCTGTTTTTGATTATTTGCATAAAAATATTCTGCCATTAAATATAAAGAATGTGATTTCCAGACACTTTTTGAATTAATCAATGGATTTAACATATTTAGAAGATCACTCTCCTGAGCGTTATCTGCATTGTAGAGTGCCTTCTTGTATATAATTAAGTTGTTAATCTCACTGTCTAACGAAGTATCGTTTATCAATATATCAAATAATGAATTAATTCTGGACTGATCACTTACAAGATTATTATCAATGATGAAATAAAGGGATAAAGGTGAATAAGTTGGATCTTTCTTCTTTATAATTTCAATTAGACTGCTAGCTGTTTTTTCTTTTGTTTTTTCTGAATAATCAATGATTATTGAATTATAACTATCTGAGATATCTTTTTTTTTATTAATTAAATATTTATCGTAAGTAAAAACACCGACTATAATAATTATTAAGATAATTATACCTGAAATTATTTTATTTTTATTATTTACAAAAAAATTCTTAATTTTTTCATTTCTAGTATTGGTATTTATAATTGATAAATCTTCTTCCATAACTAAATCATATTCCTTAAAACGTACTGCAGAATACCTCCGTTTTTATAATACTCTAATTCATTTTTTGTATCAATTCTGCATAAAGTTTTAATTTTCTTTATTTCGCCAGAAGCATATTTAATTTCGACTGTCACTTCATCTGAGGGATTAACACCTTTTTCTATATTTAAAATGCTAATTAATTCAGAGCCAATTAATTCAAGATTTTTTCTATTAACATCCTGGATAAATTGTAATGGTAGTATTCCCATTCCAATCAAATTAGATCTGTGAATTCTTTCAAAGCTCTCAGCAATGACTGCTTTTATCCCTAATAATTTTGTGCCTTTGGCGGCCCAATCTCTAGAAGATCCAGTTCCATATTCTTTTCCACCGATTACAACTAAATCGGTACCTCTTTTTTTATATTCAACCACGGCATCGTAAATAGGAAGAACTTTTTCTTCTGGATATAACTTTGTAAAACCGCCTTCTGTACCAGGCGCCATCTCATTTCTGATTCTTATATTTGCAAAAGTTCCTCTCATCATAACCTCATGATTTCCTCTTCTTGAACCGTAAGAGTTAAAATCTTTTGGCAAAATCTGATGTTCCATAAAATATTCACCAGTTGGACTATCTTTTTGAATACTGCCAGCTGGTGATATATGGTCTGTTGTTACCATGTCCCCTAAAATTAACAATGGTCTTGCATCCTTTATTTCTTTAAATCCTTCTGGTTCATCAGAAAGAGAGTCAAAGAATGGAGGTTTTTTTACATATGTTGAACCCTCATCCCAATTGTAGATGCTGCTTTTATCGGTTTTAATTTTTTGCCATTGAGTTGGGCCCTCAGATACATTTGAATATCTTTGTATAAACATCTCTGCATTAAGTGAGTCTTTTAAAGTTTCTTCTATCTCTTTATTGGAAGGCCAAATATCCTTTAAAAATACTTTTTTACCATCTTTATCTTTTCCTAGTGGATCTTTGTATAAATCAACTTCCATATGTCCAGCTAATGCATATGCAACAACTAGTGGAGGTGAAGCTAGATAGTTAGCTTTTATATATGGTGAAATTCTTCCCTCGAAATTTCTATTTCCTGATAAAACTGAAACTGCATAAATATTTTCTTTTTGGATTGCTTCAATAATATTTTCTGGAAGTGGTCCTGAATTTCCAATACAAGTTGTACAGCCATAACCAACTAAATTAAAGCCAAGCTGATCCAAATATATGTTTAATCCAGCTTTTGCCAAATAGTCAGTAACTACTTGAGATCCAGGTGCTAAAGAAGTTTTTACCCATGGTTTAACTTGTAAGCCTTTTTCAACTGCCTTTTTTGCCAAAAGTCCTGCTCCAATCAAAACATTTGGATTTGAAGTATTTGTGCACGAAGTAATTGCAGCAATTAATATAGAACCATCTTTAATGTCGTAGTCTGTATTAGCTACTTTCGAAACAGATTTTTCATTTTTGCTTGTATCTTCCTGTAATACTTTTTTAAAAGAATTTGATGCATCAGTTAAAAGTACTTTGTCTTGAGGTCTTTTGGGACCTGAAATAGTTGGAACAACTGTAGACATATCTAAAGATATAATGTCACTAAATTCTAAATCACTACTTGCCCATAATCCTTGTTCCTTAGCATAATTCTCAACTATATTTACAGTATGCTGATCTCTTCCTGAAAATTTTAAATATTTCAAAGTTTCTTCATCAATAGGAAAGAACCCACATGTAGCACCGTATTCTGGTGCCATGTTCGCAATTGTAGCTCTATCAGCAAGTGTTAAATTTTTTAAACCTTCTCCATAAAACTCAACAAACTTTCCAACAACTCCTTTATCTCTTAACATTTTAACAACAGTTAAAACTAAGTCAGTTGCTGTAGTTCCTTCAGGCATTTTATTTTTTATCTCAAAACCAATAACTTCAGGTATTAACATTGATATTGGTTGCCCAAGCATTCCTGCCTCAGCTTCAATTCCACCAACTCCCCATCCTAAGACAGATAATCCATTTACCATCGTAGTGTGGCTATCGGTTCCAACTAAAGTATCAGGAAACAAATAATTGTCTCCTTTGAATTCTTCTGACCACACTACCTTTGATAAATACTCTAGATTTACCTGATGACAAATTCCTGTACCAGGTGGTACGATCCTAAAATTATTAAAAGCTTGTTGTCCCCATTTCAAAAAAGAATACCTTTCTCCATTTCTTTCAAATTCAATATCTACATTTTTTTCAAATGAATCAGCTTTAGCAGACTGATCTACCTGAACTGAATGGTCAATTACAAGATCTACTGCCGATAAAGGATTTATAGTATTAGGATCTTTATTTTTTTCTTTTACAGCTTCTCTCATAGCAGCAAGATCAGCAACTGCTGGGATACCAGTGTAATCCTGAAGGAGTACTCTAGCTGGTCTATAAGCAATTTCAGTTTTAGATTTTTTTGTTTTTAACCAATTTTTTACAGCTTCTATTTGAGACTTTGTAACGCTCAAGTCATCTTCATATCTCAATAAATTTTCTAATAAAACTTTGAGAGATTTAGGAAGTTTACTTATACCATTTAGACCATTTTTTTCAGCTTCAGTTAAAGAGTAATATTTAAAATCCTTACCATCTATTGAAATTTTTTTAAGCGAATTATAAGAATTTTTGTTTCCTGGTTTCATGTTATAAATAAAAAGTTAATATGCTTAATAAAAGAAGCAGTGACATAACATAATTAAAATAATTAATAAATTTCTGATTTGTCGCGAATTTCCTAAAGAATTTACCTAAAAATGTCCATAATGTTATACTGGTTACTGAGACTAACAGGGCCAATATAACAATTTGAGTCGTATGACTAACAAAATTTTCTCCTACTTGAATGTATGTTGATACAATTATAATTGAAGCAATTACTGCTTTTGGATTTAGAAACTGAAAAATAAATGTTTCTATAAATTTTACTGGATTTTTATTTTTGTTTTCTTGATTTTTTGAACTAGAGAAAGAAATTTTATATGCTAGATAAATTAAAAATAATGTTCCAAGATATTTTAATATTTCTTGAATTAGTGGATAAAGTTTAAAAACATTTATTAAACCTAAAGCTACACATAATAATAAAAAGGGGAAACCAAAAGTCACTCCAATGATGTGTGGAAGAGTTCTGGTAATACCAAAATTAAATCCAGAATAAAATGCTACAAAATTATTTGGCCCTGGAGAATAAGCGGCTACAATTCCAAATAATGTTATAGATAAAATTTCTGGGTGCATTTTTATGCAATAGGTAAACCATTCTCAGATTTTTGAGATGGATGGACCAAAATTACTTTGCCCTCCTTGTCTATTGAGCCAAGAATAAGTACTTGAGAAACTACACCAGCTATATTTTTTTCTGGAAAATTACAAATACCTATTACTTGTTTTCCTTTAAGATTTTCTTCATTATAATAATGAGTAATTTGGGCAGAAGATTGTCTGATTCCAATTTCTTTTCCAAAATCTACTTCAACAACTAAAGAAGGTTTTCTAGCCTTTTCATTTTTTTTTACAGAAATAACTGTGCCGACTCTAATATCAACTTTATCAAAAATATCGTAGGTAATTTGTTCTTTCATATAATTAATATATAATGGATGAAAATTATGAGTACAGAAAATAATTCAGAGCTTTTATTCAAAAATTCAATAAAAATATTAACCGATCTAATTGGTTTCAAAACTATCTCAGGAGAAGATAATAATTCTCTAATTGATTATTGTGATAACATTTTAAAAAATCTTGGTGCTAGCTCTTTTAGAACATTTGATAATGATAAAAAGAGAGTAAATCTATTTGCTACAATTAAAGCAAAAAATACCAGTAACAAAAAACCAATAATTTTATCAGGACATACTGATGTTGTTCCTGTATCAAAAGGCTGGGCAACTGATCCCTTCAAAGCAACAATTAAGGACAATAAACTTTTTGGAAGAGGTTCATGTGATATGAAAGGTTTTATTGCATGTACTTTAGCTTTTGCTCCAATTTTTTCAAAGTCAAATTTAGATAGAGATATACATTTCTCATTTACTTTTGATGAAGAAACTGCATGTCAAGGAGCACCTATTCTAATTGAAGAATTAAAAAAAAGACACATCAAAGATGGAATTTGTATTGTCGGTGAACCAACTAATATGAAAATTATCGATGCCCACAAAGGATGTTATGAGTACACTACTTATTTTAAAGGTTTAGCTGGACATAGTTCAACACCCCATAAAGGCGTAAGTGCTGTTGAGTATGCCTCAAAATATGTAAATAAATTAATTGAATTGAGAGAAAAACTTAAAGAAAGATCACCCAAAGACTCTATATTTGATCCTCCTCATTCTACTTTATCTATTGGAGGTATATTTGGTGGAATAGCTCATAATGTAATCGCAGATAAATGTCATGTTAATTGGGAGACAAGACCAGTAGTAAAAGAGGATGCGGTTTTTCTAAACAAAGAGTTAGATAAATATGCAAATGAAGTTTTGTTGCCTGAAATGAAAAAAGTTTTTCCTAATTCCTCAATTGAAAAAGAAATAATTGGAGAGATAGTTGGCTTTGATAGAGATGAAAACTCAGATGCATGTGAATTAATATCCAGTTTAACTGGAGACAATTCACGCCAAGTAGTTTCATTTGGAACTGAAGCTGGCTTGTTTCAAGAAATAGGTATTAGTACAGTTGTCTGTGGTCCTGGCTCAATTGAACAAGCTCATAAAATTGATGAATTTATTATTTTAGATGAACTTAAAAAATGTTTGAAACTCCTTGATGGTATAAAAGAAAAGTCTACTGTAAATTAACTCCAACCACCTACAGCCTTAACTTCTAGGAATTCTTCTAAACCGAACTCCCCTGCTTCTCGACCTATTCCTGAATGTTTAAAACCTCCAAATGGAGCATCAACTGCAATACCGGCTCCATTTACATCAACCATTCCAGATCTCAATTTTCTGGCAACTCGTTTTACTTTGTCATGATCTTGTGATTGAATATAATTTGTTAATCCATAAGTGGTATCATTTGCAATTTTAATTGCATCCTCCTCTGTTTCAAATGGTATAACGGATAGAACTGGACCAAAGATTTCTGTTCTCGCAACTTCCATATTGTTATTAACGTCAGCAAATACTGTCGGTTTAACAAAATAACCTTTATCTAGACCATCTGGTTTTCCTGTCCCTCCTGCAACTAATTTTGCACCCTCATCAATACCTTTTTGAATTAAAGCTTGTATTTTTTTGAATTGATTTTCTGAAATGACTGGACCTATATGCTCTCCTTCTTTTTTTGGATCACCTACCTCAAAATTTTCCGTATATTTTTTTAATCTCCCAATAGCCTCGTTGTACATGGATTTTTCAACGAGCATTCTTGTAGGTGCATTACAAGATTGTCCTGAATTTCTAAAACATCTAAAAGCACCTCTTTCTATAGCTTCAGGATCAGCATCTTTAAAAATTATATTTGCCCCTTTACCTCCGAGCTCTAAACTTACCCTTTTAAAATCTTTTGCGGCGTTTTGTGAAATTAGAGCTCCAGCCCTTGTGGATCCAGTAAAAGAAATCATATTTATATCTGGATGACTCGTTAAAGCATCACCAGTAGTTGCTCCATCACCATTAACTAAATTGAATACTCCTTTTGGAAACTTTACCTCATCCACAATTTCAGCAAGTATCATAGAAGACAAGGGTGCAAGTTCTGATGGTTTTAATACCATTGTACATCCTGCTGCCATAGCAGGCATTACTTTCAAACAAACTTGATTCATTGGCCAATTCCAAGGTGTAATCAACGCACAAACACCTTTTGGTTCATAAATTAATCTTTGATTTGGAGCATGATCACCTAATGGCTTTTCAAATTCAAAATTTTTTAAATATCTTATGAATGATTTAATATGACTTGCTCCTGTACCTGCTTGCAATTTAGATGCAAAATCTTTTGGAGCGCCCATTTCAAGAGTTATGGCTTTTGCAATGTCAGCCCATCTTTTTTTGTAATTTTCGTAAAGTTTTTCTAATAATTTAATTCTATCTTCCTTAGATGAGAAGGCCCATAATTCATATGCATTTTTTGCTGCTTTTACAGCCATATCAATATCAATTTTGTTACCTAAAGTAATTACAGCACAATCTTCTTCTGTAGCAGGATCTACTACTGCGATTTCTTCAGCACTGTTTGGTTTTATCCATTCACCATTTATATAAAAATTTTTTTTATCTAACATGATAAGACGTTATCCTTTATCTATGATTTTGCAAATAAATTTGTTAACTCATAAACAATAGTTGCTGCCGCTAAGGAAGTTACCTCAGCATGATCATATGCTGGTGAAACTTCGACTACGTCAGCAGAAACTAAATTTAATCCTGACAAGCCTCTAAGAACATTAACCATTTCTCTTGTCGTCATTCCTGCAATTTCTGGTGTACCAGTTCCTGGTGCAAATGCAGGATCTAAAACATCAATATCAATTGACAGATATAAAGGATTATCTCCTACTCTATTTTTTATTCTTTCAGCAATCTTATCCGTACCTTCTGTTTGAAATTCATCACAATGAATTATTTTAAAACCAAAACTTTCATCGTTTTTAATATCATTCCTACTATAAAGTGGACCTCTAATTCCAACATGCATTGATGCATCATCTAAAAACAAACCTTCTTCTCTAGCTCTTCTAAATGGAGTGCCATGAGTATAGGGTGCTCCAAAATATGTATCCCAAGTATCTAGATGAGCATCAAAGTGGACCAAAGATACTGGTCCATTATTTTTTTTATTAATGGCTCTTAAAAGAGGTACAGCAATAGTATGGTCTCCTCCTAGGCTAATTATACCTCCAACTTTATTTAACAAATCCGTTGCACCAATTTCAATTTGTCTTATTGCTTCATCAATACTAAATGGATTACAAGCTATGTCGCCAGCATCAGCAACTTGCTGAATTTTAAAAGGTTCTACATCATAACTTGGATGATAATTTGTTCTTAAATGTCTTGAAGCTTGCCTAATGCTTTGGGGACCAAATCTCGCCCCTGGTCTATAGCTTGTTCCTGCATCAAAAGGAATGCCAACAATTGCAACATCGCAGCTTTCTACGTCTCTAAGCTCAGGAAGTCTCGCAAAAGTGCTTGGACCAGCAAATCTTGGAACTTTAGTTCCGCTAACTGGTTGAATAGGGTTTTTATTTCTTTCTTTTTTCATTTTTAAATAATCTAAGATAATATTATCTCATCTAATTCGTCTATAATAATTTAATGAAAATTTTAATATTATTTGTTTTTATATTTCAAATTTCCTGTGTAAACGCTGATGAAATTTATAATTTATTAAAAATTCCAAATTTAGAAATTTATAAATTAAAAAATAACAATAACATTCGTTATTTAAGTGCTAAAGGTAATTTTAAAATTGGTGTAAATCAAAACATTACCTGCGAAGAAGTTAATATAAATAATCTAAATACAAAATTTCCTTTAATTGAAAAAAATCTTAATCGATATAATTCTAATTTTCTTAATAAGATTAAATTAAAATATGTTGTATTTTGTGAAAATTTATTCATTTCTGAAATTAATACTGGAGGAATACCTGATATTAAAAATAGAACATTAATTTTAGATATTAATTTTAACAAAAAATATTTTGAGAGAATGATACACCATGAAATTTTTCATATGATTCAAAATACTCATATAAAATATTTTGATGAAGATAAATTTTCTTCTTTTAATCATGCCTCATTTAATTATGCTGAATGTTCAACTTGCTCTAATAGATTGAATTTAGATCAATATGAAAAAACTGACGGCTTTTTGACAGAATATTCTAAATCTATACCATCTGAAGATATGGCAGAAATTTTTTCATTTTTAATGACTAATAAAGAAACAATCGAAGATAAAATTAATAATGACAAAATTCTGAGTAAAAAAGTGAATTATATAAAATTAAACTTAGCTAAAATAGACAAAAATATTTTATGATCAAAACTATTAGAGCGTCAAAATCAGAAAAAATTTTATTTATATTTTTGATTTGTCTTTCAATTTTTGCTTTTACATCTTTTTTTTTATTAAAAAATAAATGTCTATTTGTTGAAAAAAATAATTTAAGTAATCTATATTTTAATGAACCAAATAATATTGCAGTAATGAATGTTGAGTGCGGAAATGTAATAATTGAGCTTTATCCAGACATTTCTCCTAAAACTGTAGAAAGATTTAAAATTTTAATTGAAAAAAAAATGTATGATGGTTCTGCTTTTTACAAAGTTTCAGAAAATACTTTTGTACAAGCTGGAGATATTGAGTATGGAAATATAAATAATTTAGATTATTCCAAAATTGGTAGCGGTAACTCTGGATTAGGATTGTTAAAATCTGAATTGAATAATGATTTCAAATTTACGGAAGGAAGTGTCGGTTTTGCTAGAACAACAGAATTTGATACAGAGGATAGTGAATTCTTTATTACATTGAAAGAAATTCCAATTTATCAAGGCGAGTATACTCCAATAGGTAAGGTGGTTTACGGTTTAGATATTTTAACTAAAATTAAAACAGGGAATAAAGCAATTTATGTTTTAAGACCTGATTATATTAAAACATTTAGATTGTTGAATTCTAATTAACTAAAGGTTTGCCGGTTAGCAATGTATGCTTAATTCTATCTTGAGTTTGTTTTGTCTCAATTAATCTCATAAAAGAGTCCAGCTCTAATTTGAATAAATCATCTTCTGATAATACTTTTTCAATAGATGTGTCTCCACCGCTCAAAACATTTGCAAGCTCAGTTCCAACAAACATGCCATGATCAAAGATTACTTTTTCGTTATATAATTTCTCTAAAACCTTGATCATTTTATCTTTCAATGGTTTTCCAGAAAGTTTAAAGTTACACTCTTCTGGAGGAACAAAGTCAGTATTTTGGTCAATTAACTTTTTTGCTTCCTCAAAAAGACTGTTTCTGTTCATTATTTTTTTATCCTCTGGTCTTAAATACTTTAATGGCTCAGCCTCTATTGGTGATGTAGCTGTTTTAGCATAACCAATAATATCAAAAACTTTTAGTGGTGCATAATCTGGATCTGATTTTGCTTTCTCTGCTTGTGACCATCTCCATAACATTTCTTTGCATCCTCCTCCTGCTGGAACTAATCCAACAATAGTTTCGACTAATCCAACAACTAAATTTGTATGTGAGGCAACAAAATTACTTTGAACCAAAACTTCAAATCCTCCTCCAAGAGTAAGTCCAGATGGAGCTGATACAACTGGATATTTTGAGTATTTTAAAGTTTTACAAGTATCTTGAAAATATTTTATAAATTTTTCTATTGATTTAAAATCACTTTTGTCAGCAAAATTCATTGTATAACTTAAATTCACACCTGCCGAAAATTGCATACTTTCATTAATTACAATTAAAGGTTTGTCGGTTGCATTTTTCAGCGCATCCATTGAATCATAATCTAATGCACAAGCTTTTGTTGTAAATTCAACAATATTAAAATCTTTAAATCGATGAATTTCAGCTGAATTATTTTTATCTAGTTTAATTGCTGAAGGTCTTACTTTTCCTAAAGTCTGAATATCTGTATAAAGTTGTCTTTCACCATAAAAATTTTCATCTTTTGTTTTTGATAAATTTTCTAAAAATTTATTATTTTCAAAGTTGTCAATTCTTTCAAAGAAATTCTTAACCCCTATAGATCTCAACATTTCGAAAGGACCCATTGCCCAATTAAAACCAAGTCTCATGGCTTCATCAATATCATTAAACTTATCAGTAATTCCAGGAACAAGTGAAGAGGCATATTTAATTATTTTTGAAATCACAATCCAAGCATACTCGCCAAACTTATCTTTTCGATTAATTAAATTATTAATTTCAACAGTCTCTATTCCTAAATCTATTTTTTTTGTCGCTGAATAATCTCCTGTTTCTAAATTGATTGCTTCTAAAATTTTTTGATCTCCACTTTTGTTCATTCTATAAAAGCCACCTTTTCCTTTACGTCCTGTGTAGCCAGTATCAATTAATTTTTTTACTAATGGAATTTCTTTTGCAACAATTTGAAATTCATCTTTATCAGAAAGTTCTTTGATAAAACTTTTTAACACATCAGCCATCAAATCAATTCCTATTAGATCATATAATCCAAAGACTCCTGTTTTTGGGATTCCCATTGGTCTACCGAATACTGCATCGGCTTCTTCTATTGAAAGTTTCATTTTGAATGCTTCTGTCATCGCTACCTGCATAGCGTAAACACCAATTCTATTACCTAAAAAACCTGGGGTATCATTGCAGATTATAGCTCCCTTCCCAAGCTCAGTCTCACAAAATTTCTTTAAAAAATTAATTTTATTTAAATCGTTATTTTCATTTTTAACAATTTCTAATAACCCCATATATCTAACTGGATTAAAAAAGTGGGTTATACAAAAATCTTTTTTTTCTTCGTCATTTAGTTTTTCTGATAGAACTTTAATTGGAATTGATGATGTATTTGATGAAACTATTGCACCTTTTTTTCTGTTCTTAAATATCTTCTCATAAATATTATGTTTAATATCAATTCTTTCTACTACTGCTTCTACAACCCAATCTGCATCTTTTACTACGTTAAAATTTTCTTCAATATTTCCAATATTAATATTGTTAATTTTACTTTTATCTATTAGCAAAGGAGGTCTAGATTTAAGTATTCTTTCTCTGGCCTTTTCGCTGATTTCAGTTGTTAAATCTAAAAGAGTAATTGGTACACCTGCATTACATAAATGAGCTGCTATCCCACTTCCCATTGTACCAGAACCAATAACCACAACTTTTTTTATTTCCATAGCAACTTCTATATATGAATAAATTATTTAGGTAAATTATCTATTTATTCCTCTTAATCTCTCAGATCTTCTTCTTAATAACTCTGCACTAATTAATATCAAGGTAGATAAAAGAATTAAACATGTGGCAACTGCAAGAATTGTCGGGCTCAACTGTTCTCTTAAACCTGTCCACATTTGTATTGGAATAGTAGTATTTTCTAAACCTGCTAGGAATAATACCACAACAACTTCATCAAAGGATGTTACAAAAGCAAATAAACCCCCAGAAATTACTCCTGGTAATATTAGAGGAAGCGTTATTTTCATAAATGTATTTACTGGGTTACTGCCCAAACTTGCGGCAGCTCTTGTTACGCTATGATCAAAACCTGAAAGCGTAGCTGTTACTGTTATAACTACAAATGGTGTTCCAAGTATTATATGAGCTAATACTATTCCTGTGTGAGTTGCTGCTAAACCAGCTTTTGCCATGAAAAAGAAAATTGCAACACCTGATATAATTAATGGAACAATCATTGGAGATATTAAGGTCGCCATTATCAATCCTTTATAAGGCATATGTCTACTGCTGAGTCCTAGTGCAGCTAATGTACCTAAAATAATTGATCCAATTGTTGCAAAGATTGCAATTATGAAGCTATTTTTTGCCGCTAGTCCCCATGGATTTTTAGTTCCGTAAATCATATCTTTATACCATCTCAACGAGAATGCATCTGGATCAAGATTTTTCATTCCTTCAGAAAAAACTAAAAATTCCTCTGCATTAAATGACAAAGGAAAAATTACAAATAAAGGTGCAATCAAAAAGAAAAAAACAAAGGTACAAATCGTAAGATAAATATAATGCCAAATTCTATATCTAGTTTCTGTATAACTTGGTAATGCCATAATTATCCTAATTTAATGTTATCAACTCCAACTAGTTTGTTATAAATCCAATAAATAACCAAAACTCCTGTCAAAAGCATTAATCCCATTGCTGATGCAAAACTCCAATCAAGAGTTGTCTTCATATGAAATGCAATTTGATTACTTATTAAAGTTCCTGATGCTCCACCAACTAAGGCTGGGGTTATGTAGTATCCTATCGCTAAAATAAAAACTAACAAACATCCAGCTCCTATTCCTGGAATTGTTAAGGGAAAATAAACTTTCCAAAAAGCAACGAATGGTGTACCACCTAAAGACTTTCCTGCTCTCATTAAGCTTGGTGATATTGTTTTCATAACACTGTACAAAGGTAGAACCATAAAAGGTAATAATATTTGCGTCATCGCAACATATGTTCCAACTTTATTATACATCATCTCTGGCCGGTTTTCGTCTCCAACCAACCCTATCATCACAAAAAAATCATTTACCAGTCCTTGTTGCTGCAACAAAATCATCCAACTGGCAGTTCTTACAAGCAAGGATGTCCAGAATGGGAGTAATACACAAATCATCAACAAGTTGCTGTACTTCATAGGAAGTGTTGCAAGTAAATGAGCTATTGGATAACCCATAAAAAAGCTAAAAAGTGTAACAAAAAATGCTATTTCTAAGGTTCTAAGCCATAAAATTCTATGAATTCTTCTATCCTCCTCTACTTGGGTTATACTGCCATCAGAATCAAAGTACATATCCATCCCTTTCAAATATTTTGCTACAGTATAAGGAGGAGCAGTTCTTTTAATTGCTAGCCAGTATTCAACATTTCTCCATCTTTTATGAAGTTTATTAATTTGTTCTTTTATACTAATACTTTCATCAATTTTTTTTCTTTTAATTTGTCTAAAAAGCTTTTTGGTAATTGTATTAAAACCATTTTTTTCTTTATTTAATCTTTGTCCTAATTTTCCATGCTGTTGATTTTCAGCAAGTAATTTGTAGTCTTCATAAAAACTCCGATAAACCTCCTCTGGAGGTAGCTCTTCTAAATTTTCCCATTTTTCCATAGCTTTAAAAGTTTTAGGAAGCATGTTGGTAATCATTTTATCATCAACACTTCTCATAAACATATCGCCTATTGGAAAAATATAAGTGATAACTAAAAATAATAGTAACGGAGCAACAAGAAGAAAGGCTTTTATTTTATTTTTCTTTTCTGCTTTTTTTAGACTGACCTCTAGAGGAATGCCGTCAGTTGTTAAAATTTGTTTAGTTTCAGAGCTCATAAAAAAATAGGGCGGTTAACAATAACCGCCCTAAATATATTATATAAATTCAGTGTTTAAAACTGAAATTATAGTCCTGCTTTCATTGCTTCCCACTTCTCACTGATCTCAGTGTTATTATCAGCCCAGAAGAATGGGTCTACTAAGAAGTAATTCTTAGTGTTTGCAGGAGCTGTTGGCATTTGTGGCATCATTTCAGTTTTACCATCTTTATACCACGGCTCACCAGCAGTAATTACATCAAGTGATGATTTTCTGTATGGTGCATAAGCAATATACTTTGCACTACCAGCTAACATTTCTGTGTTAGTCATCATAGAAAGAGCTTTCTTAGCATCAGCTTCATTTGGTCCACCTTTCACAAGTGCAAAGTATTCGTAATCAAGACCTTGACCATCCCATACTTGTACTAGTGGTGCACCTTCACCAACTATTGCGTTGAAGAATCTTCCGTTCCAGCCTGTTGCCATTACAACTTCACCACTCATTAAAAGTTCTGGTGGTTGAGCACCTGCTGACCAGAATACACATCCACCATTTGGATCTGTACATAATGCTTTGATTTTATTCATCGCTCTGTCAATTCCGCCATCTTCTAGAAGTTTTCTATAAACTCTAGTTCCACCGTCTCCTAATTTAACTCCATCTGCAGCTAGTGCAATTTCTAAATTAGTTAAAGCGCTGTTATAGATAGCTCTTTTTCCAGGAAACTTTTTAGTATTAAAGAAATCTTTAATAGTTTTTGGAGTGCCGTTAACATTGTTTTTGTTATAAGCATAGTTCCAAGAATATAGAATGTTACCTACAGCACATTCACTCGGCATTGGAGCGAAGAAATCTTCACTCGCTGGAGTTCCATCTGGTGCTGCTGGGAAATCTTTGTCAAAATCAAATTTAACAAATAAACCTTCATCACATCCATTAATAGTGTCAAATGCGAATAAGTCTATAATATCCCAAGTGATAGCACCTGCTTCTTTTTGTGCTTTGATCTCTGACAAACCACCAGAATAGTCAACCCAGTTGATCTCTACTCCAAGTGCTTTTGCAGTCGGATCACCATACCCTAGCTTTTGAGACTCTGTATAAGCTCCACCCCATGACGCTACAGTAACAGCAAAGGCTGAAGATGTTAGAGACACAACAAAAGAAAGAGCAAGTAATAATTTACTTATTTTTCTCATTATTCCTCCGTTTAAACGTTAATATAAATTAATTTATATAAGTAAAAGTACAACAAATAGGGATGATTAAGTCAACAGCTGATTTTGTCGTTAGATACATGTATTAAACATATATATTTTTAAATGAGATTATTTTGGGTCTAATGCTCTAGCATCAATACTATTCCATCCAATATTTATATCTTGACTAACTTTTAATTCTAAATTGGATGTACTGTTAGGGACTTTAAGAATAAACTCAGAGCTTCCTAAAAGATTCAATCTTACCCTTGTATGATCTCCGTGATAAATTACTTCTTCAATCTTACCAGTAAACATATTATCCATTTTCTCACTTGGGTTTATCAATGCTCTTTCAGGTCTCAATGAAACAGTAGTTTTTTCACCTTTAGACTTTACTGATATAGGATTAGCTAATATTTCTGAATTAGCTAATTTAACTTTACATTTATCTTTATCAATATCTACTATTTCTCCGTTAAAAGTATTATTTTCACCAATAAACTCTGCAACAAAAGAATTCACTGGTTTTTCATATAATTCTGCAGGATTTGAAAGTTGTTGTACTTTTCCATCATTGAATACAGCTATTCGGTTTGACATGGTTAATGCCTCACTTTGATCATGAGTTACATATACAACTGTTACACCAATACTTTCATGAATATGTTTAATTTCATATTGCATACTTTCTCTTAAATTTTTATCTAATGCACCCAAAGGCTCGTCCATTAAAACAACTGCTGGATCAAATACCAATGCTCTCGCAACTGCTACCCTTTGTTGTTGGCCACCTGATAGCTGAGCTGGCATTCTGGTTTCAAAACCGTTAAGTGAAACCATCGATAAAGCTTTATCAACTTTTTTATCTATTTCATCTTTTTCAACTTTTCTTACTCTTAATGGGAACGCTAAGTTTTCATATACTGTCATATGTGGAAACAATGCATAGTTTTGAAAAACCATACCAATACCTCTCTTATGCGGAGGAATGTTAGAAATTATATTTCCATCTAATAATATTTCACCGTGAGTTGGCGTTTCAAATCCAGCTAACATCATCAAACAAGTTGTTTTACCTGAACCAGATGGACCAAGCATAGTTATGAACTCACCTTCTGCAATATCTAATTGAAGATCTTTAACGACAAGAACTTTACCGTCATAACTTTTATCTACTTTGTCGAATTTTACAAACTCTGGATTTTTAGACATAAAGGAGAATATAAAACATTTGTGTAAATAGATTTCAATAGCTAATTAACTCTTAATATGAAGCTCTTTTGGAAAATTACAGAACAATTCTGATCCATTCTCTGTAACTCTTATTGCCTCAGATGCTTCAACACCCCAATCACCAAACTGCATCACTGCTATCATATGAAAACAAACATTAGGCTCAAGTATTGTCATATCTCCCTTATAAATATTAAGCGTATGTTCGCCCCAATCAGGAGGATAACCAATTCCTATCGAATAGCCTGTTCTAGATTTTTTTTCTATTCCGTATTTATCTAATATTTTCCAAAAAGCTTGAGCAACATCATCTGCTGTATTGCCAGGTTTAATTTGACTTATGCCTGCATTTAAAGCCTCGATTGTTTTATTCATTGTATCAATCTTTAATTGATTAGGCTTTCCTAACAAAACTGTTCTCGCCATTGGAGCATGATATCTCTTATAAACACCAGATAATTCAATAATTGTAGCCTCACCTTCTACAAATTTATCTTGTGTTGCTGTTAAATGTGAAGCTGAAGTACCTTTTCCTGTTGGAAGTAAAGTTGCAATACTAGAATATTCACCTCCAAATTCCTCTGTTCCATAAAATAAAGTTTTTTGAATTTCACCAACTGCATCACACTGTCTGACACCTGGTTTAATAACCTCCATTGCAGTTTTCATTCCTTTTTCAGAAATTTTTGCAGCAGATTTCATGAAATCTATTTCGGCATTTGATTTAACTAATCTAGCCCAGTTAACTAAACGATCGCTATCTTTAATCTTTGAGTTAGGCAACCCTTGCTTTATTTTTTCATAACAAAACGCAGTGAAGTAATGTGCATCCATTTCTAGGCCTATGCATGAGTTGTCCCATTTTCTTTCTTTTATAATTTCTACTAGGTTGTCATAAGGATGTTTTGGCCATGTGTGAATATAATTTTCGTCATAAACTAAAATATTCTCATCCTTTAAATAAGTTTTAATATATGCACCACCTGCATCTTGAGCCCTTACAAAACATAAAGGCTCATCTTCATCTATATGAACAATTGCACATTGTGCATAATAAAAAGACCAAGCATCGTAACCTGTTAGGTAATTCATATTGTTAGTGTCATGTGAGATTAAAAGTTCGATGCCTTTTTCTTGCATCATTTTTTTAACTTTTTTTAATCTCTGCTTGTATTCTTGTTTTGTGAAAAGCATTAATTTTCTTTAAATAATTTACCAAATCCTTCGACAGAATTATTTTTATTTATTTTAACAAGGGTATCCCAAATCAAAGCCTGGTTGCTAGATAAAACTGTAGTATTTAATTTTTTTTCTAATTTATCAATAATTGGCAATACTGGTAAAGCTGTACAAGAAACAAAGAGTGCCTCTGCCCCATTTAAATCTATTTCAGATAGAACATTATATAAATAATTCTGATCAACTTTTCCGATATCATAATCAGCCTTTATATCAAAGTAAGAATTTGAAGTAACTTCAAATCCTTCGCTTTTAAAATATTCCAAAACTTCGTCGTTAAGTTTTTTGCTATAAGGTGTAAATAGACTTATTTTATTTATATTTAATTTCTTTAAAGCTTTGATTGCAGCAGTACTTGGAGTTGTAACTTCCGCCATGGGTTTTGCAGCTTTTACTTTTTTCTCAATTGATTCATAACCGGCAGCTATTGTTCCAGATGTACAACCATAAACAACACAATCGATATCTTGATCAGGTAATATATCTTTTGTTACCTCGGTAACTTTATTTGACATTTTAATCAAATTTTCTTTTGTTAGTGGGTTATAGCATTCGATACGATTTACAAAGAAATCGACTTCTCTATCCTTAATGACGTTTATAAAATCTCTTTCAATCATAAAATCGCTCGCAAGCGCAATAAGTCCAATTCTTGGATTAGATTTGGTAATGTATTTAGGATCTATTTTTGTTGAATTCATATTTTAAAAGGTGAATATATCAGAAGTTCTTTAATAATCATTAATATAAAAAATAGGTATGAATATAAAAGATACTTTCGTAGCATCCTTGGTGCCTATTTTTTTAGGCTTTGGTTTTGTTATAGCTAAACCAGCTTTTGAATCTTTCCCTCCTATTCTTTTAATGGGAATCAGATTTACATTTGCTGCTTCATTATTAATTTGGTGGTTTCCAACTCCAAAAGGATATTTAAAGAGAATTTTTGCTGCATCATTAGTAGCTAATACGTTGCAATATAGTATTACATATACTGGTTTAGATTTAATTGATGCATCTTCAGCAGTTCTTTTGGTTCAGATGGAAGTTCCGTTTGGAGTTATTTTTGCTTACTTCATGCTTAAGGAGAAGCCAACTATCAGAGCTTTAATAGGTATAGCTGTTGCATTTGTTGGTGTTTATATTTTAACTGGATCTCCTAACTTAGATGGAAAGTTTATTGGAATTGGACTTACAATTTTAGGCTCTGCTATATGGGCTCTGGGTCAAGTTATGGTTAAACCTTTAAGTAAAGAAATAAATCCTTTAGCTTTAGTTGCTTGGTTAGCATTATTCTCTGGACCAACTTTAGTAATGCTATCTGCAATAATTGATGGAAATACAATTAATTATCTAACATATGCAAAATTTGATCATTGGATTATTGCTATTTATATTGGTTTTATCATGCAGCCAATTACATATGGTTGTTTTTATTATGTTTTAAAAAACAACCCACTTTATAAAGTACTTCCTATTGTTACTATGGGTATACCCCCAACAGGTTTACTAGCTGCTATATTTCTTTTAGGTGAAAAACCAACAACAGAATTATTTATAGGTGGTGCAATTATCATAGTTGGTGTGATTTTAATTGTATTTACAAAAAACAAAAAAAAGGGGGAAATAAAATGAAAATTGGATTTATTGGTTTAGGTAATGTTGGAGGAAAACTTGCTGGAAGTTTGTTAAGAAATAACTTTGATCTTACTGTCAGAGATTTAGATGAAAATTTAACAAATTCTTTAAAAGACTTAGGTGCTAAAGTTGCAAAATCCCCAAAAGAATTAGCTGAACAATCCAATTTAATCATTACCTCTCTTCCTTCTCCTGAGATTTCTGCAGAAGTTATGGAAAGCGAAGATGGAGTTCTTAATGGTCTATCAGAAAATAAAATTTGGCTAGAAATGAGCACAACAGACGAAAACGAGGTTAAAAGACTTGGTGATAAAGTAATAGAAAAAAAAGCTATCCCTTTGGATGGACCTGTGAGTGGCGGATGTCATAGAGCAGCAACGGGCAATATTGCTATATTTGTTGGTGGGAAAAGAAAGGCATTTGAAAAAATTTTACCTGCATTAACTGTAATGGGAAGAAAAATATTGCACACTGGTGAGCTTGGTACAGCAAGTGTATTAAAAGTAATTACAAATTATCTAGCATCTGTTCATTTAATTGCATTAGGTGAAGCTTGGACTGTAGCAAAAAAATCTAATTTGGATTTGGCAAAAACTTATAAAGGAATTGCTATTTCTTCTGGTAACTCATTTGTACATGAAACTGAGAGCCAAGTTATATTAAATGGATCTTATAATATAAACTTTACAATGGATTTAGTTTTAAAGGATACAGGTCTATTTGATAATCTAGCAAAAAAACTTAACGCTCCTTTAGAAATTTCTCCACAAATAGTTGAAATTTTTAAAGATGGTCAAAAAAAATATGGTTCCAGAGCTTGGTCTTCAATGATTGTAAAAAGGATGGAGGATTTAAATAATATTAATTTTAGAGCTAATGGTTTTCCTGACCAGTTAATTGATAGTGAACCTGAGGAAAAAGGATATGAAATTTAATTAATGTGTTAAGATAGAAAATGTTAGATAAAAGAAAATTTTACATTAATGGTCAATGGGTTGATCCAGTAAAAAAAAATGATTTTGAAGTCATTAATCCATGCAATGAAGATCCGTTTGCTGTTATTTCTTTAGGTTCAAAAGAGGATACAGATTTAGCTGTCAAATCAGCAAAAAATGCCTTTAATACTTGGAAAGAAACTAGCAAGGAAGAAAGGCTCAGTTTACTTGAAAAATTATCATCAGTTTATAAAAAAAGATTTAATGAAATGGCTGAGGCTATTTCTCTTGAAATGGGTGCACCAATGGATTGGGCAACAGATGTTCAAACAGCTTCAGGGAAAGATCATTTAGATGATTTTATTTTAAGATTAAAAAATTTTAAATTTGATGAACACTTTGATAATAAATCAAATAATCATATCTATTATGAGCCAATTGGAGTTTGTGGTTTAATCACACCGTGGAATTGGCCAATTAATCAAATTGCTTTAAAAGTCGTTCCTGCATTCGCAACTGGATGTACAATGATTTTAAAACCATCAGAAATTGCTCCTATTTCTGGAATGCTATTTGCAGAAATGATTGATGAAGCAGGTTTTCCAAAAGGTGTATTTAATTTGGTAAATGGAGACGGTGCAGGAGTGGGAACCCACATTTCAAGCCACCCTGAAATTGATATGGTTTCTTTTACAGGTTCAACAAGAGCAGGAAGATTAATTTCAAAAAATGCTGCTGAAACAATTAAAAGAGTTTGTCTTGAATTAGGTGGAAAAGGTGGAAATATTGTTTTTGCTGATAGTTATAAAGATGCAGTAAGAGACGGTATTAGAAATGTAATGAGCAATTCTGGTCAATCTTGTGATGCACCAACAAGGATGCTTGTTGAAAAATCAATTTATGAAAGAGCTGTTAAAGAAGCTGTTGATGAAGCAAACAAAATTAAAGTAGATCATGCTTCAAAAAAGGGAGATCATATAGGGCCAGTAATTTCTAAAATTCAATATGATAAAATTATAAATCTTATCGAAAGTGGAATTTCTGAAGGCGCAACTCTTGCAGCAGGTGGACCTGAGTTACCAAACGGTTTGAACAAAGGATACTTCATCAAACCAACTATATTTACAGATGTAACTAATGAGATGAGAATTGCTAAAGAAGAAATTTTTGGCCCTGTATTATCTATAATTCCATTTGAGACCGAAGATGAGGCAATCAATATTGTAAATGATACTTCTTATGGTCTTGGAAATTATTTGCAAACTGAAGACCAAGAAAAAGCACACAGAGTTGCTAAAAAATTAAGATCTGGATGTGTTTACATAAATGGAAATGGAGCAGATGCTGGAACTCCATTTGGTGGTTACAGACAATCAGGTAATGGGAGAGAAGGAGGTGTTTGGGGCCTTGAGGAATATCTTGAAGTAAAAAATGTTACTGGTTGGAGTTAACAGAATTTTTTAAATATCTTAGTCTCCCAATAATTTCATCTCGATCCATGTAATAACCTTGTAAATGTCTATGTCCTGAGTTTGGATCATATTCAGTTCTACCGTGTAATAATCTTCTATTGTTAAAAGAAAAAATATCACCTGGTCCTAATCTAAATTTAATCTGGAATTGATTGTCATGAAGTAAATTTCCAAATCGGTGATGAGCTTTATAAACTTTATCCATCAAATCAGGATGACAGTCTAAAGCATCCATAGTTGCTACGCTAAACCGAATATCATGGTAATCATTATCTTTTGTTAGAGATATCGCGGGTGCGTAATAACTTCTAACAGACTCTTGTGTATAATCCATGTCTCTAAATTTTAAATGAACGTTTACTAGTGTATCAAATATTTCTTTCTCATTTTTTCTTAAATAATCTGCAACTGCAAAGCCATCTACAGCGGATGAGTCTCCTCCTATAGCAGAATTAACTAAACAATGAAGAAATTGATAACCAGGTGGTGTTTCAAACCATGGTAAATCCATATGATTTCTTAGGGCATGTGCTGTGTAGGCAGAATTATTTGGTTTAGGAATATTAATTACTTCAAAAGGTGTTTTAAAAAAAGTTTCTCTAGTATGGCTAATTCTGTTTAAAATTTTAAAGCCAGAATTATTTTCAGTTGGAGCATTTTTTACTATAGCAATTCCAGTGTGGTGTAAGAGCTCTAACCATCTGACAAGTCCCTCATATGAACTCATAATTTCATCATGTTCAATCTCAATTGACTTCAGATCATTTTGTAAAGAGTTGTCCCAAAGTTGATATGGAGATTTATATTCTAAATTATTTTTTATAGTATAGCAGTTTTCTCTTAACCAATTTTGGTCATAATAACTTATGTGGTCACCTTCACTCCATTCAATTTCAAGCTTGCCTTCATTATTTACTGAAAATTTTTTTGGATTAATTTTGTTTGATACTTTTAGAATATTAAACATTCTATGACGTGAGTCTTTATCATGTGCAGTTGGACAATTGTCTCTTAGCCATAAATAATTAAATTTACTTTTTTTTCCATCACTCCAGTCAACTTCTAAATTTGTAGAATTTTTAGTTATATTCTTAATTGTAAAATTTTGTTCCATTAATTTTTATAATTTGAATGTTCTCTCTCTAGTTTTCTTAATAAAGCAGCCCACTCCGTTTTTCCATCATAATTATAATCATCAGAGTCACTCATGTTTTCCCAAAAATATGCGGCTTTCTGTTTATCTATTTCATGTTTGTTTAACCCCATTGCAAGGTTTTTTACCTGAACTGAACATGCTTGCTCTAGATAATAAGCTCTGAAAAATGCTTCTGCAGCAGTTTTTCCTACTGTGTAATATCCATGATTTCTTGTAATCAAAATGTCGTGTTTGCTAATTAGGTTTTCAAACTTGCTTCCAAATTCTTTATCCTCAACAAATTCATAATCAATATATCCAACAAGATGATTTAAATAAACTGCGGCCTGAGAAAGATACATCAAACCTTCTTTGGTACCTCCAACTGCCATCACATCATTGGCATGTCCGTGAACATAAAAATTTACATCATTCCTTTTATTAAAAATCCATTGAGCAAGATTAATACATCCGTCATTTAACCAAGGTCCGTCTGAATCTAATTTTTTTCCATTTTGATCAATTTTAACTAAAGATGAAGCAGTAATTTCTTCATAAAACATTCCATATGGATGAACGAAAGAACAATTTTTATCTTCAGCAGATCTTGCCCCTGCACATTGGTTAGCAAGGTCTGTCATGCCATACATATGTAAAATTCTATAGAGAGCAGACAACTCTAGTCGCACATCTTTATCTGTTTGCGCCATATACAAAATTCTTATTTAAAAAATAAGCAAAAGCAAATAAATACAACTGTTATTTCTTAAAACAATTATAAGTTGTATAATATTTGTTTTACATATGATGATTGTAACTGTTAGAACATTACATCATGTCAAAAATTGAGATCAACAACGTATACAAAATTTTTGGAAACAACCCTTCCTCTGTACTGCCAATGGTAAAAGAAGGTGCAACAAAAGACGAAATTTTAGAACAAACTGGTCATACTGTTGGATTAGATAATGTTTCGCTTAAAATTGAAGAAGGAGAAACCTTTGTTTGTATGGGTTTATCAGGATCAGGAAAATCAACACTAATAAGACATTTAAATAGACTAATCGATCCAACTGATGGTGAAATTTTAGTTGAGGGCACGAATGTAATGTCGCTTGATAAAGATAAACTTATTGAATTTAGAAGACATAAAATGAGTATGGTATTTCAAAGATTTGGCTTATTCCCACATAAGACAGTTATTCAAAATGTTGGTTATGGACTAGAAATGCAAGGAAAAACTGAAGATGAAAGAAATAAAATCTCAATGGAAAAAATTGATGCTGTTGGTCTAACTGGTTTTGAAAATCAATACCCAGCTCAATTATCAGGAGGAATGCAACAACGTGTGGGTTTAGCACGAGCATTAGCGACAGATACAGACATAATGTTAATGGATGAAGCATTTAGTGCTCTAGACCCATTAATAAGAAGTGATATGCAAAAACAATTGATTGATCTTCAAGCAGAATTAAAAAAAACAATTGTATTTATTACTCACGATTTGGATGAATCATTAAGATTGGGAGACCATATTGGAATATTAAATTCTGGTAAATTGGTTCAAGTAGGAACTCCTGAGGAAATCATTATGAACCCTGCTGATGATTATGTAAAAGCTTTTGTTAAAGATGTGAATAGAGCAAAAGTTATTAAAGCAAAAATTATTATGAAAACAGCTGATCAAGCAGATGACATAGATAAATCAAACTTAATAAAAGTAAATGAAGAGGAATTTATTGAGGATTTTTTACCAAAAATTGTCTGTTCTGATTCAAATTGTGAAGTGGTTGATAAAAGTGGAAATGTGAAGGGATACATTTCAAACCAAGAATTACAATCTTCTTTAACAAGATCATAAAGTGTTATTAAAAACTTTTGAAGTCAAAAAAGAATGGGTTGATTATAACAATCATATGAACATGGCTTATTATGTGCTTGTTTTTGATCAAGCATGGGAAGTTGCTCTTGAAAAATTTAAAATGGGAGGAACCGCAGCAAAAGATTTACATAGAAGTACAATGGTTGTTGAAACTAATACTAAATATTTAAATGAGGTTAAAGAGGGGGAAATAGTTAATGTTAATCTGACTTATTTTGATCATGATAAAAAAAGATTACACTTAAAAATGGAAATGATTTCTCAAAAAACTAACAAACTTTCGGCTTCTATGGAATGGATATCGCTATATATAGATTTAAGCAAAAGGAAAGTCACTGAATTTGAAGAAGAAAAAGTAAAATTAATGAAAGATTTTATTGATGAAAATAAGTCAAAATTTTCAAACGAAGGTCTTCTGTTCTATTCTAAATTAAAGAAATAATTAAATATTCTAGACAATTTTTTTTTGATATAGGTGCATAATGAGCGCTAATAATAATTCAAAAGGTATACTTCTAATAATTACTGCAATGACATTTTTTGCAATGCAGGATGCTTTAATTAAATTTATTTTTGAAAAAGCAGCTTTATATGAAATATTTTTTGGAAGATATTTTGTTGCAGCAATTTTGCTTTTTGGTTACATAAAATTCAGAAAACAAAAAGTTTCTCTTAAAACTCACTATCCTTTTTTAACAATACTAAGAGTAGTTTTACATTTTATTGCTTTTTCTGCTTTTTTTATCTCATTAACTTTTATGCCTTTAGCAACAGCAAATGCTCTATTTTTTTCTTCCCCTTTTTTCGTATCAATATTTGCAAAGTTATTTTTAAAAGAAACTATTGGTATTAGAAGGTGGTCAGCAATTATTTTTGGTTTTGTTGGCGTCTTTATAGTCCTAAATCCAAATTTT
This sequence comes from uncultured Pelagibacteraceae bacterium, assembly GCA_902538255.1. Taxonomy (GTDB): domain Bacteria; phylum Pseudomonadota; class Alphaproteobacteria; order Pelagibacterales; family Pelagibacteraceae; genus Pelagibacter. The sequence continues at coordinate 119,374 of CACBEJ010000002.1, read as the reverse complement.
TCAGACTTTGAATATCGAAGTCTTTTGCCAGTTTTTTGTGCATTTTGTTATGCGGCCTCTATGACAATCACTAAATATACATCCGATAAAGATGATGTTAACACCCAACTATATTACTTTTATCTAATTGCAATATTGCTGTGTGTAATTTTGTATTTTTTTATGGGAAGTGGTCAGCTTAATAATTCAAACTTTGATCCAACAATACAATTCATCTTTAGAGAATGGTTTTCAAATATTGAATATACATGGAAATTTATTTTATTTTTTGGTTTTGCTGCATCAATAGCTTTTGTTTGTATTTTTTCAGCATACATAGTTGCATCACCATCTGTTGTTTCTTTGTTTGAGTACTCATTAATAATTATGTCTATGATACCTGGCTACTTTTTATTTAATGAGGTACCAACGACCAGAACATTTATTGGTGTTGCGTGTATTATAGCAGCTGGAATTTATATTTATATGAGAGAGAGAGTTAGAGATCAATTTATTGCAACAGAAACACCGGCTAGAAGATGAGCAAGAACTTTATACCAACAATTAATATCTCATCTTTAATAAAAAATAATTTTGAAACTCAAAATGCATTTAAAACAATTAAAGAAATTGAAAAAGCTTGTGTTAATGTAGGATTTTTTCAAATTACTGGACATGGAATTAATCAGAAAGAAATAAAAAAAACATGTGAAGTTGCTAATAAATTTTTTAATTTACCAGACAGCACGAAAAGAAGATTAGCACCTAAAAAATGGAATAAAAAAAATAAAAATTTATACAGAGGATATTTTCCTAATGATGTTAATGGAAAAGAAGGTCTTGATATAGGTGATTTAAAAGTAACTAAAAATTATTCCTCAAATCTCAAAAATCAATACATAGAGTTTATTAATCTAGGCATGTGTTTTAATAAAAGCTCAATTAAAATTCTAAACAAATATTTTGATAACATTTATAGATTGAGTGAAATATTGTTTAAAAGTTTAATAAAACTTAATAAAAAAAATCCTGAGATTTCTACTGTAGCTTTTTCAAGATTAAAAACTTTAAGCACATTAAGATTTAATTATTACCCAAATCAAACTAAACCAGTAGAAATATCAAAACAAGATGGAGTAGCGCTTGGATGTGAAACACATGTTGATAGTGGAATATTTACAGTTCTCTATCAAGATAGAAAAGGTGGATTACAAGTGCAAAATAGAAAAAACAAACAATGGTATGATGTGCCATTCAACAAAAAAGCTTTAGTGGTAAATACAGGAAGAGCATTAGAGTTTCTAAGCAAAGGCAAATTTAAAGCAACTAATCACAGGGTTTTGTGGAATAAAAGTAAGAGACTATCTGTTCCTTTTTTCTTTGAACCTTCCTATGATTTCAAAATGAACCAATCATTTTTAAATGGAAGTAAATTCAAAAATAATGGTCAAATTTATGAGAAATTTCTTAATAAATCCTTAAAGAAATTTATTGAATATCAACGTTAGTAATAATAAAGTTTAATTATAAAGCGATACATAACTCGTCGATAAATTCATAGATTTACGAAAGTGGGATCGGTCGTCTTTAAATTAACTTTTAAAGGAGGCTTTATGAAATTTGGTTATTTTTGTAATACCACAAACTGGACACACAAACCTTATCATCAATTATTAGATGAAACTAAAGAAATCACAGAATACTGTGATCAAAACAAATGGAATTCAATTTGGTTTACAGAACATCACTTCAATCACGAGGGAATGGAGTCTTGTACAAATCCATTAATGATGGGTGCAGATGCAGCTGCAAGAACAAAAAATATTAGAATAGGCCAAGCTGCAAACGTTATTACTTTTCATAATCCAATAAGATTAGCTGAAGATATAGCTACACTAGATCAGCTTTCTAAAGGAAGAGTTGAAGTAGGTGTGGCAAGAGGAATTTATGGAAGAGAAGCAATTAACCTAAATAAAGAAGCTGACTTAAAAGATCAGGCTAAAAATTTTAGATTATTTGCTGAGACTTTAGAAGTATTGAAGAAAGCATGGAGTGAAAAATTTTTCAGTCACCAAGGAGAATTTTATACTTATCCATCCCCAAATTATGTTTGGCAGCATGATATGAGTCCTCCTAGTGAAGAATTTATGAATATGGAAGACAGTACTATGAAAAAAATTAGTGTTGTTCCTCAACCATATCAACAGCCACACCCTCCAATTCATCAAGTAGTTGATGGAATTAGATCGATTGAGTGGGCTGCTGAAAATAATATCAATGTTATCATGTGGATACCAACAGTAAAAGCTTTGAAGCCAAAGTTTGAAGCTTATAAAAACAAAAGATCAGAAGTAACAAAGAAAAATATACCCCTTGGAGAAGGGGTGTCTCTTGTAAGAGATATGTTCGTTGCAGATACGATGGAAGAAGCAAAAGAGAAAGCTGGTGAACATATGGTAAATTATATGAGATGGGTTTGTCATTGGAGAGGTTTAGGAAATCATATGGATCCAGGTGAAGAATTACCAGAGACAAAAGGTAAATTGGATTTATTAAATTATGAATTTTTACATAAAAGAAATATGTTATTTGGAACACCAGAATATGTGATTGATAAAATTCATGAATTAAAATCTGAACTCAATTTACAAAATTTACAAGTTTGGTCTAATTTTCCAGGTGTGAAGCATAAAGATTGTATGAAAAGTATAAAACTCTTTACAGAAAAAGTTATGCCTCACTTCCAAGATGATTTTGATACTGAAGTAAAAAAAGTTTCGTGAATAAAAAACGAAAAAGAATTAGCGGTGGACAAGCTGCTGTTCAATCATTAAAAAAAGAAAGAGTAAAACATGTTTTTGGACTTATTGGTTCAGCAACAATGGAAATGTTTGATGCTCTTTATCATGAGAAAAGTATAAAATTTATTGGTGTCAGAGATGAAAGAACTGGCACACATATGGCTGATGGTTATGCAAGAGCCTCAAATAAACCTGGGGTAATTATTGCAGGCCAAAACGGACCTGGTGCTACTAATTTAGTTACAGGAGTTGCTCAAGCAAAAGCAGCCTTTTCTCCCGTTGTTGCAATTGCGGGTTCTTATTCAACTAAAGATAAAATGGAAGATGCATTTCAGGGTTTAGATCAACAGTCTTTGTTTACACCTATTACAAAAAAAACTTGGACTATAAAAAATTCAAAAATAATTCCAATAATTATGAGTGATGCTTTTAGTTTGGCAATGAAACCTAGAAAAGGACCTGTTTGTGTAAATTTACCAAGAAATATATTAGCAGCTTCAAACAATTATAATATCAATACTAAAAAACCATCGTTCACAAATGTAAGCAAACAAAAAGGAAATAAGGAAAATATCAAAAAAGCTGCAAAATTAATCGGATCTTCAAAATGTTCGGTAATTATTGTTGGAGCAGGAATTAAGTATAATTCTAAATACAAAGAGGTAATTAAGTTAGCTGAACTATGCAACCTACCTATTGTTACAGCAGCGGGTCATGGAGATGCAATTCCTTTTGGTCATAAATTAAATGCGGGACAAATGGGTCCTAGAGGAAATCCTGTAGCATCAAGATTAGTTAAAAATGCAGATATCATTTTAGCAATTGGAACACGTTTAGGATTTAATTCAACTTTTTACTCCTATGAAAATATAAATAAAAAAGCAAAGATAATTCAAATTGAACTAGAAAAAACAATGCTTGGAAAATATTTTCCTGTAAAAGTAAAGATACATGCGGATGCTGCGACTGCAACTAAACAACTTTACGAAGAGGTTAAAAAAGAGAAAATTAAATTAAATGTTAAAGATTGGACTAACTCTTATTTACAAGAGAGAAAAGAATATTTGATAAATAGAAATAAAGAAAATTTGGGTCCAAATTTTCCTATACAACCAAAAGGACTATTTAAACAATTAAGAAAAGTGCTACCAAGAAACTCAGCAATTACTCTAGATGCTGGAACGTTATGTTTGCAGGCTACAGATGCTTTAGAATATTATGATCCTCCTTCATTATTTACTCCATTGGATTTTGGTTTAGTTGGTTTTTCATTTGCATGTGGTCTTGGAGTCAAGGTTGCAAAACCAAAAAAAACAGTCGTTAGTCTTATGGGTGATGGGGGTTTTGGCATGACAATATCTGAATTGAGCACTGCTGTTGAATATGGAATTAATACTACAACTATTGTGATGAACAATAAAAGTTGGGGTGCTGAAAAAGCTTATCAAAAAGATTTTTTTGGAAAAAGATATTTAGGTGCGGATATTACCAGTCCATCCTTTGATAAAGTTGCGGAACTTTATGGTGCAAAAGGTTTTAAAGTTAAAAAAATTTCTGAGATTTGTGAAGCTGTAAGAGCAGCAATTAAATCAAATAAGCCATCTGTGATTGATGTTGATGTAGATCCAAAAGCATTATACAGTTTTAGAAGAGATAGTTTCAAACATAGAGTAAAAAAATGAAATTAGAATTAAGAAAATTTACAAAATTTGTAGACAAAACTTTTATTGAAGGTGGTAAAGAAGCGAAAGAACCAGTTTTAATGGTATCAGTAGCAGCAGTTTTTAAAAATCCATGGCATGGTCAGGGTTTTGTTGAAGATCTCAGACCAACTATTTTAGATCTTGCACCAAAGCTAGGTGATTTACTTGTTCCGGAATTGATAAAAGAAATAGGATCACCTGAAAAAATATTAGCATATGGTAAGGCAGGTGTAGTTGGACTGAACGGTGAAATAGAACATGCTTCAGCTTTTATTCATACTTTAAGGTTTGGAAATAAATTTAGAGATGCGGTGGGTGGAACTTCATATTTAAGTTTTACAAACACAAGAGGACCAGCTGGATCAAAGATTGCAATTCCTATGATGCATAAAACAGACTCTGGATTGAGACCATATTACCTAACTCATGAATTTACTATTCATGATGCACCTTTTGATGACGAGGTGGTTATTGCAATTGGTGGGGCATCAAGTGGTAGAGCACATGCAAGAACTGGTGACAGATATCAAGATATGAAAGAAATGGGCATTGAGCCAAAATAATTCTTGATGATTACAGGAACTACTGCCTCAGGAACCTATTACTTATTCAATAAAAAATATCAAGAAGTCCCAATAGTATTTGTGCATGGTGTTGGTCTAACTCATGAAATTTGGCAACCTCAGCTTGAATTTTTTAATTATCATTCAAATATTGCTTACGACATTTTAGGTCATGGAAGATCACCATTAGAAGAAGGTGAAATAAGTTTTGATGATTTTTCTAAACAACTTATCGAGCTTTTGGACCATCTTAAAATAAAAAAAATACATCTTGTAGGTTTCTCTATAGGGTCTTTAATTGCACGAAATTTTGCAATTAAACATAATGAACGTTTACAGACATTATCTCTTTTGTGTTCTATTTATAAAAGAACCGAAGAACAACAAAAAATTGTTAATCGAAGGTTTGAACAGGCAAAGCAAGATTTAAAACTTTCAAAGCAAGCTTTAAAGAGGTGGTTTACTGATAAATATTTAGAAAATAATCCAGAAATATATCAAAAAATAAGTTCAATTTTATCTGCAAATAACATGAATAATTTTCTAAAGGTTTACGAGCTATTCGTTAATCATAAAAATGATGAAGATTTTAATAAAATTAAAGCTAATACGCTAGTTGTGACAGGTGAATACGATATTGGCTCAACTGTAAAAATGTCTCAAGAATTGAATGCTTTAATCTCTAAAAGTCAATTAAAGATCATTAAAGATGGAAAACATCTTTGTGGTATTGAGTGTGCTGATGATGTAAATTTAACTATCGAAAATTTTATTGGATCAGATGAGTAAACTTAAACAATATAAAATGTTTATTAATGGAGAGTGGGTTGACTCTGAAAGTAAAAGAACATTTGAAACTCTAAATCCAGAACATAATGAGCCATGGGCAGTTGTTCCAGAAGCAAGTGCTAAAGATGTTGATAATGCAGTAAAAGCTGCTCAAAAAGCATTCGAAGGTGAATGGCCAAAACTACTTCCCAGAGAAAGAGCTAGATATTTAAGAGCTATTGGAAATCAACTAAGAGAAAATGCAGAAATGCTAGGAGAAATAGAAACAATTGATACTGGAAAACTTTACAGAGAAACAAAAAAACAAGCAGTTTATATAGCAGAATACTACGACTATTATGCAGGCTTGGCAGATAAAGTTGAAGGTACGGTTTTGCCAATCGATAAGCCAAATGTTCAAGCAATAACAACAAGAATACCTATAGGAGTTATAGCTGCAATCATTCCATGGAATTCACAAATGTTTTTAACCGCAACTAAAATAGCACCTGCACTTGCAATGGGTAATACAGTGGTAATTAAATCTTCAGAACTTGCACCTGCTGTTTTGTTTGAATTTGCAAAATTAGTTGAAAAAACTGGTATCCCTAAAGGTGTGGTGAATGTAATTACAGGATTTGGAGATCCTTGTGGTAAAAGTTTAACTACTCATAACTTAGTTGAAAAAGTTGCTTTTACTGGTGGTCCTGAAACAGCAAGACATATAATTAAAAACTCAGCAGAAAATTTATCAGAAGTAAGCTTAGAATTAGGTGGAAAAAGTCCAGTTGCAGTCTTTGATGATGCAGAACAAGAAAATGCAATAAATGGAATTACTGCAGGTATATTTGGTGCAAGTGGACAAAGTTGTATAGCAGGATCAAGACTTTATTTGCAAAAAGGAATTTACGATGAATTTTTAAATAAGCTTTCAAATCGTGCATCAAAAATAAAAATTGGAGCACCAATGGATCCAGAAACAGAGATGGGTCCTTTAAGTAATTTTAAACAATTAGAGGTAATAGAAAAAAATATTAAAGAGACAATTGATCAAGGCGGAAAAATTAAGTGTGGAGGTGAAAGACATTCTTTCTCAAATAAAGGGTATTACTTTCCCCCAACAATTATTGAATGTGACAATCATAATCTGCCTGTAGCAGAAAACGAATTATTTGGACCTGTATTATCGGTTATGAAATTTGATACGGAAGAAGAAGTAATTTCTAAAATGAATGATAACCAATATGGATTATCTTCTGGAGTTTATACAAGCAATTTATCTAGAGGCATGAGAGTTTCTAAAGCAATTAGGGCAGGAATAACATTTGTTAACACTTATCGATTAATTTCACCATCTGCACCATTTGGAGGCATTAAAGATAGTGGATATGGAAAAGAAGCAGGAATTGACTCGATTAAAGACTATACAAGAGTAAAAACAACTTGGTACTATACATCTGATGAACCTTCTTTAGACCCCTTCTCAATCAGGTAATTTTCAGCGTCAATTAACTGTCTAAAATAGGATAATTTTGTCATTGAATATTAATAATATTCATACTTAAATTGGTCTTTTATAAATTGTTAACAATATAGAGGAAGATAATGAGAAAACTATTTATCGCTGTATTTATGTTTGTATCAAGTTTTGGTTCAAATGTAATGGCAGACGGACATTCGATTAAAATGGGGATAATCTTAGGATTCACTGGTCCTATTGAATCTCTAACTCCAGCTATGGCTGCATCTGCAGAGCTTGCATTTAAAGAAGCATCTGATTCAGGTTCACTATTAGGTGGAAAAAAAATTGAGCCAGTAAGAGCAGACTCAACTTGTGTTGACTCAGCAGCGGCAACAGCTGCAGCTGAAGGTTTAATTTCAGGTGGTGTAGCTGCAATTATGGGAGCAGACTGTTCAGGTGTAACTGGTGCTATTGCAACTAACGTTGCTGTACCAAATGGTGTAGTAATGATTTCACCTTCAGCTACTTCTCCAGGATTAACAACTCTAGATGACAAAGGGTATTTCTTTAGAACTGCTCCATCAGATGCTAGAGGTGGTCAAATTTTAGCTGATATAACTAAAGACAGAAAAGTAAAAAGTGTTGCAATCACTTATACTAACAATGACTATGGTAAAGGTTTAGCTGATGTTTACAAAGCGGCAGTTGAAGCTCATGGTATTAAAGTTACAACTGTAACTGCTCACGAAGATGGAAAAGCAGATTACTCATCTGAAGTAGCAACTCTTGCTTCTGCTGGTGGTGATGCTGTAGCAGTTATTGGTTATCTTGACCAAGGAGGAAAAGGAATTATTCAAGCTTCTTTAGACTCTGGTGCGTTTGATAGATTTATTTTATCAGATGGTATGATTGGTCAATCTTTAGTTGATGCATTCGGAAAAGATCTAAGCAAATCATTTGGATCATTACCAGGTTCTACTGGTAAAGGTGCAGGTATATTTGCTGAAGTTGCAAAAGCTGGAGGTGTAGAAGCTTCTGGTCCTTACACAGGTGAATCTTACGATGCAGCTGCTTTAATCATTCTTGCAATGCAAGCAGGTAACTCTGCTGACAGAGCATCAATTGCAAAAAATGTAATGGATGTTGCTAATGCTCCTGGAACTAAAATTTATCCAGGTGAACTTAAGAAAGGTTTAGACTTACTAGCAAAAGGTAAAAAGATTAATTACGAAGGTGCTACTGGAGTAACATTTACTAGTGTTGGTGAAGCTGAAGGTTCTTTCTTAGAACAAGAAATTAAAGGTGGAAAATTCAAAACTAAAAAACAAAGATAATTTTTTATCTTAATTCAAAAAACCCCAGTAATTTAATTACTGGGGTTTTTTTTTAAGTCAGCTCTTATGGTAGATAGCGCTATGATAATTAGAAAAATCAAACAAATTAAATTCATATTTTTCCAGCTAGTTAAGCTTAGAAACACCCCAGCAGACAAACTCGCTGCTGCTTGTATAGAATAAACAATTAAATCATTATATCCTTGAGCTCTAAATTTCTCCTCTTCTCTATAACACAAAACAAGTAAACTTGTTCCTGATATAAATAAAAAATTCCATCCTAGCCCTAGAAAAATAAGAGCAATCATATAATTAATAAAATTTTGTTCAAACAAACTAGTAATTATTGTGATTAAAAATAATAAAACTCCCATATGCATAATTTTACTATGACCAAACCTTTTAATTAAATTTCCAGTAATTAATGAAGGTAAAAACATGGCTGCTATATGAAGCTGAATAACAAATCCAGTCTTGGATAAACTTATTTTCTCCATCAAATGCATACTTATGGGAGTTGCTGTCATTAAAAAAGTCATTACTGCATACGCAAAAGCTGAAGCTATCAGTGCCTGTAGAAATCTAGGTTGTGAGATAAGCTCAAAAAAACTTCTTCCTGTTTTATATTGATTACTAGATATCGTTTTTGGTTCCTGATAAAAAATTAAAAATATTGTTGATGAGATAGATAAAATGGCAAGTGCAAGATAAGAACCTGCATACATATGATCTGAAATTAATTCTTTCGAAATGTTTGCAATGTTTGGACCAATAAATGCCGAACCTATTCCTGCTAACAAAATGATAGAAATTGCTTTTGGTGCATAATCCTTATCTACAACCTCGACTGCTGCAAAACGATATTGATGGCTAAAAGCTATTCCTCCACCAATTAAAAAGCATCCTAAATTATATAAGACAAAACTTTCTATAATTATAGAGTATGCAGTTAAAAGAGATGCAAAACATGTACCTACTGATGCGTAAATGAATCCCAATTTCCGTCCAATTATACTCATTAACTTTGCAGCAAAAAAAGCAAATAACGCAATTCCGACTACTGACAAAGCCATTGGAAGAGTTGCTAAAGTATTTATTGGACTAAATTTTGAACCAATTATACCGCTTAAAAAAACAGTGACTGGGGCAGCTGTAAAAGCAAAAATCTGGCTTAATATAAGTAACGAAAGATTTTTATTCATTAAAAGAATAAATACTTATCAGCCATATACAAAGCCCAAGCAGCAGCAGCACCTAATATAATATATTTCATTACGTTTACTTTATTTCTATTTTTTCAGGAAGTATACCTTTAGGTCTATACCTCATTATAAACAACAATCCTAATCCCATTAGTAAAAATCTGAAATAAGGAACGCTTTCAATTAAATGAGCTTTAAGTGCATTTGTTTCAGGAATTCCCGCAGTGAAAAAGTTTATTAAGAATAATGATATTGGTGCAGCTTCTATCCATAAAAACCAAACAACAAATCCTCCTAAAATTGCTCCAAAATTATTTCCACTTCCTCCAACAATTACCATCACCCAAATCAAAAACGTATATCTCATAGGTCTATAACTTCCCGGTGTAAATAAACCATCTTGTGTAACAAGCATTGCACCCGCAATTCCAACAATTGCTGAGCCTAAAATAAAAATTAGTAAATGTTGTTTAACAACATTTTTACCCATTGCATTTGCAGCTTCCTCATTGTCTCTAATTGCCCTCATCATTCTTCCCCATGGAGAATAAAGAGCCTTTTGAGTTAAAATTAAAAGAATGATTACTACTACTAAAAATAATCCTGAATAACACAGTTTTACAAATACTGAAGAGCCTTCAATAACAAGTTGATTTAAAGCAGCTTGTCTATCAGCTAAATTCTCAATTACACTTAATTTTCCTGAATTAAACTTTTCAACTAATTTAATAAACCAATCAGTTGTTTGAAGATCTACTTCATAAGGTGCAGGTCTTTTTAAGCCAATAACATTTTTGACTCCTCTTGTAAGCCAGTCTTCATGTTTAATAATTGCAATAACAATTTCAGAAATAAGAAGTGTTGCGATAGCTAAATAATCTGCTCTAAGACCAAGCGCAACTTTTCCAACTATAAAAGCTAAACCACCAGCAAAAAGTGCTCCTACTATCCATGAAAATATAATTGGTAATCCAAATCCTCCTAAGAAACCAGTTTTAGCTGGATCTACTGCTTCAATTGCCTCTATGCCTGGCTCTGCAGAAAATCTGATAAGTAAAATACCTGAAATTATTATTGCAGCAATGCTGTACGTTCTTATATTTGATTTTTCAAATCTTTTTAAAACAAAGCGTATAACTAATACCATTACTACTATCAGCCACAACGACATTATAATGTCGAAACCTCCAGCCCTCCAAGCTTCTTGGACAGGATCTACAGATATTAATACCGCAGCTAATCCACCTAAAGCTGTATAACCCATAATTCCAAAATTAATTAAACCAGCATATCCCCATTGAATATTCGCACCCATTGTCATAACTGCAGAAATTAAACAAAGATTAAATATTGATAACGCTATGTTCCAAGACTGAAATATACCAACCATCAGAATGAGTACCATCATGACACTGTATGCTGCAATTACATTTAGGTTTTTTCTCACAATACTTTCCCCTTAAATATTCCTGAAGGTCGATAAATTAAAACAATTACAAGAATAGAAAACGAGACTGCAAACTTATAATCTGTGGATAATAACTGAACCAAACTACTTGGCTCCATACTTTCTGGTAAAATATACATAAAGAATTTTTTATATGCGTAAGTGAGCAATATTTCAGAAAAAGCAATTACATATCCACCTAAAAAAGCTCCAAATGGATTTCCAATTCCTCCAACAATTGCAGCAGCAAAAATAGGAAGCATGTTATTAAAATAAGTAAATGGTTTAAAACTTTTATCCAAACCGTACAAAGCACCGCCTATTGTAGCTAAAATTCCAGCAATAACCCAAGTAACTAAAACTATTTTTTTTGGATCAATACCTGACAACAAAGCAAGATCTTCATTATCAGAATAAGCTTTCATACTTTTTCCAGTTTTTGTTCTATTTAAAAACCAAAACAATAAAGAGACTAAAACTATTGTTACAAAAATGGTTATCACTTGAGTTGATTTCAATGCAAGACCTTCATTTAAACCTGTCATCTCCTTAAATTCACGAGCTTTAATAATAAATTTTTCACCATCAAAAAATCTTCTGTCACCAGGTCCAATAATAATTCTTACCACTGCTTGTGTTACAAACATTACTCCAATACTCACCATTGCAAATTGAACTGGGGGGCTTTTTTGATTTCTATAATACTTAAAGACAAACTTATCTATTAAAAGCATGTAAAAAATCATGAAAATTATTCCAAATGGAATAGCCAATAAAGCAGTAGGTAAAACACCTAAAGAAACACCTAAAGATTGAAAATACCATGTAAACAATATTGTCATCATGGTTCCAAAAGACATCATGTCACCAGTCGCAAAGTTTGCAAATCTTAAAATTCCATAGATTAATGTTACAAATATTGCACCTAATGCTAACTGAGAACCATAAGTTAATGCAGGAATAAATATATAATTTAATAAAAGAATTATTGCATTTACAAAATCCATATTACCCTCCCAAAAAAGAGCTTCTTACTCTTGGATCGTCTAATAATTCTTTTCCAGTTCCTGAATAACGATTTTCTCCAGTAACTAGCACGTAGCCTCTATCTGAAATGCTTAAGGCTTGTTTTGCATTTTGTTCTACCATTAAGATTGCAACGTTTGTTCTTTTTACTTTTACAATATGATCAAATAATTCGTCCATCACAATTGGCGATACACCGGCAGTTGGCTCGTCTAACATTAAAACAGTGGGTTTAATCATTAAAGCTCGACCTAGAGCTACTTGTTGTCTTTGACCTCCAGAAAGTTCACCAACCAACTGATTTCTTTTCTCTCTTAAAATTGGAAATAATTCATAAATTTCCTCAATTATATTTTTGATTTCATCCTCTACAAGAAATGCACCCATTTCTAAATTTTCTTCAACAGTCATCCCTGCAAAAACATTTTTAGTCTGTGGCACAAAAGAAATACCTTGCTTAACTCGATCTTGAGGAGATAATTTTGAAATATCTTTACCATCAATCTTTACTGATCCAGACTTTAAATTCAACAAGCCCAACATTGCTTTCATGGCAGTTGATTTGCCAGCTCCATTAGGACCTAAAATAGAAACTATTTCACCCTTATTTACATTTACTGAACACGAACTAATAATGTCAGGACCATTACCATAACCACCTGTCATTTCTATTCCTTCAAAATATGCCATTAGTTTGTATCCTTTAATTTTGATCCTCTTCCAAGATAGCTTTCGATAACTTTCTCATCTTTTTTTGCTTCTTCAACACTTCCTTCAAATAATACTGACCCCTCAGCCATAACAATCACTGGATCACACAATCTTCCAATAAAATCCATATCATGTTCAATCATACAAAAAGTATAACCTTTTTCTTTATTTAACTTTTCTATTGCAGTTCCAAGATCTTTTAACAAAGTCCTGTTAACTCCAGCCCCTACTTCATCTAATAATACTAATTTTGCATCAACCATCATGGTTCTTCCAAGTTCTAATAATTTCTTTTGTCCACCTGAAAGATTTCCAGCGAGCTCATTTGATAAATGTCCTAAATTTAAAAATTCAACAACTTCTTTCGCTTTCTCTTTAACCACAGCCTCTTCTTGTGCAACTAAACCTGGTTTAAATAATGCTGTCATTATTTTTTCTCCAGATTGATTTCCTGGAACCATCATTAAATTTTCTAAAACAGATAAATTTGAAAACTCATGTGCAATTTGAAATGTTCTTAACAACCCTTTAGAAAATAATTCATAAGATGGAACATCAGTAATATTTTCATCATCAAAGACAACATTGCCACCAGAGGATTTTAGGTTTCCAGCAATTAAATTAAATAAAGTTGTTTTACCAGATCCATTTGGCCCAATGATACCAGTGATAGTTCCTCTTTTAACTTTTATTGAACAATCTGAAACTGCAGCTAATCCACCAAAATATTTACTTAAATTATTAATCTCTAAAATATTTTCAGACATTTGATTTATTTGTTAAGTCTTCTGTGAATGCTATTTAATGTTTTTTCTAGAGATCTATAAAATCCAGCTTTAGTTAATTCTTTCACACCTTGTTCATTTAACCCTTTTGGGGTTTGAGACTCTTTTACTAAATTCTTTAAATTTTCTTTTGAATTTACTACAGCATCTTCAGATAAAGCTAAAAATAAAGAAGTAATATATTTTTGAGCATTATTTCTTTTTACTCCTCTTTTTACCAACCAATCAGTCATTACTCTCAACATCTCATAAAAAGGTGCCATCATGCCAGATGTTGACCAAAAATTTATAGATGATTTTTCGTTTTTAATTTCTACAGTTGTGCCCAAATTATTAAAAAATGCTTTAACTTTTGAATTGGGAGGGCAAATAGGCACTGGACCTCTCTTTAATGAAATTGGAGGTAGAGGTATTGCTCTTACAATTTTTGCTTTTACTTTAATTGCTTTCTTTAATTGAAATAAAGTAATTGTTGAAATAAAACTAACAACTGTTTGGGTCGATTTAAATTTTAAATCTTTAATAATTTTTTCACCAACAGTAGGTGTAACGGATAAAAATACCCAATTAGATTGATCTAAAATTTGTTGATTATCCTTGGCAATAATTATTTTTTTAAACTTTCTTTTTAACCTAAGAGCTATTTTTTTATTTCTTGGAGAAATAATAATTTTCTTATAGGAAATTTTTGATTTACATATTCCAGTAATTACTGAAGCTGCAATTTTTCCAGTACCAATAAAACCTAAATTCATAATTTTGGATACTTTATATTGATTATATTGAATTAATTAACAAAAAAAGAACCTCTAATTCTTAGTAATTCTCTGCTTAATTCCTTGTTTTCTTTAAAAGGTTTTCTTCCATGAAGCCAGAAATAATTATTTGCAATCACAGAGAATCCAATAGGTAATTTTGTAATTATTTTATTTTTACTTTCCTCTAATCCATCAGACAATCTTTGTAAAAAATTTCCTTGATCCATATTTTGAGGTTCTGGAAATTGATCTATATAAGATATAGTTGGTCTTCCCTCTTTATCAGTCGAAAAGACTGGGTGCTCTACCTTGTAATCAATATTTTTACTTTTTGGTGACCCCCAAACAAAATTTTGTCTCCCAACTGGATCATTATATAAATCATCACAATGCTCCCAGTCATCAAGGTGTAACATAGCTGTTTCACCACCTTCAACATTTTGCTCATCAATTTTTGTCATAATTAACCAATCGGTTACATCTTTCACATATGTCCCATCTGTATGAAGATCCATATTCCTATAAGCCTTTCTTAAGTAAGAGTCGCTAGTATCTTCATGCTTAACATGAAAACGAGCATAATATTTTCCTGCCATGGCATCATGGTTAGGTACACCAATTAGATGAGCTATTGCAGTTGATAATTTAACTAAAAATGTATCATTAATTTTTGCGGTTATATTTTTTGGTCCAATAATAAAGCAACCTGTAGATCTATCTCTAATAATTGAGTTCATTAATTCGCTTAATTTATTATTTGTTAAATCATCTAAACTTTTGGCTAAAGTAAATCTTGTAAATGGTTTTAACTCTAATGCTGTTAAATCAAATTTATTAAAAGGGAAAATTAATTTATCTATTATGTCATTCTCTAAACTAATTTTTATAATCCTATTTGATTTATTGTGTTTTTGAATGTCTATACCTGTAATTTTTTGCATTCCAAATTTTATTTTACCTTATTTTATTAATCAATTTAATCAGATATAATTGTTAATTATTGCCATACAAATAGCTGAGAAAATTGTTGGATAAACAAAGTTTTTCTTAGAAATAAAAAAAACAAACAAGGACAAAAACACAACAATTGATCTACTGTAATAACTAGCATCTACCAAAACACCAGCAGGAAAAATTATAGTTCTAGCTATTAGTGCTGCCAAGGTTGCATAGGCTAAACAATTAAACCACTTAAAAAGCTTGGAAGTTTCTTTTATACCCTCAGATGTTAGAGCACCCAAAAATCTAGACAAAAATGTTGCTAAAGACGTAACAAGGATTGCGTAAACAATATTAGCTGACACTGTGCTCTCCTACTAGATAAGCTAAGGTTCCACCAATTATACCTGCTATCAAAATTGACCACTCTGGTGAGAGTAAATAAATAATTGGTCCCAATATAGTTCCAAATAAAACTGATAGAGTTACTGGTATAGTTTTTGATGCGCCAATCATCATACATAGAAAATAAACAGGATTAAGAATTGCTAAACCCAACATCATATCTTTATTCAAATGTTCTGAAAAAGAGAAACCTAAAAATGTT
Source organism: uncultured Pelagibacteraceae bacterium (assembly GCA_902538255.1). Lineage (GTDB taxonomy): Bacteria > Pseudomonadota > Alphaproteobacteria > Pelagibacterales > Pelagibacteraceae > Pelagibacter. Next base: position 103,289 of record CACBEJ010000002.1, on the reverse strand, counting down.
CCAATTACTGACACACTTACTGTTGCACTTCCAATACCAATCCAATAATCAATTCTATGTTTTTTTGGAATGTTTTTATAATTGCTTTTCATGATTAGCCATGCGGAAATAGCAATGAAATGACATGAAAAATAATACTTCCACTTAGGTTGACTTTTATGCATCATTAACGGAAATAAAGATACAGCCATAGGGTAAAGTCTTGCATTAACAATCCATACTGCCAAAAAAATATTTAACAAAGATGCTCCGATTAACATGGACTCGGCCATTACTAGTGAGCCTGGTAAAGCATAAGTTAGAACAGTTGAAAAAATACTTTCCTGAATATTAAAACCTAAATTTTTAAATAGAGCTCCGATTGCTATAAAACAACAAGTAAGAGCTATGGCTGGACTATCATGAGTAAAAATAGATCTATATCCTCTAAAGAAAAAATTTTTTTTAATCATCATCCACCTAGGAACAGTCTACCAACATCAGGATTTTGAAGTAAATCATCTCCTTTACCTGCAATTGCAGTTTGCCCAGATACCAAAACGTATCCAATATCTGCAAACTCTAATCCTTTTTTGGCATTTTGCTCAACTAGAATGATTGTTTTTTTTTCATTTTGCTGAAGATCTCTTAATATTTCAAAAACCATTTCAATATATCTGGGTTCAAGTCCAATAGATGGTTCATCTACTAAAAGTACTGATGGTTTCATAACTAAAGCTCTTGATATTTCTAGTAATCTTCTTTCACCTCCAGATAAAACTTTTGCAGGTTGGTTTCTTCTATTTCTTAGCCTTTCATACTTTTCAAAAATTCTTTCAGCCTCTTCAAATGACTCATCTGTTTTTTCTTTTATGTATCCTCCCATTAATAAATTTTCTTCTACCGTCATATCTGGAAATACTGAGTTATCCTGCAATATATAAGCTATACCAACTGACTTTAACTTTTCTGCTGGGGTAAGATTTGTAATTTCTTTTCCTTCAAGTTCAATTTGGCCAGAAAAAATATTTGTAAAACCATATATTGAATGAAGAATTGTAGATTTGCCTGCACCATTAGGACCAATCAAACACAAAGACTGGGCTTTATTCACAAATAAATCAAAGTTATGCAAAATTTCCATTTTTCCATAACCTGCGTTTAAATTTTTAATAGTTAAATGAACTTCATTTGGAGATAATTTTTTTAAATCATCTGGTGTTGGAGCTTTTCCTAATACTTCATATTGATTAGCCATTATTGTGCTCCTAAATACGCATCAATAACACGTTTATCATTTTTAATTTCATCTGGTGATCCATTAGCCAACATTTTACCATGAGCTAAACAAAAAATATTTTCAGCTAATTGCATAATCACTCTCATGTTATGCTCAATCACTAAAAGTGTTATTCCAAAATCTTGATTTACTTTAATTAATCTATCAATAATACCATTTATTAGAGTTGGATTAATTCCAGCTGTGGGCTCATCTAGCAGTAACATTTCTGGTTCATTCATTAATGCCATTGCCAATTCTAATAATTTTTGCTGACCAAAAGATAGGTCTCCTGCTCTTAGCTTTCTTTTTTGATATAATCCTACAAAATTTAATAGATTTTCTGCTTTTTCAGTCAATTCTTTTGGAATTTTAGAAAATATTTTCATTAAATTTACATCACTACCTTTATGACTAATCAGCATATTTTCTATGCAATTAAGTTTTCCATAAATTCTAGTTTGTTGAAACGTTCTTAGCAGTCCTAACTTAGCAATAACTGGGACTGGCAACTCAGAAACTTCTTTACCATTAAATTTAATAGATCCATTATCTATTGGGTAAGTCCCTACAATTGAATTAAACAATGTAGTTTTTCCTGAACCATTTGGCCCAATTAATCCAACTATCTTACCTTTTTCAACATTCATTGAGATGTCGACATTAGCTTTGACACCACCAAATGATTTACTCACATTGCTTACTTCTAAAATACTCATTTAAGTTCTACTTGTGCTTTACGATCTTTTTCATCAACTACTTCACCGAAACGTTCTGGATATTTTTCTCTTAACCATCCCATAATTCCCTCTGGGAAATAAATTACAATTACTACAATCAAAACTCCAAGCGCAACATACTGCCAACCCAAAAAAAACGTCCAAAAACCTTCTTTAAATATATGGAATATAGTTGCACCTATAATCGGACCCCAAAGTGTTCCCTTTCCTCCAAGTATTGCCATCAATACCATGAATACACCCATCTCTCTTCCATCAAAAGCAACGTCTGTAGAATCTATGTAGCCAACTAATCCACCCATTATTCCACCAGCCAATCCACAAAAGAAAGCTGAGATCATCCAGCCAATAATTTTATATTTCATTGTTTCAATACCCATTGCTTCAGCTTTATCCTCATTGTCTCTGATAGCATTAAGTATTAATTTAAATCTCGTTGAATAAATTGAACGCACTGCAATAAATGTCAGAATTAAAGTAAAGAAACTTAAGAAATAAAAAAACTCTCCTCTTGCTTCTAAACTACCAACATCAGGAAATGGAGGTGTTGTAAATCCTTGACCTGCACCAATAATTTCTATACCTCCAGAAATTTCACCTGCTGCAACTCCTAAACCCAATGTACAGATTGCAAAGTAATGCCCTCTTAGACCTAAAATTGAATATCCAATTAAACCAGCAATAATGGTTGGAACTATAGCTGCAACAATCAACCCTACCGCCATTCCCTGGAAAAATTGAGCAGGAGTATGAACAAATGTTTTTTCACCACCACTCTCTGTCCATTCTGCTAACGGAAAGAACATTCCAACTTGAACCGATGCACAAAGATACATCCCAAGACCATAGAACAAAATATTTCCAAATGAATTATAACCCATCTCACCACCTTGGATATTCCAAGTAGTGGCAAGAACTATCAATACACATAGTATTGATAACTGAACTTTAAAAGCTGGAAAAAGGAATGGCGCTGCTAAACCAAAAATTAAAATACCGGAGTATAAAATTAAATTATTCTTGCTCATATAAGCTGTTTATTTTATCTCTAAATTTTTGGTCAACTGTAAAGTAATGTCCTTTTTCTTCATGCACACTTGATCCATTTAAATGATATTCATCTATATGTTTTTTAAATTTTTCGATATCAACTTTAATTATTTTTCCATTATCATCTGTAATTTCAACTTTTTTCACTTTAGGTACTCTCTTTTTCTAGAAAGTTTAAATCTTCTGTAAACTAAAATTAATACCAATAGTAAAAATACAGAACCAATTCTAAATTCTGTTCCTAGAATATAATCTGCAAATTCTTCAAATACACCAAGACCCATACCAGACATTGCAACTCCTGGTAAATTTCCTAAGCCTGCAACAATAACGATCATAAATGATCGAATTGTGTATGGTAATCCCATGTACGGGTGAATTGTAAATGTTATAGAAATTAAAGCTCCAGCAACACCACAAAGAGCGGCATTAATTCCAAATGTAGCGGCATAAACTTTTTCTGTGTCAACGCCTAAAATCTTTGCGGCTCTGGCATTTTGCGCAGTAGCTCTAATTGCACGTCCAAGCTTAGATTTTTTCATATAAATTACTAAACATATTGCGAATAAAATACTTATAAAAGCTGAAAACAATTTTGAGTTTGGCAATACAACATTATTGTTAAACAACATGGTTGTTCCATAATCTGAGTTTGCAAGGACAACGTCTGCACCAAATGCAAAATTCATTAATTGCATGAATAGAATGCTAATTCCAAAAGTTGCTAATATAGAGATAAATAAGTCTCTATCTACTACTTTATTAATAACTAATTTGTAAATTATAACACCAAGGAAATACATTATAACTGGTGCAACAATCACACCCCATGCTGGGTGAATTCCATAAAGATACATAAAATATGCAATATATCCTCCCAGAATAACAAGATCTCCTTGTGCAATATTAATGATATTCATTACTCCCCATTGAAGAGCCATCCCGTAAGCGATCAATGCAAATAAAATTCCAAGAAGGATTCCATCCAAGCAAGCTTGGACTGTTATCATCGGATATTGGAAAACCATGAAATCCATAAAAATATTTGGGTTATATAAAAAAAAGCCCCCTAATACTAGGGGGCTTTAATATTTTTTATTTTATCTTTCTGACCACTTAGGAACAGGATGTATTAACTTAGCTGATGCCCATTTAGTTGGAGCAACAACTTTGTTTTCACATTTTCCTGAGTCATCACACATTACTTGGAAAAGTACCATGGGTTTATCAACATTTTGACCACCTGGTGCAAATTTAATATTTCCATAGAATGTTTGCATGTTAGTAGCTGCAAGAGCGTCTCTTACTTTCTTTTGATCAAACGAATTTGCTCTCTCAAAAGCATCTTTAAATACTAACAACGCAGCAGATGATTCTGCAGATTGATAAGGTGGATCATACCCAAACTCTTTCTCAAAGTCAGCTGCATAAGTCATTCCATCTTTAAAGAAATTATCTTTATATGTTAATGTTTTGTGCCATTGAGAAGCGCATAATGCGTACTGTGAATTTTTGCCATGCTGTTTTGATAGCTTAGCAGCATCACAGTGAGTCATAGCTAACATGGGAACATCTACCTTCATTTCAGCAATTTGTCTAATTGCAGTTAGTGCACCTTTTGTATGACCTGATACAACAAGAACGTCTGGCTTCATTTGTTTAACTTTAACTAATGTTGCAGCCATATCATTTAACTCTTTTGGTAATTTATCATCAATTACTTTTTTTGAGCCAGTTCTTTTAATTGCATCTAAAACTCCCAATCTAACATCTTGAGAAAATGCATCTTGTTCAAATGCCATTGCTACAGTCACTGGTTTTCCATTATTCTTTTCAACTGCTAAATCAATAGCAACATCAAGGTATAAATTAGCTGGAGCTAATACAGCAAATAGATATTTGTAACCTTTTGTAAACAAAGATCTAGATGCACCATTTGCTTCAACCATTGGAACACCATATTTTTCTGTCACTGGAGCAATCGCTTTAGTTAAACCAGAACTGTAAGGGCCAAGCATAAACTCAACACCATCTTGTGATATTAATCTTTCTGCAAGTTGTGCAGCTCTCTTAGGGTTTGATTCATCATCGTAATAAATAATGTCAAACTTATAAGTCTTTCCACCAACTTTAACACCACCCATGCTGTTAATTCTATCAACGGCCATGTTATAACCATTTTGAGTATGAACACCATTAGATGAGTATTTACCAGTTAAGGAAATCGCAGCACCTAAAATAATTTTGTCACCAACTACCTTTGCAAAAGATGCAACAGAAGTTGAAAATAAAATTACTAATGCAGAAACAAAACTTAAAATTATTTTATTTAATCTCATTTTATTTCCTCTTTAATTAATTAATTATGCTATGATTAAATAAAGAAATTTTATTTTATGCAAGTGGCAATAAAGGCCAAATCTAATTAATATTGTTGAGTTACAACAATTATTACGGCAATAATTACTAAAACACTCGCAGAAATTGTATTAATTGTTTTTGGATTAGCAGTTATCCACTTTATTAGTTTTTGTGCGAGCATTGCGTAGCCAATTAAAGATAAAAAATCTAAAACGATGTAAGTAGTAATTAAAATTACAAATTGAACCAATAAATTAGAATTAAAGTCAATAAATTGTGGAAAAATAAAAGGAAAAAACATCCAAGCCTTAGGACTTGTACCAGCAACTAAAAAACCATCTCTAAAAAAAGATAAGTTGCTTTTTTTTATTTCTCCTTCATTTGAAATACTCTTTAGTCGAGATTTATAAATATCATAAGCTAAATATACTAAATAAATTATTCCGATCCATTTAAACGCATTAAGTGCCATTGAGTTTTCTGAAAAAAAAGATCCAATGACAAAAATAACTAAAGTTGCCTGAATCAAATTTGCAGTTACGTCTCCTAAAGCTGACCATACACATTTTCCAACACCATAATTCATTGAATAAGAGATAATTACAATCCTGGGAGTTCCAGGTGTAATAAATAAAAAAATAATTATCTGTAGATAAAGTATAAAATCTAGGGGGAGCATAAAAAAAGATAGTCCTTAAAAACCGGGAGCTAAAGATGGCTAAGAAGGACTATCTAATAGATAATATCAGAAGCTAAAAAAAATGCATTAAATATTTTTTTCAAATATAAAGGATTTATGAAAAAAAAAGGTCACAGGCCAATTACTAAAGTCAAAAATCCAGAACCCAAAATGGACGATCCTGATTGGATCATTTGGGCAGCTTGGGCAGATAGGATAACTTTTGAGGAAATTGAAAAAAAAACTGGGAAGAAAGAATCTGATGTAATTAAAATTATGAGAAGGTCTCTAAAACCGTCATCTTTCAGATTGTGGAGAAAAAGAGTAAATCAAAAAAGCATAAAACATCGAAAAAAATTTGAATACTCTAGAAAAGAAATAACTAGTAAAATTAAAAAAGGTGATTATTTATAGACTATGAAAAAAATCACCATGTATACAGGTCCATTTTGCAATTATTGTGAGGCAGCAAAAAGATTATTAGCTAGAAATAATGCTTCTTATAATGAAATTGATATTTCAAAAGTTGCAGGTGCTGCTGATGAGATGATTAAAAAAGCAAATGGTAAAAGAACAATTCCACAAATCTTTTTTGATGATCAGCACATTGGAGGTTATGATGAAGTTAGAGCACTAGAAAAAGAAAATAAACTTCAAGATCTTTTAAAAAATTAATTTAGACAGACTACTCTTTTGGTTTGAAAACTAAACAAACGCCGTTATTACAATATCTTTTTCCTGTAGGTTCGGGTCCATCATCAAATATATGACCATGATGTCCTCCACATTTTTTACAATGGTACTCGGTTCTTGCATAACCTATATGATGATCTGTTTTAGTTTCAAATACATCTGGTAAAGACTCATAAAATGAAGGCCAGCCTGATCCGCTCTCATATTTTGTTTTTGAGTTAAATAATTTTTCCCCACAATTCGCACAATGAAAACTTCCTTCTCTCTTTTCATGATTAAGTTCACTTGAACCCGCACGCTCAGTTCCTTCTTCAAACAAGATTAATTTCTGTTCTGCAGTTAAGTTTGGATTTATTTTTTTTGTCATGATCCTATATATTTAGCACAAGATTTGTGTAAGATTGAATGTAATTCAACTAATTTATTGAAGTCTTTATTATAACCACCACCTAAAACACCACAAAAAGGTATTCTTTGTGAAAAAAAATTTTCTACAACTAATTCATCTCTTAATCTAATCCCTTCATCAGAGATTTTTAATTTACCTAATCTATCGTTAAAATGAATATCCACTCCAGCTATATAAAAAACAAAATCGAAATTTTCTTGATTTAGCTCATTTAAATAATGTTTAAGTGTATTGATGTAAGCATTATCCTCTAAATTATCATCCAATTCTACATCTAAATCACTAGTGGATTTTTTAGCTGGGTAATTAGTTTTTGAGTGCATGCTGAATGTAAAAACGCTTCTATTATTTTTAAAAATTTCTGAATTTCCATTCCCTTGATGGACATCTAAATCAACAATTAATATTTTATTCGCCAGACCACGATTTAATAGATAATGTGCTGCAACTGCTACATCATTAAATACACAGTACCCAGCTCCACCATAATAGTTTGCGTGATGACTGCCTCCTGCAGTATTACAGGATATTCCGTAATTTATTGCAAGTTTGGATGATAAAACTGTACCGCCAGTAGCAACTAAGGATCTTTGAACAACACTATCAACAAGTGGAAATCCAATTTTTTTTACCCCCTCTTTACTTAATGTTTTATTTTTAATATCTAAAATATAATTTTTTGAATGTGCGTAACTTAATGTTTCAAGCGAACAAGGATACGGTTTATAGAACTTATTAACTATTTTATTTTTTGTTAAATAATTGGCTAACTCGCTAAACTTATTTATAGGAAATTTATGATCATCACCAATTTTGGCAAAATAATCTTTATGATTTACAACAGGTAATAACATTTATTTTCTATCAAAAATAAAAGAATATTGATTTTTCCAAATTAAATCGTAATTCAATTTTTGTAAAAAAATATAAATTTCGTCATTTTTATAATATTCGTAACTGTCATCAAACATATTTTCTTTATTGTGAATTTCTATTGAAATGAGTTGAGGTTTGAAATGTTTTAAATCAATTGACTTAAGTACATTTAATTCTTCACCCTCCACATCAATTTTTAATAAATCTATTTCTATGTTTTTTTTAAAAAATTTTTCCAAAAAAAAATCTAGAGTATTTATATTAACTACATCAGTATTGTATCCATTTTTGAAATGAATTTTTCCAATATTTTCATTTAAAGTATTTAACATATTTATTTTTTTTCTAAAATAGTATTGTTTTTTGCCTGAATAATTTGAAATACCAGACCTGATACTAATATCTCTTTTACGTAAAAATTTGAAAAGTTTAATTGAAAAATCACTTATATCAAAATTAATACCTCTCCAGCCTTTTTTATATAAAAGATGAGTATTACTGCCTTCGAGAGGATGATAACAACCAACATCGATATAAAATCCTCTCGATTTATTTTTAAAATAATTGATAATAAAGGTATCTTCTCCAAAAAGTGAATAACTTTTTTTTGGGTAAAATATTTTTGTCCTATAAAATAAATAATAATAAATTTGTAAAATTTCAAACATTTATTCAAGCAATCGAATTGGTTTACCATTTACACATGCCTCTAATCCTTCAATCATTTGATTATAAAAAATATTATAATTTTCTGCTGTTACATAACCTATGTGTGGAGTAAGAAGTGCATTAGGTAAAAATCTTAGTTTATTATTTTCAGGTAAAGGTTCTTTATCATAGACATCAATTCCAGCTCCTGCAATCACATTAGTAGATAAAGCAATTATTAAATCATCTTCATTAACAATTGGTCCTCTGGCAGTATTTATTAGAAAAGCAGTTTTTTTCATTTTATCTAATTCTTTTATAGTAATACAATCTTTATATCTTTGGCCTCCTTGAACGTGAATTGAGAGCACATCAGAATTTGTAATTAAATCCTCTTTAGAACAAGGAAGTACATCTAGTTCTTTACATTTATCTAGGCTTAAATTTTCGCTCCATGCCATCACTTGCATTCCAAAAGCTTTTCCAATTTTAGCAACCTCTGTACCCACCCTACCTAGACCAATTAAACCTAAAATTTTTCCTTTTAACTCTACACCAATAGTCGTTTGCCAATATCCCTGATACATGTTGTCAAACTCTTCTTTGAAATTCCTTGCTAAACCAAGAATTAAAGCCCAAGTTAATTCAGGTGTAGGATTTAAATTTATATCTGTTCCACATACTATCACTTTTCTTTTTTTTGCAGCCTCTAGATCAATGGATTTGTTTCTTAATCCACTTGTAATTATAAATTTTAAGTCATTTAAATTGTCAATTAAATTTTTTGTAATAGGAGTTCTTTCTCTCATTATTAATAAAGCTTCAAAATCTGATAATTTTTCAATAGTGTCAGCTTCATCTAAAAAAGGCTCACTAAAAATTTTAAATTCATATTTTCCAGATAATCTTTCCAAATCTACAAATTGTTGAGCAACATTTTGATAATCGTCTAATATAGCAACTTTAAGCATTTTTAACTTTCTTATTTGATAGAAGTATTCCTGTGATAATAAAACAAGCGCCTAAAATATGATAAAACATAAATTTTTCACTAAAAAAAATCATAGCCATTATTGCACTTAAAATCGGCATTAAATGTAAAAAAACTCCAGATCGATTTGCACCAATCATAGAAATTCCTTTTATCCATAACAGAAAAGATGCTAAACCCGGAAACAAAACTACATAGGATAAAATTAAAATAAAAGGTAATTCTAAATTAATTCTAAAACCAACTTGATATTCTATAAAATAAACTGGTATTAAAAATATTAAACCAAAAGTTATTACCACTTGAAGTAATGAGATTTGAGTTAACTCATATTTTTTACCTTTTAATAATGTGGAATATAATGCCCAAGAAAACATTGCTATTACCATAGTTATATCACCTTTATTAAAATCTAAACTTTTTAATATTTCTAAATTTGCCTTGGTTATAATCATAATGACTCCAGCAAAAGAAAAAATTACTCCTATAATTTGAAAAATATTTGTCTTTTCAATTTTTAAAATTGATGAAAATAACATAATCATCACAGGTATAGTTGAAATCATTAATACTCCACTAATAACTTGTGTAAAATTTAAAGAATAGTAAACAATGGAATTAAATACTGTTATACTTGTAACTCCTAATATAATGAAAAGCTTATAGTTTTTTATAATGTAATCTCTTTTTTCTAATATTTCAGGAATTGTAAAAGGAGCTAAAATTAACCAAGCGAAAAACCATCGATAAAAGTTTAATGAAAAAGGTGGTACCTCATAAAAACTTGCAAGTTTACCTACTACAAAGTTTCCTGCCCAAAAAGATACAGTTAAAAATAGATATAAGTAAGCTAAATAATTATTATCTTTTGTCACTTAACTAAATCTAAGCGAGCTATAAGGTTTTAAATCTAAATTTGTATTTTCGTTCGCTATCATTCCTGAAACAATCTTTCCAGAAATCGGCCCTAAAGTCCATCCTAAATGATGATGTCCAAAACAATAAAAAATATTTTTGTGATTTTTTGATGGCCCCATAACAGGTAAAAAATCTGGTAAAGTCGGTCTAAATCCTAGCCACTCATCCTCATGTTCAGGCAAATCTCCAAGCATATATTTTGCATTATTTATCAAATTCTTTATTCTTGATTTAGATAATGGATTATCTAATCCACCGAATTCAACAGTTCCAACAACTCTTAATCCCTGTTCCATCGGTGTTATTCCAAATCCACGATTAGAAAATATTACCGGTCTACTTAATAAATGATCACAATTTTTGAAATGGACATGATATCCACGTTCAGTATCTAAAGGTATTTTTTCACCAAGATTATCTGTTAATTTTTTTGAAAAAGCACCACATGCTATTACTGCTTTATCAAAAACGTAACTTTGAGTCTCTGTTTTAAAAACTGGTTTTTCTTCATCAAAGCTAATATCCTTAATATTTACTTTGTTAAATTTTCCACCCTTTTGTAAAAATAAGTCAAATAATTTTATAAGAATTCTTTTTGGGTTTCTCGCATGTCTTGCATAAGGATAATATACGCCTGCATGGTAAAATGGTTTAATATGAGGTTCAAGATCATGTATTTCTGCTTTGTTAACTAGTTGTTGCTCAACTCCCAATTCATCTCGAACTCTAATTTCTAATTCTCTACTTTTTAAATCTTTGTCATTCCATATATAAAGAATTCCTTTATTTTCTACTAAACCCTCTAAATCTATTTCCTCAAATAATTCATCGTATGCAGGCAAAGCTAAATTTAAAATTTGGTGCATGTTTTTAGCAGTGTGCATCATCTTAGATTTGGTTGTATTCATTATGAATTTTATAAACCATGGGATCATTTTTGGAACATAGTTCCACTTTAATGCAAGTGGACCTGAGGAACTTAGAAGCATTGCAGGAACATCTGCGAGAACATCAGTTCTATTTAAAGAAAGAGACGCATAGGGAGAAAAATGACCAGCATTACCATAAGAGGCAGCTTGGCTACCTGGATTGTCTCTGTCAAAAATGGTTACATTAAAACCTTTTTTTTGAAGAAATAAAGCATTAGATACACCTTGAATTCCTGCTCCAACTATTCCCACTTTAAGATCTTTATTCATTGAATTGTTATACAATTAAAAATTATATTTTCAGAGTGACAAATTATGCAAATTTGAATTACATTAAGCAATCATTTGTTTATGATTAATTTTTGCACTTAATACTATACCAAAGCCAATCATTGTAGCTAGCATTGATGATCCACCATATGACATTATTGGCAAAGGTGAGCCAACTATAGGTAACAAACCTAAAACCATAGATAGATTTACAACAATATAAATAAAAATTGCAAAAGCATAACCAAAACAGAAAAGTTTGGCAAAATTACTTCTTGAAATAGATCCTATTCTTATAATTCTAAAAATTATTATTATGTATAATATTAAAAGTCCAACTGAACCTATAAAACCAAACTCTTCTGAGAATAAGGTAAATATAAAATCTGTGTGTTTTTCAGGTAAAAAATCTAAATAACTCTGTGTTCCTTTTAAAAAACCTTTTCCATTAAGGCCACCCGAACCAATAGCTATTTTTGACTGTATAATTTGGTATCCTGCACCCAAGGGATCTCTATCTGGATCTAAAAAAGTAAGTATTCTTAGTTTTTGATAGGGTTTTAAAAAAGAAATTATAAATGGTAGCGAAATTAAGAAAGTAATAAATGAGTAAATAAAATATTTTATTTTCATACCTCCTAACCACAAAATAATAAGTCCACTCAAAGCAATTAATATCGAAGTACCAAGATCGGGTTGAGAAATTACAAAAATAGTTGGAATTAATATAATCGACAATACAATTATTATACTGGTAAATGAATTAACATTTTCTATTTTTAATCTATGATAATATTTCGCTAAACACATTATGATTGCAACCTTCATTAGTTCTGATGGTTGCAGCACAAACAAATATAGATCCATCCATCTTTGTGATCCAGATGACTTAATTCCAAAAAAGGAAACATAAATTAAAAGAAGTATTACTATAAAATAAATTATATAAGAAAAGTTGTGCCAAAATTTTATATTAAAGAAAGCTACAAAAATCATTAAAGGAAAAAAAACTGCAAGTTTTACAAAATGATTTTTCGTATGAAAAAGTATTTCACCTCCATCTGTAGAATACATAACAAAAACACTTAATAAAGAAAGAAGAATAACTGAGATTACTAATATATAGTCTAAGTTTTTTATTTTTTGAAATAATGAAATCTCATTATTCAATCTATCATGCTGAAACATTTAAACGGTAATCCTCTCAAAATTTGATTGTTTATTTCTTAAATCATGTCTGTTGATGATTAATTTAAATAATTTTTTTGCAATTGGTGCTGCCGCCTTACTTCCTGAACCACCATGCTCAACAATTATACTAAGCGCATATCGTGGCTTAACATATGGTCCATAAGCAACATACAAAGCATGATCTCTATCTTTGTATGGTATTTGCTCTAATTCTAAATCCAATTCCCTCTCTCTTTTACTAATTCTCTTGACCTGGGCTGTTCCAGTTTTTCCTGCAAATTGATATTTAGGATCATCAATTCTTGATTTATAAGAAGTTCCAAATCTTTCATTGGTCGAAGCAAACATTGCTTCTTGAACAATCTTAATATTTCTTTGGTCTTTAAATAACTTTTTGTCTAACAATTCCTCTGAGTCGGTATCAAATAATAACCCGCTTTCCATTGATTGTTTTGCATCTTCATAAGAAATTGGATTACTATCGACAATTATTTTCGGTTTTACAGCAAAGCCTCCATTTGCAATTTGTGCAGTCATCATACAAAGTTGTAAAGGAGTTGATTGTATATAGCCTTGTCCAATACCTGTTATTAGGGTCTCTCCTAATACCCAGCCCTTCCCAAGATTATTTTTTTTCCATTTTGTATTTGGAAATAATCCTTTTTTTTCGTTATCAAAATAATCGCCGAGAACTTTTTTACCTAAGCCAAACTTTTCAGCTGTAACGTTTAATCTGTCAACACCTAATAACCTGGCAACCTCGTAAAAATATGTATCACAAGATTGTTTCATTGCATTTTTCAGACTAACCCAACCATGTCCCTTTTCCTTCCAACAGTGAAATGTTTGTCCATATAACTCCATTTTTCCAGTACATTTAACTTTAAACTTTGTATCTATTACTTTGTTTTCTAAAGCTGAAAGTGCAACGATAGGTTTTATTGTTGAACCTGGTGAGTATAGACCCGAAAGAGTTTTGTTTATTAGTGGTTTTAATGGATTATTTCTAATTAATTGCCACTCATCTTGACTTATTCCAAATAAAAATAAATTTGGATTATAGGATGGAGATGAATACATTGCTATTATATCTCCAGTATAAATATCCATTACACTTATAGAACCTGCTTTTCCATTTAATAATTCTCCACAAGCTTTTTGTATTTCTGTATCTAGAGTTAAACGTATTTTTGATCCTTGCTTACCTTTTTGATGCTCGAGTTGATTAATTCTTTTACCATAAGCATTTACTTCATATCTTTGAATAGCATTTGTTCCAATTAAATGATTTTCAAGTCTTTTCTCTAATCCCAGTTTTCCAATTTTCATTCCTGGTACAAATCTTTCTTGGATAATTTCATTTTCTAAAATTTCTTCTTCATTTGGTTGACTCACATATCCAAGAACATGTGTGTATACATCATTAAATGGATAGTTTCTCGAGATTGTCATTACAGGTTTAATACCTACAAGATCGTATAAATAATTATTAATTTTTACAAATTGACTCCAGCTTAAATTTTCAGAAACAATAATACTCTCCCAAGGTTTTAATTCTGATTTTAATTTATTTATTCTTGCAATTCTTTTGTCACTTAAATTTAAAAGATTTTTCAATCTAACTAGTAAATAATTAAAATTCTCAACTTGCTCTGGAATTATATGTAATTGATAAACTTTTAAATTTCCCGCAATTACATTTCCAAAATAATCAACAATATTTCCCCTTGTAGGGGGGAGTTTCCATTCTCTAATTCTGTTTTTGTCTGAAAGTGTTAAATATTTTTTATTTTCGTTTATTTGAAGAGAAAATAAACGAGCAATGATACCAACAAAAACTACAATTTTTGCTGCTCCAATTATGAACATCCTTCTATTAATTACATCTGTTTTTCTTATTACTGAATTGGATTTAATCATTTGTTTGATATGAAATTCTTTTGTTTAAAAAATTGAAAAATAAAAAAAATATTGGATAAAATAAAAAAGTAAAACCTGAGTTAATCAAATAATTAGTGTAATCAACTTTAATTATAAATACTAAATCCAAAATAATTACTTGAATTGAATTTATTAATAAAATTGTTAATAATAATGATATCCAATCCTTCATAAAGTTTGGAGATAAAGTAATGTTTCTTATATAAGCTGTTACTGAGCAAAGAATAAGGTAACAAAAACTACTAATTCCTATTGGTATACCTATTACAACATCATTAATTATACCTGCAAAGAAAATTGCTAAATAACCTAATTGATCAGGATTTCTTAAAGTCCAAAAGAAAATTAATAGATGAACAAAATTAAAGGCAAAATAATCAAGTTTTAAGTAATTAAAATCAAATTCATTAAATACTGAAAAAAATAACATTAAAATTGGTAGATAAGATAAAAATATTTTTAAAAAAGAACTTTTATTAAGTGATGACATTAATTTACTCCACCTATTTTATAAGAAACTATTTTTACATAGTTCAGTTGTGTAAAATCAGAAAAAAAATTAACTTTTCCCTCTGATATGTTGTTAATTTTTCCTATTGGTATACCAGGTTTGAATAAACCACCAAGACCTGAGGTGTAAGCAAAAATTTCTTTATTTTTAAAATCTTCTCTAAGTTCCTTTTGAGTATGTTCAATTTTTCCAAAATCACTTCCTGTACCAGAAATTACAGCTTGAATATCATCTGGCTCTAATACAGATGGTATCTTACTGTTGAGATCAGATAATAGTAATGCCCTTGAATTAGTATAGTTTACTTCAATTATTTGGCCAACTAGATAAACATCATCAATAACAGCCATTCCAATTTTTACTTTATCTTTTGTGCCTTTGTTTAATACTATTGATTTTAAATATGGACTGTCTTTATCAATTAAAACTCTGGCAAATATTTCTTGTGAATTTATACTTTCATCAAGTAACTCTCTAAGCTTTTCATTTTCTGCATTTAAAAACTCATTTTGTAATTTAAGTTGATCAGCATTTTCTTTTTTAATTAATTCTTTCTGATGACTTTCATACAAATCCATATGTGATTTGAATTTTGAAGTTATTTCTTTAAATTTATTTTCTGGGATTGATGTAATATGAGATGATCTATAAATTACTTCGTTAATTCCTAATTTAACAAATTGTATTGCTTTAAAATTTAAATTACTTAGAACAATTACAAAAATTGATAAAACAATTAAAGTTAGTAAAGAAAATTTTTGCTTATCTTTTTTTTTTAAAAAGGCTGACCTAATGGCAATTACAAAATCATCTCTGCCAGTAGCCATTTTTCCTAATATTCAGATAACATAGTAGAAAAAGTTTCTTCCTGATCCAAAGCTTTACCTGTACCAACAGCTACACAAGATAATGGATCATCTGCAATATGAACTGGTAAACCTGTTTCTTTAGAAAACCTTTTGTCGATATTTTTTAACAAAGCACCACCACCTGTTAAAGTTAAACCCATATCAACTAAATCAGCTGACAACTCAGGAGGTGTATTTTCTAACGCATCTTTAATTGCACCAACCATTTGTTTCATAATATCGTTTAGTGCTTCAGCTGTATCTTCTTCTGTAATATTAACTTCCTTTGGAGTACCTGATCTTAAATCTCTTCCTTTAACTGGGTAAGTGTTTGTTCCAGTCGGAACAGCTGTTCCCATTTCCTTTTTTATTTTTTCAGCAGTAGTATCACCAATTAATAAATTATATTCTTTTCTCATATAGTCCACTATTGCAGAATCCATAGTGTCACCCGCAACTCTTAGAGATTTAGAGTAAACTAATCCACCTAAAGACATTACTGCGATTTCACTCGTGCCCCCACCAATATCTACAATCATTGAACCAGTTGCTTCTGAAATTGGTAGATTTGCTCCAATAGCTGCTGCAATCGGTTCCTCAATTAATTGAACTCTTCTTGCACCTGCTGCTAAAGCACTATCTTGAATTGCTTTTCTTTCAACTGGCGTCGAACCAGTTGGAACACAAATCAATATTCTAGGGTTAGCAAATGTGCTACCTTTATGAACTTTTTTAATAAAATGTTTAATCATTTCTTCAGTAACTATAAAATCTGCAATAACACCATCTCTTAGAGGTCTAATTGCACTAATATTGCCTGGTGTTCTTCCAAGCATTGTCTTAGCTTCATCTCCAACAGCTAATACATTTTTTTTTCCTCCTTGATCAACTATTGCAACAACTGAAGGTTCATTAAGAACTACACCTTGACCCTTTAAAACTACAAGAGTATTTGCTGTTCCAAGATCAATTGCCATATCTTGGCTCCATATTTTTTTAACGCTACTAAATAATCCCATTATATCCCTCTTACTTTCTGACTTTCTTGCTCCATAGGAGCTGTTTTATCTCGTTTAATTATCATTTTATTTAATGCATTTATGTAAGCATTTGCCGATGCAACCAAAGTATCTGTATCAGCTGCTTGACCTACAGTTGTTTTGCCTTTCTCCTCAATTTTAACACTTACTGTTGCTTGTGCGTCTGTTCCTTCTGTAACTGCATGAACTTGATAAAGCTGTAAGTTAACATCATGAGGATACAAAGTTTTAATGCATTTGAATATTGCATCCACTGGACCATCTCCAGTTTCTGTTGCATTTTTAACATCACCATAAACATCCAAAGTCATTTCTGCTTTTTGTGGTTCTCCTGTTCCAGCAAAAACTTTTAAAGATTTAAGAGTAATTGCATTTACTTTATTATCTACAATTAAACTATCATCTAATAATGCAATAATATCTTCATCGTAAACATGTTTTTTCTTATCTGCTAACACTTTAAATTTTGCAAATGCATTTCCTACTACATCGTCAGTTAAATCTGGATAACCTAAACTGTTCAATTTATCTTTAAATGCATGTCGCCCTGAATGTTTTCCCATCACTAATGATGTTTGCTTAACCCCTACACTTTCGGGTGTCATTATTTCATATGTTTGTCTATTTTTTAACATTCCATCTTGATGAATTCCCGCTTCATGAGCAAAAGCATTTTTTCCAACAATTGCTTTATTATATTGAACAGGAAATCCGGTTGCATTTGAAACAATTTTAGAAGCTTTACTTAAAAGAGTAGTATTTATTCCAGTTTCATAAGGCATTAAATCAGGTCTTGTTTTTATCGCCATTACAACTTCTTCAAGTGCAGCATTTCCAGCTCTTTCACCTAAACCATTAATAGTACATTCAATTTGTCTAGCTCCAGCTTGAACTCCAGCTAACGAGTTGGCTACTGCTAAACCTAAATCATTATGACAATGAGTTGATAAAACTGCTTTGTCAATATTTGGAACTTTATTTAATAAAGTTTCTATAATTGAAGTAAACTCAGATGGTATTGTGTAACCAACTGTGTCAGGAATATTAATTGTTGTAGCTCCATTTTTAATTGCAAGCTCTACAGTTTTACACATGTAATCCATATCAGTTCTTGTTCCATCTTCGCAAGACCATTCAACGTCATCAGTAAACTTTCTTGCATAAGCAACATGTTTTCCAATTGATTCATAAACATCTTCTGGAGACATATTTAATTTATGCTTCATGTGTAAGGGGCTTGTAGAAATAAATGTATGTATTCTAAATCTTGGTGCATGTTTTAAAGCTTCATAAGCTCTATCAATATCTTTTACTGAGTGTCTTGAAAGTCCTGCAGGAATAGAATTCTTTAAAATTTTGCTTACTTCTGAAACAGCTTCAAAATCTCCTGGTGAAGCTATAGGAAAACCTGCTTCAATTATATCGATACCCAATTCATCAAATACTCTGGCGATTTGAATTTTTTCTTCTAAACTCATAGATGCACCTGGTGATTGCTCACCATCACGCATAGTAGTATCAAATATAAAGACTCTATCTTTATTTTTCATAACAAAATTTTTTAGAAAATCTATAATACAATCTATAAGAGAGATTGCAAAATAATTAGTTAAATAATTACTAATAGCAGACCATTTTAGGCTCAGGAAAAATTAATTATAAATAGACTCAATTTTAGGCATTAACCTTAAAAGTTCAATCGTATATTCATGTGTCGGTTTTAAGAATAAATCCTCAGTGTTTGAAACTTCACATAATTTGCCATCTTTCAGAACTCCAATTCTATCACACATTTGTCTTACAACAGGTAGATCATGACTTATAAATAAAATTGTTAAATTTAATTGTTCTTGAAGATCCTTTAGTAAATTTAATATTTGGGCTTGAATACTTACATCCAAAGCAGAGGTAGGTTCGTCGCAAACCAAAAGTCTTGGTTGTGTTGCTAGTGCTCTTGCAATTGATATTCTCTGTCTCTGCCCTCCTGAAAATTCATGTGGATATCGATCTGCAGATTTTTGAGTTAATTCTACAGACTCTAGTAAATCATAAATATAATTATTTAAATCTATATTTGATATTGATGTGTTGTGAAGTGTGATTGGTTCTGCAATTATATCTTTCACTTTTAATCTTCCATTTAGTGAAGAATAAGGATCTTGAAATATCATTTGAATTTGTTTTCTAAATTTCATTAATTCTGATCTTTGTTTTATTTTTGTAATACAAATATTGTCAAAGAAGATATCTCCAGAAGAAGGTTTGAATAAATTTACAATCATTTTTGCAATTGTAGATTTTCCACTTCCACTTTCTCCTACTAAGCCGAAAGACTCACCTTCTTTTATTTCAAAAGAAACATCATTAACAGCCATCACAGAATTTTTAGAACTTTCTGTAAAAAAATTATTGTCAAAACTTTTACTAAGATTTTTTATCTGTACTAAATCTTGATTTATTATTCCTTTTTTTGTCCATCTATTTAATATTTTGATATTATTTTCTTTTTTGTCACTGTTTTCTTTTTCAACTATTACAAATCTTGAAATTTTTTTGTTAGTTGGTGGAACAGAACTTACTAAGCTTTTAGTATAATTTTCTTGTGGTTTAGTTAATATTTTTTTTGTTTCACCAATTTCAACTAAATTACCACTTTTCATAACTGCAACTCGATCTGCAGTCTCAGCTATAACCCCCATGTCATGAGTAATTAAGATGACTGCAAGGTTTCTTTCTTTTGTTAATTTTTTAATTAGTTCTAAAATCTGAGATTGAATTGATACATCTAATGCTGTTGTTGGTTCATCTGCAACTAACAATTCTGGCTCACAACATAAAGCTAGAGAAATTACTACTCGCTGCCTCATTCCACCTGAGAATTGGTGAGGATAATTATCAAATCTTGCCTCTGCATCTTTTATACCAACCTCTTTTAATAAATTTATAGATTTATTTTTTGCTTCTTCCTTACTTAATTTAAGATGAGTTTGAATTGTTTCAATTAATTGTTCACCAACAGTAAGAATTGGGTTTAGTGAAGTTTGAGGATCTTGAAATATCAACCCAATTTTATTTCCTCTATATTTTACAATACTTTCAGAATTTTCATGAATGTTAAGATCGCCTAAAATAACTGAGCCACTAGATACCTTGCCTGGTTCATCAATTAAATTTATAATAGCGTTTCCTACCGTACTCTTTCCTGAACCAGACTCTCCAACTAATCCTAAAATTTCTCCTTTGTTTACTTCAATATTTACATTTTTAGCAGCGTTAACTGTTTCTTTTCTCATTTGATAATCAACACTAAGATTATTTATTTTTAAAAATGTCATTTTTTTAATTTTGGATTTAAAGTATCTCTCATCCAATCACCTAATAAATTTATTGAAAATGCTAAAATAACCAAGAAAATTGCTGGAAAAAAAGTAATCCACCATTCTCCTGAAAATAAAAAGTCATTACCGAGTCGTATTAATGTCCCCAAAGAAGGTGTTGTTGGAGGTACGCCAACACCTAAAAAACTTAAAGTAGACTCAGCTAAAATAGCAAGTGCTAAACCAATGGTTCCGATTACAAACACTGGTCTTAAAATATTTGGTAAAATATGTTTAAACATAATAATTATATTTGAAACCCCAATTATTGTTGATGCTGAAACATAGTCTTTATTTTTTTCTACTAAAGTTGCAGCTCTTGAAACTCTTGCAAATTGTGGCCACTCTGAAATTCCAATAGCAAATATTAAAACATAAATTGCCATTTCATCATGCATTTCTCTTGAGATTAATCCTCTTGCTATTCCATCAACCAACAATGCCATCAAAATACTTGGTACTGTTAACTGAACATCTGTTAATCTCATTACTATCATTTCGTATTTTCCACCAAAAAATCCAGCTGTTAATCCCAATCCAACTCCAAGAATTAAACTAAAGATTATTGCAGAAAAACCTACAATCAGAGAAATTCTACATCCGTATAAAATTGTAGATAACATGTCTCTTCCTTGTCCATCAGTACCTAAAATAAATTTAGCAAGACCATCTTCAGTCCATGATGGTGGAGTGAATGCATCCATCAGTGATAGAGACGAAGGATCAAAAGGATTATAAGGTGTTATGAACTCAACAAAAAAAGAACAGAAAAAAATTATAAACAAAATAGTAGATGATACAATCGCAGTAGGAGAATTTATGAAGCTATGATAAACATCACTATCTTTAATTCTTTCCCAAGTGTTTAATGATTTGTTATCCACTTGCAACATCTCCCTTAACTCTTATTCTTGGATCAATTAAATAATAAAGAATATCAACTATAAAATTTATCATCACGAAAACAAAAGCTATAAAAACTAAATAAGCTGACATGATTGGTATATCGACGAATTGTACTGCTTGAATAAATAAAAAGCCCATACCAGGCCATTGAAAAACAGTCTCAGTAATAATTGAAAAAGCAATTAGAGTTCCGATATTAATTCCTGCTATAGTTATTACTGGTATCAATCCATTTTTTAATGCATGTTTATACTTGATACTATTTTCACTAATGCCTCTAGCACGTGCAAATTTAATATAATCTGTTTGTAGTATTTCCATCATCTCTGCTCGCACAAGTCTGATAATATAAGTCATTTGGAAAAGACTTAATGTTACTGAAGGAAGTATAATTGCTTTCAGTCCTGATGCTGTTAAGAAACCTGTGGTCCAAAAACCTAAATCAACAACTTCTCCTCTTCCAAAAGAAGGTAATATTCCTAAAATTACCGCGAACAAATATATAAATAATATTCCAATAACAAATGTTGGGAGTGAAACTCCCAATAAGGAGACGGCTAAGACAAAATCACTTAAAAAGCCTTTTCGATTTATACCTGTATAAACCCCTAATAATGTACCTGTTACAAGTGCAATTAGTGCCGAAATAACTACTAGTTCAATAGTAGCTGGTAATCTTTCAACAATTAATTCTGAAACAGGTCTTCTTAATTGATATGAAATTCCAAACTCGCCCTTAGAAGCATTAACTATAAATCTTGAAAACTGTACATGAATTGGGTCCATCAAACCTAATGTTTCTCTTAATTCTGCCCTTTCCTCATCAGAAGTTTCTTCTCCAACCATGTTATTAATTGGATCTCCAACAAAATTAAATAAAGAGAAAGACACAAAGGCGACAACCAACATCACCAAAGCAGATTGAAACAGCCTTTTAAAAAAATATTTTATCAATTTGTGAAGGTTTAAACTTACAAGCCCTTTAAAAATTTAAAGGGCTTGTAATAATTTTTAATTATTTAAAACTAGCAGTTCTGAATAACGGTTCGTTATTCGGTCTGATAGGAACATTAACATTGCTTTTAGATGCCCAAGAAATTACTTGGTGATGTAAAGGAAGATAAGAGATATCATCTTTTACAATTTTCCAAGCTTTTGCAATTGCAGCATTTCTTTTATCTAAATCAACTTCACCTTCCATAACCCTAATTGCAGCATCAACATCAGCGTTACTAAAGTTAACTTTGTTCCAGCTGGCACCACTTTCATATAGGTAATGAAAAACATAGTGACTATCTAAAGTTGGAACACCCCATCCTAGCATATAGAAATCACCTTGATCATCTTTTAGTTCTTTGAAGTGTTTACTTTTAGTTTGAGCAAATAAGTTAACATTAACTCCAATTTTACCCAACATTCCAACAACAGCTGTACATATTGCTTCATCATTTACATATCTGTCATTAGGACATCTAAGTTCAACGTCAAAACCATTAGGATAACCCGCATCAGCTAAAAGTTTTTTTGCAGCATTAACATCGTAAGGTAATCTTTTATCAAGATCAGCTGTATATCCATTAACACCTGGGAAAGTTATAATTCCTGCTGGTTCACTTAGACCTCTCATAACTTTTTTCTTGATCGCTTCTATATCAATTGCTTGATAAAGAGCTTGTCTTACTTCTTTTTTCTTGAATGGATTATCACCTGTATTTCCAGTTCTTAATTTGTCAGCTGCTTGATCCATACCTAAGAAAATTGTTCTCATTTGAGCTGTACTTTCAACTTTATGACCTGAAGAAGATCCAATTCTTTTTAAATCTTGAACTGGAGCATCAGTAACTATATCAATTTCACCTGATAATAAAGCTGCAACTCTTGTAGCTGCGTTTTTTATAGGCATTAATTCAATTTGAGTTACTTTTTTGTCCTTCATCTCACCCCACCAATGTTTATTTCTTTTAAACACTGTTTTAGTATTTGGTTCTCTTAAAGTTATTTTAAAAGGACCAGTTCCCATAGCATTAGTAGCAGAGAAAGTTTCTTGTCCTGCGTCCCAATTTTGTGGAGACATTGCAAAGTTTTTCTCTGACCAAGCTTTAGACATTATAAAAATGTTTGATAGTTGGTTTAAAAGAATAGGGTTAGGTTTACTTGTTGTTATTTTAACTGAGTAATCTCCAACCGCTTCAACATTTGAAACTGTGCTGATGTATTCTTTAAAATCAGATGTTCTTTGCTTAGCTCTTAATATGCTAAAAACAACATCTGCAGATGTCATTCCTGAGCCATCTGAAAACTTAGCATCTTCTCTTAAAGTAAAAATCCATGTATTTGGATCAGTAGCTTTCCATTTTGTTGCTAAAGCAGGCCCTATTTTCATATCCAAGCCTCTTTGAACTAGAGCTTCGTAAACTTGTCTTGATACTTGAGTAGTTGGACCCTCATTTTGTGCATGTGGATCTAGTGTTAAACTGTCTCCTTGCATAGACCATTTAATAGTTTTTGCCCATGCTGAAGAAAATCCAAATACTAGAACTAATGACAGTAGTATTCTTACTATATTTTTAGTCTTCATTATTCCCCTCGTTTTTAAAATTTATTTAAAAAAGTATAAGTGAAATAATTGAATTATAGTAGCAATAATTTACTGATAAAATTTAACTTTTATCACTATCAACTAATTTTTTCTTACCAATCCACGGCATCATAGCTCTTAGTTCGGCACCAACTTTTTCAACTGGGTGTTCGGCTAATTTTGCTCTTGTAGCAAGAAAATTCTTTTGACCATTTTTACATTCATCCATCCACTCTTTTGTAAATTTTCCAGACTGGATTTCAGCTAAAACTTCTTTCATTCTTTTTTTAGTTTCTTCTTTATTAACCACTCTTGGCCCAGATTGATATTCACCATATTCAGCAGTATTCGAAATAGAATAATTCATATTTGCGATTCCACCTTCATAAATTAAGTCAACGATCAATTTAACTTCATGTACTGTTTCAAAATATGCCATTTCTGGTTCATATCCTGCTTCAACTAAAGTTTCGTAACCATTTTTAATTAATTCAACTAAACCCCCACACAGAACTGTTTGTTCGCCGAACAAATCTGTTTCAACCTCATCTTTAAATGTTGTTTCAATTATTCCTGATCTTCCTCCACCAACTGCTGAAGCATAAGATAAAGCTAGATCTCTCGCTTTTCCAGATCCATCTTGGTGTACTGCAAACAAACAAGGAACTCCGCCTCCTTTTTCATATTCGCTTCTAACTAGGTGACCAGGTCCTTTTGGGGCAACCATAAAAACATCTAAATCTTTTCTTGCTTTTATTAAATCGTAATGAACATTTAAACCATGAGCAAACGCAATACTTGTGCCTTCTCTTACTCTTTGTTCGATATGATTTTTATAAATTTCTGCTTGAAGTTCATCTGGTGTAAGAATCATTACTACATCAGCCCATTCAGCAGCATCTGATAAATTCATTACTTTTAATCCTTTTGATTCAGCTTTTGCTGCACTCGACGAACCTTCTCTCAAAGCAACAACAATTTCTTTTACTCCACTATCTTTTAAATTTAATGCATGAGCGTGCCCCTGACTTCCATAGCCAAAAATAGCAACTTTTTTGCTTTTAATCAGATTTACATCTGCATCTTTTTCATAAAACATTTTCATATCGTTTCTCCTATTAAATTAATTAAATATTTTAGCACCTCTGGTCATAGCTACTGCCCCAGTTCTCGAAGTACTAATAAGTCCTAAGGGCTTTAATTTTTTATTCATTTTATCAATTTCTCTTCTAAGAGCGGTTATTTGAATTACTGCTGAAGTTTTTGTTTCATCTAATATTACTGGATTAAATTTTTTACAAGCGTTTAAACATTTATCTATTTTATTCCTTTTACCAACAACTTTAAATAAAGCCATTTCTTTAAATATTACACCTTTATCCTCTCTTTTAAATTCAGCAACCTTATGAACTGGCACTAGTTTTGTTAACTGTAGTTTAATTTGATCTATTACCTGAAGTGTTCCAGTTGTAACAATTGTAATTCTTGAAATATTTTTTATAGCATCAACTTCGGCTACAGCCAATGACTCAATATTATATCCCCTTCCTGAAAACAGTCCAACTACTCTAGCAAGAACACCAGCTTCGTTATCAACCCAAACAACGAAAATATAAGTCTCAGATTTTTGTTTTTTTGTAGGAATACTGTAAGCTGACTTTGATTTAGGCATTATTATTATACTAGGGCTTTGCCTTTTCCTTTAATTTTATTATCCTCTTGATCATTTGGACCTAAGATCATTTGGTTATGAGGTTTTCCAGATGGAATCATTGGAAAGCAATTTTCATTAGGATCTACATGACAATCAAATATAACAGGTCCATCGTAATCAATCATTTCTTGAATTTTATAATCAAGATCAGATGGATTGTCAGCTTTAATTCCTTTGCAACCATAAGCCTCTGCCATTTTCATAAAATCTGGTAATGCTTCTGAATAACTTTCAGAATAATTTTTTTCATGCAGTAATTCCTGCCACTGTCTTACCATTCCCATGTATTGATTGTTTAAAATAAATATTTTTATAGGAAGATTGTACTGAACTGCAGTAGACATTTCTTGCATAGTCATTAAAACTGAAGCTTCTCCTGCAATATCAATTACTAATTTTTCAGGATGAGCAATTTGTACTCCAACAGCTGCTGGCAATCCATATCCCATAGTACCTAGTCCACCAGATGTCATCCATCTGTTCGGTTTATTAAATTTATAATGCTGGGCAGCCCACATTTGATGTTGCCCAACCTCAGTAGTGACATAAGTATCTTTATTCTTAGTTAATTCATAAAGTCTTTGAACAGCGTGTTGTGGTTTTATACTTTCATCACTGTTAACAAAATTAAGAGAATTTTTTTCTCTCCATTTTTCAATTTGCTCCCACCATTTAGCAATGTTTGATTTGTTTGATTTGCTATGACCATTTTTACTTTTCGAGATTGTTTTATTAATTTTACTTATAACACTCGTAACATCTCCAACTATTGCAAGATCTACCTTGATAATTTTATTAATTGATGATGGATCAATATCAATATGAACCTTTTTTGAATTTGGTGAAAACTCATCTATTTTTCCGGTAATACGATCATCAAACCTTGCACCGATATTAATTAATAAATCACAATCATGCATTGCATTATTTGCTTCATAAGTGCCATGCATTCCAAGCATTCCTAAAAATTGATTATCGTCTCCAGGGTATGCACCCAAACCTTGAAGAGTAGAAGTAATCGGAAATCCAGTTAAATCCACAAATTCTCTTAGAGCTTGGCTTGCTTTTGGTCCTGAGTTAATTACTCCTCCGCCACTATAGATGATTGGTTTTTTTGCTTTGCTTAATAATTTTATTAATTCATCAATTTGATCTTGAGAAAATTTATTATGTGTTTTTCCGTTTAATTTTTTTTCATTATTAGGTTTTTTATATTTTGTCTTTGCAAATTGAACATCTTTTGGAATATCAATTAAAACTGGTCCGGGTCTTCCAGTTGTTGCAACTCTAAAAGCTTCATGCATAACTTTTGAAAGATCATTTATATCTTTAACTAACCAATTGTGTTTCGTGCAAGGTCTTGTAATTCCTGTCGTGTCACATTCTTGAAAAGCATCAGTTCCAATTAAATGTGTTGGAACCTGACCAGAAATACAAACTAATGGAACTGAGTCCATGTATGCATCAGTTAATGCAGTTACAACATTTGTGGCTCCTGGACCTGATGTAACTAAAACTACTCCTGGTTTTCCAGATGATCTTGCATATCCCTCAGCTGCATGACCAGCACCTTGTTCGTGTCTAACTAAAATATGTTTTATAGAAGGATGATTTTTTAATTCGTCATAAATTGGTAAAACAGCACCGCCAGGATAACCAAAGATATGCTCTACCTTTTGGTCTTCAAGACATTTAAAAACAATTTCTGCTCCACTAAATAATTTTGGCATTATGCAATCTAGCTGAAGTTGTACTCATTGGTCAAGTTTAAGAATGAAAATTTTAAATTTTTTTCAAAAAATTATTTATGTCTTGTGGCTTTAGTTTGATCCAACTCATCATGTTACCTCTAGCCCAAGTGCTTTGTCTTTTGGCGTATTGTCTAGTTTTTATGGCGATTTTATCTCTAGTATCATTCAAATTTTTTTGATTTTTTAAATATTCTGTAATCTCAGTAACGCCAATAGCCTTGTTGGAACTTTTATCTTTTCTAACCCTTAGCTTAATGAAATCTTTTACTTCTTTAAGTGCTCCATTTTCTATCATATCTCTTGTTCTTACATTGATACGCTCAATTAATTCTTGTCTAGGGTAGTCAATATAAACTTTAAAAAAGTCATCTTCTACGAAGTTTGATTTTGTGTTTTTAAACCATTCAGTTAGAGATTTTTTTGTAAACTTTTTAACTTCATAGGCTCTGATGGATCTTTGAGTGTCAGTGGGTTTTATTTTTCCCCTTGAAGATGGATCTAGTTGTAATAGTTTTTCATAAAACTTTTTTTGTCCTAGATTTTTTTGAAAATCTCTAGTTTGATTTCTCAATTTTAATGAAATATTTGGTATTTTTACTAAACCATCAGTTAAGGCTTTAAAATACAAACCTGTCCCTCCAACAAGAATTGGAGTTTTTTTTCTCTTTTGTACTTCCTTGATTTTTTTAATTGCTAGCTTAAGCCAATCACCTGTGGAGAAGTTTTTTGATGCATTATGAAAACCATATAAGTGATGTTTTATTTTCTGATATTTTTTTGGATCTGGTCTAGCTGACAAGATTTTAAGCTCTTTGTATACTTGCATGCTATCTGCATTAATAATTTCCCCATTAACCTTCTTAGCAACTTTTATTGCAAAAGTTGATTTTCCTGAGGCTGTTGGTCCAGATATTAATATAATCTTGGATTTGAAATCCATTATTAATCTAACTTAACACCAATATATCTTCGTTGATTTTGATTGTTATAAATTGCTAGTAAAACTGTTTTCTGATTTGAATTAAGAACTTCATTAGTAATATTTATTAAATCGTTTGCTGTCCTAATTTTTTTCTTCTGAGCTTCAACAACGATACTGTTAAGCTCTATTGAATTTACTAAGGGGCTGTTATTTGCAATTCTTGTTATTACTAAACCTGTTGTCTGGTTTGGTAATTTTCTATTTTTTATGTCTTCTTTAGTCAAAGGTCTTACTGCAATTCTCAAACTTTCAATAATCTCTTCGTTGCTCTGTTTTTGAGTTTCTTGATTTTTACTTATTTTGAAATCTTCTGAAGTTTCTAATCTCCCTAAAATAACATTTTTAATTATTTCTCTTTTATCTCTCCAAATTTTAACTTCAACTTTTTTTCCAACTTCTGTTCTTGCTACAATAGCTGGAAGTTCTTTCATTTGGTTTATTTTTTCTCCATTAAATTCTAAAATAATATCACCAGCTTGTATTCCTGCTTTTTCTGATGGACTATTTTCTGCAACACTAGCAACTAATGCTCCTCTTGCTTTGTCTAATTTTTCAACTTCAGCGATTTCTTTTGTAACATCTTGAATTCTAACTCCCAGCCAACCTCTTTTTGTTTCGCCAAATTCAATTAATTGTTTAATTACAATTTGTGCACTGTTGGATGGTATAGAAAATCCAATTCCAATCGAACCATTACGTCCAAGAATTGCTGTATTAATTCCGATTACATTTCCTTCCATATCAAATAAAGGTCCTCCTGAATTACCAGAGTTTATAGAAGCATCTGTTTGAATAAAATCTTCATATCGTGATAAACCAATTGATCTATTTCTAGCTGAAATAATTCCAGCAGTAACAGTTCCACCTAAACCAAATGGATTTCCAATTGCTAAAACCCAATCTCCAATTCTTGCTTTATCTGAATCTCCAAATGCCACTGGGATAAATTTTTCATCTGTTTCTAATTGTAAAACTGCAATATCCATAAGTGGGTCAGCACCGAGAACCTTTGCTTTAAATTCTTGATCCCCATTTACTCTAACAATAATATCGTCTGCATCTTTAATTACGTGATTATTTGTTACAACAATTCCTTTCTCATCAATTATAAATCCAGAACCTAATGCAGCTGATTGTCTTTCCTGAGGTGTTCCAAATTCTTTAAACATATCTTCAAAAGGAGAGCCTGGAGGAAATTGAAAAGGGAAAGGATTGGTGTTAGTTACCACAGTTGTTGTAGTAGAAATATTCACCACAGACGGCATTAATTTTTCTGCAAGATCTGCGAATGAAGCAGGAACTTGTTTAGAACTTGCATTTAATGAAAAAGTGAATGATAGAACTATTGTTAAAAAAATAATTTTAATTTTTTTCATATTAGCTCTTAACGTAATAAACAATTATAAAACCTATTACAGCAAAAATAAGTCCGCCTGATCTAAGTTGACTATCTTTAACAAGTTCTAATTTTTTCAACATACTTTTCATTTTTGCTGGAAATAAGGCGTACAAAATTCCCTCAATAAATAAAAAAAGACCTAAAGCTATAACTAGCTCACGCATTTAAAGATTATTGCTGGATTTCAGGTTTTATATTTCCAAAAAATTTAAAAAATTCACTATCAGGTGATAAAATTAAAGAAGTTTCGCCGCCAATAAGGGCTTTTTCATATGCTTGCATAGCTCTATAGAAAGCAAAAAATTCTGGATCTTGGCCAAAGGCATCAGCAAATATTTTATTTCTTTCTCCATCACCTTCCCCTTTCATAATCTCAGATTGTTTCTGAGCATCTGCTAAGATTACTGTAACTTCTTTGTCAGCAGTTGATGTAATAGTGACAGCCATCTCTGCTCCTTTTGCTCTAAATTCTTTTGCTTCTCTCTCCCTTTCAGTTTGCATTCTTCTATAAATTGCATCACTGTTAGCTTGGGGAAGATCTGCTCTTTTAATTCTGACATCAACAATATTTATTCCAAAGTTTTGTGCTTCGTTATTTACACCTTCTTTAATTAAAGCCATTTGCTTAGATCTATCTTTAGATAACAATGTTTGTAATTCTTCTTGACCTAATACATTTCTAATTCTTGAATTTATAATTGTTGATAATCTTGACCTTGCAACTCTTTCATTTCCAACTGAAATATAAAACTTCAATGGATCAACAATTTGAAATCTTGCAAATGCATCAACAATTAATCTTTTTTGATCTGATGCAATAACCTCTTCTGGTGGAGCATCTAAATTTAAAATTCTTTTATCTAAATAAACAACATTTTGAATAAAAGGAATTTTAAAGTTTAATCCTGGCTTCATTATTATTCTTTTTGGATCACCAAATTGAAGAATAATTGCTTGATTAACCTCTTTAACTATAATTACTGATAAAAAAGCTACAACACCAATTGCAACCAATACTCCTGCTAAAATTTTTCCAGCTTTCATCTTAATTTGTCGCTTTCTTTTTTAATTCAGGTAAAGGCAAATATGGAACTACTCCTGAACCTGCATTTTTTTCTATAATTACTTTATCTATATCAGCTAAAACTTTCTCCATAGTCTCTAAATACATTCTTTCTTGAGTAACTGCCTTTGCATTTTTATACTCATTGTAAATTGCTATAAATCTACTTGCTTCACCCTCTGCTTTTGCAACAACTTCTTTTTTGTAAGCTTCTGCAGCTTGTAAAATTTTTTGTGCTTCCCCTCGTGCTCTTGGAATAACATCATTGGCATAAGCCTCGGCTTCGTTTTTGGATCTTTCCATGTCTGCTCTTGCAGCTTGTACATCTCTAAATGCGTCGATTACTTGATCTGGTGGGTCAGCTTTTTGTGTTTGAACTTGAGTAATTTGAATTCCGCTTTCGTAATCATCTAAAATAGTTTGAATAATTTCTTGAGTTTCAAGTTCAATTTTTGATCTACCCTCTGTTAAAATTGGCTGAATATCACTCTTCGCTATTACTTCTCTCATTGCAGTTTCAGCAGCTGCTTTAACCGTTCCTTCAGGGTCTTGAATTTTAAATAAAAAATTTCCTGCATCTTTAATTACCCAGAAAACTGAAAAGTCTATGTTAACAATATTTTCATCTCCAGTTAACATCAGGCTTTCTTGAGGTACATCTGCAACTCCACCCCCAGTAGAAAAACCACTATCTCTCTCAGATCTAAATCCTATATCCATTCGATTAACCTTAGTGACTTTCGGTGTTTGAACAGTCTCAACAGGAAAAGGTATATGATAGTTCAAACCAGGCTGTGTTGTTTTTACAAACTTACCAAATCTTAATACTACACCTTGTTCATCGGGTAATACTCTATAAAGTCCGCTCGCTAACCATACAAAAACTAAAACTAATAAAATTAGACTTATTGATTTTCCTCCTGATGTTTTTCCACCAGGTAAAAATCTTTTTATTTTATCCTGAAGATCTCTGATTAATTCATCGACATTTGGTGGTCTAGGACCTCTACCTGATCCATTGCCACTGCCACCTCCACCTGGAGGTGCTCCCCAAGGACTTTGACCTTTAAAATCGTCTGACATGACAACTTATATAGTGTCTTTATTACAAAAAACAAGTAATGATACTTTTATGGCTGATAAAAAACCTGAACTTAGTGCCGCAATGAAAAGCAAACTGGAGCCAAAAAAGTTCACTAAAAATCCTATTATTGGAACTAAGTTTACAATTGCAATCTCTAGTGCGAAAGGTGGAGTTGGGAAATCTACGTTTGCAACGAATCTTGCTTTAGCGTTAAAAAAAGTTGGGTGCAAAATTGGTCTTTTAGATGCAGATATTTATGGTCCATCAATTCCTAAAATGTTTGATATTAATGAAAAACCAAAAAGTGATGGTCAAAAATTAGATCCAATTTCAAAATATGATATTCAGTGCATGTCGATTGGTTTTTTAGCTGATCAACAAACTCCAATGATATGGCGTGGACCAATGGTGACAAGCGCAATTAAAACTTTTACCCAGAAAGTAAACTGGAAGGACTTGGATTTTATTATTATTGATATGCCACCAGGAACTGGTGACACTCAACTTACATTTTCACAAGAAATTAAAATGGATGGTGCAATAATTGTAAGTACACCTCAAGAAGTAGCTCTTTTAGATGTTAAAAGAGGAATTAAGATGTTTGATAAACTTGGAGTAAAAATATTGGGTTTAGTTGATAATATGAGTTTTTTCATCGGTGATGATGGAAAAAAATACAATATTTTTGGAGAAGGTGGAGTTAAAAAAACTGCAGAGGAATTTCAAAAAGAATTTTTAGGTGAAATACCAATTGTTCCAGAAGTTGGTAAATCTGGAGATCAAGGCAAACCTATTGTTGAAAATAACCCAGACAGTAAAATTTCACAAATTTATATAAATTTGGCAAAAAAAATTAAATCAAATTTTTTAGATAATTAATTTAATATAAGATTATTTTTTTTAAGTGATTTGATAAAATCATTAAATTTTGATGTTAAAGTTTCAGAACCTTCGACAACTAAATGACTAGCATCTCTGTAAAACAGTAAATCTTTATCTCTGTCGTATATTTTACATTTTTCTCCTGGACAGAGGCCTACATAAGAATCAAATATAAAAATATTTTTATTTTGAGTTTTAAAAATTTTGATCTCTTTAAATAACTCACTTAAAGATCTTTTTTCAAAATCTTTAGATTTATTAATTGAACAATTAATTTGTTGGACTAAACATTTAAATGGTTGATACTTATTTTCTGGATATGGTGTTGAATTAAAAAATATAAATTTAATATTTTTATTAAACTTTGGATATTTTTCTTTAATCTTCTGTAGTTTTTCTTGATTGTCGATATTAGTTACATAAATAATTTCGGAAAATATTTTAGATAATTTATTTACCTCATCTACAGAAATATTATAATAAACTGCATGTTTGTAATATATGTTTTCTATTTTTTTTAATTTGTTAAATATAGGAATAAATTGTGCAGTATGGCTATTTCCCTCGATAAAGAAAAGAGATTTATAATTTTCTTGTCTTAAACATTCTTTTTTCAAACCATCAGAATTTCTGGAAAAATTTCTAGAACTATCTTCACAATGATCATAAATTTTTTTATCATCCAAATAAATTAAATGATTGAAAGGAACTCTATTATTCCAGTTGTACGTATAGTTTAGGTAATTAATATTATAAATAAAATTTCTTAAATCTTGCCTAATAGTATTGTTGAAATATTTTACATATATCAAAGATCCAAAAATTAGCAAAAATATTGGCAAACATAAAAAAATTAATTTTTTAAATTTTCTAAATTTAAAATATCTAAATTTTTGCTCAATTAAATGGTATGTTGTTATGGACAAAATTAATGTAACTAAAAAACTTAATATCACATCTACATAGAATTTATTTAAAATATATAGATCAAGAAAAAATAAAACTGGAAGATGCCATAGATAGAAAGAATATGATATATTGCCAAAATATACGAGAGTAACATTTTCTATAAACTTTGATCTTGAAAAGAAAATGATAAAAGAACCACTTAATAAGACAATTATTAAGTTAAGATAGAAATAGTCATAATCAAAATCAATAAAGATTAAAAAAGTTATCAATAATAAGGAAAAAATAGATATTAGATTATTTTTTTTAAATCTATTTGAATTCAAAAATAAAATTGCTCCAAAAATTAGCTCCCAAAATCTTAAAGGTGATAAAAAAAAAGCTAATGACGGGTTGGTATCTAATTTAAATTTATAAAAAAACACAGAAATCAAAAAAATTATCAAAAAAGAAATTTGTAATTTTAAAAATTTATTATTTTTAAACTGAAAAATTAAAAATATTAATAATGGGTATAATAAATAAAATTGCTCCTCGACTCCTAAAGACCAAGTATGGGCCAGTGGATCATCAAAAACATTGTCAAAATAACCAATATCATGAATTATGTAATAAATATTCGAAACACCAAATATAGCACTGAGAGTTTCATTCCATAGAGATAAATCTGGTGGACCAAATAATAAGTAAAAAATAAAAGTAAATCCAACTATAAAAAATAAATTAGGTATAATTCTTTTAAATCGTTTTAAATAAAAATCTCCTAAAGAAATTTTTTTTTTAATTTCATAATTCTGAAATATTCTTTGTGTAATAACAAAGCCAGATATAACAAAAAATATGTCTACTCCTAAATAACCTCTCTCAAAAAAAGGAATGTTTGTGTGATAAAGAAAAACAAAAATTACTGATAAACCCCTTAAAAATTGAATATTTTTTTTATATTCAAAATCTAACATTACTTTAAAAAATTTTAGACAAGTTTATCGCTCAAATTAAAAGCAGTCATTAGTTCATTCCATTCTCTTTTTGATAATCCGGAATCTTCTATTTTTATATTCTCGCCCTTAATTAATTTTTGAATAACTGATTTTCCTTTAGCAGATACTTCTGTACCACCTACTCTGTAATCCATAAATGCATCATATGTAATCGGTACCCATTTTTTAAGTGTATCAAGCATTATATCTGCATAAACTCTTATTTCATACTGTGCATGATGATCTGATCTCAATCTTAAAAAATTCATAAGATTTAATAAGTCGGTTTTCCAATACCATTGAGTATAGGTATTTAATGTAAGATTCATTCTGGCTAATTCTCTAGCTAAACCTTTTTTGTTTTCATCTATTGTAGAGCCATCATATCTTTCATTTAACATTGTTTCGTAATTATCATAAGTTCTTTCTGCATCACTCTTTAATAGTTCTAAAACTTTTTGTGCTTGTTCTCCCTCAAGCACTTCTCCTCTACCCTGTCTGTTACTAGTTGATTGAGCAGCTAAATTTTCTTGTGATGGTAAATAAAATTCTTTATCAAGAATTGAATACCTTGCAGAGTATTCATTTACATTTGCTGTTCTATGTCTAATCCACTGTCTTGCAATAAATATTGGAAGCTTTACGTGATATTTAATTTCACACATTTCAAATGGAGTGCTGTGCCAGTGCCTCATCAAATATTTAATTAAACCTTTGTCAGTAGAAACTTGTTTTGTACCTTTTCCATATGATACTCTTGCTGATTGAACAATAGATGTGTCATCACCCATATAATCAACTACTCTAACAAAACCATGATCTAAAGCTGGGATTGCTTCATATAGGATTTTTTCAAGCTCTGGAGCGGTAACTCTTTTTGTTTTATTGCTTTGAGATTGTTGATTTTTTATTTCTTCTTGTTGCTCTTTAGTTAATTTCATGATTGTTATTGAATCTATTGTAATTACTTTTATATTAATAATGTTGGTTTTCCAACTACGACGATAAACGAATTTCGTAATAACCATTGCGGACGTGGGGGCAGTACCCACCACCTCCACCATTACAACTTATGGGGGTGAACTAGATTCGACGGGTGACTAAAGGCTATTCTTTCGTTCGGGATTGTTCCACCGTAACGGGCTATTTTATAATTGCTAACGAAAGTTATGCACTTGCTGCCTAATTAACTTAGTTAATTAAGCAAACGGGGTCTGGGGCACCTGGCAACAGAACGCCCCTACTCATTTGTTAATTTAGTTTGCAGTATCAACGTTATTTAAAAAATACAACTTTAGGATTCGGACTGTGTTCGGAATTATTATTAAATATTTAGTTTAATATTTTCTTTTTGGCTTTTTCAAATTCATCTTTCGTTAATATACCACTTTTATATAAATCATTTAATTTATTTATTTGATCTAAAATATCACTTGATAAATTTTTAATCGATAAAGAAGTTGAAGGTGATAAAGCGCTCAAATCTAGCTTGTGTCTTTCTATTATTTTAATTATATTTTCAAATTCAATATGTCTTTTTGCTGAAATTGAAACCCATTTTTGCATAATTTTTTGATGTTGAGGATAGTTTGAAATATTATTTTTATGATATTCTGAAGTTTCTTCACTTATAAATTTATTTTTTGGTGCATTAAGAATCGTCGGATCAATTCCATATGATAATAAGTACCATTTTCCTTTAGCTAACCTAGAAAAATAAGCATGGAAACTACGTAATCCCACTTTGGGTAATTCTATATTATGATCTTTTATCCATTTTTTTACATTAGCATCAGCAATTTCTGGATCATCTGGATTAAAAAAGTCTTTATGAACATCAGAATGATCAATTACTAAACAATTATGTGTGCTACCTTTTTTATAAACTTTAACAATAAAATATTCAGGACGCTCATAACATCCATCATATTTATTTTTAAAAAGCGCTTCATATATTGCTTGGTTTACAAGGCTCTCATAAATGCCCGCGGTTTTCATTTCACCAATTTCTATTGACTCTACAGCAACATTATTTTCTAATCTTACTAAAGTATAAACCTTGCTTACAAGACCATAATAGAAATCACTGGAATTTCGTATAACTGTCCATTTACCCTCAGGCAAATTTAATTTAAATTTTTTATTCATGACAAATTGATTTTCAATTATGTCATTTACTCTGTATCTTTTTGCATTAACCTCTGTGCACATTAATAATATAATAAAACACACAAAAATTATTGACGAAAATTTTTTCATTATCCAAGATTAACAAATCCTTTAGTCAATTCGAACAATTTTTTGTTCGAAATCTATTCGGGATTATTCTATAATTAGGCAAATTTTAGGATTGCTAATAGATAAAATATAAGGATTAATGAAACAAAGTTAAGGGCAGCTGGCAGCAGAACGCCCCCTACTTAATTTAATTTTTTTTTAATTTCAGCTTGAGCGGCAGCCAACCTTGCAATAGGAACTCTATAAGGTGAGCAAGAAACATAATTCAATCCTGCGTTAGAGCAAAAAGATATACTATGTGGATCTCCTCCATGCTCTCCACAGATACCTAATTTTAGATTTTTGTTTTGTTTTCGTCCTTTTTCTACTGCTATTTCAACTAAATCTGAAACTCCTTCATCTATTGAAACAAATGGGTCAATAGAAAATATTTTGTTTTCTAAATAATCATTTAAAAATTTACCACTATCATCTCTACTGATCCCAAAAGTAGTCTGAGTTAAATCATTTGTTCCAAAACTAAAAAATTCTGCATGTTTAGCGATCTCATTTGCTTTTATTGCCGCTCTAGGTAATTCAATCATCGTTCCTACTAAAAACTCTATTTTCAACTTATTTTCTTGTTGAACTTGACTAGCAGTTCTAATTACTAACTCTTTCATTATTTTAATCTCAGTCTCTGTAGATACTAAAGGTATCATTATTTCAGGAAATGCAGATTTAATTTTATTTTTTTTAAGGAAAGCCAAAGCTTCAAATATTGCTTTGCATTGCATTTCATAAATTTCAGGAAAAGATATTCCCAGACGACATCCTCTATGACCTAACATAGGATTTTGCTCATGTAGTTCTTCAATTCTTGACTCAACCTCATTAATTGGTAGATTAACCATACTAGCAATCTCATTAATTTCCTTTTCTGTGCGTGGTAAAAACTCATGTAATGGTGGGTCCAATAATCTAACTGTGACTGGTAATCCGCTCATTATTTTGAAAATATCTATAAAATCTTTTCTTTGATGCGGTAATAGTTTTTGTAATGCTATTGCTCTGTCTTCTTTTGTTTTAGATAATATCATTTCTCTTACAGATAAAATCCGTTCTTCATCAAAAAACATATGTTCAGTTCTACATAATCCAATACCCTCTGCACCAAAATCTTTTGCTGTTTTGGTATCTTTTGGAGTTTCAGAATTTGTTCTTACTTTTAATTTTCTAAAGCTATCTGCCCAAGACATTAACTTGGAAAAATCACCAGATATTTCAGGCTTAACAGTTGAAACACTTCCAGCGATAATTCTTCCAGTTGATCCATCAATAGTGATTACGTCTCCTTCTTTAATTTCCATTGAAGAAGTTTTAAAAGATTTGTTTTCATAGTTTATATCAATTTCACTTGATCCTGATACACATGGTCTACCCATACCTCTCGCAACAACAGCTGCATGACTTGTCATTCCTCCTCTGGCAGTCAAAATTCCTTTAGCAGCATGCATTCCTTGTATATCTTCTGGAGAGGTCTCTACTCTAACCAAAATTGTATCTTGCATCATTGCGGTTAATCTTTCAGCCTCTTCAGATGTAAATACAACTTTACCACTGGCTGCACCTGGCGATGCAGGCAATCCATTTGCTATTATATTAATTGAACTTTTTTCATCCAAAGTAGGGTGCAAAAGTGTGTCTAAAGAATTTGGGTCAATTCTTAATACAGCTTGCTTTTTAGATATTAATTTTTCTTTAACCATATCAACTGCGATCTTGACTGCTGATTTTGC
The DNA here is from genome assembly GCA_902538255.1 of uncultured Pelagibacteraceae bacterium. GTDB lineage: Bacteria > Pseudomonadota > Alphaproteobacteria > Pelagibacterales > Pelagibacteraceae > Pelagibacter. Next base: position 64,295 of record CACBEJ010000002.1, on the reverse strand, counting down.
TGTTCTTTTTCCTGATCTTGTTTGAAGCATCCATAGTTTACTATTTTCAACTGTAAACTCTACGTCTTGCATATCTTTGTAATGCATCTCTAATTTTTTCAAAATTTTTTGAAGTACTTTAAAGACTTTAGGCATAGATTCTTCCATTGATAAATCTTTTACTTTAGCATCTCTCCTAGCTTTTTTTGTTATATATTGAGGAGTCCTTGTACCCGCTACAACATCTTCACCTTGCGCATTAATTAAATACTCACCATATATTTCATTTGATCCATCTGATGGATTTCTTGTAAACACAACACCTGTTGCACAATCATCACCCATATTTCCAAAAACCATTGATTGAACATTTACCGCAGTTCCCCACTCGGCTGGGATTTGATTTAGTTTTCTGTAAACTTTTGCTCTATTGCTCTCCCACGATAAAAATACTGCACTTATTGCTCCCAGCAATTGTTCATGAACATCTTGGGGAAAATCTTTATTTGTCTTTTCTCTCACTGTTCTTTTAAAATCCTCAATTAATCCGTCCCAATCACTTTCATCTAAATCTGTATCTAATAAAACACCTTTCGTAAGTTTATAATTTTCAATTAATTCCTCAAAATGATAACCTTCTACACCCATTACAACATTACCGTACATTTGAATGAATCTCCTATAACTGTCTTTAGCAAATCTTCCATTTAAAGTTTTAATTGCTAAAGCTTTGACTGTTTTATCGTTCAGACCCAGATTTAGAATAGTATCCATCATACCTGGCATTGATACTCTTGCACCAGACCGCACAGACAACAAAAGTGGATTTTTTAAGTCCCCAAATTTCTTAGAAACATCTTTTTCGATTAATTTTAATTCTTTTTTAATTTGAGAAATTAAATTTTTATTTAATTTTTTTTTTTCTTTATAAAAAATTTCACAAACTTTTGTAGATATTGTAAAACCAGGAGGCACTGGAAGACCCATTCTTCCCATTTCGGAGAGATTAGCACCTTTTCCTCCTAAAAAGTTTTTAGGATTTTTAATTTTTCTACTATCCTTAGAATTAAAGTTTAATATAAGTTTTTTCATTAATGGGAGTCGATTAGAGAAAAGTTAACATAATTGTTGAACGTTTTACACATCATTTGGATTAGTTCCAGCCTATTCTTCTTTACGACTGGATCATCCTCGTTCACAATTACATTATCAAAAAACTCAAAAACCTCTCTTTTAACACTAGCTAAATTGTCCAATGTTTGAACATAATTTTCATCTTTATTAATTTTTGAAAAATATTTCCTTAATTCACTAATTTTTTTAAATAGGTTTTTTTCTAACTCAGTTTTAAAAATACCAGGATCAGTTGTATTTGATAATTCTATTTTATTATTTTTTAATTCACTCTCTAAAATGTTTGAGGCTCTTTTATAGCTTGCAATAATATCTAAACCATCTGGTTTGTTAATAATTTTATTTAAATGTTTAGCTTTATTAAAAATAATAACAGATTGATCTAAGTTAAAAGAACTGGTTGATGCTTGAACTATATCATTTCTAATATTTTCTTCCTTCATGTGATATCTTAATCTATCCATTAAAAATTCTGATAACTCACTTTGTAAGGATTTATTATCAATTTCAAAACCTTGGTCTAAATACAGGCTCAAAGAATAATTAATTAAATCTTTTATTTTAAAATCTTTTTTATTTTCAACTATTATTCTTATTACTCCTAATGCTAATCTTCTAAGAGCATATGGATCTTTAGAACTAGTTGGCTTTTGATTTAAACCAAAAAAACCGACTAAAGTATCAATCTTATCAGCTAAAGAAAGGGCTATGCTAAATGGTTTTTTTGGGATTCTTGAGCCTGATCCTGTAGGTAAATATTGCTCACTTATGGCCAAAGCCAAATCTTTATCAAAACCTTGTGCAATAGCAAAATAACCTCCCATCACACCTTGTAGTTCTGGGAATTCACCAACTAGCTCTGATAATAAATCAACTTTACAAATTGATGCTGATAATTCAACTTTTTCTTTACTTATTAAAAGTTCATCGGATATCATTCCACCCAATTTTCTCATTCTTTGAGCTTTATCAAAATAACTTCCTAATCCTCTAAAATAATTCATTGATTTTAATTCAGTAACTTTTTTGACCATATTTTGAGATTTATCTTTTTTCCAAAAAAATTCTGCGTCAGTTAATCTTGCTTCGACCACTCTTTCATTTCCTAATTTAATTAATCCCTTTTTATCTTTTTTGTTTGCAACCACTAAAAACTCATTAGTAACATTTTCTTTATTATCAAATATAGGGAAGTATTTTTGATGGTATTGCATGGTAATAATTAATATTTCGTTTGGAATATTCAAAAATTTCTTATCAAACTCACAAAGAAGGATATTTGGTTGATCTGTTAAATCTACAACCTCATTAAGCAATCTAGGATTATGTTGAATCTTAATATTTCTATTTTTTAATATATTGTTGAATTTTTTTTCTATTAACTTTTTTCTTTCGTTGTGATCAACAATAATATCAATTTTTTTGAAAAAACTTTTATAATTTTTAAATTCTAAGAATAACTTTTTATTTTCCTCAAATTCTTTATCAATAAAAGTTGAGTTAGAAGATGTTAGATGGTGAAAATTAAAATTTAATTTTTTTTTATCAAATACAGCTAGAATTGATTTTAACGGTCTCCCCCAATTTAGGTCAAAAGTTCCCCAATTCATTGATTTTTTCCATTGAATTTTACTTAACAATATTGGAATGGATTCCTCTAACAATTCATGTGTGTGCAATTTTTTTGATTTTGTCTTGAGAAAATAAAATTCTCCTTTATCAGTTTTCTTTTGATAAAGATCCTTTTTTGATATTTTATTTGACCTAACAAACCCATCTAGTGCTACCTCTGGTGACTTGATATTTGGACCTTTAATCTCCTCAGATTTTAATACAACATTTTTTTGAACACCTTCAAACAATACCACTAGTCTGTTTGGTGTTGAGTATGATGAGCTTTTTTTAAATAAAATTGATCTTTCTAAAAAAAAATCATTAAAACTTTTAAGTAAGTCTTTCCTTAAATTTTGTTGAAGATTTGAGGGTATTTCCTCACTAAATAATTCTAAAAAAAACTCTGACATTATTTTTGACTATCTAACCAAACGCCTGCTGCAGATTTTGTAATATCTCTTATTCTAGCTATATAACCTGCTCTTTGTGCAACACTGATTGCACCTCTTGCATCTAAAATATTAAATACATGGCTAGCTTTTAAACATTGATCATATGCTGGTAAAGAAATTTTTTTTTCCACCAAATCTTTTGCCTCGGACTCATGCATTTCAAACATTTTAAAAAGTGATTCTACATTCGCATGTTCAAAATTATATGCTGAAAATTCTTTTTCAGCTTGATGAAAAACTTCGTGATATTTTACACCTTCATCATTCCATAATAAATCATAAACATTTTTCTCTTTTTGAGTGAACATACAGATTCTTTCTAAGCCATAAGTAATTTCAACAGATACAGGTTTGCAATCGAATCCAGCCATTTGTTGAAAATAAGTGAATTGAGTAATTTCCATTCCATCACACCATACTTCCCATCCCAACCCTGCAGCACCTAATGTTGGACTTTCCCAATCATCTTCAACAAACCTTATATCATGATCATTATGATCTATTCCTATAGTAGATAAACTATTTAGGTAAAGTTTTTTTATATTTTCAGGGGAAGGTTTAATTAAAACTTGAAATTGATAATAGTGTTGTAACCTGTTTGGGTTGTCTCCATATCTTCCATCTGTAGGTCTTCTTGATGGTTGTACGTAAGCTGCTTTCCATGGTTTATTTCCAAGTGATCTTAGAGTAGTAGCAGGATGAAAAGTTCCTGCACCAACCTCCATATCGTAAGGCTGAAGAATAATGCATCCTTTTTTACTCCAAAATTTCTGAAGATTTAAAATTGTTTCTTGGAATGTTTGAATTTTTTTTTTTTCTTTTTTTGCTTTAGAAACCATATCTTTGCCAAATTGATCTTTCATCTAAAATACTTGCTATTTGATCTACTTGATTGCTAGATGAAGAAAGTTTTTGACTTAACCATCCTTTTGATTTTTCAAATTTTTTAATAATTACATCCTCACCAAATTTCTCTTTTAATACTTCGTGTGCATTACCTATTCCATCAATCAATCCTAAATTTTTTGCTTTACTTCCTGACCAAAACTCACCTGAAAAAAGTTCGACATCAGATTTATTTAATTTTAATCCTCTGCTTTTTTCAACAACATCGATAAAGTCTTTATGAAGATCTAATTGAATATTTTTTAATCTTTCAATATCCTCATTTTTTTCCTCTAAAAATGGGTCAAGGGTGCTTTTGTTTTTGCCTGCAGTATGAACTCTTCTTTCAACCCCAATTTTTTTTATCAACTCAGTAAATCCAAAAGAAGAATATATTACTCCTATAGATCCAATTATTGAACTTGAATTTGCATAAATTTCATCCCCAGCACAAGAAATCAAATAACCTCCAGAGGCTGCAACATCTTCAGCGAATACAATAACTTTTTTTTTGTGTTTTTTTGCTTGCTGTCTAATAAAACTGTAGATTAAATGAGATTGAACAGGAGATCCTCCTGGAGAATTGATTGATATAGCAACACATGTCGCTTTTTTTAGAGAAAAAGCCTTTTTTATTAGTTCTTCTTGACCTGCAAAATCTATACCTTGTTTAAATTTTCCAGCGTTACCAATAACACCACTTAATTTTAAGTGAGCAACAATTTTTTTCTTTTTAAAAAAAGAGAACATAGGTAAGTCTTATAGAATTATTTATTGAATATAAAGACTACTTATAATTGAAGAAAATGGTGCGTCAATTGATAAGTAATATATACAAACAAATTATACTAATTTGAAATTGTTATGGGAACTGTTGTACAGCTTAAAAACCAGATAAATGATTCATATTTTCAGCTTAAAGATTCTGTTGAAGAAAAACTTGTTTTAACCGAAGAAAAAATAAAATCAAAATTATCTAGTGACGTACAGCTGGTCCAAAAAATGACAGATTACCACATCGAGACAGGAGGTAAAAGATTAAGAGCTTTACTAACTTTGGGTAGTGCAAAATTATGTGGTTACGCAAAAGGCTCTAGAGATATAAATTTAGCTGCATGTGTTGAGTTGATTCACAGCGCAACATTAATGCATGATGATGTAATTGACGAAGGTACTGTTAGAAGAGGAAAAGAAACTTTAAATAAAGTTTGGAATAATCATTCATCGGTTTTAATTGGTGACTATTTATTGAGTAGATGTTTTGAGATGATGGTAGAAGATGGAAACTTAGAAGTACTAAAATTATTATCTTCCACTTCATCTAAAATTGCTCAAGGTGAAGTTCTGCAACTTCAACACAAAGGTGAAGTTGATATGCTAGAGGAGACATATTTAAAAATAATCTCAGCTAAGACTGCTGAATTATTTGCAGCAGCAACTAAAGTTGGTGCAATTTTATCTGGTGTAGAAAATAAAGAAAAAGATGCTTTAGAATTTTACGGAAGAAACTTGGGATTAACTTTTCAAATAGCAGATGATACACTTGACTATAACGCTGAACTAAAACTATTTGGTAAAAAGATTGGACAAGATTTTTTTGAAGGAAAAATTACTTTACCAATAATCTTACTTTTTCAAAAACTAGGAGTTGATGAAAAAAAAATTCTATCAAGCATGTTTAACAAAGATGTAAGAACAAAAGACGACCTAAATAATGTTATTGCTCTTATAAATAAGTATAAAATAATTCAGGAATGCTACCAAAAAGCTCAGCATTATATAAACTTAGCTTCAAATTCTCTAAGTGTATTTAAAGACTCTAAAGAAAAAAATATTCTTAAAAGATTAACATCATTTAGTTTATCAAGAAATTTTTAAGGACTTAATAAAGACTTTATCCACTTCCCAGAGTTATCTTTATTGTATTTTAACCTTTCGTGAATTCTGTTCTCACCATCTAGCCAAAATTCAATACTATCTGGATATAAAATCCATCCAGACCAGTGACTTGGTCTTGGTACATCTAATTTGTTGCTATATTTTTTTTTGTAATCTTGTATAGATTTTAACAATTGTTCTCGGGAATTTAATTCTTCACTTTGCTTAGATGCCCATGCTCCTATTCGACTTTCATACGCTCTAGATGAATAATATTCATCTGCAACCTGATCAGAAACTAATGACAGCTTTCCATTAATTCTTATTTGTCTTAGGAGACTTTTCCAATGGAAACACATCGCAGCATGTGGATTTTCTTTTAATTCATTTCCCTTTTGACTGTTTAAATTTGTATAAAATACAAATCCATCTTTGTTGAAATCTTTAAGTAAAACCATTCTAACTGAAGGAATATTGTTTTTATTTGATGTGGCCAAAGCAACAGCGTTTGGATCATTTGGCTCAGTTTTCTTTGCTTCCTCCATCCAATTATGAAATAATTGAATTGGATCGTCTACATCAAGAAAGCAACTATTAAGACCTAAAGAGTTTTTTTGATTCATAATTTTAACAAAATAATCTATATAATATAAATAATGTCATTTAATACTTTTGGAAAGCTATTTCGTTTCACAACTTGGGGAGAGTCACATGGGCCTGCAATTGGTTGTATTGTCGATGGTTGTCCTCCAAACATAAATCTTAAAGAGCAAAATATTCAAATAGAATTGGACAAAAGAAAACCAGGACAATCTAAATTTACAACTCAGCGAAAAGAGGATGATAAAGTTCAAATATTGTCAGGAATATTTGAGGGTAAAACTACAGGAACACCTATTTCTCTCATAATCTACAATAAAGATATGAGATCCAAAGATTATAGTAATATTAAAAATAAGTTCAGACCAGGTCATGCAGATTTTACTTATTTTAAAAAATATGGAATTAGAGACTATAGAGGTGGTGGCAGATCTTCTGCTAGAGAAACTGCAGCACGAGTTGCGGCAGGTGCAATAGCAAAAGTAGTACTTCAAAAAAAATTAGGTAAAAAATTTAATGTAATTGGTGCAGTAACTCAGCTAGGAATTCTTGGATGTGATACAAATCAATGGAACGATAAAGTAATTTCAAAAAATCCATTTTTTTGTCCTGATAAATCAATGATTAAATTATGGGAAAAATACTTGCTTGGTGTAAGAAAATCAGGATCCTCATGTGGGGCAGTAATTGAAATAAGAGCGAGAGGTATCCCAGTTGGTTTAGGTGCTCCAATTTATTCAAAATTGGATACTGACATAGCTTCAGGTCTAATGAGTATTAATGCAGTTAAAGGTGTAAATATTGGTGCAGGAATGAACTCAGCACAATTAAGTGGAGAACAAAATTCAGATGAAATTTCTTCAAAAGGAAATAAATTAAAATTCAATTCAAATAAAGCGGGTGGAATTCTTGGTGGAATTTCTACAGGCCAAGAAATTGTTGCATCTTTTGCTGTCAAACCAACATCGTCAATTTTAACTAGTAGAAAAACTATAAATAAATTTGGAAAAAATACTTCAATATCTGTTAAAGGTAGACACGATCCTTGTGTAGGAATTAGAGCTGTACCAATTGGTGAAGCTATGATGAACTGTGTTTTACTTGACCACTACTTAATGAATAAAGCCCAGTGTAGTTAGTTTAAATTAATTTTTCACAACTCTTATTGTCTCCTTTTGAAACAAAATATCAGCAATTTTCTTAGAAATTTGAGAACTATTTAATCCAGCTTTATCGTACATTTTTTTGGGATCATCTTGTTCAATAAATTCATCTGGTAAAGTCATTGATCTAAATTTTAAACCTTTGTCAAATACTCCTCTTTCAGCTAATAAATTTTTAACATGAGAACCGAAACCACCTATTGATCCTTCTTCAACAGTTATCATAAGCTCATGTTCCTTAGCAGATTTTAGTATAAGTTCTTCGTCTAAAGGCTTAGCAAATCTGGCATCTATCAAAGTTGTTGAAACTCCTTTTGCTTTTAATTCTTCTACAGCTAACTTACACTCTTCAAGTCGAGTTCCAAGGTTTAATATACAAACTTGTGTCCCTTGTTGAACGACTCTACCTTTGCCAATTTCAATTTTTTCATCTATTGATGGGAGATCAACACCTACTCCAGTTCCTCTTGGATATCTGATTGCAGAAGGTCTGTCATTTATATCTATTGAAGTATTTATCATTTTAACTAGTTCAGCTTCGTCGCTTGCTGCCATTACTACAAAGTTAGGCAAAGTTGATAGGTAAGTTATATCAAATGAACCAGCATGTGTTGATCCATCAGCACCAACTAATCCTGCTCTATCTATCGCAAATCTAACTGGCAAACTTTGGATTGCAACATCGTGAACAACTTGATCATATGCTCTCTGTAAAAATGTAGAATAAATTGCAGCATATGGTTTGTATCCTTCGGTTGCTAGACCGGCTGCAAAAGTCACGGCATGTTGTTCTGCAATTCCTACATCAAACATTCTAGTTGGAAACTCCTTGCCAAAAATATCCATGCCAGTCCCTCCTGGCATCGCTGCTGTTATTCCTACTATTTTGCTATCTTTTTTAGCATGTTTAATTAACGTGTTTGCAAATACTTTTGTATAAGCTGGAAGATTTGATTTACTCTTTACTTGTTCGCCAGTCTCAACATTAAATTTTGACACTCCATGATAATGATCATTTGCTTTTTCTGCATAAGAATAACCTTTTCCTTTTTGGGTTTTGATATGAATCATTATTGGACCCTCATGTCTTGATTCTTTTGCATTTTTTAAAATTGGAACTAGGCTTGATAAATCATGACCATCTATAGGACCAGCATAATAAAAACCAAGTGAACTAAACAATGTACCTCCAGTAACTGCTGAACGAAAAAAATCCTCTGCTTTTCCTGCTTTGGCACTAAATCTTTTTGAAAATGCAGATGTAATTAATTTTAAAGTTTCCCTTAGACTAAAATATATTTTACCCGTAAATAATTTTGCCAAGTAAGTTCTCATTGCTCCAACTGGTTTTGCAATTGACATGTCGTTATCATTTAAAATAACAATCATTTTTGTCTTAGATGCTCCAGCATTATTCATGGCTTCGTAAGCCATACCTGCACTAATTGCTCCATCGCCTATGACGGCTATTACATTGGAAGACTTATTTTCTAATTTATTTGCTTCAGCAATTCCTAATGCTGATGAAATAGATGTTGAACTATGGGCTGCTCCAAATGGGTCATACTCACTTTCAGATCTTTTTGTAAAACCTGATAAACCATCACCTTGTCGTAATGTTCTAATCTTATCTTTTCTTCCAGTTAAAATTTTATGAGGGTAAGATTGATGACCAACATCCCATATTAATTTATCATTTGGTGTGTCAAAAACATAATGAAGTGCAACTGTCAATTCAACCACTCCCAAACCAGCACCAAGGTGACCGCCTGTTTCTGAAACAGCACTTATCATTTCCTCTCTCACCTCATCTGCTACTTTTTGTAAACTATCTTCAGAAACCTTTCTTAAATCAGATGGAAAGTTGATATCATTTAAAAATTGATAATTTTTTTTCATTTTTTTCTATTCAATATATAGTCCAATGTTTCATTTATTTTTTCAGATTTTGAACCGTATTTTCTTAAATTCTTATTAATATCTTTTATTATCTTATCACAATACTTAATTGAGTCATCATAGCCTATTAAATTTATAAGTGTTGCCTTACCTTTTTTTTGATCTTTTCCTGTTTTTTTTCCGGCCTCCTTGGATTTGCTTTTCAAATCAATTAAATCGTCAGCTATTTGGAATAAAAGACCAATTTTTGATCCAATATTTTCAAAAAATTTAATTTCTTGGATTGTTTTTTTCTTAATTATTGCTGGAGCCGCACAACAAAAACTAAACAACATTCCTGTTTTCTTTATTTCCATTTCTAAAATTTTATTCCTTGATATTTTCTTTTTCTCATAGCTCAAATCTAAATATTGACCACCAGCTATTCCTAAATGACCTGAAAATTCTGATAATTTTTTGATTAAGTTAATTTTTATCTTTTCATTTAATTTCAATTTAGGACTTGATAAAATTTCAAAAGCTAAAGTTAGTAATGAATTTCCCGCTAGAACTGCTGTAGACTCACCAAATTTAATATGAGTTGAAGGCTTCCCTCTTCTTATGTCATCATCATCCATGCAAGGGAGATCGTCATGAATAAGTGAATAAGCATGAATACATTCAACAGCTGACCCAACTATTATCAATGTTTTATAATCAATTGAAAATAATGACCCTAAGTCAATTAAGATTTTAGATCTTATTTTTTTTCCACCTGGAAATAAACCATACTTCATGGGTAACATTAACTGAGAATATTTCTGTGAATTAATATATTTTTTAAGAAATATATTTGTATCTTTGGCTATTTTATTAAGCTGTTTTTTCATTTTTTTTAGTTATCTCTCTAATCTTTTTATTCGTCTCTTCTCCAATAGATTTAAAATTTTTATGAAATTTCTTTTCAATAATATTATTTAATTTTAGAAGTTCTTGATAACTGTCAACTGAATTGTTTAAATCCTCTTCTTTCTCTAGAGACTCTATAATCTTATTTGCTTTTTCTGTAAGCTCCTCAACTGAGTACTGATCATAATCAAGTGGTAATATTTTATCTTTCATATAATAATAATTATTAATACATGAAATTTATTCAATCAAATATCAAAAAAGCAAAAAAATATTTAGATAATAATCATTGTGTTGCAGTACCAACAGAAACTGTTTATGGGCTGGCTGCAAACGCATACTCAAATAGTGCTGTTAAGAAAATATTTAGTCTTAAAAAAAGACCATTAAACAATCCACTTATTGTCCATTATTATGATCTCGAAAGACTTATGGAGGACTGTGATATTAATGATAATTTAGTAAAACTTTACAAAAAATTTTCTCCAGGCCCAATAACTTATGTTTTGAAATTAAAAAATAACTCAAAAATATCAAAATTTGTCACCAATAAAAAAAAAAGTATTGCTGTTCGTTTTCCTAATCATAAATTGATTAGAAATTTATTAAAAAATTTAGATTATCCATTAGCTGCGCCTAGTGCGAATATATCATCAAGATTAAGCTCAGTTAAACCATCCGATGTAAAAGAAGAATTTGGTTCAAAAATTAAATATATTTTAAATGGAGGAAAAAGTAAAATTGGACTTGAGTCCACAATATTAAATCTTTTAGAAAAACCATCACTTTTAAGATATGGGGGCATAGATACTAAAAAAATTGAAAATGTTTTAAAAAAAAAATTATTAATTAACATAAATATAAAAAAAAAATTATCACCTGGTTTATTTCCGCTACACTACTCACCTGGAATACCTTTAAGAGTCAATGTTAAAAAACCAAAAAAAGACGAGGCTTATTTATTAATAAAAAAAAGAAAATCAAAATTAAAAAATTATTATTATTTATCCAAAGTAAAAAATATAAAGGAGGCTGCAAAGAATTTATATTCAACTTTAAGAAAAATTAAAAACGATGGTTTTAAAAAGATTGCAGTTGAAACGATACCAAACAAAGGTCTTGGCAAAACAATTAATGATAGATTAAGGAGGGCCTCTAAATATTAATGACAAATTCTATTGAAGTAATCAATCTATCAAAAAAATATAACGATAAAGAGGCAGTAACTAATATAAATTTTAAAATTAATCAAAATGAAATAGTTGGTTTATTGGGACCTAATGGGTGTGGAAAAACTACAACTATTGGAATGATTTTAGGATTGTTAAAACCAAGTAGTGGTGAGGTTTTAATCAACGGAGAAAATATTGAAAAAAATAAAATTTCGCTTCTCCATAAAATGAATTTTATTTCACCTTATATCGAATTACCCAAAAAACTTAAGGTTAAACAAAATTTAATTGTCTATGGAAAATTATATAACATTCAAAATTTAAATGATCGAATAGATCACCTTGCGAATAAACTTAGGTTAACAGAGCTTTTAAACAAAATTACTGGAGAACTATCTTCTGGACAAAAAAATAGGGTAAGCCTTGCTAAAGCTTTAATAAATGACCCCACAGTACTTTTGTTGGATGAGCCTACTGCTTCATTAGACCCTGAAACAGGAGATTTTATAAGATCTTTTTTGGAAGATTATAAGAAGGAAAAAAAAATATCAGTTTTACTTGCCTCACATAATATGGAAGAAGTGAAAAGATTATGCAGTTCTGTTCTAATGATGAAAGATGGTTTAATAGTAGATAGAGGAACTCCTGAAGAGTTAATTATAAAATATGGAAGAAAAAATCTAGAAGAAGTATTTTTAGAAATTGTGAGAAAATAAAAAATGAATTTAATTAGAATTTATGGTCTTTTTTTAAGACACTTTTATTTAATAACCAGATCTTTTCCAAGAATATTAGATTTAATTTATTGGCCTTCAATTCAAATTACTCTTTGGGGATTTATTTCTAATTTTTTTGCAGCACACAGTACTTATTATAGTGGTGCAGTAGGAGTTATTCTTTCATGTGCAATTCTTTATGATTTTTTATTCAGAACTAGTATTGGTTTTAATATGTTATTTTTAGAGGAAATTTGGAGTAGAAATTTTACAAATCTATTTATCGCTCCAATGAAAATTAGTGAGATAATTATCTCTTTAGTTTTAACAGCTTTAATTAGAGCTTTAATTGGTTTAATACCAGCAATATTGTTAACTTCTCCATTGTTTGGAATTTCATTGTTAAAACTTGGTCTTACTTTGGCTTTTCTTTTCTTAAGTTTATATTTATTTGGAATTACGCTTGGTCTACTTGTGTCAGCAGGATTGCTAAGATTTGGTCCATCTTTTGAAAATATTGCATGGTCAACAATGTTTTTGTTAGCACCTTTTGGCTGTATATACTACCCAGTTGAAATATTACCAGAAATATTCCAATCAATCGCTTTCGCATTGCCATTAGTATATATTTTTGAGGAGACCAGAAATATTTTAGTTAATGGAACAGTCAATTATGAAAATATAATAAATGCAGTCTATCTTAACGGGTTTTATTTAATTTTATCAATATCCGTATTTTATTACTCTTTCGATAAAGCAAGAGAAAAAGGAACTTTGATAAACATGGGAGAATAAATTGGTGCGCCTGCTAGGAGTCGAACCCAGAACCTCCTGATCCGAAGTCAGGCGCTCTATCCAGTTGAGCTACAAGCGCATATAGTATTAATATTATATTTTATGGAAAAAAACATTAATTTTATAGTCAAAGAGGATGAGAAGAATTTAAGAGTTGATGTTTTAATAAACAAAAGAGAGGAATTAATTAGTAGAACTAGGATTAAAAATTTAATTTTAAAAGAAAAGTTAACACTAAATAATGAAATAATTAAAAGTCCGTCAAAAAAAGTCTCAATTGGTGATACTATAAATCTTAAGATTCCAGAGCCTGAAATAGCATCCCTTAAACCTTACGAATTTAAATTAGAAATAATATACGAAGATGATGATCTATTAGTAATTAATAAACCTGCCGGAATAATCATGCATCCAGGAGCTGGAAATTATGATAAGACAATTGTTAATGCATTGATGCATTATGATAAGGATTCTTTATCAAATATAGGTGACGAGTTAAGACCTGGTATTGTTCATAGAATTGATAAAAACACATCTGGTTTAGTTGTAATTGCAAAAAACAATGAAACTCATGAAAATTTATCAAAACAATTTAGTGATCATACAATTATAAGAGAGTACCAACTTTTAATATGGGGAAAATTAAGACCCTCCTCAGGAAGAATTGAAACATTTATAACTCGTAGTTCAAAAAATAGACAACTTATGGAAGTTAGTAGTTCTAAAGGTAAGAAAGCTATAACAAATTATAAAACACTTGAAATTTTTGAAAATCAGAAAATACCAACCTTAAGTTTAGTTGAATGTAAATTAGAAACAGGAAGAACACATCAGATAAGAGTTCATATGAATTATAAAGGTAATAGTCTAGTTGGAGATGATAAATATAAAAAAAAATATAAAAAGTTAAAAAATATTGATTTAGATATCCAAAATTCAATTACTAAATTAAATAGACAATTTCTGCATGCAAAAACTTTAGGATTTATGCATCCACAAACTAAGAAAGAGATGGTTTTTTCCTCACTTTTGCCACAAGATCTAAATAATATTCTAAAAATGCTTAGAAATACTGAAGAATAAATTATTGAAAATTAGGTATAATTAATTAAATAAACATTTCTATGAGCGCAACAATAAGTAATAATCTGCCAACCCTTTCTAATGAAGGTGGGCTATCTGCATATTTAGAGCAGATTAAAAAATTTCCAATGTTAGCTGCAGAAGAGGAATATATGCTAGCAAAAAATTGGAAAACAACTGGGGATATAAAAGCTGCAGAAAAACTAGTAACTAGTCACTTAAGATTAGTTGCAAAGATTGCTATGGGCTACAAAGGATATGGTTTGCCTATTAATGAAATGATTTCTGAAGGAAATGTAGGTCTCATGCAAGCTGTTAAGAAATTTGAACCAGAAAAGGGTTTTAGATTGGCAACTTATGCAATGTGGTGGATTAAGGCTTCTATCCAAGAATATATTTTAAGATCTTGGAGCCTTGTAAAAATTGGAACTACTACTGCTCAAAAAAAATTATTTTTTAATTTAAAAAAAATTAAAAATCAAATTTCTCCAGAGACTGAAGGAGACTTAAGAGATGAACATGTTGATCATATCGCTAATAAGCTTGATGTAAGTAAAGAAGAAGTCGTTTCAATGAATAGAAGACTTTCTGGAAAGGAATTCTCTCTAAATGCCCAAGTTGGAGAAGATGGCGATGAATGGCAAGACTGGCTGGTTGATAAAGAACTTGATCATGATTTAAAATTTGCTCACCACGAAGAAATGGAGCAAAGAAAAGATTTATTAAAAGACTCTATTAAAGTTCTTAACGATAGAGAAAAAGAAATTTTATACTCTAGAAGACTTAATGATGTCCCAACTACACTAGAGGATTTAAGTAAAAAATATAAAATTAGCAGAGAAAGAGTTAGACAAATTGAAAATAAGGCATTTGAAAAACTCCAAAAACATATGCTTCTATTAGCTAAATCAAAAAATCTTTTGCCCGCAAACTAAACTTCAAAAGGGTTTTCAATTAAGATAGTATCATCTCTTTCTGGACTAGTTGAAATACTTGATACTTTTGCACCAATAAAATCTTCTACTGCAAAAATATACTTTTTTGCATTTTCAGGTAACGAGTCCATATTTTTGACTCCACTTGTAGAAACCTTCCATCCTGAGAAGGTTTTATAAATTGGTTTTATTTTTATTTGGTCTTCAACAGCAGCAGGTAGATAATCTAATCTTTTACCATCAAGTTCATAAGCAACACACATTTTAATTTCATCTAATTCATCAAGTACATCTAATTTTGTTAAGGCAATACCATCAATTCCCGAAACTTTAATAGTTTGCCTCACTAAAACACCATCAAACCACCCACATCTTCTTTTTCTACTTGTAACAGTTCCAAATTCTTTTCCACGTGTTCCTAAAAGTTCACCGATATCATCTGTTAACTCTGTAGGAAAAGGACCCTCTCCAACTCTTGTTGTATAAGCTTTTGTAATACCAAGAACATAATTTATCGAATTAGGGCCACAACCGGTTCCTGTCGCTGCACTTGAAGCAACTGTATTAGAAGAAGTTACAAAAGGATAAGTTCCATGATCTACATCAAGTAAAATCCCTTGGGCTCCTTCAAATAAAATTTTCTTTTTTTGTTTTTTAAATTGATCAATCTTGTGCCAAACTGGCTGAGAGAATTCTAATATTTTAGGTGCTATTTTAAGCAAATCAGATTTAAGCTGATCTTTTTCAAAAATTTTTTTTCCCAGACCTTTTCTAATTGAATTATGATGAACTAATACAGAATCAAGTCTTTGATCTAAATTTTTTTCAGAACTTAGATCCATAACTCTTATAGATCTTCTCCCGACTTTATCTTCATAAGCTGGTCCAATTCCACGTCTAGTGGTTCCTATTTTGCTTTTTCCTGCTGCATCTTCTCTAATCTCATCCATTTCCCTATGAAAAGGCAAAATCAAATTTGCAGATTCTGAAATAATAAAATTATTTACATTTACTTCTACACCTTTAGATTTAATTTCTTCAATTTCCTCTAATAAAGCCCATGGGTCTACAACAACTCCGTTGCCAATAATTGATATTTTGCCTTCTCTAACTATGCCAGATGGCAGTAATCTCAATTTATATGTAACACCATCAATCACTAAGGTGTGGCCAGCATTGTGACCTCCTTGGAATCTTATTACCACATCAGCCTGTTCAGATAACCAATCAACAATTTTTCCTTTGCCTTCGTCACCCCATTGAGATCCAACAACGACTATATTTTTCATTATTTAAATTTTCTGTTTACTTTTAAGGAAGTGAGATGGTTAATTGGGCCATGACCTTTTCCATATTGCGGATTTGATTTAATTGCTGAATTTACATACTTTATTCCAAGCTCACAAGATTTCTTTACTGTTTTTCCACATGAAAGAAAAGTTGTAATTGAACTAGATAAAGTACAACCTGTACCATGAGTATTCTTTGTTTTGTGACGCTCGCTTTTAAAAATTTTAATATCTTTTGTATTTATTAAAATATCTATTACATTTTTATGTTTTAAATGGCCACCTTTTAACAGTACATTTTTTGCTCCTAACCCTATAAGTTTATTGGCAGCAAAAATCATATCCTCTTTTGTTATAATTTTAGTTTTAGTCAAAATTTCTGCCTCAGGGATATTAGGCGTAATAAGTGATACTTTTTTAATTAGTTTTAATTTTAATAATTGAATAGCTTTACTATCAATAAGTTTAGCTCCTCCTTTAGCAACCATCACTGGATCTAATACGATTTTTTTAACTTTAATTTCATTCAAAGCTTTTAATACTATTCTAATAACCTCTGAAGAATGAAGCATACCAATTTTTATCGCATCAGGTCTTATATCTTTGCAAGTATAAATAATTTGATTAAAAATTTCTTTTGGATTAATCCCAATAATTGATTTTACACCTTTGGTATTTTGCGATGTAACTGCAGTTATTGCTGTCATTGCATAAGAGCCTAGAGCAGTAACAGTTTTTATATCAGCTTGAATACCTGCTCCACCAGATGAGTCAGATCCTGCAATAATTAAAATTTTAGATTTAGGTTTCAATTTATTTAATTTTTTTCTTAATCATTTTCACACATTTATATAGAAGAGCTTTATTTTCACTTTCTCCCATTACTCTTATTTTAGACTCTGTTCCTGATTTTCTTACTAAAATTCTTCCTTCACCTTTAATTAAATTATCTACATTTTTGATAATTTTTTTTATCTCCGGTTTGTTAATAATATTTTTATCTTTTACTTCGATATTTTCTAAGAGCTGGGGTGTTTTCTTAAATTGTTCAAAAAATTCACTTGCTTTTTTTCCTTTTCTTAAAGCAAAAAGAGCTTCTAAAGCAACTAGCAAACCATCTCCTGTGGTTGCAAATTTACCTAAAATAATATGTCCTGATTGTTCACCACCTAAATTAAAGTTATATTTTTGCATTTTTTCTTTAACATATCTATCTCCAACATTTGCCCTTAAAAATTTTATTCCTTTTGATTTAAAATATTTTTCTAATCCATAATTTGACATTAATGTTCCAACAACTCCTCCTTTTAACATTTTTTTATTTTTCCATCTTGTTGCTAAAGCAGCTATAATTTGATCTCCATCTATTATATTACTTTTTTCATCACACATTATAATTCTGTCAGCATCTCCATCCAAAGATATTCCAATATGCGCCTTGTATTTCTTAACAGCAGATCTAATTTTTCTTGGAAAAGTTGAACCACATTTTTTATTAATATTTAAACCATTTGGTTTAACACCTATTGCTATGACTTTAGCTCCTAATGATTTTAATAATTCAGGACCTGCCTTATAACCAGCGCCATTTGCACAATCGATCACAATTCTTAGTCCTCTTAAATTGAAATCTTTTGTGAAATTTTTTTTTAATATTTTAATATATTTTTTGGTGCCTGTTTCCAATCTTTTAACTCTGCCTAATTTTTCAGAATGCGAGAGATTTTTTGAGATTTTATTATCTATTAGTCCCTCAATTTTTTTTTCTATTTTATCTGATAATTTCATTCCATCAGGACCAAACAGTTTTAAACCATTGTCAAAATGTGGATTGTGAGAGGCTGTGATCATTATCCCCATATTAGCCTTCATTTCTTTTGTTAGCATAGCCAGACCATTAGTTGGTAAAGGTCCTAGGGTATAAACATGCATACCAGCTGAAGTTAAACCTGAAACAAGAGCTGGTTCAAGTGTATATCCAGACAATCTCGTATCTTTTGCAATTATTGCTGTTTGTTTTTTTTTTTTTTGAGATTTAAAGTATGTTCCACTAGCAAGTCCAAATTTGAAGAACATGTCTCCATTTATATATTTGCTGTTAACTGTACCTCTTATTCCATCTGTTCCAAAATATTTTTTTGCCATTAATTTTTGATTATCTGATTAAAAACTTTAATACCTTGTATGACTTCATTAACATCATGAATTCTTAAAATCTGAATTCCTTGCATCATTAAATAAATTGAAGAAGCCATAGTTCCACCAATCCTTGTTTTGCTATCATTATTTTTTGATATATCTTTAATAAATTTTTTCCTTGAATTCCCTACTAGTATAGGAAAACCTAATGAATGAAAAATAGAAACACCTCTTATAAGATTCATATTATGTTTCAAATTTTTTCCAAATCCAATTCCAGGATCTAAAATTATATTATTGTGTTTGATACCTTTAGACCTTATCAACTTAATCTTATCTTCAAAATAATCATATATATCTAATAATTCATTTTTATATGTTGGTTTCTTTTGCATATTTTCTGGTGTCCCAATTGAATGCTGAATTACAAATGGAATTTTATACTTTTTTAAAACATTTATTGTTTTGGGATCATAACTTAATCCCGAAACATCATTAATAAGTTTAACCCCCATACTAATACCATTTTCCATAATTCTAGATTTTCTTGTGTCTAAAGATATTGGTATTTTTTTTACAATTATTTTTAATATCTTATTAATTCTATGCCATTCTTGCTTTTCATTTACTTCCTTAGATCCTGGTCTTGTTGACTCTCCGCCAACATCTACTAGTGTTGCACCAATTTTATATAAATTAATAGCATGACTAACACCTTTGTTTTTTTTGTTAAATTTTCCTCCATCAGAAAAACTATCTGGGGTTATATTTAACACACCTAGTATATTTGGAATTTTTTTAAAATTTAAATTTGAAAAATTTCTTTTTTTTGACTTAATTTTTTTTAAATCTGAATTTATTTTTGTTTTAAGATTTTTTGGTAAATTTCTAATTTTATTTATTGAAATTTTCCTAATTTTTTTCCTTGTAATTATCTCAACATGATCAAAAGATATTTCTTTAATCTGATGTAAAGGGATGGATTTTTTTTTCTTTACTAAAATTTTTGATTGTTTGCCAAAATAGAAATTACACGCTCTTGTGTAATATCTTGACATTTTATATTAATGAACAATTTTTGGTTTCAAACCTAGTGCACCCATAGCTGAGTCTTGATCATCTTTTGATTCTGGATTATCTAAAATTTTATCTTTAGGATATAAATTTTTATTAATTATATTCTCTATTTCTTGACCAGTTAAAGTCTCATAAGTTATTAAAGCTTTTGCAATTTTATGTAAATCATCTATTTTTTCTGTTAAAATTTCTTTAGCTTTATTATATCCTTCGTCTACAAGTTTTCTTATTTCTTTATCAATTTTCTGAGCAACTTCCTCTGATACTGATTGAGTTTGAGTAACTGATCTTCCTAAAAACACTTCTTCTTGGTTTTCCCCATATTCAACTGGACCCATTTCTTCACTCATTCCATATTTTGTTACCATTGCTCTTGCTAACTGTGTAGCCTGGTTAATATCAGAACCATTTCCTCCACCTGCTCCTGTAGATATATTATCTTTTCCAAAAATTAATTCTTCAGCCACTCTTCCTCCAAAACAAACAGCTAGTCTCGCTTTAAGATATTTTATTGAGTAACCGTGTTTGTCTCTCTCAGGTAAGTTCATTACCATTCCAAGAGCTCTACCTCTTGGTATAATAGTAGCTTTATGAATAGGATCATAACTTGGCATATTAAACGACACTAGAGCATGTCCACCTTCATGGTATGCAGTTAGTTTTTTCTCATCTTCTGTCATGACCATTGAACGTCTTTCAGCACCCATCATAACTTTATCTTTTGCTTCCTCAAATTCTAGTAATGTGACTATCCTCTTATTTTTTCTTGCTGCTAACAAAGCTGCTTCGTTAACTATATTTGCAAGATCAGCTCCTGAAAATCCTGGCGTGCCTCTTGCAATTGTTCTTAAATTAACGTCTGGCGCCATTTTTATTTTTTTTACATGAACTTTTAAAATTTTTTCTCTTCCAATAATATCTGGGTTTGAAACCACTACCTGTCTATCAAACCTTCCTGGTCTTAATAAAGCTGGATCGAGCACATCTGGTCTGTTTGTTGCAGCTATAATTATGACACCTTCATTTGTATCAAAACCATCCATTTCGACTAACAACTGATTTAAGGTTTGTTCTCTCTCATCATTTCCACCTCCTAGACCTGCCCCTCTACTTCTTCCAACAGCATCTATCTCATCTATAAAAATAATACATGGAGAATTTTTTTTACCTTGTTCAAACATGTCTCTTACTCTAGATGCTCCTACTCCAACGAACATCTCAACAAAATCAGAACCTGAAATAGTGAAAAACGGAACACCTGCTTCACCCGCAATTGCCCTTGCTAATAAAGTTTTACCAGTTCCTGGAGGACCAACAAGTAAAGCTCCTCTTGGAATTTTACCACCCAGCCTACTAAATTTTTTAGGATCTTTTAAGAATTCTACCATTTCTTCTACTTCTTCTTTAGCTTCCTCTACACCAGCAACATCATTAAAAGTAACCTTTCCTTTTAATTCATTCATCATTTTAGCTTTTGATTTTCCAAATCCCATTGCTCCACCTTTGCCGCCCTGCATTTGTCTCATGAAGAAAATCCATACTGCAATCAGTAATAACATAGGGAACCATGAAAGAAGGACGCCAAACAATGAAGGCATTTTTTCATCTAAAGGTGCTGCTGAAATACTCACACCTTTCTCTGATAATTTTTCTATAAGATTTGGATCATTAGGAGCATAAGTTGAAAAAGAGTTTCCATTCGAATAAGTACCTTTAATGTTATTTCCCTGAATCTCAACTTTTAGAACTTCACCGTCCTCTACTGAATTTAAAAAATCTGAAAATATTATTTGATTTGCACCTCTAACATTAGACTGTGGATTTTTAAACATGTTATAAAGACCTATGGTTAGGAAAACTATTATTCCCCACATAGCAAGATTTTTTAAGTTCATAGGCTTAAAATAAGAATTATTATTAAATTAACAAGTGACAAAATATCAGTTATTTCATCAACTTTAACGCTCTTTTGATACTATAACTGAGTTATTTACCTTCTTTATTATACAGTTTCCTAAAGTGGTCTTAAAAGAGGTATCATTTTTAATTTGATAAATTAAGCTATCAATTTTTTTTCCTCTTACTGGGTAGTATTTTTTACCAACATCTTTTAGCACTTCTGTAAGAGACCTAAAAACTACTTCCTCTGGCTGGAGAAAAAAATTTTTATTCAAAATAATAAAATTATTAATATTTGAAATTGTTGAATTGTCTTTCAAATTTTTTTCTACAAAGTATTTAATTGAGTCATTAGCAAATCTTAAATTTTTTATAGTTAAATTAAATTTATCATTATCTAGGCCCTCTAATTCTAAGTTTTTTATAAAATTTCTCACTTTTACTCTTTTAAATTGATCATTTTTATTCGAGGGATCTTCAACATAATTATTAAAAACTTTTTTTGTAATATATTCCAAATTTTGTTTAGAAAATTTTAACAAAGGTCTAATCAAATTAATATTTTGTAGATTAGTTTTTTGATCAAATGATACAATGCCATTTAAACCGCTGCCTCTCAAAATTCTAATAAAAAAATTCTCTATTAAATCATCCTTTTGATGACCTAATAAAATATTATTTATTTCTAATTTTTTTGCCTTGTTAATCATGAGTGTATATCTTTTATCTCTTGCAATAGATTGAATGTTGCTTTTTGGTTTTTTTCCAACCCAGGTTAAAATTTCAAGATTAGTAGAGAGTTTTTTTAGAAGCAATTTTACAATTTTTGCCTCTTTTGTTGAGTTATTTCTAAGTTTATGATCAACGTGCAAATATTTTACTTTTAAATGTTTTTTTATCGAATAAATTTTTGATAAAAAACATAAAGCTAAACTGTCTGGTCCACCAGAAACTGCAACAATAAAATCCTCGTTTAATTTAAGATTTTTTTCAAATTTTTTATAAATTTTAGAAGTTTGTTTATCTTTTAATTGATTTAATAAAAACTTATGAGTCTTGTTTGATGCATTCAAATTTTTTGGACTCATATTTTGCTTTTTGTATTACAGACTGATTTGCATTAGGATATTGTAATTCTACACCATTTATCATTTTACATCCTTGGTCTTTTTCACCAATTTGAACCATTGATACTCCAAGTTTTAATAGATTAATGGGAGCTTTTTTTCCTTTAGGATATTTTTGGTAACCCTCTAAATAGGCAGAAGCTGCATCAGTATATAATTGTCTAATTCTGAATGTTTCTGCATACCAGTATTGTGCGCTACCCGCTAACTCATGATCAGGGTTAGATAGAACAAATTCTCTAAAAGCTCTTTCCGCTGTACTGTAGTCTCCAACTTTTAAAAAACTTGTTGCAAATTCATATTGCTCCACTGGATTTAAATCTTGAGGTAGTATTTTTTCTTCAGACTGAAAAGTTTCTGTTACAATTGAAGCTGTAGTATCAACAGATTGAATTTGTTGTGAAGTTTCATTTGTTTCCGTATCCTTATATGAAATTGTTCCTAAATCTTGAGGTTGCGAACTTCCGGGTAAAACTTTTTGCTCATCAATTTTTGGCTTTGAACTTAGTTGATTTTCCGAGCTACTTGTATTTCCTGAGCTAATATTGTTCTCTATATCTTGAAATCTTATTTGGTTATCTGCTTGAATTTTTGAAACACGGGTAGATAATTTATCTAATTTAAAATTTATTTCTTCAAATTTATTAGTAAGTTCTCTAAACTGATCCTCAACTTCTGACAATTTTAATAAATGTCTAGTTAAAACATCTTCTGAGTTTTGGTCTAAATTTGAAACTGAACTATCATTAGTACTTGATTTCACTTCTATAGAGCCAGAGTAAACTGCTCTTTCAAGAGTTTTAAGATCATTTTTTATTATTTCTAATGTTTCATAAATATTATGGCTATCTGCAAAAGAAATATTAATAAAAACTAAATTTAAGATCAAAAATAATTTTAAAATTGCTAATTTAAATATGAGCATCATTTAAGTTAGATTTATGATTATAAAAATGGCAAAAAAAAGACCCTAAAATCATTAATGAATTTAGGGTCTTTAGTTTTAATGAATTAGTTTGCTTTAACAGTTACTGATCTTCTGTTTTTTGACCAAGCTAATGGATTAGAACCAGAGTCAACTGGTCTTTCCTTTCCATAACTTAATACTGTAATTCTGTCTGAAGAAATTCCATATGTCATTAGATAATCTTTGGCTGCGTTAGCTCTTCTTTCACCAAGAGCCAAGTTATATTCTCTAGTTCCTCTTTCGTCGGCATGACCTTCGAGCACTACATTTATGCTTGGATTTTTTCTTAACCAAGCTGCTTGGGCTCTTAAAGTTTCTCTAGATGCAGTTGTTAAAATAGACTCATTTGTTGCAAAGAAAACTCTGTCTGGAACACCTTCAGCTAAATATTCAACTGTATCTGTTCCTGTGTAAACATCACCTTGCATTTGACCTTTTATACTATCAGTCGCTACTTCTTTTTTTGTTGCACAAGCTGATAATACTAGGCAAGCTGTTAATACTAAAAGTGAGTTTTTTAAAATTTTGCTTAATCTCATTAAATTGCTCCTTGCTGCTAATTTCAATTTCTTAAGTTTTTCATATGTAAATAGAGGTTTCAAGTCTAAAAATCAAGAAATTTAAAATAATTCATATACTAATTGCTTAATAATGATGACCATGATGGGTCAGATGCATCTGTTGGTGTCTTTATTTGCCGTTCATTGTAACCTGTTAAATCTATAGACCATAATTTAGCTGAAAAGCCTTCTCCTTTGGAGTCGGTCTTTGTCTCCCTATAAAATATTAATACCCTTCCATTTGGAGACCAAGATGGCGCCTCCTGATAGTAATTTTCAGTTAACAATCTTTCACCACTACCATCAGTTCTCATCACGCCTATATAAAATTTACCTTTATGTAATTTTGTGAATGCAATTAAATCTCCTCTCGGAGACCATACTGGTGTTCCATATAAACCATTACCAAAAGAAATTCTTTTTATATCACTTCCATCATTTTTCATTACATAAATTTGCTGATAACCACTTCTATCAGAATTAAATGTAATATATTTTCCATCAGGAGAATAAGATGGGGAAGTGTCAATTGATGGATGATTGGTAATTTTTTCAACAATTCTATTTTCTAAATCCATAGTATAAATATCTGACTTTCCGTCTTTAGCAAAACTCATAATTATTTTTTTACCATCAGGCGAAAAACGTGGTGCAAATGTCATTCCAGGAAAATCTCCAACTACCTCTTGTGTACCTGTTTCTATATCTAATAAATAAACCCTTGGCATATTTTTAAAGTATGACAAATAAGTTACCATTTGACTTGCTGGATTAAATCGTGGTGTTAAAACTAACTCATTCCCTAATGTTAAAAATTTATTATTAGCTCCATCTTGATCCATGATCGCTAATTTTTTTATTCTTTGTGTTTTTGGTCCCTCTTCTGAGACATAAATTATTCTTGTATCAAAATAACCTTTTTCTCCCGTTAGCCTTTCATAAACTTTATCAGAAATAATATGCCCTACTCTTCTCCAATTATTAGGAACTGTGGTAAAAGCTAAAGCCATCATTTCTTTGGCAGCTAAAACGTCCCATAATCTAAACTCAACTCTTAATTTATCATCAACATAATTTACTTTTCCAGTAATAAGTGCTTGAGCTTTAATTAAATTCCAATCTTCAAATCTTGGTTTTAAATTGGCAATATCAGGAGCTTGTAAAAAAGCTTTTTTATCTAAAGGATTAAATAAACCTGAAGTTTTAAGATTATTTTCAACAATATTAGATATTTCAGATCCTATGTTCTCTTTTTTTAATATTTTTTCAAAACTTTTTCTAGAGGTTTCGTCAATTGATAAAGGCGATACTGCTAAAGGTAGAGGATCCAGATTTCCTCGTGTAATATCTACCTCAATTAAAGCAAAAGCATTTACTGGAATTAAGATTATAAAAAATAATATAATTTTTTTTAACATATATAAATTTTTATACACCTATATTACCCCCCCAACATCTCACTTGCATCAAAATTAAATATTATATTTTTCCATCTTTCATATCCTGAAGCTGGTACTCTTAAAGGATTGCAAATCTGCACTGCTCTTCTGACACTATCAGCCAATGTTCTGAATCTTTCCTTTCCTGGCGTATTCATCTTTACATGATCTAGCATCTCCATATCATCAATTGAACCATCAGGTTTTAGACTAAGTTTTATTCTTACTAACATATCTTCTGGGGCATAAGGCAAACCCAACGGAATACTCCAACAAGTAAAAATTTGAGCTTGCAATGCTTGTTCCTCTGTAATTGTTAGCTTTCCAGTTAAGACTGATTTGTCTTGATCTTGAGTAATTTCATTATTTTTTTTTAATTTTTGCTTGCTTGAGTCAATTTTAGCTTTATCAATTTTTGCTTTAAGTTCATTGGGATCAAATAAATCATCTTTTTCAAATTCAGAAACCTGTTTCACCTCTTCATCTAATTTATCTGGATTTTGTTTTTTTTCCTCTTTTGTTTCAACCTTTTTTACTGTTTTTTCTGGCAGAGGGATCGCTTCAGGAGTTTGATTTTCTACTTTCTTATTATTCTGATCAGGAGATATAACTGTTTTTGTTTTAGTTTTTTCTACTTTTTTTGGTGGAGCTTGCTCTGAAACAAGTTTTTTTTCTTTCTCTTTAACTTTCTCAATTATTTTTTTAGCCTTAGGTGCAAATGGAATATTAGTTTTTTCTGCTATTTGAATTAACTCAACCGACACAACTGGTGGAACGTCAAGTGGTTTCTTTGCCAAAAAAGGTAAGCTCATAGCTGTGATGAAAATTAACAAAGCATGTAAAGCAGAAGAAATAATTAAACTTCTATTCACTTTAATTACCTTTGTTTATACGGTTCTGAAATCAATGCTACTTTAGTAAAACCAGATCCTGATAGTAATCCCATTATTTCTAAAACTCTTCCATAATTTATGGTTTTATCACCCCTAACATAAATTCTGGTATCAGTTCTATTTTTTGAAACTGCTAAAACCTTTGCAATAATATTGTCGTATTCAACTTTTGCTTCTTGAATAAAAATTTCACCTTTTGCATTAATTGAAAGTGTTAAAGGTTCTGTTTCCTCTGGTAAAGAGTCTGCTGAACTTTCTGGTAAATCAACCTGAACACCTACAGTTAACAATGGTGCTGTAACCATAAAAATTATTAATAATACAAGCATTACGTCCACAAAGGGAGTAACATTTATTTCACTCATTGGTTCTTTGGAAGAACGATTTAATTTAAATGCCATTTAAATAATTGTTAAAAATCTTTTTGAAAAATTTTCTAATTTTTCTGAATATTTTTTGGAGTCATTATTGAATTTATTGTATGCCACTACAGCTGGTATTGCAGCCAATAGACCAAGTGCAGTTGCAAATAAAGCTTCTGCTATTCCTGGCGCAACGATTGCAAGGCTTGTGTTTCTTGAAATAGCTATAGATTGAAAAGAGTTCATAATTCCCCAAACAGTGCCAAACAATCCAATAAATGGTGCTGTTGAACCTACTGTTGCCAAAAAAGTAAAACCTTTTTCAATTTTTGTCATTTGTTTTTCAATTCCAGCTTCTAAAGATGCACTCATTCTTTCACTTAAATTGGTTCTCGATTTTTTTTTGAGTAATCCCTCCATAGCATCTTGAAACACAAGTGACATTGGATCTTCAAGTTTACTAGGTAAACTATTGTAAAAAGTTTCAGCAGATTTAGAATTCCAAAATTTTTCCTCAAATTCTTCTGAAGATTTAGTTATTTTTTTAAACAAACGAAACTTTTCAATAATTACAGCCCATGAATATATTGAGCACAAAATTAATATAATCATTACAGACTTAACAATTATGTCAGCTCTAAAAAATAAACTGAATAACGAAAAATCAGTATTTGTTCCCAATTCAACTGCTTTTGCTGCTATATCTGCTTCCATGCTTACTCATCACACGTAAATGTGTCATGATTTTGTCTATTAATTTAAATTGATTATTCCTCTTTTTTATAAGTTTCGTAGAAAAAACTCGCTATTAGAATAGCATCTGCCTTGTTGTTATCTTTCTTTTTTGACAATTGTGATGAAAAATATGGAAAAATTTCAATAGCTCTTGTTCTACTCGCATCTTTTTCTGAATTAATAAGGTTAAAATATTTTTTCCACCTTGCGGGCCTAACATAATAAACAGATAAATGCATTGCGCTGCATATCCCTTTTAAAATACCAAAAGATTGACCAAAATTAAACATACTAGTAACCCCTTGACCAGGCATTGCCGAAACTTGTTCAATTACAACCTTTATATTTTTTTTGTCAAATTTCTTTATCCTTTCACTTATTTCATTAAATATTTGAGCACCATTTACTTGTCGCTTATTCTTCTTGCCATCTGTCATAATTGGCATTTCAATTACGTCTTTGATTATACCATCCTCGAAAAAGCATATTGATCCTGAGATTCCTGGATCAATTCCAATAATTAACATCAAATACCACCTATATTAACATTTGAATAAACGTTTTGAACATCATCATCTTCCTCAAGTGTTTCTAAAAAATCTTCTACACTATCTTTGTTTTCGATATTTACCTCAACACTGTTTAATGGAACCCATTCAATTTCAGTGGAAATAAAATTCACAATAATTTTCTCTAAATTTTTTTTAACATTATATATTTCACTCATTTGACACTGAACTTCATGATAATCATCATAAGACAAACATTCATCAGCTCCAGACTCAATTGCTAAATCTAAAATTTTTTCGTCAGATATCTCTTTTTTATCAATTTTAATTATACCTAATTGTTGAAAATTATGAGAGGCGGAACCTTGGGTTCCTAAGCTTCCACCACTTTTTTGAAAAATAGTTCTAATATTTGATGCAGTCCTATTTTTATTGTCTGTCAAAGTTTCAACTATAACAGCAATCTTTTCTGGTCCAAATCCCTCATATCTTAAATTTTCAAAATTTGCTCCTGTAGCTGCAGAAGATTTATCGATTGCTCTTTCAATATTATCTTTGGGCATATTTGCAGATCTAGCAGCCTGGACTGCTGATCTTAGTCTAGGATTCATTGCTGGATCTTTGTCGCCGAGTTTTGCCGCAACAGTAATTTCTTTAGATAATTTTGAAAATATCTTTGATCTTTGCTTATCGGCCTTACCTTTTTTATGTTTTATACCAGCCCAATGTGAATGTCCTGCCATTATATCTAAATATTTTTTAGTTGATCTCCGTATACATAGCTTTTGATATCTAGTGCTAATCCTGTTTTTATATCACAATCTACTATAACACCACATAAAGTAGCATCTCCAGTAGCAGGAAAGTGTTTCACTGAATTCTTTTTGAAAAATCTATTTAAAGAATTTTCTTTATTCATACCAATCACTGAATCATAATCTCCACACATTCCTGCGTCTGTTTGATATCCAGTTCCATTACTAAGTATTCTGGCATCATTTGTTGGTATATGAGTGTGAGTCCCAACTACAAGGGTTGCCTTTCCATCAAATAGATGTCCTATAGCGTTTTTTTCGCTAGTAATTTCTCCATGGAAATCAACTACAAGTAAATCAAAATCCTTTTTAATTTCATTTTTTTTTAAAAATTTTTGAGACACTTCAAAAACATCATCACACTTCTTCATAAAAACATTACCCATCAAATTAAGAACCCCAATTTTAATATTATTCTTTGTGTTATAAATCTGAAAACCTTTTCCCGGTGCAGGTTCAAATAAATTTTTAGGTCTTAATAATCTTTCTTCTTTATCAATAAATTCCATTATTTCTTTTTGATCCCAAACATGATTGCCAGTTGTGATAACATCAACTCCACAGTTAAAAAAATCCCTACATATTTCTTTAGTTAGCCCAACACCTTGAACTGCTGCATTTTCACCGTTTACTATTACAAAATCGATTTTGTTTTTATCAATTTCATTTAATAAATTACTTGTTAATTTAGAACATCCTGAAATTCCAACAACATCTCCTAAAAATAAAATTCTCATTGTATAATTTTTTTCTCGGTTATTATTAAATCAAGTTTCTTATCATACTTGTTGATAGGTATTTTTTTTATCTCCTGGTATGAAAATCCTAATCCAATTTTAAATATTTTTTTAATTTTAGATACTTTTTCTAAATAACGATCATAAAATCCTCCACCATAGCCTAATCTATTCAAATCATCATCATAAGCTACTAAAGGAACAAATATTATATCTGGGTAAATTTTCTTTCCTAAAGTTGGCTCAGCAATTCCATACTTGTTAATTTTTAAAGGATCTTTATTTGTCCATGCAAAGAAATCCATTTGGTTATTTTCTCCAATTATAGGTAGGGAAATATTTGACTTTTTGTCTCTTAAAAAATAAAGCATTTCCAAGTCATCAATCTCATAATTACAAGGGAAATACCCTCCTACATTTTTGAAATTAATTTCATTTTTTTTTAAATATCGATAAATTCTATCAGGATTGAGACTAAGTTTTTTATTCAAATTTTTTTTTCTAAGATTTAAAATTTTACTTCTTAGCTTAGATTTACTCACAGACTTACTTTGAAATGTTTTCTAATTTTGCTTTTTTTACAAATTTTGAAATTTGATCAGCAGCTTCATCAATTAAATTTTCGTATTTTTTTTGATTATCGTCAATTTCTTGTTTTAAATTTTCATGATCAAGATTTAGTTTTTCAATTTCAGATTCTTTTGTGTCCCTATAATCGTAAATTAGAGATTTTAGTTCTTTGAATTTTTTTGATAGATCATTTAACTCTTCTTTTTTTTGATCTACTTTTTTCTTAGTTTCGTAATATTCATCCATTATTTTTACAGCCGTAATTAATAATAATTTATTTTCACCTAGATTTCCCAAATCATTTTTTAAATTATTAAACTTTTTGTTTATCTGAATTAACAATTCCTCTAAGTGCTCCTCTTGTCCATCTTCGCAAGCGAGCAATAACTCTTTATTGTTAAATTTTATACTTACA
This sequence comes from uncultured Pelagibacteraceae bacterium, assembly GCA_902538255.1. Classification (GTDB taxonomy): domain Bacteria; phylum Pseudomonadota; class Alphaproteobacteria; order Pelagibacterales; family Pelagibacteraceae; genus Pelagibacter. The sequence continues at coordinate 33,569 of CACBEJ010000002.1, read as the reverse complement.
TTTGCCATTTATCTATTTCATCCAATAGTGTGTCAGTTTCTTGATTAAGTTCATCAATTTTTTCAGAAAATTCAATTTGTTTTTTTTCTTCCAACTTTTCTTTATTTTTTAAATCCTCAAGTTTTTTTGATAGATTTTCATGATCCTTGAGTAACGTTTTATATTTTTCTTCAATTTGTGTTTTTTCAATTTCTAATTGATTTTGTTTTGTACTCAAATTTTCGATATTTTTTTGTAATTCAGGATTTGTTAGATCTAAATTTTTTAATTCCTCTAATGCAATATTTAATTTTTTTTCTTTTTCGTTTATAGAATTCATATATATATGTTTATATTATTAAATAGATTCTTCTTAGTCTAGTCAGGATAATTTTGAGCAAACTACACAATGATTTAGCTAATTGCATCAGATTTTTATCAATTGATGCAGTTCAAAAAGCAAATTCAGGTCATCCAGGAATGCCAATGGGTATGGCAGATGTTGCGACGGTGTTATTCAAAAATTTTTTAAGATTTAATCCAAAGAATCCAGATTGGTTAAACAGAGATAGATTTGTTTTGTCTGCTGGTCATGGATCTATGCTTTTATATTCTTTACTTTACCTAACTGGTTATAAAAGTATATCAATTACTAATATTAAAAAGTTTAGGCAGCTAAATTCTATTTGTGCTGGACATCCTGAATATCATCCAAAAACAGGTATTGAAACTACAACAGGTCCTCTTGGACAAGGTATATCTAATGCGGTTGGTTTTGCAATAGCTGAAGAAATTTTAAAAAATAAATTAGGTAAAGATTTAATTAATCACAAAACTTATGTTTTAGCTGGAGATGGATGCTTAATGGAAGGAATAAGTCATGAAGCGATGAGTTTAGCGGGACATTTAAAACTAAAAAATTTAGTTATGCTATTTGATAACAATTCAATTTCAATTGATGGTCCAACAAATCTCGCGGTTTCAGATAATTTTAAAAAAAGATTTGAAGGATATGGTTGGAATTATATTTCTATCAACGGTCATAATGAAAAAGAAATTTTTAAAGCACTAAAAAAAGTTCAAAAAGCTAAAAAACCTTCTGTGATTTCTTGTAAAACAAAAATTGGATATGGTTCACCAAATAAATCAGGAAAAGCATCGTCCCATGGAAGTCCATTGGGATTAGATGAAATTGAGCTTGTAAGAAAAGCCTTAAATTGGAAAACCAAACCTTTCGATATCCCATATAAAATTTTAAATGAATGGAGAAAAATTGGCCAAAGAGGTGAAATTTTAGAAAAAAAATGGAATAGAGCATTAAAAAGAAAAAAAATAAAATTTAATCAAACTTTAAAAAATAACTTTACTAAGGTGCTTAAAAAACAAAAAGAGAATGCAATAAAGGAGCCAAAAAGTTTAGCTACTAGAAAATGTTCGGAAATGACATTGAATGCATTAACAAAACAAAAAAATAATTTAATTGGTGGATCTGCTGATTTAGCAGGATCAAATAATACAAAAACTAAAAACCATAAAATAATTAAACCTGGAGATTTTACTGGTGACTACATTCACTACGGAGTGAGAGAACACGCAATGAGTGGGGTCATGAATGGTATAGCACTTCACAGCAATCTAATTCCTTATGGAGGTACTTTTTTAATATTTTCTGATTATTGCAAACCTTCGATTAGATTGTCAGCATTAATGAAAAAAAGAGTTATATATGTAATGACTCATGATTCTATTGGTCTTGGAGAAGATGGACCTACTCATCAACCTATAGAACAGCTCTCAGGCTTACGTGCAATACCTAACCTTAATGTTTTCAGACCTGCAGACAGAATTGAAACTATTGAATGTTGGGAACATGCATTAAAAAGCTCAAAAACACCTAGCGTGCTATCTTTAACAAGACAAAATTTAAATCCAGTAAGAAAAACATACACAAATAAAAACTTATGCTCATTAGGTGCCTATGAGGTTTTGAGAACAAATAAAAAAATTAATCTAACAATATTAGCGAGTGGATCTGAAGTTAATCTAGCTTTAGAGGTTAGCCATAAATTAGCCAAAGATAAAATATATTCCAAAGTGATATCAATGCCTTGTTTGGACCTTTTTGAATTACAATCAAAATCTTATAAAAATAAAATTTTAGAAGAAACAAAATTAAAAATATCCATTGAAGCTGGATCAAGTGATTGTTGGAAAAAATATATAGGTGATAACGGAATTGCTTTTGGAATAGATGAATTTGGAAAAAGTGCACCCTATAAAGATATTTATAAATATTTTGGACTAGAGAGTACAAATATTAAAAATATCACTAAAAAATTATTAAATAAATAAAATGACTATTAAAATTGGAATTAATGGAATGGGACGGATTGGTCGTATGGTTGTTAGATCAATTGTCGAAAGTAAAAATAAAAATTTAAAAATTAACCATATTAACAATAGGTCAAATTCAGAAACTACATCTAAATTAATCAAATATGATTCTATACATGGAAAATTAAATGCTGATTTAGATTATGATCCAAATCATTTAATAATTAATAAAAATAAAATTACATTTTCTCAAAAAACAAAAATTGAAGACATAAATTGGAAAAAACATGATGTTGATTATGTTTTCGAATGTACTGGAAAATTTAATTGGAAAGAAAAACTTCTTGCTCATATAGAAAATGGTGCAAAAAAAGTGATCGTTTCTGCTCCATGTAAAAATGCCGATAAAACAGTAGTATTTGGTGTTAATGAAAATATAATTACTAAAGAAGATAAAATAATATCTGCAGCTTCGTGCACAACCAATTGTCTAGCACCAGTAACCAGTGTTCTTCATGAAAAATTTGAAATTGAAAAAGGTTTTATGACTACAATTCATGCATTTACTAGTGATCAAAAAATATTAGATAATTCTCACAAAGACCCAAGAAGAGCAAGATCTGCGAGTCAATCGATAGTTCCTACCTCAACAGGGGCTTCGAAAGCAATAGGAGAAATAATACCAAAACTAAAAGGTAAACTTGAAGGTATTTCGATGAGAGTACCTACACCAAATGTTTCTCTAGTTGAATTAGTTTTTTGTACAAGAAAACAAATAGATGTAAAAAAAATTAATGATGCCTTTGAACAAGCATCAAAAAATAAATTAAAAAATATCTTAGAGGTTACTCATGAAAAATTAGTTTCGATAGATTTTAATCATCATTCTGCTTCTGCAATTGTAGATGCCTCTTTAACAAATGTAGTTGGGGGTAATATGGGTAAAATTTCAGCCTGGTACGATAATGAGTGGGGCTTTTCCAACAGAATGTGTGATATCGCAGAAACTTTGCATAAAATCTCTTGATGAGAAGCATTATTAACGAAAAAAATCTAAAAAATAAAAAAATATTATTAAGACTAGATTTAAATGTTCCCTTGGAAAAAGATAAAATAACAGACACAACAAGGATCGACAAAATTCTTCCTACCTTACATTTTTTAATAAAAGAGAAAGCTAAAATTATAATTTTATCACATATTGGAAGACCAAAAGGAAAGATTGATAAAGAGCTATCGCTAGAACCAATTTGTCAAGAATTGCAATATAAATTAAGAAAAAAAGTAAAATTTATCACTGAAAATATTAAAGATATTAAAAATAAAGATTTCTTTAATGACTTTAATGAAGAAATCATCATTTTAGAAAATATTAGATTTTATTCTGAGGAAGAGGAAAATGACAATAAATTTGCCAAACTAATATCAAATTTAGGAGATATATATGTAAATGATGCGTTTTCGTGTTCACATAGAACTCATGCTTCAATTTGTGAACTTCCAAAATTTTTACCCTCATTTTCTGGGTTACAGCTTGATCTAGAAGTGAATGCGCTTAACAAAATTACTTCTGAAATTACAAAACCAATTACTTGTATCATTGGTGGATCAAAAATTTCTACAAAGATTAATGTTATTAAAAATTTAATTCCTAAATTTGACTATATTGTAATAGTTGGGGGTATGGCTAATAATTTCTTAGAATTTTATGGAAACAGTATTGGAAAGTCTATTGTAGAAAAAAATTCTAATAAAATAGTTGAGGAAATTGTAAATCTTTCAAAAAAAAAACAATGTAAATTAATTTATCCTGAAGATGTTGTTGTATCAAAAAGTTTAAATGGATCTCCTCAAACAAAAGAATTAAACGAGATATTATCTGATGAAATTATATTAGATATTGGTCCAAAAACTATAGAAAAAATCATAAACATTATTAATATAAGTAAAACTTTACTTTGGAATGGACCTGCAGGATATTTTGAAAATCAAAATTTTGCTAATGGAAGCATTAAAATTGCAAAAAGTATAATTGAAAATAATAAAGCAAAAAAAATTTTTTCAGTTGCTGGTGGTGGGGACACAGTTTCTTTATTAAACAACCTAAACGCTGTTAATGACTTTAATTTTGTTTCAACCGCAGGTGGAGCTTTTTTAGAATATCTTGAAGGTAAAAACCTTCCTGGTATAACCGCATTAAATTAAGATGTCTGAATTAAATAAAATTGCACTTAAAATAATTTCAAATGGCAAGGGGATACTTGCGGCCGATGAAAGCAATGGAACTATGACGAAAAGACTTGAAGCAGTAAATGTCAAATCAACCAAAGAGAACAGACTTTCATTCAGAGAAATTCTTTTTTCATCGGATGGAATGAAGGATTATATAGGTGGAGTTATTCTTTACGATGAAACGATAAATCAAATTTCAAGCACAGGAAAATCAATACCTGATTTAATATCTAGTTCAGATGCTGTTCCTGGAATTAAAGTTGATATTGGTGCAAAAGATTTAGCAAATTCCCCTAAAGAAAAAATTACAGAGGGATTAGATGGCCTTCGGGATAGATTAAAAAAATATTATGATCTTGGAGCAAGATTTACAAAATGGAGAGGTGTATATTCTATTGGTGAAAAATATCCAAGTGAACTAGCAATTAGTAGCAATGCTCATGCACTCGCTCGGTACTCAGCACTAGCTCAAGAAAATGGAATGGTTCCAATAGTGGAACCAGAGTTACTAATGGATGGAACTCACTCTGCAGAAATTTGCTTGAGCAAAACATCAGAGGTGATTAAAAAATGTTTTGAGGAATTAGTTATACATAAAGTTGATCTTTCAGGAATTATTTTAAAACCAAATATGATATTGCCAGGTAACCAATCAAAAGATAAAATTTCAAATGAAGAAGTTTCTTTAAAAACTCTAGAGTGTCTTAAAAATTCAGTCCCAAATGAAGTTCCTGGAATAGCTTTTTTATCTGGAGGGCAATCTGAAATTGGAGCAACAGAAAATTTAAATTTAATAAATAAAAATAATAATACAAATTTTATAATGACCTATTCATATGGAAGAGCTCTTCAACAAAGTGCTTTAAAAGTTTGGTCTAATGATATTGAAAATGTGGAGGCAACTCAAACTACTTTTAATCACAGAGCTAAAATGTGTACCTTAGCCGCTCAAGGAAAATGGTCTAGCAAACTTGAAAATAAATAAAAAAAAATTTATTTATCTTATTTCTCCCAACAAAATACCTAATTCTTTCTATAAAAATTTAAAGTTGGTTTTAAAAACTGGAAAAGTAGGTTTTTTTCAGCTTAGACTTAAAAGTTATTCTCAGAAAAAGAAAATAATAATTGGAGAAAAAATTAAAAACATTTGTAAAAAAAATAAAGTAAAATTTATAATTAATGATGATCCTCTGCTTGCATTAAAATTAAATGCAGATGGTTGTCATCTGGGTCAAAAAGATATGAATATTAAGATAGCAAAAAAAATACTTGGTAAAAAAATTATTGGAATTACTTGTCATAATTCTATGAATTTAGCGAGAAAGGCAATTAAAGCTAAAGCTGATTACATTGCCTTTGGTGCTTTTAATAAGTCTAATACTAAAAAAACTAAGTATGTAGCCTCTGTAAATATTTTAAATAGAGTTAAAAAATTCTCAAAAACGCCTATAGTAGCTATTGGTGGAATTGATTTTGTTAATTACAAAAATCTATTATTGAATAATGCCAATTTTTTAGCTATTTCAGGCTACATTTGGAAAAATAAAAAATATAAACCTTTACAAGCTATAAAAAAATTAAAATGAAAATTAATGCTGGGGAGATAAGAGTTGGAATGCTCATAGAATATAAAAATGACTTATGGCAAGTTTTGAAAACCCAACATGTAAAACCTGGTAAAGGTGGTGCGTTTGCTCAAGTTGAAATGAAAAGCTTAAATAAAAATACAAAGTTAAATGAAAGATTTAGATCTAGTGAAACTGTAGAAAAAGCATCATTAGAAGAAACAACTTTCAATTATCTTTATAGTGATGAAACTAATTATTTTTTTATGGATCCAAAAACTTTTGAACAAATAGAGATAAAAAAAGAAACTGTGGGTAATAAAGGCAAACTTTTAACTGAAAACCTTGAAGTCTCTGTAAGTTTTTATAATGAAAGCCCATTATCAATTGAATTACCTAACCAAGTACAATGTAAAGTTGAAACTACTGATGCGGCCCTTAAAGGACAAACTGTATCTTCATCTTACAAACCGGCAACACTTGATAATGGTCTAAACATACAAGTTCCTCCATTTATTGAAACAGATGATGAAATAATAGTTGATACTAGAAATTTAGAATACGTTAAAAAAATTTAAAATGATTTCTATATCTTCAAATTTAAATATTATGATTAAAGCGGCTGAGAAAGCTTCAAAGTCTGCTATAAGAGATTTTGGAGAAGTTGAGAAACTACAAGTATCTAAAAAAGGACCTAAAGATTTTGTTACAAAAACTGACAAACATGTAGAAAAAATTTTAATCGAAGAGCTTTCTAAAACAAAAAAAAATTATTCTTTTTTATCAGAAGAAATTGGTTCAATAAAAAACAAAGATGAAGATAATATTTGGATAATCGATCCAATAGATGGTACAACAAATTTTCTACATGGTATTCCTCATTTTTCAATTTGTGTAGCTCTTGAATCAAAAAAAGAGATAATTAGTGGTTTAATTTATGATCCAATAAAAGATGAAATGTTTTATGCAGAAAAAAACAAGGGGGCCTACCTTAATAATCAAAGACTACGAGTATCAAACAAAAAATTAATAGATGAGTGTTTGTTTTCCAGTAATCATGAAGGAGTCAAATTCAGCAATTTAAATATGAGATACAGCGGATGTGCAGCTTTAGACCTAGCTTATGTGGCTTCGGGTAGGTTAGATGGTTTTTTTCATAATAAAATTAATATTTGGGATGTGGCAGCCGGTGCCTTGTTGGTAGAGGAGGCAGGTGGGATAGTAAATGATTTATATAAATTCGATCAAAATAATATCGATATCAGAGCATCAAGTGATGCAATTAATGATAAAATGCTCAAAAATTTAAAGAACTTTTAATTGTTTTCTAAGTTTCTTTTGTTATAAGTCTCGATATGAAAAAAGATATTCACCCAAACTACCACAAAATTAAAGTTGAAATGACTGATGGTACTCAGTTTGAGACTAAATCTACTTGGGGCGCTGAGGGAGATATATTAAAATTAGAGATAGATCCTAAATCTCACGCAGCCTGGACTGGTGGTAAGCAAAAATTAATGGATAAAGGTAGAATCAGTAAATTTAATAAAAAATTCCAAAATTTTAAATCAAAGAATAAAAGCTAAATGTCAGATGCTCCTTTAATGCCAATGGCTACTGCCGTATGGTTAGTAGAAAATACAAGCTTAACATTTAAACAAATTGCAAATTTTTGTAAATTACATGAAGTAGAAATTCAAGGTATAGCAGATGGAGAAGTTGGTAAAGGAATAAAAGCTTACAATCCAATAATTTCTGGACAATTATCAAGAGAGGAAATTGAATTATCTTCTAAGGACGAAAATAGACCGTTACTAATTAAAAATAACGATATTGAAATATCTAATTCAGAAAAAAAAATTAAGAAATATATTCCATTATCAAAAAGACAAGATAAGCCAGACTCTGCTTTGTGGTTAATAAAACAATACAATATTCTAAAAGATTCTCAAATTGCCAAACTTATCGGCATAACAAAAAATTCAGTGACATCAATAAGAAATAAAAGTTACTGGAACTATAACAATTTAAATCCTAAGGATCCTGTTGCACTAAATTTATTTACTCAAAAAGATTTGATGAGTGCTATAGAGAAAGCTGAGAGAAGAATTAAAAGAGAAAAAAAAGAAAAAGAGAAACAGTTAAATCAAAAGTAACCGCAATGATTAATTTGAATAGACATAAAAATATAAAAGTGATAAATAACCACTTTTTTGGAGGTCGTTATTAAAATAGAAGTTAAAGATAATAATATAGAGCAAGCTTTAAGAGTTTTAAAAAGAAAACTTCAGAGAGATGGTTTTTTTAAAATTATAAAATTAAAAAATACTTATGAAAAACCCTCAGAGAAGAAAAAGAGAATTCTGCAAGAAAACATTAAAAGAGTTAAAAAACTTAATAAGTTAAAAAATAGAATTTAAAAACCGCGGGGTGGAGCAGTTTGGTAGCTCGTCAGGCTCATAACCTGAAGGTCGGCGGTTCAAATCCGTCCCCCGCAACCAATTTATTTACTAATTTCTCAGTTTATATATATAAATAATATGCTCTTAAAAAATTCGATTTATTTATTTTTCTCATTGTTTCCATTGGTAATAATTATTGGTAATTTTACTATTAACTTAATTTTAATTTTAATTTCTATTTCATTTATTTTAATAAAAATTTTAAACAAAAATGAATTTACTATTAATAGTAAAAACTTTTATTTGTTAGTTTTCTTTTTTATATCGCTAGTTATAAATCTAATTTTTTCAAATGATATAACATTGTCTTATCCAAGAGTAATAAAATTTTTTTTTGTTATATTTTTTATTTTATCATTTAAATATTTATTAAATAATTTTAATGAAAACCAAATAAATTATATCTATAAAGTCTGGTCTATTTTTTTTCTCATTATAATATTTGATCTAATATTTGAATATTTCTCTGGAAAAAATATTTTTGGTTTAATTTCCACAATGCCTGGACAAAGATTGGCTAGTTTTACTGGGGGTTCAACTATTGCTGAAAGTGAGAGTGTTATTGGATATTTTTTTTATGGATTTGTTTTATTTTTTTTATCAGTTGTAAGTCAAATTTTGAAAAATTCAAAAATAGACTTTATTGTTGCATATATACTTATAATTATTTCTCTCTTTATAGGAGAAAGATCAAATTTTATAAAAGTTTTTATTATAGTTAATCTATATTTAGTATTAACAAACGAACTAAGTAATAAAATAAAAATTTCATTTTTTTTAATTTTAATTCTTGGTTTGATGACATTTGTTAATTTCAATCAAACATATAAAGTTAGATATTATAATCAAATTATAAAAATGTTTGAAAATAAAAAGGGGATTTTATTTTTAAACAATTCTCAATATGGAGCTCACTACAATGTGGCCAAAGAAATTTTCTTGGATAATCCAATTTTTGGAGTTGGAATTAAAAATTTTAGAGTTGAAAGTGCCTCTGAAAAATATGATAATTTAGATCATCCAAAAAATAATTTGAGAGTTTCAACACATCCTCATCAAATTCATTATGAATTTCTCTCAGAAACAGGTGCTTTTGGTTATTTATGTTTTTTATTATTTATTATTTTGTCTTTATTTTATTCATTTAATGATTATTTAAAAAGTAAGAATGTATTTCAACTTTCAGGAATATTATTTATAACAACTTCAATTTTACCACTACTTCCGTCTGGAAGCTTTTTATCAACTTATAATTCTTCAATTTTTTGGATAAATTACGCTGTAATGATGGGCTATATATCTACAAATAAATTTAAATAATAAATTTTGATTTTTTGCTATCTACTAAAAAAGCTTTAACTGTTTCTTTTGTTAGTTGAGAAAAGGTTTTTCCAAAATTTTCAATTTTTTCAATTATAGATGGAGGAATTGTAATTATATGACAGCCTATTTGTTTTGCTTGGGTGTAATTATAAGGCTCTCTTACACTTGCCCATAGTATTTCAACATTTTTAAATTTTTTTGCCATTTTTATACTTTTTATAAACTCTGGAATAGGATCTTTTCCTGTATCAGCTGCTCTTCCTGCAAAGATTGATATTATAACTTTATTTCTTTTATTAATTAATTTAAGAATTTTATCTGTCTGTTTAGAGGAATATACAGCTGTTATATTTAATTTAACATTTTTACTATTTAGCTCTTTTATTATTTTCCCCATAAATTTACCCTTTGAGTTAATTATAGGAATTTTTACATAAATGTTTTTTCCCCATGAATTTATTTTTATTGCCTGATCTTTCATGCCTTCATATTCATCTGCAAAAACTTCTAATGACACAGGTTTTTTATTGCAAACTTTAATAATTTGTTTTGAATAAATTTCATAATTTTTTGCTCCAGCCTTTCGCATAAGACTTGGATTAGTTGTAAACCCTTTAACAATTTTTTTTTTATAAAATTTTTTAATTTGACTTATTTCAGCAATGTCACAAAATATTTTAGTTTTCAATTATAGTCCTATAAATTTTTAGTTATATCTTCAGTCATCTTTTTTGCATCAGCGAATAACATTAGTGTATTTTCCTTGTAGAAAAGATCATTATCAATTCCAGCATATCCAGGAGAAAGACTTCTTTTCACAAATAAAACAGATTTGCATTTTTCAACATCTAACACTGGCATCCCATAAATTGGACTTTGGGGATCAGATTTTGCAACTGGATTTGTTACATCATTTGCACCAATCACAAATGCAACATCTGCATTTGCAAAATCATTGTTTATTTCTTCTAATTCAAATACTTCATCATAAGGAACATTTGCCTCTGCCAATAATACATTCATATGTCCAGGCATTCTTCCGGCCACAGGATGAATGGCATATGATACTTTAATATCATTTTTCTTTAATGTATCTACCATTTCTCTTAGAGCGTGTTGGGCTTGGGCTACAGCCATTCCATATCCAGGTACAATTATAACGGATGAAGCATTTTTCATCAGAAAAGCAGCATCATCAGCATTACCGCTTTTAACGGGTCTTTGTTCTTTATTTGAACCACTCTTTATTTCCTCTGTTGCACCAAATCCACCTAAAATAACATTAAAGAATGAACGATTCATTCCTTTACACATTATATAAGATAAAATTGCACCCGAAGATCCAACAAGTGCACCTGTAATAATTAATGCAGTATTTTCTAAAGTGAACCCAATCCCTGCAGCAGCCCAACCAGAATATGAGTTAAGCATAGAAATTACAACAGGCATATCTGCTCCACCAATTGGTATAATTAAAAGAAAACCAATTAAAAATGAGACTAATAACAGTATCCAAAATATATTAGGAGATTGTGTTGAACATAACAAATAAATTAACACAACTATTGTAATCAATATAAGTGCGTTAAGAGGGTGTTGGCCTTTAAAGGTAATTGGAGAACCAGACATTATTCCTTGCAATTTCAAGAATGCGATTACCGATCCAGAGAATGTTATTGCTCCAACTGCAGCACCGATAGACATTTCAATTAAACTACCAAGTTTTATTTTTCCTGGAGAACCTAGATTAAATGCTTCAGGATTTAAAAACGCTGAAATGGCTACAAAAACGGCTGCAAGTCCAACTAGACTATGAAAACCTGCAACTAATTCTGGCATAGCCGTCATTGGTATTCTATAAGCTATAAAACCACCAATTGTTCCACCTGCCAAAATAAATATCAATACAAATATAAACCCTGAAGAAAAATTACCTGTTGATAAAAAGGTAACAGTTATAGCAATAACCATTCCTAAAATACCAAACAAATTACCTTGTCTCGATGTTTCAGGTGAAGAAAGACCTCTCAAAGCAAGAATAAACAATACACCTGAAACTAAATAAAAAATTGCAGATAAGTTTGCAGATATCATTATTTTTTATCCTTTGTCTTTTTTTTATACATTGCTAACATTCTTTGGGTTACAAGAAATCCACCAAATATATTTATTGCTGCTAAAGCAATAGCTAAAAAGCCAAAAATACTTGATGTATTGAAAATACTGTCAGAATTTCCTGATAAACCAGCAATTATAGCTCCAACAATGATTACGGAAGAAATTGCATTCGTTACAGACATCAAAGGTGTGTGTAAAGATGGTGTAACACTCCAAACAACATAATATCCTACAAATATTGAAAGGATAAATATACTTAATCTAAATATTAAAGGATCTATTTCCATAACTTATTTTATTAATGTCTTTTCTATAATTTCATCTTCTAGATTGATATTTATTTTTTTATTATCTTTGTCGATCAAATTACTTATAAAATTAAATACATTTTTTGCATACAAGTTTGATGCTGAAACAGGTAACTTATTTAAAATATTGCTCTCACCCATTATTTTTACTCCATTTTTTTCAATAATTTTATCTACCTCTGTAAATGCAGTATTTCCCCCTTGAATTGCAGCTAAATCATAAATAACTGATCCAGCTTGCATATTTTCAATCATGTGGTCTTTTATTATGATTGGAGCTTTTTTACCTGGTATTAAAGCTGTACAGATAACTATATCGATCTTTTTAAGTGTTTCAGATATGAGCTCCTCTTGTTTTTTTTTGAAATCTTCTGAAGCTTCTTTTGCATAACCACCTTCGGTTTCTAAATTTTCTGAACCTTCCACTGTTAAAAATTTACCACCCAAACTTTCAACTTGTTCTTTAGATGCCATTCTTACATCTGTAGCAAAAACAATTGCACCCATTCTCTTCGCTGTGGCAATTGCTTGCAAACCAGCAACTCCAGCACCAACAACTAATACCTTTGCAGCTGGTACAGTGCCTGCTGCTGTCATCATCATTGGTATAGCTTTTTCAAAATTTGCAAAAGACTCTATGACTGCTTTATAACCAGCAAGATTTGCTTGAGAGGATAATATATCCATCGATTGAGCTCTAGTAATTCTTGGAAGCAATTCTAGCGAAAAAAGGTTAACTTTTTTTTTAGCTAAATTTTCTAATTTTTCTTTATTATTGTAAGGATCTAGTACACCTATCAATGTTTGGTGTTCTTTTATGTTATAAGTTTTATCGTCTGATAGCATTCTGAGTTGAATTAATATGTCTGATGAATTTAAAATTTCCGACTCATCTTTTAAAATTTTAACACCAACTTCCTTAAAGTGCTCATCTTTTATACCAAGATGCAAACCATAATTTTCCATTAGACTAACTTCAAATCCAAGAGATGAATATTTTTTAACTAAATCAGGAGTTATTGATATTCTTTTTTCAATTTTTTGATTTTCTAAGATAGACCCGATTTTCATTTGGGTACCTTACAATAAGAATATTGCCATTAAAATCAAAACACATATGACAGCGACAGTTCCCCACAGAACAAATTTAGTAAAATTATTCCAGGTATTTTTATGGTTATCGTGGTCCATAAAAAATTATTTCTGTCTTGCTTTGAATTTTGGGTTAGTTTTATTAATTATATACACTCGACCTCGTCTCCTTACTAGTTTGGAATTAAGGTCTCTTTTTTTAATAGACTTAAGTGAGCTTTTTATTTTCATAATTATTTAATGCCGGCAACGACCTACTCTTCCATGTCTTAAGACAAAGTACCATCGGCGCTTAAAGGCTTGACTTCCGAGTTCGGAATGGGATCGGGTATAACACTTTCGCAATAATCACCGGCGAATGCTTTATACCTAAATGAAATTAAATGTAAACTACCTTTTATAACTAATTTTGTGATTTATTTGACTTTTTTTAATAAAATCATCTATGTAATTTTTTAACCTCGTTTTTCCAAAACATTTATATACCTTATTTGATAAACTCATTGTAGTCAAAGCAGAGGCAAACCTTTCGCCTTTTCTTTTTGGTAAAAATTTTATTCTTGATTTAAACATTTTCGCAACTTGTAATATTGAATAACTTTCTTTATTTGAAACACTATAATTATTAAATTTATTACTATTCCATGCTTTAAAACATACCTCAATTGTATCTTTTATATGTGTAAAACGTCTGGTTTGAGTTCCTGGCTTAACAACTGGTAGTGGTTCGCCTTTACAATAATTATCCTCGAATATTCCAATAACAGTAGCCATTTTCCCTCGGGAAATTTGTTTTGGTCCATAAACGTTGTAAAAAAAAATTACATTGTATTTAAAGTTAAACCATTTTTTTAAGTTTTCTAAAAATTCAATATTTTTTGATTTAGTAAAAGCATATGGAGATAAATTTTTGTCCTTTCCTTTGTTACCTAATGAGGCAGATGTTGCAGAATAAATTAGTTTTATTTTATTTTTTAAGCAAAAATTAAAAACTGCATTTGTTCCAATGGTATTAGACTGGAAACATTTATTCATTTGAATAAAGCTTTGATATATTCTTGAAAATTCACCAAAATGAAAAACTGTTTGAATTTTTGACTTATACCTAATCAATTTTTTATTAATATCTTTAGTATCTCCATTTATATATGAAACTCTTTTACTTTTAATATGATTTTTTTTTGAACCTGAGGAATAATTATCTAAACTTATAATTTTATAGGATGTTTTTTTAATTAAAAATTCAATCAAATTAGAACCAACAAAACCTGCGCCACCTGTTACTACTAATAGTTTTTTCACTAGGCTTTCTTCTTCAAAAAATGCTGATAGGTAATTTTGAAAGCATTATCAAAATTATTATTTGGTTTCCATCCGTATCTTTTAGCTCGATCTATGTTTAAGCACTTTCTAAACACTCCATCAGGTTTTGATTTATCGTATTCAATTTTTAGTTTAACTTTTAATTGTTTCATTATAAATTCTGCAAACCATTTTATAGAATAGTCTTTGCCAATTCCTATGTTTAAAAAAGGCTCTTTAATTTTAACATTCATGAAATAAATAACTGCGTCAGCAAAATCATATACAAACATTAATTCCCTCTTTGGCTTACCACTTCCCCAAAGGATTAACTTTTTTTTATTTCTATTTTTTGCATTATGAATTTTTTTTATTAAAGCAGGATAGAAATGCGAATTTTGAAGATTATAGTTATCATTTGGTCCAAATAAATTTGGAGGCATCAAGCTTTTATAATTTAAATTATAAGCTTTACTATAATGTTCACACATTTTAATGCCTGCTATTTTTGCTAAAGCATATGCGTCATTACTTTCCTCTAAAGATCCACTTAATAAATATTCTTCTTTCATTGGCTGCTTACAAAATTTTGGATAAATACAACTTGATCCTAATAAAAAAAGATTTTTAATCCCTGCAATATATGATCCGTGTATTAAATTGTTTTGAATTTGTAAATTTTCATAAAGAAATTTACTTTTGTTATTCATATTGGCAATAATTCCCCCAACTTTTGCTGCAGCTATTATAACAAGTTTTGGTTTATTTATTTTTAAAAATTTTTTTGTTTTGTTTTGATCCAATAAATCAAGTTGTTTTCTATTTCTTGTTATAATATTTTGATAACCATTTTCCTTTAATTTCTTTAAAATTGCAGATCCAACCATTCCTTTATGTCCTGCTAAAAATATTTTGCTATTTTTATTTACTAGCATTTATGGAATTGATTTCAAATTTTATCATTTCATCAATTAGTGTATTGATTGTTTCTTTTGGCTTCCATTTTAATTCTTTTCTGGCCTTTCTAGCATCCCCTAACAATGTATTTACATCTAATGGTCTAAAATAATTTTTATCACATTCTATGATAACTCTTCCTTTTTCGTCTAATCCTTTTTCTTTAATACCTTTTCCAATCCATCTTACTTTCATTTTTAGTTTTTTTGCCGTTAAATTTATAAATTGTTTAATAGAATATTGTTTTCCAGTAGCAATTACATAATCATTTGGTATTTTTTGTTGCAATATTTTCCACATTGCTAAACAATAATCTCTTGCATGACCCCAATCTCTCTTAGCATCTAGATTTCCTAAAAATAATTTATCTTGTTTTCCATATTTTATCTTACATAAAGCGGAAACTATTTTTTTAGTAACAAAAGTCTCACCTCTTCTTGGACTCTCATGGTTAAATAAGATCCCATTACATGCAAATAAGTTATATGCCTCTCTATAATTTTTTGTTATCCAATGTGCATACATTTTTGCAACTCCATAAGGGCTTAATGGATAAAAAGGTGTTTTTTCATTTTGAGGAATTGTTTGAACATTACCATATAACTCTGATGTGCCAGCTTGATAAAATTTTGTTTTTTTTTCTAATTTATGAAATTTTATTGCTTCAAGTATTCTTAATGTTCCCAAAGCATCTGCATTAGCAGTATACTCAGGTACTTCAAATGAAACTGCAACGTGAGATTGAGCAGCTAAATTGTAAATTTCGTCTGGCCTTGTTTTTTGAACTAAACTTGATACAGATGTTGAGTCAGTTATGTCTCCATAGTGCAGTATAAATCTGTAATTTTTATCATGTGGATCTTGGTATATATGATCTACTCTAAAAGTATTTATACTTGAAGATCTTCTTTTAACACCATGTACTATATAATTTTTTTTTAATAATAATTCCGCAAGATAAGAACCATCCTGTCCAGTAATACCAAAAATCAAAGCAACTTTTTTTTTATTTTTCATGAAAAATTTTCTTACTAATTTTTTTACAATCTACTTCTAATCTTTTTAAATCAAAGTTCAAATTAATTTCTTTATTTAACTTATTATTATTTAAAAAAAAACTATCTTGATTATCTAAAATATTTTTTTTTTTAAATTTTACTCTTTTTACTTTGTTAGTATTATAATAGTTTAGCCAATTCAATATTTTATCTAAATAGACTTTTTTACCTAAAGATACATTGTAAACACCTTTACTATTTAGTCTTATAAGTTTATTTAATATTTTTACAAACATAGATACCGATAAAAAATCTTTAAAAATGCCTGGGTTTTTATAAATTATATTTTTGTTCACTGACTCCAAAAAACTATCCATAAATGTATTATGTAATTTTCTTTTTGAAATACTTTCAAGACCTAAAATATTTGACAATCTTAGAATTAAATAATTTGACTTAATTATATTCATAGTTTTTTTTTCAGCTAATAATTTATTTTTTGAGTAATTACATTTTGGTTCAAGTTTATCTGTTTCTTTTATATTGGTTTTTATTTTATAAATTTTTCTTGTGCTTATTAATATAAAAACTAAATCTAATTTTTTTATTCTATCAGCTATTATAAAATCGTGATCATATTTAGAATTGTATTTATTTATAACAAATTTTGAATTTGATGTAAGATTAATTATATGAGTAAATTTTTTAAGATATTTATTTTTTTTTTTTAAGAAATCTTCAAAACTAACTGACTCATAAGGTATAGAAATATTCTTTTTTAAACTTTTTGCTAAAAAGCTTTTTTTTCCAATAATGAGTATCTTGTATCTCACAAATTTTAAGTAATCTTATTTATCTTATTCTTATTATACCAATCGATAGTATTTTTAAGACCTTCATCAAAACTACTATAATTAATTTTTTTCAAAAACTTTAAAATTTCTTTATTATCTCCATGGGTAGTGTTTACTTCAATTTTTTTTAAATTTTTCGAATAAACAGACGTATATTTAAAGTCTGAATAAAACTTGTTTATTTTATTTATAACATCAATTATTTTTTTTGGTTTGTTTGAACAAATATTAAAAATATAAAAATTTTTCTTAAATTTAACTGTTCTTAATTTAATCAGTATTTTTATTACATCATCAATATAAGTAAAATCTCTAAAATGATTACCATTTTCATTTAAATAAAATTTTTCTTTGTTCAGATTTGCTTTAATATATTTAAATATAAGCATATCTGGTCTTCCCCATTCTCCAAAAACAGTAAAAAATCTCAATCCTATTAACTGAATTTTAAAAAGCTTACTAAAAGTTTTGGCTGTTATTTCATTTATTTTTTTTGAAAAACCATAAAAATTTTTAGTATTTAATTTAAATTTTTCTTTTACTGGAAATCTTATTTGTTCACCATATACAGAACTTGAAGAGGCAAAAAAAATTTTTTTAATATTATTTTCTTTAGCAAAATTTAATATATTAAAAAATGATATTATATTATCATCAAAATATTTTTTTGGTTTTAATATTGCAAATCTAACTCCTGCTTGAGCCGCAAAATGAAAAATTGAATTTATTTTTTTAATTTGATGAAGTTTTCTCAATTTTTTTGTATCTTTTAAATCTAATTTAATAAATTTAAAATTCTTAAATTTTTTTAATTCAAGTATTCTTTTTTTTTTTAATTTAATTGAATAGTAATTATTTAAATTATCAATTCCATAAACAAAAATTTTTGGATTCTTCAATAATTCCAAACATAACCTTGATCCAATAAATCCTGCAGCACCTGTAACTAATATATTCAAGAGAAGATAATCTTTTTAAAGTTTTTTATAAATTTGTATATGAATATGATTAAAATTAAAATAATGCTTTGCTTGTGATCATATCTAATTTTAAGTTCTTCAAAAAATAATTTTCTAAATTTTATTTTACTAGAAAATCCTCCTCTTCTAAAAGTACCAGTTATTTCCTCTTTATTAGTTGCAATTCCATTCATTTTTTTTTTCACAATCATTCTATAAAAATAATCATAATCCGCATGATATTTATATTTTAGATTATATAATCCTATAATTTTTGCCGACTCACGTTTTAAAAAAAAACCAGTAGAATGACTAGAATAAAACCCCCAACTATAGTATATTTTTCTTGGTTTATATCCATGTAGAACTCCCCAGTGTTTCCTAACACTTCCAAAAATGAAATCTAGTTTTTTATATTTATCTTTTTCAAGATATTTATAAATAATTTCTAAAGCATTTTTTTCATAGACATCATCTGAATTTATGATGCCAATATAATCACCTTTACATAATGACATCCCTTTATTGAAAGCATCATAAATTCCTTTATCTTTCTCACTTATCCAATAATCAATATATTGTTCATATTTTTTTATAATATCTAATGTATTATCTTTAGAACCTCCATCTATAATAATGTATTCATAATTTTTAAATGATTGACTTAATACACTTTGAATAGTCTCTTCTAAGTATTTTTGATTGTTGTATACAACTGTAATTATTGAAAATAGTGGTTTTGTATTTTTACTAAAATTTTTCAGTCTTTTTCCACCTTGCAAAGACTCACCTTTTATTTTTATCTGGTCAATAAAATTTAATTCTAAAAACACTTTTAAAAAACTTTATTATTGATTAAATTTAATAGTACATCATCTATATTATGTATAGGTTTCCATTTCAGATCATTTTTTAATTTATAAACATTTGCCATTCTTATTTTACTGTCAAACTTTCTAAGTAAATTTTTCTCATATTTGATATATTTTCTCCAATCCAGATCATAGTATTGAAAGGTTTTTTTTAATATATCTATTAGTTTTGTAGTTTTACCAGTAGCTATAATGTAATCATCTGTTTTGTGTCTATTTAAAATTAAATGCATCAATTTTACATATTCTGGTGCCCATCCCCAATCTCTACTAATATGGATATGTCCTAAAGTTAAAAATTTTAATTTATTTTTTTTTATTTTTTCTGCTCCTTTTATTATTTTTCTCAAAATATAATCTTTTTCTCTCAGTATTGATTCATGATGAAATAAAATTCCTGAACAAATTTTCAAAGAAAATTTTTCTCTGAAAAATTTTACCATTTCAAATGATACAAGTTTACTTAATGCATAAATACTGTTCGGTTCCTTTTGACTATTTTCATCTAATGATTTTTTTGTAGCCTTAAAAATTTCACATGATGAAGAATTGAAAAACTTTATTTTTTTATTATGTTTGATAATTATGTCTATTATATTATATACAGGTATAATATTGCTATATAGCGTCTCAATAATTTTATTATTAGATATATTTGGTTTCGGTTGTCCAGCAAGAAAATATATTTCATCAACTTTATAAGCCATAATTACTTTTTTTAACTTTTCATAATCAACATAATCAAAATTTTTAATAATTATTTTTTTTTCAATATTAAGCTTTAAATGATTTTTAATTTTTTTTTGTTTTCTTGAAATACCAATAACTCTATATTTTTTTTGTAATAGATAATGGGCTAAATAAGTGCCATCTTGACCACTAATTCCTAAAATCAATACATTTTTTTTTTTCATAATTTATTAAAAACAAAATTGATTAATTTAGTTAAAATCCTATCTAAAGTTAATATGCTTACAATATTGTTTTTTTTACACAAATAATCATAACAATCAAAAGCTTGATTCCTTCTTTTCCACCAATTTAAGTTATACTTAGAAAACTTTGAGGAAGCTGAATTCTTTCTAATTCTATAAAAAGTAAGATAATCATTTACAAAAATCAATTCGTTAAATTTTAAAAATGAATACGTGGCAATTCTAAAATCAAACCATATATCTGGAAATTTTTTAATACAAACTTTTTCGAAGACTTCTTTTGCAAAACTTTTTTTAATACTTATGCAACTTTGGGGACTAAATCTTGGCCAATTTGAAATTATGAATTTTTTTTGTTTAATTTTTTTATATTCTTTTTTTTTACCAATTAAATTAATTGGCATATCAAATAAAACTTTGCAATTTTTATTATTTTTGAATTTCATAACAATCTTCTTAATTTTGTTTTTTTTAAAAAAATCATCACTATCTAAGAATAGAATTATTTTTCCTTTTGATTTTAAAAATCCTTGATAATAACAGTCTAATTGATTGTAACTTCCATATTCATATTTACGTTTATTTTTGATTAAATTAATATTTTTAAATAATTTTATTTTATCTAATGAGTCATCAGTTGATTGATTATCAACAAATATAATTTCTTTATTTTTATAACTTTGATTTTGTAGAGATTTTATACATTGATTTATAAATTTAGAATTATTAAAGTTAACTACAATTATTGATACAAGTTTATTTTTCAACTCATTTTTTTTCATAAATATATTCAAAAGTTTTTCTAAATTTCATTTTAATTTTAAATATTTTTTTAAAATTATTTTTTAGTAATAATTTATTAATATCTGAAAATTTATAACCTTTGTCTAACATTAGATCAAAATGATGCTCAAAATAAATATAATTTATTTTACTAAAATATTCTTTTTCTATTCCATTTAAAATTTCAAATTCTGAACCTTCGGTATCTATTTTTAATATATCGATTCTGTCTAAATTATATAGATTTATAAAATATGAGATGGTTTCAACTTTTACGTCTACTTCTTTATAAAATGGACTCTTAGAAAACAGGCTTATAATTCTTTTTTTTCTTTTAAAATATTCACTTTTTTCGTTTATTTTTGAAAAAGTTGATGATGATGTATCATTCGAAATATTGAGTTTTTTTATGTTACTTTGATTACTGAGACCGTAATTAAGTAAAGTCACACTTTTATTTTTTAAATCACTAAATCTTTTAACAAGAATATTAAATACACTTTTATTAGGTTCAAAACATAAGATTCTTTCAATATCAAAATTATCTATAAAAATTTTTAAAGTTTCACCTTTATGAGCTCCCACATCAAAGATAATCAACTTTTTATTTGATGTTTTTTTTTTCAGAAAAGCAGTTATTTTATTCTTGTTTGATTTATCAATTAAGCTAACTAAAAAATCTAAAATTTTTAAGTAAATTATATTAATCATTTCTATAAATAATATTAAAACCTCCTTTTTTATCACTTGTTAGATTAATATAATTAGTACAAGGAGTTTTTATTGCCCAACATGAATTTTCAGAGGGTGCGAAAATCTTAAAATCATCTTTTTGATGAATAATCTTTGCTTCATTATTATAAACAAAAAAATATGGGGAATTTTTTATATTATAATTATAAATATCAATCTCTTTGTTAATTCTTTTTATATTTCTTAGGTTATAGGTACTAAATATAATAATTAAAATTAATGAATGAACAAAAAATATTTTAGATTTTTGATAAAAATATTTAGCCATGTAATTACTGTGGGTAACAAAAAACATTAATCCAAATATTATAAATCCACCATATCTAATAGATGGATGTTTCAAAAACCATTCAATAAAGAATAAAAATATAAATAAATAAACAATTTTGAGATCATAAATCTTTTGATATTTTATTTTATTATTTCTAATAAAATAAAAAGAAAAAAATATGATTAAACAAATTGTAAAAATACCTAACAATGTATCTGTAACTTTTCCAACAAAGTGTCTATCAAACCAATTTGATAGCCAATTAAAATTATTTATATATTCTTCTTTCTTAAGTTCTGATTTATAATTTGGACCACCTCCAGCTTTTGCCCACCATTCATAATGTGTATTCATTACACGCACTTCATTTTTAGGAATGTGCCATACAACTTTTTCTGAGCAAGTTTTTACAGCTGGATATAAAAAACAACCTGTATTGAAATAATTTATTATAAAAATTGATGACAATGAAATTGATAGTATTAAATAAAATTTAATATTATAATTTAGTATTTTTTTATAGCCCAATTTATAAATTAAATAAGGTATTAAACTCAAATAAATTACAAAAAGAGCTTTAAGGCTAGCAGAAAAAATAATTAAAAGTAAAATAAGTTCTATAAATTTTTTTTTTTCTACAATTTTTTTTTGAATAAAAAGTATTTCAATAAATAATAAAAAAACAAGAAATAATAAAATTTGAGCTGACCTGTCTGTTCCATGTTCACCAATTCGATAAAATACAATATTTATAAATGTTAAGACTAAAAGAGAAAAAAAATATTTATAATC
Organism: uncultured Pelagibacteraceae bacterium; assembly: GCA_902538255.1. GTDB lineage: Bacteria > Pseudomonadota > Alphaproteobacteria > Pelagibacterales > Pelagibacteraceae > Pelagibacter. Next base: position 10,680 of record CACBEJ010000002.1, on the reverse strand, counting down.
GAGATCATGCTTTTTAATTTTTTTGTTTATCTCTAAAATCAAACATACGTTGACAAATAACAATATCAAGAAAGGCCCTAGATTAAATAAATAAAAATCTATTATTGGAAGAAAAAGTGTAGAATGAAAGAAAAATAAAGAAGAAAAAGTTCTAAAGCCATGCCCTAAATTACCAACACCAAATATAAATTTATTTTCAGTTAAACTTAAAGCATATGATAAATGATAATATGAAAAATCATCATGACTTTTAAAAATATAAAGTCCTGATAATAATAAGACAAAAATAAATAACAATGTTTTGATAGATCTGTAATCAATACTCGTTACTTTGAAATATCTCCAAAAAAAAAATAGTCCTATTAAATGGAGTATTGAGTTGTGGATATAATCATGCTTATAAATAAACGAACTTATTACAGAGATAAAAATTATAAAAAAGAAGCCAAATATTCCTTGATAACCTATGTTTAAAGTTTGAAAGTTTTTATTTATCTTAGCTGAAAAAAAACAACCATAACCAATTGTAGAAAAAATGATTAAAATTGAGTAGAAGATAAAAATAAAATGATTACTCATATAGAAGTGTTTTAATATTTTAAATCACAATTTATAAACACGTGAAATATAAATTAAATTTAAATAATATTGTAAATAAAGATAGTTTAATATTATTCATTACACTTTATTCAAGCCTTATTTTGGGTTTTATTTTTAATGAAGACTCAAATGGTGGGGCTTATCTAGATTATATAAATCAAGACATAATCGTTAATAAATTTAAAGAAAATTTCATTAATTCTTTTTTAAATTATGATGATTTTACAACCAGACACTCACCTATCCTAATATCTCTAATTTCATTGCTGAAAAAAATAAATATTAATCAAGATATCATTAGAATTATCCATTTACATATATGCTTGATATTACCAATTATATTTTACTTAATTTTAGAAAATAAATACTCTTTGGAGATTAAAGATAAAAAAAAATTTTTTTTAATTATTGGGTTAGTATTTTTATCACCTACTTTTAGAAGTTTATCCATATGGCCAGATAGTAGAATTTTAGGTCTTATTTTTTTTTTAATAAGTATCTTGTTTTTTTTAAAATTTGATAAAAAAAAATCTTTAAAATACGTCTATTTAAATATTTGTTTTTACGCTATAGCTTCATATTTCAGTCCAAACTTTGCAGTTTTTTCTATTTTCTTTTTTTACAAATATTTAAAATTTTTTGGAATTTCAATAAATTTAATAAAGATAATTATAATCAATATTTTTTTATCTTTACCAGCTTTATATTATATCTTTTACCTAGATATTAATTTTCTTAACAAATCTGCTGCAGTAAATGATGATAGTATTGAAAGTATTTTTTTTAATAATATTTTTAATCAAATTATAATAATTCCCACAATTTTTTTATTTTATATTTTACCTTTTTTAATTTTGAAAATCATAAATTTAAATTTCTATAAATTAAAAAAAGCTATAATTATCTCTTTACCTTTTTTTTTGATTAGTATTTATTTTTTTGATTATAATTATTCTTATACAGGTGGGGGTATCTTTTTTAAAATATCTTATTTTATTTTAGGTAATAATAATTTATTTTATCCGATTGCTTTTGTCTCTTTAGTTTTAATTATAAATTTAATTATTGAAAAATTAGATAATCTAATAATTTTTATTTTATTGATTTTAAGTAATCCACAAATAACTATTTATCACAAATACTATGATCCATTATTAATCTGTCTATTTTTTAGTATTTTTTCATTTAAAATTAACCTTAAAGTACAATCAATTAATTTAAGATTTATCTTTATTTATTTTTATTTTTTAATTTTTTTGTTCATGGGTATATTAAAAAAATATATATGAAAAATATCACTCTAGTTATTCCAGCAAAAAATGAAAAAGAGTCATTACCTCAAGTTCTTAATGAACTTAAAAAGTTTGATTATAACATAATGGTTGTTCTTCATAAATCTGATATTGAAACTATAGAGTCTATTAAAAATTATGATGTCAAAATTGCTTTTCAAAAAAATTTTGGTTATGGAGATGCATTAATTACTGGAATTAAAGAAACTAACACAGAATTATTTTGTATATTTAATGCTGATGGATCATTTAAACCTGAAGAAATTGAAATCATGTATAAAAAAATAAATTATGAAAATTACGATATTATTTTTGGATCACGTTATTCAAAAAATGGTGTGAGTGATGATGATACTTTTGTGACATTAGTGGGAAATTATATTTTTTCAATCATTGGTAAATTATTTTTTAGGCTAAATATCAATGATATTTTATACACATTTGTATTGGGCAAAACAGAAATGGTAAATCAACTAAATTTGAAGAAAAAAGATTTTCGTTTTTGTGTTGAGCTACCTATAAAAGCAAAAAAAGAAAACATGTTGATTTCTGAAATAGGTTGCCATGAAAGAGCCCGTATTGGTGGCAAAAAGAAAGTAAACGCATTTAAAGATGGACTGTTGATTTCGATTGAAATGATCAAGCTTTTTTTCTTTATGAAAAGGTAAATTATTTATTTATAGTATCTCTAATTCGTAGATATATGAATATATATAAAATTATATTTATAATTATTAAAAAAATCTGATACTGAGAATTATAAATATTCACAGATCCCAAAAAAATAATAATTAAATTATAAAAATTTATAATATTAGCACTTAAAGTATTTGAATTAATTTTATTTTTCTTTGTTAATTTTTTGATGAATAAATAAACAACTTGATGAAAGTGTCTATTATCTGGACTTAATGGAGATTTGTTAAAATTTATTTTTCTAATTATAGAAAATAAAATTTCAAAGCACGGATACCATAATAGTAGTATTATAAAAAAAGGAGAAATTGTCGTGTCAATCGAGAATATTTTTATTAGAAAGTAAGCATAAAAAAACCCTAAAAAATAGGCACCACTATCACCGATAAATAATTGTTTAAAAAAATTGAGTAAATATAAAAGAGATAAACAAAATATCCAACTCAACCAAGCTTTTCTTTCAATTTCTAATAATTCATAAAGATCATGCGAAAAAATAAAAAAACTTACAATTAAATAATATCCCAATACATTCGTATTTAATCCATCAATAAAATTTGTTCCATTTACTAGAATTAAAACACAGAAAACGACAAAAAAATAAGAAAAAAAGTTATTATGTAAAAGTGAGTCTAGTAAAATTATTCTTGTATTTTTTATCTCTAAATTAAGAAAATAAATTGAACTAAATAATATTATCAATTGTAATAAAAACCTAAATTTTGGGGAATTTAATATTTTTAAATCTGAAGATAATCCTAAGGAAAATAAAAGTGTTAAGGAAAAAAATAGTTCTAAATTATTAAAAAAGATTAAGAGAAAAGAAATTAAAAGAAATATTCCACCTGTTAATGGAATTTTTTCTTTTGTAGTAAATTTTTGATGTTTATCACCAGTATAACTTAATAAAAAATTATGTTTATTTAGATAAAAATTGAATACACATATTAATATAGCTAATAAAGTAATTAATAAAAAATTCATTTCCCAAAACCTTTTTTTAGAAAATTGAAACTTAGAAGAAAAACATAAACTATTGATATGAAAAAATTATATTTCATGTATTTGTTATAAACTAAAAATGCATCCTTTATTTTTTGAAAGATAGAACTAGATAATGAACTTTCAAGTTTTCTCCACTTAGTTAACTTTTGTTTTATTCCATAAATTTTATTATTATTTTGAATTAATTTCATCCATAATACAAAATCTTCTTTAGTTTTAATCTTAGGAAATTGATATTTTTTATTTTTTAAAATATCTTTTTTGATCATCACAGTTGAAAGACCAATATCACAAGACAATAAAATATCAGATAATTTAAAAAAATTTTTGGCTGTTCTGCTGGCTATAACTTTATTTTTATTTAATATTTCATAAGAAGTATGACTAAAATCTATTTTATTTTTAATCATAAAATTTAATTGAGTTTTAAGTTTTTCTTTTTTCCATAAATCATCAGCATCTATAAAAGCTATATATTCACCTTTTGAAATAGATATTCCTTTATTTCTTGAGTTACCGGCTCCGATTTGTTTTATATTTTTTATAAGTTTTATTTTTTTATTTTTTTTTGTAATATTTTTCAAAAAGATAAATTCTTCTAAATTTTCATCGTCATAAATAATAATTATTTCATATTTTTTATAACTTTGGTTTAATATTGAATTTAAGGTTTTAGAAATATATTTTTTCTTTTTATAATATGGAATTATTATTGATACTAATTTCATTTATAACATATCTTTAAATCTTTTTTGTAAACATTATTTCTATGATTTAAATTATTTTCATTTATGTAAGAATATTTAACTATTCTAGGTTTTTTTTCTAATGTAATTTCAATTACTTTTGGAATTAAATTTTTTCCAAATGTGGAATAATTGTTTATATGAATATTAGTAATATAAAAGCCAAGATCTTTTATAAAATTTTCAATCTTTTTTATATTCACATCTGCTGAGTGAAATTCAATTGCTATACCACAAATTCTATTTTTAAAATGTACGATTTCATTAAGCAAGTTATATTCACTCCCTTCAATATCTATTTTTAAGAATATATTTTTTTTATAAGGTTGCAAAATCGTTTTAAAATTTTTTTTAGAAACATAAAAATGTTGAAAATTATTTTTAACAAATAAAAAATAATCAATTATATTTCGAATAGCAATTAACTTCAATTTAATATATTTTTTTATAAAAAAACTTTTTATTAAAAAAAAAATATCTAGTTGATTATCAATCATCAATAAATTCAAAATTTTTTTTCTTTTTCTAAAATCTTTTTCGAAAGACCAATCATCATAAATTCCAATTGAAATCAGATTTTCAGTGTTTTTAATAGTGTTTTCTCCTACTAAATATCCACCATCATTATTTCTACCAAGTCTTATTAAATCAAAATTATATTTTGGTTTAAAAGATTTTGGTAAATTGTATAAGTAATTCATTAATATTAATTATCATATAAAAATCGTTAAATAATATCAATTTTATGATTAATAAAAGAATTCTCTTTTTTATGCCTTCAATTGAGGGGGGTGGTGTAGAAAAAAATTTATTTATTGTTTCAAATCATTTTGCAAAAAAATTTGAAAAAGTAGATTTAATTACAACATCTACAGAATTTAAAAAAAAATTTGATAAAAGAATTAATATAATTTCTCCAAAAATAAATTTTTGGAAACGATATGGTAGAAGAATTAAATATTTAATTTGTTTAATTCTTTTAATTAAGACATTGTTAAAAAATAAAGATGTAAAAGTCTTTTCATTTCAAGCTAACATATATTGTTTAATTGTTTGCAAATTACTTAATACAAAAATTGTAGTTAGATCAAATTCAGCTCCTATTGGATGGTCAAATAATTTTTTTAAATTATTTATATTCAAAAGAATATTAAAATTAGCTGATATTACTATGGTAAACAGTCTTAAATTTAAAAAAGAATTAAAAAAAAAATTTAATGTTGATTCAAAAGTAATTTATAATCCTTTAAATACCAAAGAAATTATTAAATTATCTAGGAAAAAATTAAAAGAAAGCTTTTTCAAAAAAAAATCATTAAATATAATAAATGTTGGAAGATTTACAGACCAAAAAGATCATCTTACTTTATTAAAAGCAATAAACTTAATAAAATTTAAAATTGATATTAGATTAATAATAATTGGAAGAGGAATAAATTATGACTTAATAAAAAATTATATTAAACAAAATAAATTAGAAAAAATTATTAAATTAGTAAATTTCACAAAAAATCCTTTTCCTTATATTAAAAAATCTCAATTATTTATACTGTCTTCTACTTACGAGGGATTGCCAAATGTTTTGCTTGAAGCTTTAGTTTTAAGAAAATTTATTATTTCTAGTAATTGTCAAACTGGTCCTTCAGAAATACTTTTAAATGGTAACGGTGGATTATTATTTAAAGTAAAAGATTACAAAGCCCTTTCAAAAAAAATTCTGTTTTTTTCTAGAAATAAAAGGAAATGTCGATCTCTTTTAAAAAACTCAGTTAGTTCTTTATCACGTTTTGATAGCAGAATAAACTTAAAAAAATACACAGACTTATTTTTAAAACTTTAATTTACTCTTTAATAACAGTTTGTACTTTATTTTTTTTACAAACTTAAAAAAAAAATAAATTATAAAATTATATTTCCAAAGATAGTTAGTATTGATATCTTTATTCTTAATTTTTTTTAAAATAGCTAAACCATTTTCACCACCATTATATTGGTAATCTATAGAGTCGAAATTTGAAAAATAAAACTCCTCTACTTCTTCTTTACACAGATCTGAATTTATAGAGTCGGTTAAAATATTTAGATTTCTGAATGGATAAGCTGATGTATCGTCAACGAAAACATATCCATTTACATTAATATGGGGGAAATATTTATGCAAAAGACTTCTTACATGATTAGGCTCATGATAACTGTCAATATATAAAAAATCTATACCATTTTCTTTTAGATCAGGAAACTTTTGTAAAATTCTTTTAATATCTAAATCGTTGACCTGAAGAAAACTCCAATTTCGATTAGAAGACAAATTTGAACAATCCTTGATATCAAATGAATATAATCTTCCAGTTGTTTTTCTTATGGCCTCCAAAAACGCACAAGTAGATGTTCCTCTATCTACCCCACATTCAACTATAGTTTTTAAATTATTTTTAACAATAGTGTCATGCATTATTGTAAGATGATTTGATTTGTTATTTTCTATATTTTTTCTAACTTCATCAAAAAGATTATTATCCATTTTAACTTCTTACTATCTTTCTTATGATGTTTTTAAATGAAAATTCTCTAGAAATAATCTTGATAGACTCATTCAAATTATCATCATTTTTTTTTAAAATTTTTGCCATTCCAGATCCTACAAAAGTATAATCTAAATTAATATTCTTTTGATTTGCCATTAATAAATCATTTAACATCTTGAAAGTTTCTCTGTTATTCATTTCACTATTAAAATGATTTCTATAATTATTTTTTACATAAGGAATCCAGCAAATATCATCAATAAATAAAAATCCACCCTTGTTAAGTTTCTTATAATAATGAGCTATTATCTTTTTTACATGTGACGCATTATGGAAGGAGTCAATTAAGATAATGTCAAAAAATTTTGGTAATATACTTTCCAAGTATTCAAAATTATCATCACGGGATTTTATAAATTTCCAATTTTGATCATTAGCTACTTTTGAACAATCATCAATATCTATTGAAAAAAGTTTGCATTCATTTTTATTGCAGTGTTCAAGAAATTTTTTTGTAGAAATACCTTCTCTAACACCAAACTCTAGAATATTTGCATTCTTTATATCTTTAATTGCATTGAATAGAAAATTATCTAATTTAGATGAATATTCATTTTTCATAAGTCATCCAATATGTTTCTTAACTTTTTATAATGGGAAAAAAAACCAAACTTTTTTACAAATTTCTTAGCATTTAGAGTATATTTTAATTTTGATTTTTGATCAAGTTTATAGAAAATATTAAAATTTTCTCTAAAACTATTTTCATTATTATTTTTAAATAAAATTCCATTTTTCCCATAATCTAAAATTTCCTCTGGACCATTTTTACAATTACTTGATAAAATTGGTTTATTTAAAAATGCAGCTTCTACCAACACAAATCCAGGGTCCTCCCATAAAGAGGATAATATAAATCCATTGGAATTATGAATATAGTTATAAATATTATCTTTATATGGAAATAATTTTATATTATTTTTTAAATTTAATTTGCCAATTAAACTAATTATTTCATTTTTTTGCTCACCCTCACCAAAAATATATAACTTGATTTCTGAATTCTTTTTAATGAACGGTGCTATACTTTTAATAAGAAATTTGAAATTCTTTTGTCTTGTAAGTCTTCCGATTGATATAAAATAATCTCTTTCAAATTTTTCTAGGTCAATTTTTTTTTTTTTTATAATTTCGGAAGGAGTGATGATGGGATCATACAAAATCCTTAATTTTTTTTTATCAAAGTTTTTTTGAATTAAATCATCAAATGTTCCTTTTGTTGGTGTTGTAATCAAATTTATTTTTTTTAGTGTAAATTTCCAATAGAATTTCCTAATAATATTTAATTTTGGTATTCCTGAAATTCTTAAAATCATTTTTGTTTTAAAATTAAAAATACAATTTAACAACAAAGGTAAAGATGTAATTAATTGAATTATAAAAAAATCCGGCTTTTGATTTCTTATTAATTTTATTAAAGGAAAAAAACTTATAAAAAAAATATAAATATAGATTAATCTGCTTTTTATTAAACCAGTCCAATCTCTGTTATCTAAAACAAGAGAGCTATTTAAATCTATTATTCTAATATCTAATTTATTATTTTTTTTGAATTCATTCCATTCACCTGCAACGTTAATAATTGTTGGTTCATACTTCTTGTTTGAATATTTTTTTAAAGACTGCGCAGATCTAATTACTGCTTTAATTGTTGCAACTTTAGATATAAACGGACACCAATAAAATACTTTTTGCATGTTATTAAGTTAATATATGATTTCTAACTATATTTAAATTTTCTTTATACTTTTTGCAAAATATTTATTCAGGTGAGGTAGAACTTTTTGAAAATAGAAATGTCAAATTGTGGAGATATTTAGAAAAGATTTTAACATAACCCATTTAGTTGGTAGAGAAAAAATCTCTGGGAACTTCAAAGGTGCAAATTTTCTACATAACGATTTGTTAAAATAGAACATTAATGAAAAAAAAATAGCTGATGTATTTATTTTAAATTCAAAATTTGAGATTTTGCTTAATGTGCTTTTAAAAGCATCGGTTCTGAAAAAGTTTACTATTGCACCTCAATCACGAACAAGTCCATCAGATATCTTACTTGATGGAAAAGGTGATCTACTTTTTAGTGTTAAAAAACATTAACAATTAGCAAAAAAAATTCTTTTTTATACAAAAAAAAACTTCTTTGTGAAAGAATTAGAAAAAGAACTTAATATAAACTAGCTCTTTTTGATAAAAAAATTAATTTAAATTTTATTTTAAATAGACTTTTAAATCCACTCTAATAATGTTTATTGAAGCATGATTTGCTTTATTTGCTATTTGTTATAAAAAATTTATATTTTATTTTTTTCTCTAATTCAATATTATTATAAATAATTAGTAGAGAATAATTCTAATAGAAAAATTTTGAAAAAAAAAATAAAGATCTTACAAATCGTTGGAGGAAGTTACCATAATGGAGCTTTTCAAGGTGCGAATATTCTCCATAAGTCTTTAATCGAAGAGGGAATTAATTCGGTTCTACTCAATGATACCGTGTTGCCAAAAGAACGAAACAAGATATTAAAAAACAAAAAAAATATTGTCTTCATACAAGATAATATTTTAAGAAAAATTTTATCTAAAATTTTTGTTTTAATTGAAAAGTTTTTAAAATCTTTATTTCTTCATACTCCAAGAGAAACATTCACGATTGGGCTATTTGGTTTTGATATTACAAAATTGAATGAGTTTAGAGAAGCAGATATAATTCATATTCATTGGTTGGGACAAGGTTTTATTAATATCAAATCTTTGTCGAAAATAAATAAACCTGTTGTTTGGACTATGAGAGATATGTGGGCATTTACAGGAGGTTCTCATTACACCATGGATTTTCAAAAATATGAAAAAAGCTATTTATCAAAATTAATTAAGCTTTATAAAAAAAAACATTATAATTTAAATTTTAAATTTGTTGCTCCTAGTAATTGGTTACTAAGTAAAGCAAAAAATAGTTTAATACTTAATAAATTCAACATACATAAAATCAATAATAACATTGATATTAATAATTTTAAATTTATTGGAAAGGATAAAGCTAAAAAAAAATTAAACATTAAATCAAATAAAAAAATTATTTTATATGGAGCTCAAAACCCCCAAAGTAAAAGGAAAGGTTGGAAGATATTTTTACAAACAATAAAAAAGCTTGATAAAAAAAAATATTTTCTACTTATTTTTGGAAATTTTTGGTCTCAAAATGACTTAGAAAAAATTGGAATAGAATACAAATCATTAGGTTTTGTTCATAACATAAATAAATTGAATGCTGTTTATTCCTGTGCAGATTTATTTGTGGCATCTTCAATTCAAGATGCTTGGCCTAAAACTTTTGCTGAAGCTATGTGTTGTAATATTCCTATCATTTGTTTTGATAAAACTAGTATTTCAGAAATTGTTGAACATAAAAAAACAGGTTATATAGTTAATAATTTTAGTTCAGAAGAACTAAAAAAAAGTATTGAATGGGTGTCTCAAAATTTGAATAGTAATTTATTGAATAATAGAAGAAATAAAAATTTAATGAACTCATTTAACTCTAAATTTATTGCAAAAAAATACATTAAGTTATATGAAAGTTTATTAGCAAATTAGAACTTCTTTAAATTATGTGTGGAATAGCAGGCTATTACAATAATAATTCAAATTTTGATGAAATAAATAGTGTTATTTCAGAAATGAATAATATTCAAATTCATAGAGGTCCCAACAGTTCTGATAAATATTTTAATTCAAAAAATTCTTTAGGTTTAA
>CACBEJ010000001.1 GCA_902538255.1 uncultured Pelagibacteraceae bacterium | reverse complement strand
CGCTCCATGATATTAAAAATAAAAATAATTCAAGAACTGGATCAGTTTACATTGTAAAACCTAAAATGCATGGTCCAGATGAGACAGCATTTACAGATTTAATTTTTTCTAAAGTTGAGGAAGTTTTAAATTTACCTAAGTACACTTGTAAGATTGGTATTATGGATGAAGAGAGAAGAACATCAGCAAATTTAAAAGAATGTATTAGAAGTCTTAAAAATAGAGTTTTTTTTATTAATACTGGTTTCTTAGATAGAACTGGTGATGAAATGCATACATCAATGGAAGCTGGTCCTATGATTAAAAAAGGTGATATGAAATCGTCTAAATGGATTAATGCATACGAAAATAATAATGTTGATATTGGTTTGAGTTGTGGGTTTTCTGGTAAAGCTCAAATTGGAAAAGGAATGTGGGCAATGCCAGATAAGATGAAAGATATGATGGAGCAGAAAACAGGACACTTAAAAGCAGGCGCGAACTGTGCATGGGTTCCTTCTCCGACAGCAGCTGCGTTACATGCTTTACATTATCATGAAATAAATATTTTTAATGAACAAAAAAAATTAATTAATAGAGAACGAGCTAAGCTTGATGATCTCTTAACAATCCCGATAGCAGACAGACCTAATTGGTCTGTAGAAGATATTAATAAAGAAATTTCTAATTCTGCACAAACTTTATTAGGGTATGTTGTAAGATGGGTTGATCAAGGTGTTGGTTGTTCTAAAGTGCCAGATATTAACAACATTGGTTTGATGGAAGACAGGGCCACACTTAGAATTTCATCTCAGCATATAGCAAACTGGATACATCATGGTATTACAACAAAAATACAAGTAACTGAAATAATGAAAGAGATGGCAAAAATAGTAGACGACCAGAACAAAGATGATCCACTATATGTTAAAATGAGTGATGATTATGAAAACTCTATAGCGTTTCAAACTGCGTGTGATCTTGTGTTTAAAGGTAAAGAGCAACCTTCAGGTTATACCGAACCATTACTTCATTTGAATAGATTGAAAAAAAAACTAATCTGAGTCCGAAACCAAATTAGATCGATTTTTAAAAGCAGAAAATAAAGTCCCATCATCTAGACTTTCAATCTCTCCTCCAACTGGCAAACCTTGTGCTAATTTAGTAATTTTAATATTTGAATTTTTTAGACTATCTTGAATGTAGTATGCAGTTGTTTGACCTTCTACAGTTGCACTAGTTGCTAGAATTACCTCCTCGATTTTATCTCTATTAACTCTTTCTACTAATGAGTTAATTAATAAATCTTCTTTTCTTTGGCCAACTGAAGAAATTGTTCCACCCAAAATATGAAAATAGCCCTGAAAGATATTTGAGTTTTCAATGGACCATTGGTCCGCAATATCCTCTACTACACAAATTTTATTATATTTTTCTTTTGTATTCTCACAATTTAGACATCCATTTGAATTTGATTTTAATGCACCACATGAATTGCATCTAACTACATTTTTATAAATTTGTGCCAATGTATTTGCCATAGGTTTTACAAGTTCGTCACGATTATTTATTAATTTTAAAACAATTCTTTTTGCTGATTTGGGACCTAAACCAGGAAGTTTTGAAATTAATTTGATTAATTCTTCTATCTCACTGATGTTTTGCATTTACTATAAAGGCCATTTAAAACCAGGAATTCCAAAACCACCTGTTGCTTTTGAAATTTCCTCGGTTGTTTTTGATTTCAGTTGAGATTTGGCACTATTATGCGCTGCAACAATTAAATCTTCAATTATGGTTTTGTCTTCTTTCATAATTTCATCAGATAACTTTATTGTTTGCATCTCTCCCTCTCCATCTAAAGTTATCTTTACAGAATTTGAACCCGAAATTCCTTCAACTCTAATCTCCTTAATTTTTTGTTGGCTTTCTTTCATTTTTGCCTCAAGTTCTTTTGCTTTATCTAAAATTTTACTAAAATCAGTCATTATCAACTCCATCTTTTTTTGAATTTACATCTATTAATTCTGCATCAGGAAATCTATCCATCACACTTTTAAATATTTTTGAATTTTTCATTTCATCTATCAATTGTTTTTTTAAATTTTTTTCTTTCTCTTTGAACGACATTTCCCCTTTTAGTTTGCTAAATGTAATAATCCATCTTTCACCAGTCCAATCAAAAAGCTTTGAAGATAAATCTTTTACAAAATCTTTGTCTAAACTTTCATTAAAAGATATTTCAATTATATTTTTTTCGAATTTTACAAGATTAACATTTTTTTCCAATTCGTATTTTAGTTTGATCTCCTTTTTTTTTGAACAGATTTCAATAAGATCCTCAAATGCATTTATATTAATTTTTTTTTCTACTTTAATTTCTGTTTGTACTTCTGGTTTGGTTTTTTCCTCTTGTGCAACATTTTTAATTTGATTGACTACTTTAGAAGTTAAATCAGTTTGTTTATTGTAGACCAAATTTTCACTCTTCAAATCAATCTCAACTTTTTCAACTTTATTTTTAGATTTTACAGAACTTAGATGCATTAGTCTTATTAAGAACATTTCAATTGAAAGGTGTTGATTAGAAACAATATCAATTTCTTCAAGAGAAGAAATGGCAAATTGCCAAAATAATATTAACACCTCTGAATCAATTTGATTTGATAAATTTTTAATTTTTGAGAATTCTTCATCATTTAGTGAAAAATTTGTACTTTCTAATGTTAAGGAATTAATATTTTTAAAGTAGTAAAGTAACTCTAAGAAGTCATTAATAAAAACTTTTGGTTCAACACCTTGGTCATAAATATTTCTATAAATATTTATTACTTTTGTTTCTTCACCTTTTAAAATTAGCTCAAACAAATCAATTAATTGAGATTTATCAAAATACCCAAAAATTTTCTGAGCTGAATTTAAGTCTAATTCTTTTCCCTCATCCAAACTTAATAATGCTCTATCCAGTAATGATAAAGAATCTCTTACAGAACCCTCAGAAATTTTTACAATAAGCTTTAAAGCATTGTCGCTTATTTTACCATTTTCTTTATCCTTAATTTTTTTAATAAAATCCAATAATTCTGAGGATTTAATTCTAGATAGATCAAATCTTTGACATCTAGATACAACTGTAATTGGAATTTTTTTAATTTCTGTGGTTGCAAAAATAAATTTTAGATATTCTGGTGGTTCCTCTAAAGTTTTTAATAAAGCATTAAATGCTTGTTTGCTTAACATATGAACTTCATCAATAATGAATATTTTATATTTGGCCGAGGTAGGCCTGTATCTTGAAAATTCGATTAAATCTCTTACGTCATCAACGCCTGTTTTGCTTGCCGCATCCATTTCAAGCACATCTATATGACTAGACTCACTTATAGATTTACAGCTTTCACAAAAGTTTTCTTTACATAAATTATCGATACCATTTAAACAATTAAGTGCTTTTGCAACAATTCGTGCTGTTGTGGTTTTTCCTATTCCCCTTATTCCAGTGAACAAATATGCATTAGGTATTTTGTCAGCTTTGATAGAATTATTAATAGTTTCCACAACAACCTCTTGGCCAATAAGATCATCAAAAGTTTGTGGTCTATACTTTAATGCTAATACTTTCGAGTTATTATTCATATATCTATAAGGAGACTAGAACCTGAATAACTGTCTCTACGACTGCTTCCGTTAAGATCTGGTCGGGTTCAAGCAGCATCCACCTCTAGCCTCCAGAACCATTATAGCAGTTAAAATTTCTAATCTACAAGAAAAGATTTTTATTTTTTTTGTCTCAAAGTATCTGCCTCAAAAACACCTAGAACGTGAAAATCCTCACAATGTAGGCCTAGCTCTTCAAGAGATTTTTGAACTTTTGGATCTTCAATATGTCCATCTAAATCACATAAGAAAAAATAAGAGTCGAAACTATTTTTTTCTGGATAACTTTGTAGCTTAGTTAAATTTACACCATTAATAGCAAAACCTCCAAGCGATTGATAAAGCGCTGCTGGTTTACTTTTCAATTTAAACAAAAAGGAGGTTATATAAGTTTTCTTTTTAAATTCTGGTTGTAAAATATTTTTGCCCATAACTAAGAACCTGGTTAGATTGCCTGTTTCATTTTCTATATTTTTTTTAACTACTTCTAAGCCATAAATTTCGGCACTTAATGAAGATGCTATGGCAGATTGTTTTATATCTTTTTTTTTTGAAATCATTTCAGCAGATCCAGCAGTATCTGCTCTTATATGCTCTGCTAAATTATTATCTTTTATAAATTTTGAACACTGAGACAATCCTTGCGCGTGTGAATATACTTCTTTAATATCCTTTAGTTTGGCGCCAGGTTGTCCTAATAAATTATGTTCAATTTTTTGAAAATGCTCTTTATAAATATTAAGTCTATGTTTAAAAATTAAGTATTCAATACCAATATTGCCTGTAATTCTATTAGACTCTGGTATTATTATTCTACTTTCAGGTTCCTCTGAAGCTTTGTTAAAACACTCATCAAAGGTTTTACATGGCAAAATCTCAGCTTTAGGATCAATTGAAATAGCTGCTAAATGAGAATATGCACCAAATGTTCCTTGAAAATAAATTTTAGTCATCAATTCTTATATTCCATTATTTTTTTTAAGGCTAGATAATCTTCTTCAGTATCTATTCCAATTGGAGATGACATAGCAAGTGAAACATTGATATCAATATTATTATCTAATGCCCTTAACTGCTCTAGTCTATTTTTTATCTCATTTTTGGATTGATCTAAGTTAACAAATTTTTCAAGACAATCTCTTGAATAACAATAAATTCCAATATGGTGATAAATATTCTCTACCTGATCAGAATTTCTTGAAAATGATACTGCTTTTGGAAAATGATTACTTTCTAGGCTGTTTTCAGTGACAACCTTAACAATATTTTCATTCTTAAGGTTTTTATTATCTTTTATTTTTGCAGCAAGAGTTCCTAAATCAGAATTATTTTTTACCATTTTGTCATTCAAACTTTTTATATCGTCAATGTAGATTGCTGGTTCATCACCTTGTAAATTCATAATGAAATCAACATCTCTAACATTTAATTTTTTAAGTGCTTCGTGAATTCTATCCGTTCCTGACTTATGTTTATTGCTTGTCAAAATAGCATTGAAACCATTACTTTTAACATCATCAATAATTTCTTGATCCTCTGCAGCTACAATCACATCTCCAATATTAGCTTCTTCTGCCACTTTAGACACATGTGATATAATTGATAATCCATTTATTTTTAATAACGGTTTACCTGGAAGCCTTGTTGCAGACATTCTAGAAGGTATAATTACTAAAGTTTTCATTATATTTTCAAATTATTATACTCATTAAATAACTATAGAGGCAAATATATACATTAAATTTTAGCTTTTTTTTAATTTATCATGTTATACGTTCACTACAAAATTTAGAAAAAATGGATTCTTTTGAAATAAACAAAATAGTTGCTGCTGTTTTAATGGTTGCCCTGCTTGTTATCGGTATTGGAAAATTATCTGATGTTATATTTCACGTAGAGAAACCTAAAACACCTGGTTATTCAGTTGAGGTAGAAACTGCAACCACCGTATCAACAACTAGTTCAAGTACGTCATCAGAAGAATTTGACATATCAGCCTTAATGGCAATGGGAGATATTGCACATGGTGAAAAAGTTTTTAAAAAATGTGCAGCTTGTCACTCAATAGTTAAGGGGGGGAAGAATGCTATAGGTCCAGCACTATATAATGTTGTGGGAAGAAAAGTTGGAGCGGTTGAGGATTACAAGTATTCTAAGGCTTTAGCAGCGTATGATAAAGAATGGACTTTTGAAGAACTAAATGGATTTTTAATTAAACCTACAAAATGGATTAAGGGAACAAAGATGGCTTATGCAGGTCTTAGAAAAGAAAAAGATAGAGCCTCTGTAATAAAATATCTAAATGAAAATTCAGATAGCCCTTTACCACTACCTTAATTTTCCAAAACAATATAATAAAATACTTTTTTGTACGTGAACTCTATTGAGTGCTTGCTGCCAAACATGAGATTTTTTACCTAAGAAAACATCATCACTCACTTCATTACCTCTAGGCAAACAATGTAAAAAAATACAATTTTTTTTTGCATAACTCATTAATTTATTGTCTATTTTAAAATTTTTAAACTCTTGAATTTTTTTCTTCTTATTAACTTTATCATTTAATGAAATAACTTTATCAGAAAAAATCACATCTGCACCAATCACTGCTTTTTTAGCATTATTATAAATATAAATTTTTTTATTATTTTTTTTGACCCAATTTCTAACTTCGTTCCCTGGCTCAAACTTTTTTGGACAACCAATACTTAATTTAAAAGAAAATTTAACTGATGCAGCTATTAAACTATCCAAAACATTATTTGAATCTCCTATCCAACAAATATTTAATTTTGAAATAGGTTTATTCATTATTTCCTCAACTGTAAAAATATCTGATAAAACCTGTGTTGGGTGAGAAGAAGGACTTAAACCATTGATAATGGGTATTGATAAGTATTTTTTAAAATTTTCGACCTTTTTATTACTATCAGTTCTAAGCATAAATCCATCACCATAAGTAGAGAGAATTTTAGCTGTATCAGCAATGCTCTCCCCACCTTGGCCCAAATGAAGCTCATCAGATCTTAAAGTCAAAGTACCACCACCTAATTGTTTGATAGCTAAATAAAAGCTTAATCTTGTTCGCAAACTAGATTTTTCAAATATTTGAATTAATAATTTTCCTTTTAAGGGCTCATCATTATCAGTCTCTAATGTACTTAGTTTTCTTCTTAAACTTTTTCTTCTTTTAGCATCAATAATGATTTTTCTTAAATCTTTTGCAGGTATATCTTTTAAATTAATGAAATGTTTCATATTATTTTATCTGTGAGCAGACCTTTTCAATAATTTTTATTGCTAAATCTATTTCATTTTTTTTAACATTTAATGGCGGTAAAATACGAACTACATTTTCTGCTGCTCGTATAGTCAATAACTGATTATCCATCAATTTTTTAATAAATTCTGTTTGATCTTTATATAACTGTATCCCAATTAAGAAACCTTTTCCCCTTATTTTCTTAATTACATTTGGGTGTTTATCTTGGATCTTATTTAGTTTGATTAAAAAATATTTTGATAAACTTTTTATATTATTTAAAAATTTCTTATTTGATATGATATCCATGACAGTATTTCCAACAGACATAGCTAATGGGTTTCCTCCAAATGTTGATCCATGTGTGCCTGGTGTCATGCACGATGCAACTTTTTTATTCATTAAAACTGCTCCAAGAGGAAATCCTCCACCTATTCCTTTTGCAATTGGCACAATATCAGGTTTTACTTTTGATTTTTCAAAAGCAAAGAAATCACCAGATCTTCCTATTCCGCACTGAACCTCATCAAGTATTAATAATATTTTTTTCTTATTACATAATGATCTCAATTCTTTTAAGCACCAATCAGGGATAACTTTAATGCCACCTTCACCCATAATGGTTTCAACCATAATTGCAGCTGTATTCTTATTAATTTTCTTTTTTAGAGAATTATGATCTCCAAAATTAAAATGATCAAAACCTGTCACTTTTGGACCAAATCCCTCAGTCATTTTCTTTGATCCACTAGCAAAAATTGCCGCTAAAGTTCTTCCATGGAAGGAGTTTTTGATGCATAGAATTCTATTTTTTTTAGGTTTACCTATTGAGTAAAAATATCTTCTAGCAACTTTAATTGCTGCTTCCGTGGCTTCAGCTCCACTATTTTGAAACATTACATAATCAGCAAAAGTTTTTTTACATAACTTTTTAGCTAATTTTTCTCCCTCTGGAATTTGAAATGCATTAGATACATGCCATAATTTTTTTGACTGATCATTTAAAGTTTTTATTAATTTAGGATGTGCATGTCCTAAAGAGTTAACAGCTATTCCTTGTACAAAATCTAAATATTTTTTATTTTGAGCAGAATATAAATAACTTCCTTTTCCAAATTTAAATGAAATTTTTTTTCTATTATAGTTTTTTGCTAAAGAACTCATAAATTTTTTTTTTTTTTTAAGTTTAATTATTTATACAAGTAAGGATTGAAAACATATATATTTTGTTAATTGTGTATTAATGTTGATAACTCTTATTTTTTGATTGTTTAATTTAATTTAATATCAGTATATTGTTATCTTATATAAAAAAGATACAACATGTAGACATATGAGCTGGACAGAAGAAAAAATTGCAAAATTAAAAGAGCTTTGGGGTAACAAAGAATACACAGCAAGCCAAATTGCTGAAATTATAGGTGGTATAAGTAGAAATGCTGTAATTGGAAAAGCTCACAGACTTAATTTGTCAGCAAAAATCAAAACTAGGTCTGCAATTTCAAATCAAAATTTTAAAAATTCATCAGAGGAAAAAAACATCAAATTTCGAAAAAGACGCAAAAGCAAATTTAAATCATTAATTATTGAAAAAGATTTTGAACCTGAAAATCCTAAACAGTTAGAAGAGCTAGATGAAAATTCATGTAAATGGCCGATAGGTCATCCAAATGAAGATACGTTTTATTTTTGTGGAAGGTCATCACTTAAAGATTTTTCTTACTGTAAATTACACTTGCTTTATGCTTATCAACCCAAAGGTAAAAAAGAGGAAGGGATAGAAAAAAATGATGTTCCAGAGTTTATAGAAAAGAAAATTAAATCAGCATAGTATTTTAAAAAGGGAAATATCAGTCTGATTTATATCTATCTGTAGAAAATTGGCCACCTTCTCTCCACATATAACAATATTTTTCAACTTCAATATCAAAGTACCTTTTACTTGGAACTCCTACATCTGAATTAGTTTTATATTTTCCAGATGGAATATTGTCATATTTTAGAAGAATTAATTGATCTCTAGTTAAAAGTGGTTTTGGCATAAATTCAAATAATCTTGCAGTGATTTTTGCTAAGGTCAAAGGGAAAGGAATTAATATTCTTTTTTTACCAATTAAATTTAATAGTCTATTAATTATATCTTTAAAATTTATTGTCTCAGGTCCTACACACTCAATTATATTCGAATAAATATTTTTTGAAATGACATGATATATTATATCTGTTAGATCTGAGCAATGAATTGGTACAAACTTTGTATTACCATTATAATAAAGTGGAAATATTGGTAAACGATTGAGCAAAGTCATAAAATTTGTAGTGAAGTTATCATCTGATGAGTAGACTACAGATGGTCTCAAGATAGTAGCTAAAGGAAAATTTTTTAGGATTTCAGCTTCTCCATCAAGTTTGCTTTGAGCATAACTAGAATTTTTAGCCTCGCTTACTCCTAAAGAAGATAAATGAATAAAATGTTTTAGATTATATTGCTTTGAAAGTTTTGACAAAATGGAAGGGAAAACTACATGTATATTTTTAAATGAATTACCCTTTTTATTCTCAAACAAAATACCTACAAGATTTATACAAATATCCGTATTTTGAAAAAGGTTCCTTATTTTTTTTTCATCAAAAATATTTGCCTCAACAATATCAATATATCCTGCATTTGCTTGGGTTTTAATGATATAACTTTTTTGATGAATATTTCTAGTGACAACTGTAACTTTATAATTGTTCTTCGTAAGCTTTCTTATTAAGTTTCTACCTATTTGACCACTTCCACCAAAAATTAGACAATTTTTTGCTTTCATATATATATGTTAAAATGAGTAATAAAATCCAATTATATAAAAACGATTTACCAAATGATTTGAAATTAGGCAATATAATAGCTGTAGATGGTGAATTTATGGGTCTAAATGTCAGACGTGATCCTTTGTGCCTAATACAAATATCTACTGGAAATTCTGAGGCTCATATTATTCAATTTGATAGACTTAACTACAATGCTCCTAATTTAGTAAAAATACTAAGTGATGAAAAAATAGTTAAAATATTTCATTATGCTCGTGCAGATATAGCACATATTAAATACTACCTAAAAACAGAAACAAATAATATTCTTGATACTAAAATAGCCTCAAAACTTGCTAGATCATACTCAGATAATCATTCTTTAAAAACTCTTATTAAAGAATTTATTAACATAGATATAAGCAAACAATTTCAAAATTCAGACTTTGGAGGTGAACTTACACCTGCACAACTAAAATATTGTGCAAATGATGTAATTTATTTACATAAAATACACGAAGAATTAAATAAAATTTTAATAAGAGAAAGCAGAATAAAATTATATCAAAATTGTTTAAAATTTCTTAAAACTAGAGTTGAGCTTGACTTAGCATTATTTAGGGATGATATCTGGTCACACTAATGCATAAAAAAAAATTTATAGTAGATGCTAAGTATGTAATTAATCTAGAAATCAAAGCATTACAAATTCTAAAAAAAAATATTAATAATTCATTCAATGATGCAGTAATCCAAATTGCCAAATGTCAATCAAAAGTCATTTTATGTGGTGTTGGTAAAAGTGGCCTGATAGCAGCCAAAATTGCAGCAACCCTAGCTTCAGTAGGAACTCCTTCTTTTAGTTTATCAGCAAGTGAGGCATCACATGGAGATCTTGGTATGATTTCAAAAAAAGATATTTTAGTTCTAATAAGTAACTCAGGTGAAACTAATGAACTAAAAAATATAATTCAATTTGCTAAAAGAAATAAAATATTAGTGATCGGGATTGTTTCAAAAAAAGATTCTATTTTGTATAAAGCTTCAGATATTAAACTTTTAATTCCAAAAGTTATAGAAGCAGGAGGAATTGTACCAACATCTAGTACCACGGCACAGCTTGCTCTTGGAGATGCTCTAGCAATTTCAACAATGAAATTGAAAAAATTTGGAAGAATGGATTTTAAAAAATTACATCCTGCAGGTAGTCTTGGGGCTCAATTAAAAACAGTAGAAGATATAATGTTGACAGGAAATAAAATACCTTTTGTAAATGAAAATATGCAAATGAGTAAAGCTTTAAAAATTTTAAGCGAAAAAAAATTAGGAATTTTATTAATTAGAAATAAAAAAAGAAATACAATTGGGATAATTACAGACGGCCAGATAAGAAGATTTAGTCAAAAAAAAGAAAATTTTCAATTATTAAAAGTTAGTAAAATTATGACAAAAAAACCTGTCTCTATTGATAAAAATGAATTAGCAGCTAAAGCCCTATCAGTCATGAATAGCAAGAAAATCACATCTCTTTGCGTTTTTAGCAAAAAATATAAATCTAAAACAATTGGTGTAGTCCATATTCATAATTTATTACAATCAAACATTTCATAGATGACAAAAAGAAATTTGGTACTATTGATTTTCATTCTAGCATCAATAATCATAGCTTTATTTATTTATTTTTATCAAATTCCAGTTGAAAAAAAAAAGGTGAAAATAGATGAAACAAAAATTGAGGAAAAATCTTTTACTTCTAACATTATTCAAAATGTAAAGTATACCTCAAAAGATATAAGGGGTAATGAATATATAATTACAGCTAGGGAGGGTGAAATAGATATAAATAATGATAATGTAATTTTTCTAAAAGATGTTAAGGCTAAAATAATATTAAATAATCAAAATAAAATATTTATTTCCTCAGAATATGGCAAATATAATATTAATAATTTTGATACTATTTTTAACAAAAATATATTAATTAATTATTTGCAAAATAATATTAAAGGAGAATATTTGGATTTTTCTTTACAAAGGAATTCAATGATAATATCAGATGATGTTGTTTTTTCAGACAGCAATAACGTCCTAAAAACAGATGTTGTTGAAATTGACATTAAAACTAAAAATACTAAATTTTATATGTACGATAAAGATCATAAGGTTTCATTTAAAACAACGAAATAAAAAATGGGTATAGTTAAAAAATTCAGAATTAAATCGTTTAAAAATAAAAATTCTATAATAGAATTTGAAAATATATCATTATCATACGGTAACAGATTAATTTTGGATAATATAAATTTTAAAATTAATGAAAGTGAAATATTTGGTATGTTGGGTCCAAACGGAGTTGGTAAATCAACAATATTTAATTTAATAACAGGTTTAATTGTGCCTCAAACAGGAAAAATAAAGATCAATGGTGAGGTAATTAATGATCACCCTATTTATCTAAGAACAAAGAAATATAAAATTGGTTATGTACCTCAGTATGGGGGTTTTTTCGAAGATTTATCTTTATTGGATAATTTAAAAGCTATAGCAGAAATTGTTATTGATAATAAAAATTTAATGAAAAACAAAATAGACTATATGATTACAAAATTTGAATTAGAAAATGTAAAAGATATCAAAGCCAAATATTTATCAGGAGGACAAAAAAAGAAACTTGTGATTGCGTTAGCTTTACTTGGTGACCCAAAAGTTCTTTTACTAGATGAATGCTTTGCAGCGCTAGATATCTTGACAATAAAAATGATTCAAGAAATTATTGTTAATCTTCAACAAGAGAATCAAATTACCATCTGCATATGCGACCATCAAGCGAGAGACTTACTAGCTTGTGTAGATGTTGCCATGATTTTGAGTAATTGTAAAATTATCGCTCAAGGATCACCATCTACTCTAATTAATGACACAAATGCTCAAAGAGCTTATTTTGGAAACTCATTCAAAATAAGCTAAATTTTGATGTCAAATAAAGTTATTATTAAAAATAAAATAAAAGGTTTCTCAAAAAAAATTAATGTTAGTGGAGATAAAAGCTTAAGCATAAGATGGGTTTTATTTTCTGCTTTAGCTAATGGAAAATCAAAAGCAAAAAACTTATTGATGTCAGAAGATGTTTTGTCTGCAATCAATGCTATAAAGATTCTTGGCATTAAAGTTGTAATTAAAAAAAATGAATGTGAAATTTTTGGAAAAGGAATAAATGGTTTTAAATATAAAAAAAATCTAAAGATAAATGCTGAAAATTCTGGAACGCTTGGTAGACTGATACTTGGTTTATTAGTTAACTCTCCTTTTACAATTAAACTTATCGGAGATAAAAGTTTATCAAAAAGAGATTTTAAAAGAGTTTCAGATCCATTAAGTAAATTTGGCGCAAAATTTATACTCAAAAATAATAAAAACTTACCTTTAGAAATTTGTGGGAACAAAAATTTAAAACCAATTTATTATAAAGAAAAAAATGGATCTGCGCAGTGCAAAAGTGCTGTAATTTTAGCCGGAATGAGAACTGAGGGTATAACAACTATAAAAGCTAAAAAATCCCGAAATCACACAGAACTATTATCAAAATACTTAAAACTTCCCATTAAAATTAAAATCAAAAAAAATTATGATTTAATTAAAGTAAAAAAAGTAAATAAAATTAAAAAAATAAACTATAAAATTCCATCCGACATAAGTTCTAGCGCATTTTTTATGGTTTTAACGGCTTTAACAAAAGATGCAAAACTTACGATTAAAAATGTAAATATAAATTCTTCAAGGACAGGAATAATTACTATTCTAAAAAAAATGGGTGTTCAAATTAAATATCAAAATAAGAAAATATACAAAGGTGAAAAGATAGCGGATATTATAATTAAAAATCCAAAATTTATAAAACCAATTAAATGTCCTACAAAATATAATAGCTTTGCCATTGATGAATTCCTAATTATTTTTTTAGTTGCAGCCAAAGCTAAAGGGGTTTCCACATTCAAAGATATAGGAGAATTAAATCAAAAAGAGAGTCCTAGACTTAAATGGGGTAATAAAATTTTAAATAGTATTGGTATTAAAACTATATTAACAAAAAATTCAATTAAGATTTTTGGTAATCCAAATATAAAAGTTAAAAAAAAAATTATTATTAAAAATTTTTTGAAAGATCATAGGGTATTTATGACAAGCGTTATCGCAGGATTAACATTTGGTGGAGATTGGGAAATTCATGACAAAAACTCAATTAAAACATCCTTTCCAAATTTTTTAAAAATAATAAATCAGTTAAAAAAATAATGATAAAAAGAAAAAAAATTTTAAAAATAGCAATTGACTCACCAGCTGCAGCTGGGGCAGGAACTTTAGCTAAATCAATATCAAAACATTACAATCTTTTTTATCTTGATACTGGAAAAATTTATAGGTTTATGGCTTATTTGAAACTTAGGTATCCAAATAAATTTAACTTGAAGTTCCTTAAAATCAAAATAAAAAATCTCAAAATAAAAGATTTATCAAATAAATCTCTATTAATAGATGAGGTTGGAAATGAGGCAGCAATTATCTCTAAGAACAAAAAAATTAGAAAATTAGTGCACTCATTTCAATTAAATTTCGCATATAATCCTCCGAAAAAATATAATGGCTCTTGTCTAGATGGAAGAGATATAACCTATAATATTGTGCCAGATGCTGACTTTAAGTTTTACATTACCGCAAATATCAAAACTAGAGCACTACGAAGATACAAGGAACTTAAACTAATAAATAAAAATATATCTTATAAAGAAGTCCTAAAAAGTATTAAAAATAGAGATAAAAGTGACTTTAGTAGAAAAATTTCACCTCTTAAAAAGACGAAAGATTCACTATTGATTAATACCACAAACCTTACTAAAAGGTCATGTTTTTTAAAAATAAAAAAAATAATAGATAGGAATTTAGAATTTTAATGGAAATTTATAAAGATTTAACAAGCCCAGCATCTCAAGAATTCGAAAAATTATTAAACACTCAACTCTCAAAAATCCAAATCGAGGAAGGAAAAATAATAGAAGGTAAGATTAATAAAATAACTGAAAAATTTGTATTTCTTTTTGTAGAAGGGCTTAAATCAGAGCCGGTGCTAGATATTAATGAATTAAAAAGTATGGGTCTTGCTGATAAAATTAAAATTGGAGAAAAAATATCTGTTTTATTAGAAAAAATTGAAGACAAACATGGAGAAGTTTTAGTTTCTGCAAGTAAAGCTCAAAAGATTAAAGGATGGGATAAGTTGGTAGAGGCATATGAAAAAAATGAACCTATCATGGGTAAAATTACATCTAAATGTAAAGGTGGATGTATTGTTGAGCATATTGATACTGGCTCGTTAATGTTTTTACCAGGCTCACAAATTTCAGATAAGCCTCTAAAGGACATAAGTCATCTAATGAATGAACCTCAAAAATTTGCCCTTATCAAACTTGATAAGGTTCGTGGAAATGCATGCGTTTCACGTCGTGAAATAATTTCTTCCTTTAAAAAAGAAGATAAAGCAAAAATTATAGAACGTTTCAAAGAAGGAGATATAATTAAAAATGCTGAATGCAAAGGTTTCTCAAGTTTTGGTGCATTTTTTAATGTGAACGGTGAGCTTGATGTTCTAGTACATCTTCAAGAACTGAGTTATAGCAGAGTTGACCACCCGGATCAGATACTTGAGATAGGACAAAAATCAGAATTGAAAGTAATTTCAGTAGATAAAGAGAAATTACAAGTTGGATGTTCGATTAAACAATTATCACCCGACCCATTTGAACATATCGACAATTATGAATTAAATAAAGTTTATACGGCCAAGATCATGAAAATTACTGACTTTGGCGCCTTTGCAGAGCTTGAACCAGGTCTTACCACTCTACTACATTCTTCAGAGCTTTCGTGGACAAAAAAAAATGTATCAGCAAAAAAAATGTTTAAAATTCATCAAGAAATTCCAGTAATGATACAAGAGATAGATAAAGAAAAGAGAAGAGTAGCTGTAAGCTACAGATTAACTCAAGAAAACCCATTTGAAATTTTTTCAACTCGTTTTCCAGTTGGTACTGAAACAGAAGCTGAAGTTGTAAGCAAAAACGAATACGCACTATTTGTGCAAGTGGAAGACCTTGAAATTGAAGCTTTCCTTCATTCAAATGACTTAACATTTTTAAACAATGGTGAGGAGGAATTAAGTAAATACAGGAAAGGTGATAAATTAAAAGTTAAAGTTCTTGAAATTAAACCGTCTGAACAAAAAATAAGGGTAGGACATCGTCAAACTCAAAAAGATCCATTTGATTTCTTCAAAGACAAAAAACAAGGTGACACAATTACTGTTAAAGTAATAAGTACAGATAATAAAGGATTAACTGTAAGGCCTGAGGATTGTGCTCTGGATTTTCATATCAAAAAATCAGAAATTGCTATTAATTCAGCTGATGCAAGACCGTCTAGATGGACAGGTAATGAGTCTGTAGATGTTGGTATAAAAGAAATTTCACACGAAAAACGTAAAGTAGTTTTGAGTATCAAATACCTTGAAGAGAAAGATAGAGATATTGCTTTAAAAACCTATGGAAGTGAAGCTAGTGGAAAAAATTTACCTTTTTCGTCACTTTCTGAAGATTTAAAGAAAAAAGAGGAAGATAAAGAATAGTTAGGTTTAAATTGGCTATTGTAAAATCAAAGCTTCTAAAACAACTTAAAAAATCATACCCCAATTTTAATAATAAAGATCTAGACAAACTTGTTACAATAGTTTTGAACGAAATAAAAAGAGCGTTGAGACGTAACGAAGGTGTAGAATTAAGAAATTTTGGATCATTCCGCTCTAAAACTCAAAAATCTTCGATTCGTAGAAACCCTAAAACTGGCGAAAAAGTAGCGGTTCCTGAAAAAAAGGTAGTAGCATGGAAAATGAGTAAAGAAATGTTAAAAAAGATTAACGATGAATAACATAAAAAAGAAAATTATCTTCGTAGCTTGTGACACCTCAAATTTAAATAAAATAAGAAAAATAATTAATCAAACAAAAACAAACAAGATTAATATGATTCCTAAATTTGGCCTTCAATTTTTTTACTCTAAAAAAGGCAGAAAATTTTTAGAAGAAATTAATATTGATTTCTGGTTAGATTTAAAAATAAATGATATTCCTCAAACAGCTTTATCTGCGATTGATAGCTTAAAAGATTTAAAAAAATGCAAATATATAACAGTCCATGTAAATGGCGGTTTAGAAATGCTTAAATCAATAAAAAAACAGGCAAAAAAAATAAATAAAAATTTAAAAATTTTAGGAGTTACAATCCTTACAAGTCTTAACAATAAATCTCTTAAAGAGATTGGTCACACAAAAAATGTAAAACAGTTGGTTTTAAGACAAGCAGCTTTAATTAAAAAATCTGGATGTGATGGTATAGTTTGTTCGGCTAAAGAAGCTTTGACAGTTCGTAAAAGATACAAAAATTTATTAATTATAACTCCAGGAATAAGATTGCCTGGAGATAGTTCAAATGATCAAATGAGAATTATGACACCTAAACAGGCTTTCAAAAATAAGGTTTCTGGTATTGTTATAGGTAGATCTCTTACAAAAGGTAACATAAAAAATAATACCAAAAAACTTATTGATCATTTAAACAAATGATCAAAGGTTGCAAGATTTGTGGTGTAAAAGACACAGATAATCTAAATTATATAATTAATCATCCCCACCCCCCAAAATTTATTGGCTTTATTTGCAATTACCCAAAAAGCTCAAGATATGTTGAACCTAACTCTCTAAACAAATTGTTAAATGTAAAAAAAAACAAAAGTGAATTTGTTGCTGTTTTAGTAAAACCTAACAATAAAATTTTAGAGGAAATACAAAGTTTACCTTTTGATTATTATCAATTGTATGACTGTACTCCAGACGAAATAAACATTATAAAACAAAAATATAAAAAAAAAATTATTACAGCTCTAACAATAAAAGATGAAACTGATGTTCTTAGGTATAAGTCATTTGTTGACGTAACAGATCTATATTTATTTGACAGTAAAGGTTATGAAAAAAGTCAGAGCTTTGATCATAACCTGATTAAAAATATCAAATTAAACAAGGAATTAATGCTAGCTGGTAATATAAAATTTGATGATAATCTAAAAAATTATGAGAAAATTACTAATTACTTAGATTTATCTGGAGGCTTGGAAACTTCTGGATTAAAAGATACATCCAAAATAAATATTTTTTTAAACAATTTAAATAAATTAATAAATGAAACTTAAAAAAAAAATTCCTCTAATTGACCAGCATGATCGTTACGGTTTTTGGGGTGGTAAATTTGGAGGAAGTTTTATTCCTGAAACTTTAAAAAAACCTGTAGAGGATCTAACACGGCAGTTTTCAAAATTAAGAAATAAAAAGAAGTTTTTAAAAAAGAGAGATTATTATTTTAAGAATTATATAGGATCACCCACATCATTTGTAAAATTAGAAAATTTATCTAATCATTTGGGTGGTGCTCAAATATGGGCTAAAGTTGTGTCAGAAGCTAATGGTGGTGCCCACAAAATATACAATGCAACTGTTCACGCATTAATTTGTAAGGCTATGGGAAAAAAATATATAGTTGGTGACACTGGTGCTGGTTATGCGGGTAAAATGTTAAGTATGGCTGCTAAGAAATTTGGTCTTAAATGTAAAATTTTCATGGGTGCAAAAGATATCAAGAGACAGAAACCAAATTGTGATGCTATGAGAAAAAATGGTGCTGAAATAGTTCCTGTATATTCAGGAAGTCAAACCTTGGTTGATGCAGTTAGTGAGTGTATGAGATATTGGGTATCAAATTGTGACACTACACATATGTGCGTTGGAAGTACAGTTGGTCCAAATATATTTGTAAAAATTTGTGGATGGAGTACAGCACAAATTTCAAGAGAATTAAAAATACAAATTAAACAAGAATTCAAAAAAATTCCAAAAAAAATTAAATTAATTAACTGTGTAGGTGGTGGAAGTTCGGCATATGGCTTTTGGAGTGAATTTATAGATTTTAAAAAATCTCAAATAGAATTAGTTGGTGTAGAGGCTGGAGG
The DNA here is from genome assembly GCA_902538255.1 of uncultured Pelagibacteraceae bacterium. Taxonomy (GTDB): domain Bacteria; phylum Pseudomonadota; class Alphaproteobacteria; order Pelagibacterales; family Pelagibacteraceae; genus Pelagibacter. Next base: position 285,218 of record CACBEJ010000001.1, on the reverse strand, counting down.
TCCAAAAAAATCAAAACTCCATGCTGCTCCCTTAAGTAGAAATGCTAAAATTGGAATTTTACATGGTGCAGCTTCTTATGTTTGTCAGAACAATGAAGGTCAAATTAATGATACAGAGTCAATTAGTGCTGGGTTGGATTACCCAGGTGTTAGTCCAATACATTGTTTTTTAAAAGATACAAAACGAGCTAGATACACTTATGCAACTGATGAAGAAGCACTTAAAGCACATGTGATGGTAACTAAATTTGAAAAACTTAATCCAAGTTTAGAACCTAGTCATGCATTTGCTGAAGCGATAAAAATTGCTCCAAAATTAAGTAAAGATAACATAATAATAGTTAACTCTTGTGGTGATGCTAAAAAAGATAGGGATATCTTAAGAGAAAGACTGGGTAAAAATTAATGAATTCATTAATCAGTAAAACTTTCTTGGCTGTGAAAAAAGAGAATAGACCAGCTTTACTGACATATACAGTAGCTGGAGACAATACTAAAAAAAAATCTTTAGAAATATTAAAATCAATTTCAAATTACGCAGATATTTGTGAATTAGGTTTTCCACACAACACACCAATAGCTGATGGAGGGCAAATACAAACAAGTGCTTACCGAGCAATTAAAAATGGTATTAAAATTAATGATGTATTTTCAATTGCAAAAAATTTTAAAAAAATAAAAAAAAATAAACCAATTATACTGATGGGCTATTACAATATGATCTATCAATATAATGAAAATAAATTTTTAGAAAAATGCAAAAAATCAAAAGTTGATGGTTTAATAGTTGTTGATTTACCTTATCCTGAAAATAAGAATTTTGCATCAAAATGCAAAAAAAAAGGAATTAATTTTATTCAATTGGTTTCACCAACTACTTCTCAGATAAGACTAAAAAAAATAATAAAAGACTCTCATGATATGATTTATTACATAAGCATGTTGTCTACTACAGGTGGAAAGCTTAAAGTATCCCCAAAGAAAATATTAGAAAAATACAACAAAATAAAAAAACATAATAAATCAAAAAATGTAGTTATTGGTTTTGGAATTACAGAAAAAACCATCCAATCTCTTAAAAAAGCTGATGGTTTGGTGGTTGGTAGTGCAATTTGTAAAGAAATCTCCAGATCTATTAAAAAGAGACAAAATGCTGTCACAAATGTTACTAATATCGTAAAGAGATTAAAAAATAAAATTCAATGAATTGGATAACTAAAATTATTAAAGCAGGTGAAAAAATTAAAACTGCTATACGTGAAAGAGCTACGAAAGAAGATATTGCAAAAAGTGACTGGACATCATGTTGTAAGGGTCCAATTTTAAAAAAGGATTTAGAGGAAAACTTGTGGGTATGTCCTGATTGTAAACGTCATCATAGAATAAAACCTCATCAAAGATTTGATATATTGTTTGGAAAAAACAATTACAAGATTTTTAAAACCCCAATACCTAAAGATGATCCACTAAATTGGACAGACTCTAAACCTTATAAAGAAAGATTAAAAAGTGCTCGAAAAAAAACAGGATTAGAATGTGGAATGATGGTTGCTACTGGAACTATAAATAATATTAAAATTACCGCTGTAGCTTCTGATTTTGATTTTTTAGGAGCCTCAATGGCAGCAGCAGAAGGTGAAGCTTTTTTATATGGAATACAGCATGCGATAGAAAACCAAACACCTTTTTTATGTATTAGCGCTGGTGGGGGAATGAGAATGATGGAAAGTTTAATTTCTTTATCTCAAATGACAAGAACAACACTTGCAATTAATGAATTAAAGAAAAACGGTCTTCCTTATTTAGTTTGTATCACTGATCCTACTGCAGGGGGTATTACCGCATCATACGCTATGTTAGGTGATATTCATATTGCAGAACCAGGAGCTTTAATTGCATTTGCAGGTGCAAGAGTAATACAAGGAACTGTTAAAGAAGAACTTCCAGAAGGTTTCCAAAAAAGTGAATATGTTGAAAAAACTGGTTTTGTCGATTTAATTGTTGAGCGTAAAGATCTTGCATCTAAAATTGGAACCTTATTATCAATATTGTTAAAGAAAAATTCTGATATAAGTGCTGAACAAAATGAAACTTCAGAAGATAGTCAGTCGCTTACAAGAGCTGCATCCTAAAGAAATAGATTTAAGTCTAGATCGTATTCAAAGTCTCTGCAAAAAATTAGGCAACAATCAAGATAAAATCAAAGCAATTTCAATTGTTGGTACTAATGGAAAGTACTCAACTATCCAAGCAATGTTTTCTATTTTAAAGGAAGCAAATTTCAATTGTAATATCTACACTAGTCCTCATATCAAAAGTATCAATGAAAGGTTTGTTTTTAATAATGAAGAATTGAACGATGAAGATTTGGCAAATTTACTTGAAGAAGTTGAGGAAGCTAACAATGGTGAACCAATTACCTTTTTTGAAATACTAACTGCAGCCTATTTTTTAAAAGCATCTCAATACCCAGATAATATCAATTTAATTGAAAGTGGATTATTCTTTAGATTTGACGCTACTAATATCTTAAAAAATAACCTTGCTAGCGTTGTAACATCTATTGGCCTTGATCATTTAGATTGGCTACCTGAAAATGAACAAACTGTTGAAAAAATTATTTTTGAGAAAACATCAAGCTTATTAAACTCAAATATTATAGTTGCAAAACAAAGTACTAATAAAATTAAAGAAAATATTAAAAAAACAATTTCAAATAATAGATCAAATAAGTTTTTCCATAATGAAAATTATAGTTTTACAATGCAAGAAAATGACTTCTTTTATTATGAAGATCAATTTGGGGGAATAAAATTACCGATGCCAAATGTTAAAGGTCAATTTCAATTAGAAAATGTCTCAACAGCAATTGCAACCCTAAGAATTTTGAAAGACTTAAAAATTAAAGATGACCACATTAAAAAAGGTATTTTAAAAATAAATTCTATTGCAAGATTACAAGAAATTAAATCTGGAAAACTTAAAGAGCTTGTAAAAGATCACAAACTTTATGTTGATGGATCTCATAACCCACTAGGAGCAAAAGTTTTGAATGAATACTTGGAAAGTTTAGATTGCAATAAACACATCATTCTTGGAATGATGGCTAATAAAGATCATAATGAATATATGAGTTTCTTTAAGGATATCTCTACATTGACTACAATAGATATACCTAATCAACCTAATTCAATTAAAGGAAGAGAGCTTAAAGATAAGCTAAACGGCTTTTCAAATATAAATTATAAGGAAAGTATAGAAGATGCTATAAAGTCAATCCCGGTAAAAGAAAACGATATAATCCTGATTACTGGATCGTTATATCTTGCCGGTGAAGTTTTAAATTTAAATTAGATATTTTTATCTAAAAATTCCTTCATGTGACTTTCGGGAACTCCACCAACTTTTCTATCTACTTCAACGCCTTTTTTATAGATAACAACTGTTGGAACACCTCTTATACCAGCTGCACTTCCGGTATTTATTCCACCATCTTCAACATCAGCATAATAGAAACCAGCCTTATCTTTATATTCATCAGATAACTTATCCATTACTGGTTTTAGTGCCTTACATGGACCACACCACTCAGCTGAAAACTGGATGACTGAAACATCTTCATTTTTAATTTTAGTATCAAAATCTTCGTCTTTAAAATTTGTAAGCATATTTCCTTTCTATTAATTAGAGCCTTAAAGTCAACTAGGCAATTTCATATTTTTTTTCTATAGACATAACAAATTCATTTATTTCATCTAATTTTTTTAGTTCCTCTTCATCATCTCTATTTGATGCTTGATCTCTTAAGGTATCAATTTCTTGATAGGCCATTCCTATAGTTTGCCACTTTTCTCTATTTTTGCTTAAAATTCGTCTAGCAATTTCACTTTTTATATTTTTATATAAATCTGGTGGCAAAATATGCGGTGCTTCTTGATAAATAATTTTTTGCCCAAACCAACTACATCTTTTATCTTGAAACTTATCCAACATTCTTAATTTATCTTCCCAAGAAGAACTATGCCAAGTTTTAAATAATTGGGTGTCTTTATTGGGAATGAATTTTTCATATAAAGTTTCTTCAGGTAACAGATCTTCCTGGGTTTGAGTTTGAGCTTTTTCTTCAGCGGCCTCTCTATTAATGATTTGAATATTTTTACAAAAATTTTTACTATTTCTAACCATTTTTGCTCTTTTCTGGATTGTTTCTAAATCTAAGTCAGCATATGCCTTCTCTTTTAATGCAAACTTTTTATCTAAAACTACAGGAGCTTTGTTGGTTTTGATTACTCTAAGTGCTTTTGGACTAAACTTTTTTAAATAAACTTTAAGATCATTTATTGATAAATTTAACAAAGGTTCAGGATCTCTTCTTAAATCAAATAAATATCCCCAAGATGCATATGATGGATGATAACAATGATCTGGATGTAATGTAGAGACAAGATACATCATATTTTTTCCTTTAACATTTTCGAAAATTGAATAAATACCCTCACTTTTTAAGATAGTTTCAACGCTATTTTTTGTAGATGTACTTAAAAAATTTTCCCAATTGTCTTTATGTTTGTCTTTTATAATTCTTAGAATTTTTAAGCTTGTGAATGCATCATGATAAGCAGTGTGTTGTTGAGACGTATCAAATCCTTGTTGTCTAGCTAAACCTTCTAAAGCTAGACTTTCATTTCCAGCTTCTGTTAATTCAGTCTTTAATGTTTCAGGATTCAAGGTTTGTGCTACTCTTGCAACATGTAAACCGTCATGTTCTTTATTGGGTGATGAATGTGTAATGTAAGGATATCTATTCCCTTTAAAAAAATTAAAATGAAACATTCGTCTATCAAAATTTAGGTTACTCCAACCCATAAACAATGCTGGACCAGCTTTAGAGAAAAAATTTTCTACTGCGCCTAAAAAATCGTAATGCGAGTAATTGCCTTTAGTAAGTAAATCAATACTTGTTGAATTAACTAATAAGGCCTTTGCACTTGGAACCTCACCCTCGGGCATTCTGCCACGAATATTTAGCTTACCAATTTCTTTTAAGTTTTTATCAACAACTACAGCACCTACTTCAATTATTGAGCCCCAAATTGTACTATTTGTTGTTTCTGTATCGTAAATTACTATTTTATCCATAAAATCCTAAGTTAAATCCGATAGCTCATTAAATTTTTTTAATCTTCCCAAAAACAAATTTTGATAAACAACTAAATCATGCCCTTGAATTTTAAACTCTTGGAATAATTTATCTACTGTGCAAACCAAAATTACACAAGAATTGATATTGGAGTTATACACAATGTTATGTGCTAATGAATATGCGCTTGTTTGAAGAAGCCATGAGTCTATATATTCAGCCTTTTTAGGTTTATTACTTTGTTTAAAATCTATTATTGTTTCTTTTCCTTCATAAACTCCGACACAATCAGCAGTACCTGCATACTTCTCTGGGTAATAAAGAGTGCATTCAACACCCCAAATTTCATCCAATCTATTTTTCAAACCTTTTTCTATAATTTCTTTAGCCATTAATTTGTATTGTTCGTTATCTTCAAAAAAACTTAAATTTTCTCTTCCAAGTAAATAGGACTCTAAATAGTTGTGCATTTGAGAACCTCTACTACTTGCTGCTTTTGTAATTGCCTCAGCCTCTTTTTGCCCAGTTCTTTCTCTCCAATTTGCTAATGCTGCTTTATCTTCTTCAGATCGAGTTGCATCTAAAATTGAAGTGACACTTGGTAATTTTGTTTCCCCTAATAAGTATTTTCTAATGCCATCAACTGTTGCTCTTGATGATTTTGGATAATCATATTTTTGATTCCACTGCATGAGATTTCTTATAGACGTAATTACAGAAAAAAAGAAATTAATTTTTGAGCTGCCTATTTTGTTCAATAAATTTTTCCACGTTTTCGGTTTGTACAGCTTTCTCAACCTGCTCGGGATCTTTTATGTTTTCTAAAGTTCTTGAAATTGATCTTGCATCAGTTCCAAATTTATCAACAACTCCCATAGCATCTTCTAATTTTTTTCTAAGAACTATAATGTTGTCAAAATGTTTAGAAAATCTTGTACTGATTGTTTTTAAATGATTATAAATTTCTGTTGCACCTTTTTGTACCTTCAATGATTGAAATCCCATATGTAAAGACTGTAAGTAAGCAGAAAGAGTATTAGGTCCACATATTACAACTTTATATTTTTTCATTAACTCTTGAGTTAATAATTCTTTTGTACTTGGATCTTGGTATTCAGTTAACTCTTTGTATAAACTTTCTGTAGGAGCATATACTATTGCAAAATCAGTAGTTTTTGGTGGAACAATATATTTTTCATTAACACTTTTAGCTTTTGCTTTAAACGCTGAGGCTAATTTTGCTCTAGAATCTGCTACAGCCTTTTTGTCTTCCGCGTCATGACCATCGGTAATTGCTTTGAATTTTTCTACTGGAAAATGACTATCAACAGGAACTAAAACATCTCCTTGAAGCTTTATTGCAAATTCAACATGTTCACTAGTATCCTCTTTCATTTTAACATTAGTCATGAATTGAGAGGCTGGTAGCAAATCTTTAATTAGAGCATCTAAGCTAAATTCTGCAAGAGTTCCATATTTCTTAACTCCAGCTAAAATTTTAGTTATCCCCTCTTGGCTTTGATTTAATAGTTGAACTTGTTGATTAAAATTACCAACTTTTTCCTCTACCTTAGTTAAAGTTTCAGTCATATCTTTAGTAACCCCGGTTGATAGATTATTAAATGAAGTCGACATTGCACCAAGTGAGCTATTGATTGTAGTGTTTAAGGTATCTTTTAAACTTGATATTTCTGATTTTAAATTAATTATTTCCTCAGCTTCTTTGTTTTCATTTTCATCTTTTGGCTTAGTTTTTAAATTTAGATAAAGAATAGCTAAAACGCCGCCTAATAACAAAACTAGTAAAATTAACAATATATTATCCATGATTCTAATTTTTTATTTTATCGTAAATATTTGATTAATGTATTTAAATATTTAAAAATACTTTATGGAACTAATTTTGATATTAAAAATATTCTTTATTATTTGTGTTATTGTTGCACTTTATGCAATTATTAGAAATCTAGATATTATCAAAATTATACTAATTTATTGGAAAGACTTAATTTTTAGAAAGTAATTTTACTATTTTTTTAAGACCCATTTTATTATTGGATGACTTAGAAATCATCATACAGGCCTCTGATCTTAATATTTCTCCATCCTTCAAAATACGTAGATTGTTTGCTTTTAACGTTTCTCCGGTAGAAGTGATATCTGTAATTATTTCCGATGAGCCTGTAAAAGGATAAGCTTCGGTTGCACCCAAACTATCAATTAATTTGAATTGGGTAACGCCCTTTGAAAACAAAAATTCCCTTGTTAAGTTTGGATATTTTGTTGCTACTCTTAATCTTTTCTTTTTCTTATCTTTAAATTCAAATGCAATTTCTTCTAAATCTGCAACTGTTTGTACATCTATCCATGGATCAGGGATTGCAACTACTAATGTGGCCTTTCCAAAATTATATCTTTTTAACACATTAACTTTCTTTTGAGTGTTAATTTCACTTTCCTTTAATAAATCAAAGCCAGAAAAACCTATATCTAAAGATCCATCTCCAAGTCTTTCTATGATCTCTCTTGCATGAAGATATAAAATCTTAATATTTTTAAATTGTTTTATAGATCCTAAAAGATCTCTTTCTCCTCTTTCAGAAATGAGATTTAATTTATTTTTTTTAAAAATATTTAAAACATCTTTTCTAAGTCTACCTTTGCTTGGAATTCCAATATTTAAAATATTTTTTATCATTAGTAATTTAAATTTAAAGCAGCACCTACTGCTGGAGTTTGTTTTTTTGATCCTAAGTCCGAAATTAGACCATCATAACGACCACCATTAATAATATTTTTTAATGAGTTTTTAGATTTAATATCAATTTTAAAAACCATTCCGGTGTAATATTCTAATTGTCTTCCAAAGGATGCTGAAAATACTACATTTAATTTTGAAACCTTATTATTAGAGATTGGAAAATATTTTTGATCTACAGCTAGATTTATTTTGTTTTTTTTAAAAAATTTATTTAACTCAATTGCTGCTTTATTTATGGGACATTTAATTTTTAGAAAATCTTTTATTATTTTGGAAACATTCTTTCCTTTACTAGCTCTTCTAGGATCTTTTATTTTCTGATCAAACCTTTTTAATATTTCATTAATTGTTCTTCCTGCAACAATATTTGATAAATTCTCTTTAAGCATTTTCACGTAACGCTTTTTATCTATTTCTACAATTGTCGGATCAACATCTGAATTAGTTTCTAATCTTTTTAATAATTCATTAAAATATTCTTCTCTCCAGAAGTGTCTAGCTAATCTTAGTTTCCATCTCTTTGGAATATCTAATTTTGAAATTAACAAATTAAATATTTCAACATTTCCAATGGTTAGCGTTCCTGAAGAATATTTAATATTTTGAAGTGATTTAAGAGATGTATTTATAATTTCTTTATCATCATTTTTCTCATCCTTAGATCCTAAAATTTCAAATCCAATTTGATTTCTAATGATTGAGTCTTTTTTGTTTTGTGATTTTCGATAAGCTTGACCACTGTAAAAAATTTTTTCCTTACCTTTTAAATTATTTTCTAAATATCTTAAACAAGATGCAATCGTTAAATCTGGTCTTAGACACAATTCGCTTCCGTTTTGATCCGTAAAAGAAAAGATAAATTTTCTAAAGTTTTCTCCTGATCTTTGAACAATATGATTAGCCTCAATTACTGAGGGTAAATCAATATATTTAAAACCCTTAGACTTAACTGATCTAAGGATATTTTCAGATAAGTTTTTTGACTTCATCGATTAAATTTTCTTTTGGAAATGTTTTATTGTTTTCACCCTTAACACCTTTAAGACTTTTTAAGGTGACTGTATTTTCGTTAAATTCATTTTCACCACATATAATTGCAACATCTAACTCACGTTTATTTGCTAAGGTTAGTTGCTTACCTAAATTTTTCTTTGTATCTAAAAAAATTTCAGCATTAATATTATTATTTCTTAAAAGATCTAAAATTTCATAATAATTTTTAAGATATTTTTCATCCATTACACAAACTAAAACTGGTTTTTGAATATCTACTTTTATTTGATCCAATTGCATTAAAGCAAATAACAATCGATCCACTCCAAAACTAATTCCAGTGCCTGGGATATCGACACCTTTAAATCTTGAAATTAATTTTGCATAAGCTCCACCAGAACAAATACTGCCTATATCAACCTCTTTACCTTTGTTATTTGTAACTTTAAAATTTAGGTTTGTTTCAACAATAAAATCTGAATAATAAGCCAATCCCCTTACAATTGTAAAATTTGTTTTGACCTGATTTAAATTTGAACTATAACCCAATACTTCAAATACTTGTTCTAATTCCTTTATACCTTCTTGAGACAATGGATTTTTTAATTTTTCTTTTAAATCTTTTAAATTTTTAATTTTTAGAAAATTAAGTATTTCAGATGCTTGTTCATCATTTAAATCTGCACCCTTAGTGATTGCACCACTTATATCTCTTCTCTCTTTTTTAAGCAGATCTTCAACACCTTTTAAACCAAAACCTGGTTTATCTAATTTATCAATTGCCCTAATTACTTTTACTTGCTTGTCCTCCGATATTTTTAAATCATCAATTAATCCTTGAACTATTTTTCTGTTACTGATGTTAATTGTAAATTGATCTTTTTTTAGACCACAATCTAACAAAGTACTTGATATTAAATTACAAAGCTCAGCATTTGCCTGGGCAGGATAAACATTTCCAACAATATCAAAATCTGCTTGCATAAATTCTCTGTACCTTCCGTTACCGGCCTTTTCGTTTCTAAAGACATTTTGAATAGCATATCTTTTAAAGATTGATGGAAGCTCTTGATTATTTTGAGCAACAAATCTAGCTAGTGGGCTTGAAAGATCATACCTAAGAGTAATGTTTTTTTCTCCGTCCTGAAATGAGAATACATCACTCATAGGATTAGCATCATCTTCTGCCAAAAAAGATCCTATATTTTCACTTATCTCAAACGAAGGGGTTTCCAGAGCTTCTGCTCCAAATTTTATAAAATTATTCTCAATAGCTTTTAAAAGCTTTTTTTTGAGAAGAAGTTTTTTATCCCAACGATCTTCAAATCCTGAAGGTAATCCAGGAATTAATTTTTTTTCTTTATTCATTTTTTGGTACCCGGGCTGAGAGTCGAACTCAAACTTAAAGTTCCACAAACTTCCGTGCTAACCATTACACCACCCGGGCTTATCCTCTTTGTTTTTATCTTATTTTATGTGGATTTAAAATTATAATATAAATAAATAGCCTACTGGCTATGGAAACAGTTTCTGTGAGTACTTCTAAAAGTCTTTCTGTATGTAATATTTATATTCATGAGCAGTCTTTTAGACAAAAAAAATTAATATTCAAGGTATAAATAAAAAGGACGTTTATCTATTTGGTAGATAAAACGCCCTTTTAAATAATTTCTTAATTAGTCTATTTTTTTTAAATTAACTGCAGAAGGACCTTTGGGACCATCTTCTAATGTGAATTCAAGTTTATCACCTTCATTGAGATATCTCATACCAGCAGCTTTTACTGCTGAAGCGTGAACAAAGGCATCTTTTTCTTTATCATCTCTTTCAATGAAGCCATATCCCTTTTTACCGTTATACCATTTAATCTTTCCTTGTAATGTACTCATCTTATTTTTTAGTCCTTTTGTTATTTATTATATCTTAAAGTTAATTTCTTTTACGATTATTTCAAGATGAAACTTTGTGATGGTGGCTGAGGAAGGATTCGCACCTCCGACACAAGCCTTTTCAGGGCTCTGCTCTACTCCTGAGCTACTCAGCCTTATTTATCCCCTAAAAATAATTCTTCCTTTAGTAAGATCGTAAGGTGTCATTTCAACTGTCACATTATCACCTTGGAGAACTCTAATTCTGTTTTTTCTCAACTTACCAGCTGTATGGGCAGTAACGGTATGTCCATTTTCTAATTTTACTCTAAACATAGCGTTAGGAAGTAGGTCTATCACTGTACCTTTAAATTCCAGTAAGTCTTGTTTTGACAAATTTATTTTCTCCTTATTCGTTTTACTACAGATTGAGCGTGTCCAACCAACCCTTCGTAATTTGCAAGTGTTATAACTGATGGTCCAAGACTTTCAATACCCTTTTTTGATAAGTTTATGTATGAAATCCTTTTATAAAATTCATTTACACTTATACCGCTTGAGTATTTTGCAGAACCATTAGTTGGTAACACATGGTTTGATCCAACATTATAATCAGTCATTGCCATCACTGCATATTTTCCTAAACATATTGATCCTGAATTTTTTATTTTTGAAACTAACGATTTATAATTTTTAATATTTAATTCTAAATGTTCTGGTGCAATTTTATTTACAACACTTGTTATTTTAGCGTCTGAGGAAATATGCATAAGAATTCCATTATTAATTAAACTTCTTCTTGCAACAGAAGCTCTTGGAATTTCTTTTAATTGTTTAGTGATTTCAATTTTGACTCTATCTAGCAAATTTTTATCTTTTGAAATCAAAATACATTGTGCAAGAATATCATGTTCGGCTTGCCCAATTAAATCACTTGCAACCCATTCGGGATTTGAGAATTTGTCACAAACGATTGTTACCTCTGAAGGTCCTGCAGTCATACCTTCAATTCCAACAACTCCAAAAACTTCTTTTTTTGCTGCTGCAACATATGCGTTTCCTGGACCAACTATTTTATGAACTTTTTTAATTTTTTTAGTACCATAAGATACTGCTGCAATAGCAGAAGGGCCCCCGATAGAATAAATTTCTTTTATTTTACATATTTTTGCAGCGTATAATACGGCTGGATTTTGTTTTCCTTTATAGCCTGGATTAATCATAACTATTCTCTTAACACCTGCTACAATTGCTGGAATAGCATTCATCAACACACTCGATGGGTATGAAGCTGTAGAACCAGGAACATAAATTGCAACTGACTCTAAAGGTACGTATTTATATTCAAGTTTGTTTTTTAATTTATCTGTATAAGAAATATTTTTAAATTTTTGAAGTGAATGAAATTTATAAATTCTATTATAAGCCCTATCAATTGCTTTCTTTACTTTTTTATCAAGTGAATTTATAGATTTCTTTATTTGTTTTGAACTTGGAATAATTATGTTGTTTTGATTAAATTTTTTCTCATATTTTAATAATGCTTTATCTCCATTTTTTTTAACATCTTTAATTATATTTGTTACAGAAACAGAGTTTGACTCAATTTTTTTCTTTCTTTGTAAAAGCAAATTCTTTAATAATTTATCAAAATTTTTACTTTTACTATTTAATATCTTCATAATTATTTAATCTCACTTTGATCCTCTAATCTTGCTTCAATAGTTTCTGTGCTTAAAGCAATATGAGAATTATTTTTAAAAATAAGATTTATTTCATAAACATCATTATTTTTCAAATAATCTATACCTACTAATTCTAAAATTGCTTCTTGGTTTGATTGATCTATGTTCTTTGATCTTACTTTATCAATAAAATCAAATCTCAATATGCTATTAACCTTTTTATCCTCATTTTCATTTTCAACTTTAGTTCTTTCGATTGACAATAAAAATACTTTATTAGATGCAAGATACTTAATTTCTGAAATTTTGACTTTAGCTGCTGAACTGCAAGTTGAAATCATCTGCAAACCCTCTTGATCACTTGCAATAATTTTAGCTAAATATTTCACTATTTTAATCTTTTGATTTTAACACCAATTTTTTTAAGTTTATTTTCTAATTTTTCATACCCTCTATCTAAATGATAAATACGATTAATTACAGATTTGCCATTAGAAACCATTGCGGCCAATACTAAAGCAACACTTGCTCTCAAGTCACTAGACATCAATTCGGCACCAATAAAATTAGTATTTCCCTCTATGGTAGCAGTACTATTTTTAATTTTTATTTTAGCTCCAAGTCTTTGAAGCTCACCAACATGTAAAAATCTGTTTTCAAATATATTTTCAGTAATTGAACTCTGACCATTAGCTTTGCACATTAGCACCATTAATTGGCTCTGCATATCTGTTGCTACACCAGGCCATTCTTTTGTTTTAATATTTTTAATTGGCTTAATTTTTTTCGGTCCTTTGATGAAAATTTTATTTTCAAAAGTGTTAAATTTTGCACCTACTTTTTTTAATAATTTTAACTCTGTAGCTATATTTTTTGGATTGAAATTTTTTATCTGTAAATCACCTTCAGCTAATGTAGCAGCGATACAAAATGTACCTGCCTCTATTCTATCTCCCATGACTGAATAGTTAACTTCTTTTAGTGACTTAACTCCAGTAATTGAGCAAGTTCTTCCACTCCATTTAATTTTAGCTCCTGCAGCATTTAAAAAATTTGTAAGATCTTTTATCTCAGGTTCAATTGCACAATTTTTTAAAGTTGTTTTTCCACTAGCTAAAGAAGCTGCAAGAATCGTATTTTCTGTAGTACCTACACTTATTCCTGGAAAATTTATTTTTGCACCATTTAATCTTCCATTAGATTTTGCATGAATATAACCCTGTTTAATTTCATATTGCATACCAAGTTTTTTTAAAGCTGATAGATGATAATTAACTGGACGGGATCCAATATTACAGCCACCAGGATATGATGTAATTGATTTATGAAATTTTGATATTAATGGTCCTAAGACAAGTATGGATGCTCTCATTGTTTTGACAAGTGAATACTTAGCTAATGTTTTCATCTTTTTTTGATTTTGAATTTTTACAATTTTCTTGTCTTTAGATAAAATTATTTTAGAGCCTAGAGACTTCAATAAATTTAACATTGTATCTATATCTCTTACTCTAGGTAAATTTTTTAAAGTTACAGGTTTGTCGAATAAAAGAGTTGCAGCAAGTAAGACAAGAGCACTATTTTTCGCTCCAGAAATTTCAACTTCACCCTTGATTTTGCAAGGGCCTTTAATTTGAAACTTATCCATAAATTATTTTGATTTTGCTAAAGTAATTCCTGTTTGACCTTGATATTTTCCATCTCTGTCAGCATAAGAAACTTCTGGCTGTTCTCCTTTAAAAAAAAGGATTTGGGCTGCACCGCTATTTGCATAAAGCCTGATGCTATTCGAAGTATGATTTGAGAATTCTAAAACTAAAACACCTTCCCAACCTGCCTCTAGTACAGTTGGTGGAACACCTAAACCACACCTTGCATAAGTTGATTTTGCTGTAACAAGACCAGTAACATTTCTTGGCATTTTAAAATATTCAAGACTCGCAGCAAGTGCAAAACTATTGGGTGGAATTAAAATAGATTCTTCATCTTTTACTGTAATAAAATTATCTTCACTGAAATTTTTTGGGTCTGCTGTAGCTCCTTTAATATTTGTAAAAATTTTAAATTCAGATCCACAACGAAGATCATAACCAAACGGATTAACGCCATGACTAATTCCATTAGCAACACTTTTATTCACGAAAGGACTAATCATTTCATGTTCCTCTGCTAATTTTATTATTTGCTTATCGTTTAGTATCATTTTTCTTTTTATTCTTCTTTTGGAAAAGCTTTCTTTTCTTCAAATTTTTTCTAAGCGCCAAGCTTAAACGCTCATTTTTTTCTTTTAAACTCATTCTTTGTTTGGATTAGTAAGAAAATCTAAAGAAATTGGTTTATTGGGATCTAGTGCAGGTCCTTTTTCTTTTTCATTTTTTGGGCCTTCTTTAGCTAAACGTTTAGCTTTTTTTTCAGCAAGCTTTCTCTCTCTTTTGGCTTGCTTTTCCATAAGCTTATTACCTTTAGTTGATTTGTAATCGTAATGAATTCCCATAACATTTCCTAAAATAGATATAAATCATATTCATCAAAAAATTAAGGCAATAATTTGAAAAAAATGCTTTATTATCAATAAAATACAATTTGTCTCTAAGCTCCTGTAGTTAAATGGTATAACAAGTCATTGGTAATGACTAGTTCCCTGGTCAGTACAGGGTGGGAGCACCACTAATTTTTATAAAAAAACTTTCTTAAAAATATCGTAATCAGAATTAAAATAAAGAAAGCTGTAATAGGAACATATATATCAGGTGAAAATATTATATCAGTTATTCCTGGTACTTCAGCATTTTCGTCTATAATTTTTTCTAATCCACTACCAATAGAAACTGCTAAAAAAATTTGAGGAATTATTCCAATTAATGTAGCAAAGAAAAAATTTATAACCTTAACATTAAATAAGGTTGGTAAAAGACAGCTTAGCTGCCAAGGTATACCACCTATAAAACGGTAAATTAATAAATAAATAAATTCAGATTGTTTAAATCTTATTTCTAATTTTTGAAACTTATTTAAAAACTTTTCTCTAATTAACTGTTTTAAAAAATAATTTCCAAAAATGTATAAAAAAGTAGCACCAATACTCAAGCCTAAAACAACAACAAGTGTCCCTATCCATTTTCCAAATATAAAACCACCCATTAAAGCAACTGGAGATCCAAATCCTAAAAAAGGGAAAACCCAAAGAATAGTTAATGCTAAAAAAATAAAAGAAATTAAAAATAAGTTGGATTTTTTTAGTTCAAAAAAATAAGATTGGTTATCTCTTAGAAAATCATAGGATGTAACTTCTGAGAGACTAAACTTTGAAAAAAAGAAATACAAAAATATGCAAACAATTAGTAAATAAGACAAACCAATGAATAATTTAATTTTTTTTGTATTTTCCATGATTCTTCTTATTTTAATGCTAAATCTTCTATTTGCTATTTTAATTATTACTAATATAAAGGGGCAAAAATTATAAAAAACTATATCAAATCTAATTATGAAAAGAACTTATCAACCCTCAAATAAAAAAAGAGCTCGAAAACACGGCTTTCGTTCAAAAATGAAAACTAAAGGTGGTAAAAAACTTTTGGCTAGAAGAAGAGCAAGAGGAAGAAAATCACTAACTGTTTCTGTATAGAACAATGAAAAGCAAAATACTTGCTCTTTCAAAAAATAAAGAATTTAAAAATTTACTTAAACAAAAAAAGATTACCAATAAATATGCAAGTATTTTTTTTGGAAAATTATTAAATAAAGATAAAAAAAGACTAAATATCAGTTTTGTGACTAAAAAAAAAATTGGTAATGCCGTAAAGAGAAATAAAATTAAAAGAAGATTAAGAAACATTATGAATGAAGCTGTTAAAAAAGTAGAGATAAACTTTGATTATTCATTTCTTGTTATAGCTAAGTCTTCTATGCTAAATAATGAATACAAAATTATAAAAGAAACTCTTTTTCAAGATTTTGCAAAAATAAAATAATGAATATATTTACTTTAATTTTAATTAAATTTATCAAAGCCTATAAATATTTGATTAGTCCATTATTGGGTCATTCTTGTAGATATTTACCAACATGCTCTGAATACAGCGTAGATGCTTTAAAAGAATACGGTTTTTTTAAAGGTTTATTTATGAGTATAAAAAGAATTTTGTCCTGCCATCCAATAAAATTTTTAGGAGGTGGCGAAGGATTTGATCCAGTTAAAAAAGAAATAAAGGATAATAAATAATGGATACTCGTAATATTATTGCTGCCATAAGTTTATCAGCTGCAGTAATCATATTATATTCATTATTTTTTGCACCACCTCCAACAACAAAAGAAAATTTAGCTAAAAAAACTAAAACTGAACAAAATTCAGATGCACCAAGTCTTGATCAAAAAGAAAAAGTAAATGAAATCTCTAGGGAAGATGCTTTGAAAGAAAGTGAAAGAGTTTTATTTGAAAATCAAAGTATTATTGGATCTATTTCTTTAAAAGGAGCTGCAATAGATGATCTTACTTTCAAAGAATACAATGTCAGCCTAGAAAGTGATGAAAAAGTAAAATTCCTTGCACCACGAAGTTCTAAAGAAGGGTATGTAATAGAAAGTGGTTTTATTACTACTGATAAAAATATTGATATTCCAAATGCAGATTCAATTTGGTCGGTTTCTGGGAATAATAAATTAACAGATCAATCTCCTATTAAACTAAGTTGGACAAATGACCAAGGAATTACTTTTGAAAAAGAAATTGCTTTAGATGATAAGTTTTTATTCACCATAAAACAAAGGGTTATAAATTCTACTGATAAAAACTACGACTTCTATTCTTATGGACAAATTATAAGAAATCAAATTCCAGAAGGCTTAACCGACTTTTATATTCTTCATGAGGGCCCTATCGCCACATTAGACGAAGAATTAATTGAGGAAGATTATGATGATATTGAAGAGAAAAAATTTTCAAGAACGGCTCAAAAGGGATGGTTGGGTTTAGGAGATAAATATTACATATCAACACTTATTCCACCAAGAGAAAAAGAATTTAAAACTACAATGGATTACAAAAACAAGTACAGAATAAACTTCGTTACAACAGAACCATTAGAGTTAATTGGAAATTCCTATATAGAAGAATACTTGCAAATAATAGTAGCTGCAAAAAGAGTTGACGTAATTGATGGGTACGCAGAAACTTTAAAAATTGATAAATTTGATCTTACGATTGATTGGGGTTTCTTATACTTTTTAACACGTCCTCTGTTCACTGCTTTAGAATATTTCTTTAAAATATTTGGTAATTATGGATTGGCAATTATTGCTGTAACTGTTTGTATTCGTGTAGCATTTTTTCCACTTGCTAATTTTTCATTCAGAAGCATGGCTAAAATGAAAGCTCTCCAGCCTGAGATGACAAGACTTAAGGAAGTACACAAAGACGACAAAATGAAATTACAACAAGCAATGATGGCTCTTTATAAAAAGGAAAAAGTAAATCCCATGTCTGGTTGTTTGCCAATTTTAATTCAAATACCTGTATTTTTCGCTTTGTATAAAGTTTTATTTGTAACGATAGAAATGCGTCACATGCCTTTCTATGGTTGGATCCAAGATTTGAGTGCTAAAGATCCTACATCTATATTTAATTTATTTGGATTGTTTCCATATGATGTGCCCTCTTTCCTTGTTATTGGAGCATGGCCTGTCGCTATGGGGGTCAGTATGTGGGTGCAACAGAAGTTAAATCCAGCTCCAACAGATCCAATTCAGGCAAAAATATTTATGTTCTTCCCTTTATTTTTAACGGTAATTCTTGCACCGTTCCCAAGTGGGCTAGTAATTTATTGGACAGTTAATAATATTTTAACGATGGCTCAGCAGGTTGTTATTATGAAACGTACAACAGTTAAAACTGTAACCTAATAATTTAAAAATAATAAATGGACCTTAAAGATATATTACCTAAAGATGGGCCACCATTTAATGAAGTAAACAAATATATTGAAAAATACAAAAATGATTTAATAGTAATTAAATATGGTGGAAACGTTTTAATTGATAGAAACGTATTTAATAACTTTATAACTGATCTTAGTGTTTTAAATAAATTGGGCCTTGCAATTGTTGTGGTACACGGTGGTGGACCTAGAATAAAAAGAGAGCTACAAAAATCAAATATTAAATCAAAATTTATACGAGGACTAAGGGTAACAGATAAAAATATAATTAATATTGTTGAGTCTGTTTTGATCGATTTTAATGATGATATTGTTAGTTCCTTAAAAGACAAAGGAACAGAAGCAATCTCTATTCACACAAAAAAAAATAACATTATAAAAACTATACCAGAAGCAGAAGAGCTAGGATTTGTAGGTATACCGAGCGAGATAAATAACGAACAAATATTTAATGTAATTAATCAACATAAAATTCCTATAATTTCACCATTAGGCTTAGGGAAAGAGAATCAAACATATAATATTAATGGAGATACAGCTGCGATGGCAGTAGCAAAATCCTTAAAATCTAGAAGACTATTGTTGATGACAAACGTAGATGGTGTTCTAGATAAAAACAAAAAACTAATAGAAGAAATTTCTTCATCAGAAATTTTGGAAATGATTAAAGACGAAACTATTACTGAGGGTATGATACCTAAAATAAATGCCTGCTTAGATGCAATTAATAATGGTGTTACTGCGGTCGGTATAATTAATGGAACAAAGCCACATTCATGTTTATGGGAAATTTTCTCTGATAAAGGGTCAGGAACCTTAATAAGACAATGAAAGAATTAAAAAATATTAAGAACATTTTATTTGATTGTGACGGTGTACTGTACGCTGATCTTGAAGGAGTGTTTGGACAGGTCAGTAAAAAAATGACCCAATACATTTCAAATAAATTGAATGTAGATTTAAAAGAAGCAAAAGAATTACAAACAAATTATTTTCATAAATATAATACTAGTCTTAACGGTTTAATGATCCATCATGATATACCTCCAAAAGAATTTTTAGACTACGTTCATGATATTAATTTGGGATTTTTAGAAAAAGATACTGCTTTAAGGAATGAACTAGAAAATATAGACCTAAACAAATTTGTTTTTACAAATGGTAGCAAAGAACATGTTAAAAATATTACTACTCACTTAGGAATTGATGATCAATTTGATGGTGTATTTGATATTGTCGATGCTGAATACAGTCCAAAACCTGCAGCAAAAGCGTTTGACCTTATGGTCAAAAAATTTCAAATCGATCCAACCGAGACACTTTATATAGAAGATATTGCAAAAAATTTATCTATTGGAAAAGAGAGAGGAGCAAAAACAGTTTGGTTAATCAATGATCAATACTGGGGTAAAAAAGAGTCTGATGAAGAATATATTGATTACAAAATAGAAAATCTTTCTTTATTTTTAAAAGAAATAAGGTTATTAAAAAACTCTTAAAATTATGAGTATTGAAAATATTATAAATGAAGCTTGGGAAAATAAAGATCAAGTAAATCAAAATTCAGATAAATCTTTGAAGGATGCTGTAAATAAAATTATTGATGATTTAGACAGTGGAAAATCAAGAGTAGCTGAAAAAATTAATGGTGAATGGGTTACTCATCAACATCTTAAAAAAGCTATCATGTTAAGTTTTAGAATGTATCCAATGGAAAATTTAAATGGACCTTATAGTAGTTGGTATGACAAAGCTCATTTACTTAAAGGAAAAACTGCCGGATGGACGAAAGAAGATCATGAAAAAGCTGGTTTTAGAATGGTGCCTAATTCACCAGTAAGGAAAGGATCTTTTGTAGGAAAAAATGCGGTATTGATGCCGTGTTATGTAAATATTGGAGCATACATCGATGAAGGTACTATGATGGATACATTCAGTCGTGCAGGAAGTTGCTGTCAGATTGGAAAAAATTGTCATATCTCAGCTGGTACTGGAGTTGGAGGTGTATTAGAACCTGCTCAAGCGTTACCAACAATTATTGAAGATAATGTTTTCTTAGGAGCAATGTCTGAAGTAGTAGAGGGTGTAATTGTTGGAGAAGGCTCTGTTCTAAGTATGGGAATGTATATTGGGCAATCAACAAAAATTGTTAATAGAAAAACTGGTGAAATAACTTATGGAAAAATTCCACCTTATTCAGTGGTAGTTCCAGGATCTTTGCCAGATAAAAACAACCCGCAAGCACCATCTTTGTATTGTGCAGTAATAATTAAACAAGTAGATGAAAAAACAAGATCAAAAACATCAGTTAATGATCTTTTAAGAGAATAAAAATGCAAAAAATAAAAGAACTACAATTAGCTAAAGAGCTAATTAGGTTTCCATCTGTAACAAAAACTGATGCTGGTGTAGTTAGATTTTTAGAAAAAAAATTAAAAAAACTTGGATTTAAAACTAAAATACTCGAGTTCAAAGATATAAATAGTTATCCTGTAAAAAATCTATATGCAAGATTTGGTAACACAAGCCCTAATTTTTGTTATGCAGGCCATTTGGATGTAGTGCCACCTGGTAATTTAAATGATTGGATTGTTAATCCATTCAAACCTGCTGTTAAGAAAGGATACTTAATTGGCAGAGGAGCAAATGATATGAAAAGCTCAATAGCCGCATTTGTTAGTGCTGTAGGTGTCTTTTTAAAGAAAAACAAAAAATTTGGTGGGTCTATTAGTCTTCTAATTACTGGAGACGAAGAAGGAATTGCAATTAATGGAACAAAAAAAGTTGTTGAATATTTGAGAAAAAGAAAAGAAAAAATAGATTTTTGCTTGGTAGGAGAGCCTACCAATCCAAATAAACTTGGAGAAATGATAAAAATTGGTCGTAGAGGTAGTATGACTGGAAAATTATCTGTCATTGGAATTCAGGGCCATGTCGCTTATCCAAAAAGAGCCAACAATCCGTCAACAGCTTTAGTCCAAATTCTAAAAGAGTTAAAAGAAATTAGATTTGATAAAGGAACAAAAGATTTTCAACCTACAAATTTAGAAATAACAAAAATAAATATTGATAATTCAGCTGATAATGTAATTCCAGGATTAGCTAGTGCTTCCTTTAATATTAGATTTAATAACAAACATACATCTTACAAATTGAGGAATAAAATAAACAAAATAATTAAAAAAGTTTGTAATAAAAATAAATCTAAATATAAAATTGAATATAGTGTTTCTGGTGAGGCCTTTTTAACTAAGCCCAACAAAACCACATTTATGATACAAAATACAATTAAGAAAATTACTAAGATTAAACCAAAACTATCTACAACTGGTGGTACGTCAGATGCTAGATTTATAAGAAAAATAGCTCCGTGTTTAGAATTTGGATTAGTGGGTAAAACCATGCATAAAGTGGGAGAGTGTGTTTCCTTATCTGATTTAAAAACTTTAACTTTAATTTATACTAAAGTTTTAGATAACTATTTTAAGTGAAAACTGGATTAATTACATCAGATACATTTCAAAATCACAACACAGGTCCCGGGCATCCTGAACAAATAGCGAGAGTATCAGTCATAGTAGAAAATTTTAAAAAACTTAATAATAAAAATCTTATATGGAAAAAACCATCTAAAGTTTCAGATGATATTCTTTTAACCACACATAAGAAAGACTACATAAATTTAGTAAAGAATTCTTTTCCAAAAAAAGGTTTCACTTCATTAGACGGAGATACAATTATTTCACCTGGTAGCAAAAATGCAACTTTTGATGCTGTGGGCTCAATAATTGCAGCAATTGATAGTGTTGAAAATAAAGAATTTAAAAATGCTTTCTGTCCAGTTAGACCCCCAGGTCATCATGCTGAAAATAATAAAGCAATGGGTTTTTGTATTTTTAATAATGTTGCTGTCGGAGCAAATTATTTAATTAAAAAATATAATTATAAAAAGATAGCTATAGTCGATTGGGACGTGCATGCATCTAATGGAACCGCAGATATATTTTATGATAATGAAAATGTTCTTTTAATATCAACTCATCAATATCCTTATTATCCTGGAACAGGTTCAGAACAGGAAAAAGGTAAATTTAATAATATCTTAAATATACCTTTGCCAGCAGGGACAAGTTCGGAAGAGTATTTGAATGCATTTGAACGTGTAACAAAAAAATTGGATGAATTTAAACCAGAGTTTATACTGATTAGCGCTGGTTTTGACACCCATGAAGATGACCCACTCGCTCAATTTAATTTAAAAACAGAGGATTATTTCACTCTTACCAAAAGAATATTAGAGACTTCTAAAAAATTTTGTAACGGAAAAGTTGTTTCAATTTTAGAGGGTGGTTATGACCTAAATGCACTTCGAGATAGTACTAAAAGACACGTTGATGCTCTTTTAGAATTTAATTGATAATTCTTTAGAAAACTCTAAATAAAAAACTTCATGAAATTATATAAAATAAAAAGATCTGGCATCGATAATAAAGGAAGAGGACTTTATGCAACTCGTAACATTAAAGAGGGAACCAAAATAATTAACTATGTTGGAAAAATTATAACAAAAAAACAAACTCAAGATTCTGAAAAGTACGATAATAATAAACCGATATATTTATTCACAATAAATAAAAAATATGATCTAGATGGAGATTTTCCATGGAATACTGCAGGTTTAATTAATCACTCTTGTGATAATAATTGTGATTACGATGGAAAGGGATTCAAAATTTGGGTCAAAGCAATCAAAGACATTAAAAAAGGTGAGGAGTTTACCTGTGATTATGGATTTGGTTATGATGAAAACTACAAACAATTTCCTTGTAAATGTAAATCGAAAAACTGTTGTGGCTATATAGTAAGAGCTGAGTCTAGATGGCGGATAAATAAAAAGTTTGCTATGAGCAATAAAAATAAATTAATAAAGAACTCTAAATAAAAATAAACCACTTGGTGGTGCTGGTGGAGCACAAAGTGTTCTTTTTTTTGACTTAAATCTCTTTTCAAAAGTTTTCAAATCCCATTTCTTTTCTCCCAAGTATTTTAAACAACCAACCATAGATCTAACCTGATGTTGTAAAAACGATTGGGAACTAAATTGAAATTCAATTTTATTTTTTGATGATTTAACATTTATCGATCTAATAGTTTTAATTGGACTTTTTGCATTACAGCTTGAGGATCTAAAAGTTGAATAATCATTAGTTCCCAATAACTTTTTTGCACCCTTTTTCATTAATTCTATATTAAGAGGTTTTCTTACATGCCATGCTCTATTTTTTTCAATTATGGGTTGGCTTATTTGATTAAAAATAAAGTATTTATAAATTCTTTGTTTTGCTGAAAACCTAGCATGAAATTTATTGTTTCTTTTTTTAATATTTTTAATTGCAATGTTTTTTAAATTTAAAAAATGATTTATAGATTTTAAAAATTTAATTGTATCGGTTATTTTATTTTTACAATCAAAGTGTGCAGATTGCTCAAATGCATGAACTCCTGCATCCGTTCTTCCTTGACCATGTAAAATAATCTTTTGTTTTAATAATTTTGATAATTTTTCTTGAATTAATCCTTGAATTGTTGGGCCTTTTTTTTGAATTTGCCATCCTCTAAAATTTGTCCCTATATACTCGATAAGTATTTGGTATCTATTCATTATAAAAATGAACCTTTTTTAATTTGTGTTCCTAAAACAAATTCTCCAACACTTTGAGGCTTTTTTCCTTGTCTTTGTATTTCTTTTATTTTTATTGATTTTTTATCTCCGCACGAAATTTCTAAATGGTTGGATAAAACCTCACCTGGTTTTCCTTGTGCTTGTCCAATTTCTGCTTTTAATATTTTATATCTCTCACCATTAAACATGAAATAAGCTCCAGGAACTGGATAAAGTCCATTTATTTTTCCAATTATAATTTTAGCATCCTCTTTCCAATTTATCTGTCCCTCTAATTTTTCAATTTTTGATGCATAGGTCGCTAATGAGTGATCTTGTTCTACAAAGTTTGCTTTTTCCTCATATATATCATCTATATTATCTAAAATTTTCTCTGCAGCCAAACTTGATAGCTTTTCATTAATATCTTCTGCATTTAAATTATTTTCTATATTAATTTTATAAACATTGCATACTGGTCCTGTATCTAATTCCTCTCCTATTTTCATAATACTAATTCCTGTCTCTTTATCTAAATTCATAATTGATCTTTGAATCGGGGCAGCACCTCTCCACTTTGGAAGAATAGAAGCATGAATATTAATAAATCCTTTTTTAGTTAAATTTAAATATGACTTTGGTATAATTTGACCATAAGCAACAACTATTGCCAAATCTGCCTCTAATGATTTAAAATATTCTAATTCCTCTATATTTTCTTTTAATGAGTTTGGTGTTCTAAATTCTATATTTAAAGTTTCTGAAATTAATTGAATAGGTGACTTGTTAATTTTTTGACCTCTTTTAGATTTTTGGGGTGGTTGAGTATAAACGCAAGAAACAGGATATCCATTTTGATAAAGTGATTTTAAAATTGGAACAGCAAACATGGGAGTACCCATAAAAACTATTTTCTTTAACATGTTTAAAGAATTGCTGCTGTAGATTTTTTCTTAGATAATTTTTTAATTATCATTGATCTTTTTAATTTTGAAAGATAATCAATAAATAGTATCCCCTCTAAATGGTCCATTTCATGCTGAATACATGTTGCAAGAAGACTATCTGCCTTAAGTAATTTCTTTTCTCCATGATAATCAAGATATTCTACTTCACACTTACTAGGTCTATCAATTTCTGCAAACTGATTTGGCACAGAAAGGCATCCTTCCTCATAAGTTGCTTTTTCAGGATCTTTATTTTTAATAACTGGATTTACAAAATATCTTGGCTCTTTTTTATTCTCATCTTTACTTATATCCATTACAATAATTCTCTTTGGTACACCAACTTGTATCGCTGCTAAACCAATTCCGTTTGCGTCATACATTGTCTCAAGCATATCATCCATCAATTTTTGCTCCTCTTTACCAACTCCATTAACTGGTTTAGAAATTTGTCTAAGTAATTTATTAGGTTCTGTTATTATAGTTCTGATAGCCATAACTTGATTTTATTATAATTTTTATACTTTTAAAGGAAGAACTTTAAGCAATAGTTTGTTTCTAATTAAATCAACATTTAATTGATTTAAAGTATTGATAATAAAATAAACTGTATCTTCATCAATATTTTCAATTTTGTCAGGCCCAATTACCTCAATTATTCTCAACAATGCAGCACCAATCTCATTATTGTCTATCATTGTTTGAATATCGGCTGGCATTTCTGATTGCTTCACCTCATAAAGGCCATCATATTTTTTTGAAATTTTAACTCCGTCAGATTTAAGCGCCTCTAGAAAAATTATGTCTTTTTTTGATAAAAAATATTTTTTATCTTTTTTAATTTTCTTTAAAAATTTGTCTAAGTCCTCCTCAATTTTTGATTTTGCATAGTCCCCATTGAAATAATTTATAAGTTTTGATTGATGTAAAATTTTACTATTATATTTAATCTTTTTATCTACTGTCTCTTTCTTGTTCAGATTACTAGTATAAAATGTCGTAAAATTTGAGGGCACATCCTCAACATTAATTTCACCTAAAAATTTTTTTAATTCTAAATCAAAAGCATCACCTATTTCATCAGATATAAATAGATCCTTTAATATCTTTATAAATTCTAATTTGATTTTTGGTTCTTCAGTTAAAAGAGTTCTTTGATATAAAAGAGCGCGTCCCTCGATTGAAGATAGAGATTTATATGCCTCTTTTGCATTTAAAAATTGGTTTATATTAAATTGGAATTTTTTATAAAATTCGAATAACTCTTCTTCAGAATAATTTTTATCATTAACAGCTTTTTCTATTGTAGAAATTTTTTCTACGTCAGTAATCTCTATATCTTGAATTTTAAAAAGTAAATTAGCAGCTGAAAGATATTTCCAAATTATTTTAGGTGTATCTTCACTTGGTTCATAAGAAAACTCAGGGTTAGTTCTATGAGCTAAATGAAAATCTAAAATTGAATTTATTGATGTTTCTTTATCTACTTCATCTAAATATCCAAATAGATAATTTATTTTGTTTTCATAATAACTATCTTCAAAACCTAGCTCTTTTTTTAAATCTAAGATTAGTTGTGCTTCTTCATTTTTTCCATAATTGATTAAACAATATAAATTAAATTTTGATAGATATTCATCTTTAATGGGTTCAGAATTTTTAGAAAAAATTTCACAGGATTTTTTAACATTTGATTCTGATAAATAACTATCAACTAAATATCTTGTTAAATTTGGATGCAAATTTATTATTTGATTTTTAATTAAATATTCTTCTATTAATTCTAAGTTTGCATCTTTTATTAACCAATCAGATTTGAAGCTCATAAATTCTTTCTCAGTAATATTTTGAGTTGGAGAATAAGCGTTGGTTAATAAAGATATATGCATTATATCAGATGCATCCTCTGAAAGATTAAACTTATTAATATTCTGAAATAAATTTTTTAATTTAGTTCCATCAGAATTTGACCACATATCCATACTCAAACCGTATTCACTAGGATCATATAGTCCAACAATTTTAATTTTTTTTGATGAAAATTCTTTATCAAGTTTAATATTATCTGTTTGTTTATTTGTTTGAAGTTCGTAAACACTATTCTGAGTAGTGCCGCTAGAATTTTCATTTGAAATATTTGTTTCTGAAATAACTTGATTATCTTTTTTTTCTATATTCCAAATATCAATCGGTTTCTCTTCTGCAAATGCAGGTGTAAAAAAAATAAGACAAACTAATTTAATTAAAAGAATTTTCTTATTTAACAATTTTAAAATTTTCATTTGGAATAATTTTTTCAATTTCTTTTTTAGGTGCAGGAAAATCAATTGTACTTAGAAAAAAAATAATGCCTAAAATAACCCCTAATCCGATTATAGATTTAATCACGAGTCCTATGATGCTTGCCTTGCCTGAACTTGTGTTTTTAATGAATTGCATATAGTTTTAAATAATTTCAAATTAAGACATATTTATGTTTTTTCAATAAAGAAACTTATGAAATCAAAAGAAAATTTGGTTTTTTTGGGGATGATGGGTTCTGGTAAGAGCTCTATTGGATCCTTAGTAGCTAAGAAATTAAAATTAAATTTTGTAGATATCGATAAAGAAATTGAAAAAAATTTAAACATTACAATAAAAAAAATCTTTGAAGTTAAGGGTGAGGATTATTTTAGAAAAATTGAGGAACAAACAACTTTAAAAAAACTTAAATTAAACTCTACTGTGATTTCACTTGGCGGGGGGGCTTTTACAAATAACAATATTAGAAAAGAAATTTTAAAAAATCATTTATCTTTTTGGTTAAATTGGGATGATAAAACATTGTTAAATAGAATTAAAAACAGTAAAAAAAGACCATTGGCGATTAATGCAACCGATACTGAGTTAATTGATTTAATTAAGAAACGATCTAACATTTATTCTAAAGCTTTATATGAAATAAAATGTGATAATCTTACTAAAAGTGAAATAGTAAATAAAATTTTAGAAATTTATGAAACAAACTAGATTAAATATAATAACTAAAACCCAAAAATATCCAATAATTATTGGATCAAATTTAACATCAAGTGTATCAAAAATTTTTAAATCAAATTCAATTGATTTTGATAAATGTTTAATTGTTGTTGATAAAAATGTTCCAAAAAAATTTGTCTTAGATATTAAAAGGTCTTTTAAAAATAAAAGTATTTTTGTGTTATTTTTTAATGCTAGTGAAAAAAATAAAAATATAAATAACGTTAACAAAATTCTAGAAGTTTTATTAAATAAAAACTTCTCAAGAAATGATGTTTTAATTTCTTTAGGTGGAGGAATTACAGGCGATGTAAGTGGTTTTGCAGCTAATCTTTTCAAAAGAGGCCTAAAGTTTGTAAATATACCAACAACTCTTTTAGCTCAAGTTGACTCATCAATCGGGGGGAAAACTGGAGTTAATTCTAAATATGGTAAAAATTTAATAGGAAGCTTTTATCAACCATCACTAGTTCTCTCAGATATTCAATTTCTTAAATCTTTATCAAAAAGAGAAATAATTTGTGGATATGGAGAAATATTAAAGCATTCATTAATTAATAATAAAAAATTTTTTAGTTTCTTAAATAAAAATTTTAAAAAGATTTTAAGTCTTTCTTCTCCATTTATTGAAAAAGCAATTTATGAAAGTTGTAAAATTAAAAAAAAAGTAGTTGAGAAAGATGAAAAAGAAATATCATTAAGAAAAGTATTAAATTTTGGCCATACATTTGCCCATGCTTATGAGGCAGGCTTAGGGTACAGCCATAAACTAAATCATGGTGAAGCCGTGATACTTGGAATGAAAACGGCACTGAGTTTTAGTTTTAAGGAAAACATGCTTAGTAAAAATGAATATAATTTAATTATAAATCATATTGATAATTCTAGTCTACCTTCTTCTATAAAAAAATATTTTTCTATCAGGGATTTAAATAAGATTTTATCTTTTATGATCAAAGATAAAAAAAATAATTCTGAAAAAATTAACTTAGTTTTGTTAAAAAAAATTGGTAAGCCAATTTACAACAAACAATATTCCAAAAAAAAGTTAAATTTATTTCTAAAAAAATTTTTAATTAATTAAAATTTGGATTGAGTGAATAAATTCTTTTAATTCTTGATCTAAAATCTTGTAAATTTTTTTATTACTTTCAATTTTATTCATTTTTTTTAGTTCTTGAGAAACGATAATTAATTTTAAATGATATTTTCCTTCTTGATTTCCTTTATGATTTTTATGAATAAAAGATTTGTCTTCAATATTTATACTTTCAATATTAATTTGATTTAATAATTTGTTTTTTACAATTGTAATTAACTCATTTATATCCATATATGATATTATATATCATGAAAAATATTTGTGACTGGAATAATTGTAATAAAATAGGTGAATATAAGGCACCAGTTGAAAAAGATAATAGCAGAAAATTTAGAATGCTTTGCCTTGAGCATGTAAAAGAATTTAATAAAAATTGGAACTATTTTTCAGGAATGAATGATGATCAAGTAATGGATTTTTTAAAATCTGACATGACTTGGCACAAACCCACGCAAAGCTTTAGCTCCTCAGATAATTTTTTCAAAGTATTGTGGAACACAACTTTGAGAGACGAGCTCGATAAAGAAAAAATAAATGGAGAATACAATCATATGCGGCAATTTAAATTTGATCATAAAGATATAAAAGCTTTTGGAATATTAGGGGTTTCTGTGGGTTTAAAGTGGAAGAAAATACAAGATAAATTCAAATTACTTGTGAAAAAATTTCACCCTGATATGAATTCGGGAAATAAAAAATACGAGGAGAAACTTAAACTTATAACATTGGCTTACACTCAATTAAAAAATACCTATAGAGAAAAAATTGACACCAAATCTTAATACAGAACCGGATATTAAAGTTTCATTAAAACAAACTTTTGGAATTGAATCAGAAATGGAAGTGGACGCATTTTCAAACAAAAATGAATATGTTCCTGAAATTGATAAAAACTACAAATTCGATAGAGATACTACTTTAGCCATTATTTCAGGATTTGCCTTTAATAAAAGAGTTTTAGTTCAAGGATATCATGGTACAGGCAAATCTACTCATATTGAGCAGATTGCTGCAAGATTAAATTGGCCTTGTATTCGAGTAAATTTAGATAGTCATGTAAGTAGGATAGACTTGATTGGAAAGGACGCGATAGTACTTAAAGATGGTAAACAAGTAACTCAATTTAATGAAGGTATCTTACCATGGTCAATTCAAAATCCAGTAGCACTTGTTTTTGACGAGTATGATGCTGGTAGACCTGATGTAATGTTTGTAATTCAAAGAGTTTTAGAAGCTGAAGGAAATTTTACATTACTTGATAAAAACAAAGTTATTAAACAAAATAAATTTTTTAGATTATTTGCTACCTCAAATACCGTTGGTCTAGGTGACACTACAGGTCTATATCATGGTACACAGCAAATTAACCAAGGTCAAATGGATAGATGGAATATTGTTACAACATTAAACTATCTTAGCCTAGATAAAGAAATGGATATTGTATTGTCTAAAAATAAAAGTCTAAATAATACAAAAGGCAAAGAAAAAGTTGCCAACATGATAAAAGTAGCATCTCTTACACGTAAAGGATTTATTGCAGGAGACATCTCAACTGTAATGAGCCCTAGAACTGTATTACACTGGGCTGAAAATTCAGAAATTTTTAAAGATGTTGGTTACGCTTTTAGAGTAACTTTTCTAAATAAATGCGATGATATTGAAAAAAATACTATCGCAGAATATTATCAAAGATGTTTTGGAGAGGAATTGCCAGAGTCTTTAGTTAATATACAAATTTAAATGAGCTCTAGAGAAAACAACCTAAAAGAAAAATTCAGGATTGCTTTAAACTCTACAGCAAAAGTAATTTCAGATGATTTTGATTTAAATAAAAAAAACGTTGAGGAAAAAAAAACTAAAGATATTATTTCATTAGAAATCGATAATCTTACAAACCCTAGTGACTTTATGAGGCTGCGTGCTGAGACCGACTCAAGAGCGCTCAAAAAAAAATTTTCTGATGAGTTAATTTATAAAAAAAATTTACCTAGTAATACTTCCTCTAGATCACTTTATACTATTGCTGAAAAGATTAGATACGAAGCTTTGGGGGGCCAAATGCTTAAAGGTATAGAAAAAAACTTTCATGAAAACTATGCACAAATAATTAATCGTAAAAGAAAAGATCAATTAAAAACAAAAGAGGATGTGCCCGTTGCAGAAGCTTTTGAGCTATATATGCTTAAAAACTTTCATAAGATAAAGTTAAATACTCTAGCTTCTAGAATGTTAAATTTTTGGGAGAAAGACTTTGAAAATTCTATAGAAAAACATAAAGAATTTTTAATGAATAATCTAGAAGATCAAAACACTTACTCCTCAAAGTTTTCACAGATATTAGAAGAAATGGATATTTTTCAAAGTGATGAAGATAACGAAAAAGAGGAAGAAAATCAGGATCAAGGGCAAGACAATCCATCAAATGATGACCAAAACAGTGATAAAGAAGATAATAAAGATGAAAACAATGACCAGGAAACTCAAGCCTCTTTGGACGCTGATTATAGTATTGATGAATTTAGCTTAGATGAGCAACTCAACGAAGTTGAATCTGATGAAAAAAATTCAGAACAAATAGTAAAAAAAAATATTGATAATATAAATCTAGATTACAAAATATTTACATCACAGTTTGATGAAATTGTAAAAGCTGAGAATCTAGAAAATGCTGATGAAGCATTTAAACTCAGAAAAAGTTTAGATCAACAGCTAGTTGGATTTCAAGATGTTATTACAAAATTAGCAAATAAGCTTCAAAGACAATTACTTGCAAAACAAAATAGAGCATGGGAATTTGATTTAGAAGAAGGCTTGCTAGATAGTTCAAAACTTCCAAGAATTATAATTGATCCCTATAACTCTTTATCTTTTAAAAAAGAAAAAGATTTAGATTTTAAGGATACAGTTGTAACTCTTTTGATTGATAATTCTGGATCTATGAGAGGAAGGCCAATTACAATCGCAGCTATATGTGCAGATATCTTGTCTAGAACTCTAGAAAGATGCTCTGTTAAAGTAGAAATTTTAGGTTTTACAACAAAAAATTGGAAAGGTGGACAAAGCAGAGAGCTTTGGACTAAAAATTCAAAACCTAAAACACCAGGTAGATTAAATGATTTAAGACATATTATATACAAAGGAGCAGATACTCATTGGAGACAAGCAAAAAATAATTTGGGACTTATGCTCAAAGAAGGTTTGCTTAAAGAAAATATTGATGGAGAGGCTATATCATGGGCTTATAATAGAATCAAAAAGAGAAAAGAGGAAAGAAAAATTTTAATGGTAATTTCTGACGGTGCCCCTGTTGATGACTCAACTCTTTCAGTAAATTCTGGAGATTTTTTAGAAAAACACTTAAAAAAAATTGTAAAATTTATTGAAAATAAATCTGATATTGAAGTTTTGGCTATAGGAATAGGTCATGATGTTTCAAGATATTATGACAAAGCAATAAAAATAACTGATGTTAATGAGTTAGGAGATGTCATGATATCTCAACTAAGTTCACTATTTGATACAAAAAAAAAATATCACTAAATATTAAATAATTCTTTATTTTTCCATCTTATATTAATTTCTGCACCACTACGGGTTTTTGAGTTCCTACAATTCACTGATGCAAAATTTTTTTCTAGTAAGGTTTTTCCAATAAACAATCCAAGACCTAAACCTTCCTTCGATCTATCTTTAGAATAATTAGATTTTAAATAGGGTTCTCCAATTTTTGAAATAATGTCTCTAGGATAACCATATCCATCATCTTCAACGGTAATCTCCGTAATTTCACTATCACTTTTTAAATTGATGAAAATAGTGTTTTTAGCAAATTTATTAGCATTCCCTATAAAATTTCTTAGTCCGTATACTATTTCAATTGATTTATTTATCTTTTTGGGGTTTGAGTCTTGATCAAAATTAAACACAAAATTTTTTTTACTAATTTCTTTGAATGACAAAATAATTTCATTCAAATAATCTCTCATGTTAATATCTTTATCAATAAATTCATCTTCTTCAACGGGATTAAGAGTTAAACGCTTTAGAATCTCATTACATCGGTTAACCTGACTATTTAATAATTCAATATCTTTTTCTATATCTTTCTGTCCCTTAAATTGCTTCATTAAATCATGAGCAATAATTGTAATTGTTGATAACGGGGTTCCTAAAGAATGTGCTGCAGCAGCAGCCTGACCACCTAAAGATAAAAGCTCATGTTCTTTGGCCATTACTTCTTCCATTTTGCCTAAAGCTTCTTTTCTCAATCTAGATTGTGTTCCAAATGTCATTGCGAAGTAGTTTAAGAACACTAAAGCTATGATTAATGATATTGGGATGGAATAATAAAAATAATGATTATTATGAAAATCACTATTTAAATTAATTGGCAAATCTTTGTGATCAAGTGTTAAAAATATAATTATAATTATTGTTAGTATTACTAATAAAGTATTAGTTCTTAAACTTAAGTTTGATGAAGAAAAAACACTTGGTATTAATATAAAAATTACAAATGGATTGGTTACCCCCCCTGATAAATAAAGAAGAATACCTAATTGCAAAATATCTATTAGTAAGAATAGAAATGCAGACCTATCTGAAAGTTGTGTTTGTTTATAAATAAAAATCAAATATAAATTACTTAATACACCAAAAAATATTATTATATTTGATGTGGTAACATTAAAGTCAGAATTTAAAAAAAAATATACAAAATTTACTGCAATCAATTGACCTATAATTCCAATCCATCTTAATGTTATATAAGTTGATTTTTTAAATGAAAAATATTTTGAAGTTTCAAAAAACTTCATTTTTAAATATCAAGATTCTGTACATTTATAGCATTAGAAATAATAAAATCCTTTCGTAATGCAACATCATTACCCATCAAAGTATGAATTAAACTTTGATCTTTTTTTAAATCTTTTGAGTAATTTACTTGTAGCAAATTTCTTGTCTTTGGATCTAAAGTAGTGTTCCATAATTCTTCAGGATTCATTTCTCCTAATCCTTTAAATCTTTGAATATTCATTTTTGATTTTTCTAAGTCTAATATTTTAGAGTATTCTTTCGAACCTTTTTTTATTTTTTTTAATTGTTTGTTAATGCTTACTATGTATTCTTCTAACTCTTGCTCATCCTTAATATAAATTCCTTTAGAGCCTTTATTGATTTTAAATAATGGTGGTTGTGCTAAGTAAACATGACCATTTTCAATTAATTTATTAAATGGCTTATTGTTGAAAAAAGTTAAAAGAAGAGCTCTTATGTGAGAACCATCAACATCAGCATCTGTCATAATAATTATTTTTCCATACCTTAAGTCTTTTAAATCTATCTCTTGTGCTTTTGGATCTAAGCCTAGAGCATTAATCAAAGTGACTATTTCATTTGAAGATATCATTTTGGACAAAGCCTTAGTTCTTTGATCTGAGCCATTTCCATTTTTCTTTATATTTAAATCCTCCACATAAGTATTAAGTATTTTTCCTCTAAGAGGCAAAACTGCTTGATTTGATCTATTTCTTCCTTGTTTCGCTGACCCACCTGCTGAGTCTCCCTCAACTATAAACAATTCAGTACCTTCTTGTTTACCAATTTGGCAATCAGCTAATTTTCCTGGAAGACCACTTAATTCTAGTGCACCTTTTCTTCTAACATTTTCTCTTGCTTTTCTAGCTACATCTCTAGCCATTGCTGCTTGAATTACTTTTGCTAAAATAATTTTTGCAATTGATGGATTCTGATCAAACCAAATAGATAATTTTTCGTTTACCAATGTTTCAACTATCATTCTCACTTCTGATGAAACAAGTTTATCTTTTGTCTGAGATGAAAACTTTGGATCTGGAATTTTAGTCGAAAGAACGCAGGTAAGACCTTCTTTTATGTCATCTCCCGAAATAGCTAGTTTATTTTTTTTAAGCAAATTATTTTCATTAGCATATTTATTAACTACTCTAGTTAAAGCACTTCTAAACCCTAACAGATGGGTTCCACCATCTTTTTGATAGATGTTATTTGTATATGGAAAAATATCTTCTGTATATCCAGCATTCCATTTTAAGGAACACTCTAACTCAATGTTGTCTTTTTTGCCTTCTATATATATTGGTTTTCTAAATAAATCATTTCCATTTTTATTTTGTAGTTTTTCCCTTTTTTCATCTAAAAATTCTACAAATTCAAGAACACCTCCATCAAACTTAAATTCTGATATTTTTTCTTTCTTTTGACTAGCATCTTTAAATATTATTTTAATTCCTTTGTTCAAAAATGCTAATTCTCTCATTCTTTTTATAAGAATATTTGCACTAAACTTGATTGAGGAAAAAATTTCTTT
The DNA here is from genome assembly GCA_902538255.1 of uncultured Pelagibacteraceae bacterium. GTDB lineage: Bacteria > Pseudomonadota > Alphaproteobacteria > Pelagibacterales > Pelagibacteraceae > Pelagibacter. Next base: position 249,754 of record CACBEJ010000001.1, on the reverse strand, counting down.
TGATGGCAAAAAAGTTATCTGAGTTCCAGTATGTTTTGATTTTCCAATAACTTTTAATTGAGCTTTTGCTTCACCATTTTGAAATTCTATATAATATTTTTTTCCATCTCTATTTATTTCTAACTTCAATTTTTCAGATAGAGCATTTACAACTGAGACACCAACACCATGCAATCCACCTGAAACTTTATAAGATTCATGGTCAAATTTTCCTCCTGCATGAAGTTGTGTCATAATTACTTCGGCTGCAGATTTTTTTTCTCCTTTGTGAATATCTACAGGAATTCCTCTACCGTCGTCATTTACTGTTACTGTTCCGTCTGAATTGATTTTTACAATAATATTTTTACAATAACCTGCTAATGCCTCATCAATCGAATTATCAACTACCTCGTAGACCATATGATGTAGACCCGTACCATCATCTGTATCACCAATATACATACCAGGTCTTTTCCTAACCGCCTCAAGACCTTTTAAAACTTTAATGGAGTCTGCTTGGTACATATTTTTTTCTGTCATTTTTTTGTTTTAGGAAAAATAAATTATAACATTTTTTAAAATAATTGCTGATTTATCTTTTTAAACAATTAATAAAAAGTGTTTATTAATGTTGAAATATAAGGCTTAATTAATGGCGGAGAGAATGGGATTCGAACCCATGAAAGAATTGCTCCTTTACACGCTTTCCAAGCGTGCGCCTTCAACCACTCGGCCACCTCTCCTAAGTTTCAATTGTAATCCATGGCTGCTCTAAATATTTGGTATATTTTTTAAACCAAAATGAAAGATATCTTTCAGCTAAATAAGCATACAATCTAGTTTTATCATAGCCAAGTAAATCATTAAATCCAAATACCTTCTCACATCTTTCCAGCCATGGAAACAATGATTTAAACCATTTATCTAAAACTTCATGTTTTGAAATGAACATGATATGTGGATTAAAGATATTATTTACATTAACAAAATTTCTAAATTCTTCTCTATCCTCATCGTTCAAGACGTTGATTGCTTTATTTAGATTTCCGTATCCGTGATACATATCAAAATGAAGTAAAATATTGTGTTTTTTTCTATTAAAAAAAATTGATGGATTTTTAATTATATTTCTCCAGCCTCTTTTAAAAATTTTACTTCTTTTAGATCCAGTCACAGATATGGATTCACATATTATACTTTCTATATCTCCAATATTATCAGGAATATGGGTTAATAAATGATCATTGAGATTTTTTACGTTTATTCTTTGACCTACTGACTCTTTTTTAATCCAAAATCTTCTTCTTTGACAAAATCCGATCCACTCACTTTTATTAAAACTTAACATATTTTTCCAATACCAATAATGAAATGTTAACTCAGAGTAATTTTTTTCTTTGTAAAAAATATTGTCTTTATTATCACACCTAAGATAATTTTTTGAAAAGTGGTTTCTTCCAACAGCAGCAAGATTATAAGGAGTCTTATTTAAATGAGGAGAATCTTTATTTGTAACACAATACATTTCAATTTTTTTCATAATTAAACATCCTGTTAAGATTTTTTTTTTGTCTATTAAAAAAACGTTTTAAAAAATTATATCTTTTATCTCTTCTTGCATGGATTGGAAAATTAATTAAATGATCCCATGTTCTAGAATTATTTACTTCAGCCCATTCACATTCTGAGGCTGAAAGACTATAAACGTTTCTTTTTTTACATATCAATGAAAATAAACTTTGGTCATGTCTATGTTCTATAAAATCTTTATGATTTTTTGATATAGAAGCACTATCATCAATTAATTTGTTAATATCTAATAAACTATTCCATTTGTCCAATATCTCCCTAGCAAACTTATTGTTTTTAAAAAAAATTGTTCCAGACCAAATTTGTTTTGTTTTCAATATTTCTGAATTATCGCTAATGTTTAAATATTTCCAAGCATCTGCTTTTGTATATTGATATTCGTAATATTCTTGAAATTTAAAATTATTGAAGTTTTCAAAATTCGGTTTTTTATACTGAAATGTTAAAATACCATTTTTATCACACAGTCTAACGTATTCCTCTAGTCTATTTAAGCCTTTAGAATTTAAGTGACAACCTATATCAGAATACTGTAGTATAGAGTCTTCTGGCATCTGATCTAATAATTTTTTTATGACAAATGCTTTCCAACAAGCATAACCATATAATCTTTTTTGTTTAATTTTGAAAAAATTGCTGATTTGTATTTTTTTTTCTTTCGATAAATCGTTATATCCATATATTTTGATTTTTTTATAAATACGCATATTAATAGCTTGCTCTTCAAATCTTACTGCGCTTCTTTTTAAATCAGAGCTTGCAAATGAACAAAGAAATAAATTTTTCATTAAAAATATATTTTAAATTATATAGTCTTTAAAATTTTTCGTAATTTTTAATTGTAAGTGAAATGTCTCTCTTTAAAGATACTTGGCATATGTTAAAAAACTTATATTTCATCGGTTATAAAACTTTATGAATTAATCTTTTTTATAAAAATTTGACTATTTGAAATTTTTTCAATTTTAAAATAACCATTAATTTCACTTAAAAATTGATTAATAGCATAACATGGATTCTCTTCTATATTTTTATAAAAGTTCCAAATATAATCATCACAAACTAAGTAGCCGTTATTTTTAAGGTATTTCCAAGCGTTTTTACAATCTTTTAAAACTTGAGGTCCATAATGATAACCATCAATATAAACTACATCAAAATTTTTTCTATTTTCTAAAAAGAAATCGTCACTAGACATTTTAATTTTAGATACATTTTTATAATCTTTTATATTAAGATCAAAATTTTTTTCAACACTATAGTAATTCTTATGATCAGCATATTCATTCGTTTGTTCCCAGTTATCTACACAATATATTTTTGATTTATCAAAATTTTTAGCTACAAATATTGCTGAATTACCCTCATAAGATCCTATCTCAAGGTAATCAAAGTCTGCTTTTAAATTTTTTAAATAATTCAAAAAGTTAAATGCATGTGAGGAAAAATAATCTTTTGTAATTTTTTTGGTCTTTATAAATGATTGATGCTTCCTTTTAGATGATACAATTTTTTTTTTATCTAGAATGTTTTTAAATTTACTTATTAAAAAATTCAAACATATTTTAAATGATGATTTGCTCTTTATTAAAAAAAAAATTTTAAACACTTTAAATTATATAATCCTTGAAGAGTTTTAAGTTTTCTAGAATATATTGTGGATAATTTTTATCTAACGAAACTTTTTCATATACATGTCCCCTACCAAAAAGATCTTCTAGATTATCTATTCTTACTTTAATTTTTTCTAAATTTGTATATTCGTCTGAATGAAATTCAGAATGAGGAAATATTTTAATTTTTTTTGAGATTGTTTCTATATTATAGAGATTATTAAAATGCCAGCCTCCATTTTCAATTATTTCAATATTTTTTTCAATATCAACTCTCCAAAAAGGTTTGAAAACATTTCTCTTAACAATTTTTTTTCTTAAAAAAGTAAAACTTTTTAAAAATTTCTTTTGACAAATTCTTGTACCCTCCCAGGGTGTTTCATATTTATTAAAAATATTAATTTTATAAACAAACATTTTTTGAAGAAAAATTGCAAATTTTTTTTTTAAAGAAAAATTTTCTAATATTTTTGGGTTGGGAATTTCATCAGAGTCAGAAAAAATAATATAATCATCATCACTTGCATCATTTAAACCATTAAATATTTTTTCTCTCTGATAACTTTCTGCTAACCATCCATTTGATAAATCTGGAAATTGTTCCTCAATAACTAAATGTCTCACTCTATTTTTAAATTTATTATTCTTTAAAAAAAAATTTATAGGCTTAGGACCACCCTTATGATCAAACTTGGATTCACAAACAATAAAATAATCTACAACTTTATCTAAAATCTCAAATCTTAAATTAGTTAAAAAATTTTCATCAAAAAAAGTTATGCAGTCAAAAATTTTATTCTTTCTCATTTTTTTCTATTACTATCAAACAGTTATTGGCAATATTTTTATGGTGAAAGATATCAATAATTGAAAAATTATATTTTTTTTTTTCAAAATATTTTATAAATTTTTCTTGATCTTTGTAATATACGTCCTCAATAATATAAGTCCCATCATCAGCCAAAAATCTAATTGAATTTTCAAAAAAACAAATATTGGCATTAAATTCATGAAGACCATCCTCTAAAATCACATCAAATTTAGAAATACCAATATTTTTGAACATATCTGCAATAGATTTTGAATTAGTTTGGTCAACAAAATAAGTTTTGATTCTCTCCTCATTTTTTAAGATACTTTTATCAATGTCAGCGCCATAAATATTAGCGTTAACAAAATAGTCTCTCCAAGCTCTAAGTGAAGCTAATGGTTTTCCCTCCTGTCCCATATTGCTTGGAATATCTGTATTGTTTGTACCCAATCCAATCTCTAAAAAATTTTTTATTTTTTCTTTTTTACTGTTAAATATTTGAGAATAGTAATAAGTGAAATTATGATGATTATTTTTCCCCCCTTTGTCGCTTCCATACTGATCCATTAAATCCTTTAATTCTTGATTTGTGTTGCCATTAGATAAATAGCTATAATTTAAGTTTTTTTTTATTCCAATAAATTTTAATTTATATTTTATACTTCTAAAAAAATCTCTCAAAAATCTCATAATATTAATTTTGTTTATTAATTTTTAGCACGCCTATGAAAGCTTCTTGTGGTATTTCTACTCTTCCAAACTGTTTGGACCTGGCCTTACCTTTTTTTTGTTTTTCTAATAATTTTCTTTTTCTATCTGTTGCACCGCCACCATGAATTTTAGTGAGCACATCTTTTTTAAATCCTTTTATTGTTTCTCTTGCAATAATTTTTCCACCTATTGCAGCTTGCAGTGGTATCATAAAATTATGGCGTGGTATTAAATCTTTTAATTTTTCACAAACTTCCCTTCCGGTTTTTTGAGCAAAATCCTTATGTATCATCATGGCTAAAGCATCAACAGATTCACCATTTACTAAGATTCCAAGTTTTACCAAATCTCCTTCTCTATGTTGAATAATCTCATAATCAAAACTAGCATATCCACTAGTCATAGATTTTAATCTATCATTAAAATCAAAAACTACTTCATTTAAAGGGAGTTCATAATTTACTACAGCTCTATTTCCTGAATAACTTAAATTAGTTTGAACACCTCTTTTATCCTGACACATTTTAATTATTGATCCTAAATATTGATCAGGTGTTATTATTGTTGCTTTTATCCAAGGCTCTTCTACGTATTTAATTAAAGTGGGGTCAGGTAAGCTTGATGGATTTTGTAAATCGATTATATTTCCATTGTGTAAATGAACTTTGTAAACAACTCCTGGTGTTGTTGTTAATAAATTTACGTCAAACTCTCTTTCTAGTCTTTCTGTAACAATCTCTAAATGGAGTAAACCTAAAAATCCACATCGAAAACCTAAGCCTAAAGCAGATGAAGACTCGGGTTCAAATGAAAAACTAGCATCATTCAATTGTAATTTAGCTAAACCATCTTTTAGTTTCTGAAATTCTGAACTATCAACAGGAAATAATCCACAAAATACCACTGGTTTACTTGGTTTAAATCCAGGCAGTGCTTCTTTTAATGGTTGTAAAGCATCACAAATTGTATCTCCAACTTTTGTTTCAGATAAAACTTTAATCCCAGTTGTAATAAATCCAATTTCACCTGTTTTTAATTCATTTATATCTACTGGTTTTGGGGTAAAAACTCCTACTTTTTCAACAATATATTCTTGATTGGTTGACATCATCTTTATTTTCATGTGTTTTGAAAGTTTACCGTCAATCACTCTGACTAAAATTACTACGCCTAGATACGTGTCGTACCAGCTATCAACTAATAAACATTTTAAATGCGCTGAACTTTTTCCCTCAGGAGCAGGTAATGTTGTAATTATTTGCTCTAAGATATTTTCTATTCCTTCACCAGTTTTACCTGAACATGGAATTGCATTTTCGGTATCAATTCCTATCACATCCTCAATTTGTTTTTTCGTTCTAACTAAATCAGATGCAGGTAAATCAACTTTATTTAAAACCGGTACAATCTCATGATTAGTATCTAAAGCTTGATAAACATTTGCTAAAGTTTGTGCTTCAACACCCTGTGTACTATCTACAATTAAAATTGAACCTTCACATGCGTATAAAGATCTACTTACTTCGTAACTAAAATCTACATGACCTGGAGTATCAATAATATTTAAAATATAATTTTTTCCATTTTTAGCTTTATAATTTAATTTAACTGTTTGGGCTTTAATCGTGATACCTCTTTCTCTTTCAATATCCATTGAATCTAAAACTTGAGCTTTCATCTCTCTTTCAGTTAATCCACCACAACTGTGGATAATGCGATCAGCAATAGTTGATTTTCCATGATCAATATGTGCAATTATTGCAAAATTTCTTATGTTATCAATTGAACTCATTTTTTAGGAACGGATTTTAGCACCAATTTTATTTTCAACTTTTTCTATAATCAAATTATTAATTTTTTCTAAGTCATTATCCGTTAAAGTTTTTTCCGACGATTGTATAGTAACACTTATAGCAATTGATTTATTATTCTCAGGAATATTGTCTCCCTCGTAAACGTCAAAAACTTTAATATTTGAAATTAAATTTTTATCAATATTTGATATAACACTTACTAAATCTTGCACACTTATTTTTTTATCAACTATAAATGCAAAATCTCTCTCAGATTTTTGGAAGTCAGATACCGAATATTTTGATTTTAGATCTTTTAAAGATTTTTTTGGTTGTTTTAAATTGTCTAGAAATATTTCAAATCCTACTAAAGAATCTGTTTTAATATCAAGTGTTTTGATGATATTCGGATGAATTTCACCAAAATAAGCAGCGACTTCATCTTTTCCCTTATTTAAAAATACTCTACCTGATTTTCCTGGATGGTAATAATTAGGGCTTTCATCGTCAATATAAAATTTTTCTGAATCATAACCAGCTTCTACTAAAGTTTGTATAACATCTCTTTTAATGTCAAAAACGTCAATATGCCTCTCTTTTTCAATCCATGAAAGTCTAGATTTTTTTCCAGCGGACAAACCACAAAGAACTGTAGTCTGTTCTCCAGGTTGTGAACCATAAAATATTGGCCCTATTTCAAATATTGATAGATCCTTAATTCCTCTATCTAAGTTTTTGCTCATGTTCATTACTAAATTTGAAAAAATTGAATTTCTTAATACTCCCAATTCAGAACTAATTGGATTTATAATTTTTATTTCTTTACAGTATTCTTTAAAGTGATCATTATATTTAGAGTCTGTAAAAGACCAAGTAATTGCTTCCAAATATCCTTTAGATGCTACTGCCCTTTGAAGAAAGTGAAATAACTTTTGAGTTGGATTTAAAGTATTTTTTAATCTTTCTTTAATAGGATTTTCTATTTTTATTTTTTCATAACCACAAATTCTTACAAGTTCCTCAACTACATCAATTTCTTGAATAATATCTGGTCTCCAAGAGGGAACTAATAATTTTAAGAATTTTTTTTCTTTTTTTAATTTAAAACCAAGTTTTTCTAGAATGTTTATCATTTCCTTGATTGAAATTTTAAAACCAGTAATTTTTTCAAATGTTTTTGGTTCAAATTTTATTAATTTGTTTTTATAAGACTCAATTTTTTGAATATCTATTTTACTAATTTCACCACCACAAATTTCTTTGATTAAAAAAGCTGCTTTATTTAATCCATCTTCAATAGATAATTGATCAATGCCTCTTTCAAATCTAAATTTAGCATCTGTATCGATATTCAATTTTTTTGCAGTTTTTCTGATTGATCTTGGATCAAAATAAGCCGACTCTAATAAAACATTTTTTGTATCTAGCTCTGTACTAGATCTTGTTCCTCCAATAATTCCTCCTAGACCTAATACACCTTTGTTATCACTTATTACACACATTCCATCATCTAGTTTATAATTTTTATTATCTAGAGCAGTAAATTCTTCTCCTGACTTTGAATTTCTAACAATTATTCCATTATCAATTTTGTCAGCATCGTAAGCATGCAAAGGACGATTAATATCAATCATGACATAATTTGTAATATCTACAATCGCAGATATTGGTTTTTGTCCTGTAGAAATCAATTTATCTTTAAGCCATTGAGGGCTTTTTGTATTTTTGACGTTAGTTATCAAGCAGCTACCAAAAGATAGACAGCCTTGATTTTTTTCTTTTGTTATTTTTACTTTTAAGGTTTGTTTTTTATTAGATTTTATTTTTTTATCTTTTATTGGTTTTAAGTTTCCAAAACCTGCAGCTGATAAATCTCTCGCTATCCCCCGAACACCAAGACAGTCTGGTCTATTTGGTGTAATTGATAAATCTATAAGATTAGAACTTGGTTTAGAAAAATAACTTTTTCCAATATTTTTTGCATATTTTGATGACGGAAGCTCAGTAATCCCTTCACTTTCATCTGATAAATTCAATTCAGATTCAGAACATAGCATTCCATAAGATGTAACATCTCTTATTTTAGCAACAACAAGTTTAGTTTTGTTTTTTGGAATTATTGCGCCTGGTGGGGCATATATAGTAAGAAGGCCCTCTCTCGCATTTGCAGCACCACAAACAACTTTTTTAATTTCTTTATTACCAACATCAACATCACAAACTTTAAGTTTATCTGCATTAGGATGCTTTTCTGTTTTTGTAATTTTTGCTACCTTAAATAAATCTAATCCCTCAGATAAGTTTTCAATACTCTCAACCTCAAGACCTATGTCTGTTAGTTTCTCAAGAAGTTTATCTTCTTTAGCACTTACTTTTAAATGATCTTTTAACCAATCATATGTAATCTTCATCTGCTTAAACCTCTGTAATTTGAAGGAACATCAAGTGGATCAAAACCAAAATGATTTAACCATCTGTAGTCACAATCAAAAAACGCTCTTAAATCATTAATGCCGTATTTAAGCATCGCTAATCGGTCTATACCTATGCCAAAGGCATATCCTTGATATTTAGATGGGTCTACTTTTACATTTCTTAAAACATTAGGATGCACCATGCCACAACCTAAAATTTCAAGCCACTTATCTCCTTCTCCGATAATTATTTTACCATCTTTTATTTCATAACCAATATCGACTTCTGCAGATGGTTCTGTGAATGGAAAATGACTAGGTCTAAATCTCATTTGAATTTTTTCGACTTCAAAAAATTTTTTAATAAAATAATTCAAGCATCCTTTCAAATGCCCCATATTAATGTTTGTATCAATATGCAAACCTTCTACTTGATGAAACATTGGTGTATGTGTTTGATCACTATCAGATCTATAAGTTCTCCCAGGAGCAATGATCTTAAATGGGGGTTTGTCTTTTAGCATTGTTCTAATTTGAACTGGTGAAGTATGAGTTCGTAACAAAACCTCTTTGTTTTCATCTAAGTAAAATGTATCATGCATATCTCTTGCTGGATGATTGTCAGGTGTGTTTAAAGCAGTAAAGTTGTTATATTCATTTTCAACATCAGGGCCTTCCTCAACACTAAATCCTATTTCAGAGAAAATAGATGAAATTTCATCAATGGTTTGTGAGACCGGATGAACTTTTCCTCTAACAAATGGTCTTTCAGGTAAAGTTATATCAACTTTTTCTTTTTTTAATTTTTCGTTTATTTTTTTTCCTTCTATCTCACTAATTTTAGAAGATATCAAATTTTGAAGTTCATCTTTAACTTGATTTAAATCTGATGCAAATTTTTTTCTATCAGTCTCTGGAATTGAACCTATTGTTTTAAATTTTGATGAAATTAAACCATTTTTACCAAAGAGTTCGGTTTTGATTTCATTTATTTGATCAGTGCTCAGATCATTTTCAAGCTTTGATATAAACTGATCTCTAATATTTTTTATCTCTGACATATTAGTAGATTATTTCCTTAAGAAATAAAAACAATAGCGAAGATTAATTTAAAGCTGATTGAGCTTTTTGCACAATTGTTTTGAATGCTTCTGGGCTATCGTAAGCAATTTCAGCAAGAATTTTTCTATCTATTGCAATACCACATTTATTTAAACCATTGATAAATTTTGAATAAGTTAACCCTTCAGCTCTAACTCCAGCATTGATTCTCTGTATCCACAATGATTTAAAATCTCTTTTTTTATTTCTTCTGTCTCTGTAAGCGTATTGCATGGATTTTTCCATAGCTTGCTTGGCAACTCTAATTGTATTTTTTCTTCTGCCCCATTGACCTTTTACAGCTTTTAAAACTTTTTTATGTTTAGCTTTACTAGTTACACCTCTTTTAGCTCTTGCCATTATTAACCTCTTAAACTGTAAGGCATGTATGACTTAACAATTTTTCCATCTTGTTTAGATAATGTTGTAGTGCCCCTTAATTTTCTTATTTGTGAATTCGTTCTTTTAATCATGCCATGTCTTTTACCTGCTTGAGCAGAAATAACTTTACCCTTAGCGGATATTTTAAATCTTTTTTTTGCTGAGCTTTTTGTTTTTAATTTTGGCATAATTCAGCGGACTTATACAAAGAAAGATATAATTTTACAACCTCTATTAAGGCTTATAAAGGCTGAATTACCATGATCATTTGCTTCCCATCAAACTTGGGATGTAATTCCACCTTACCGATATCTTTCATATCTTCTCTAATTTTGCCCATTAGTTCGTTTCCTAAATGGGAATGCTGAAGTTCTCTACCTTTAAATCTAATAGTGAATTTTACCTTATCTCCTTTAGCTATAAATTTTTTAGCATTTTTAACTTTAAACTCATAATCATGAGTTTCCGTAACAGGTCTCATTTTAATTTCTTTTAAAGAAACAATTTTTTGTTTTTTCTTTGCTAGATTTGCTTTTTTCTGAGCATCATACTTGTATTTACCCATATCCATTATTTTACATACTGGAGGATTTGCATTAGGTGCTATTTCAATTAAATCTAAACCTTGATTTTTTGCCATTGAAATAGCTTCATTGGTACTTATAACTCCAAGATTTTCTCCATCACTTGCTATTACTTGTACATCAGGAGAAGAAATTCTATTGTTAGATCTTGGACCTTTGTCCTTAGTTCTTCTTTGAAAATAATTTTGTTTGAAGTCTGCCACTTAATTTGATGATGCTTTGTTTAAAGCAGAGAATGTTTTTAAGAATTTATCTATACCCATATTTTCTTGTTTATCAGAGTCTAATCTTCTAATCGTTACTGAATTGGAGTCAACTTCTTTTTTACCACAAATTAATAAAAGCGGTATTTTTGCTAAAGAATGATCTCTAATTTTATAATTTAAATTATGATTTTTTAAATCTACTGCAGAACTTATACCTGAATTTTTAATTTTATCTGATACCTTTACTGCATAATCGTTAAATTCTTCTGAAATAGGTATTACCATAGTTTGTAAAGGAGATATCCAAAATGGAAACTTGCCTGCATAGTTTTCAATTAAAATTCCAATAAATCTCTCTAAAGAACCAAATAATGCTCTGTGCAACATAACTGGAATCTTTTTAGTTCCATCTTTGTCAACATAAGAAGCGTCTAATCTTCCAGGTAAATTTAAATCTACTTGCAAAGTTCCACATTGCCAATCTCTACCGATAGCATCTCGTAAAACAAATTCAATTTTAGGACCATAAAATGCTCCCTCACCTTTATTAATAGTATATTCTAATTTAGAAGCTTTAACAGCTTCAAGTAAAGAGGCTTCTGCTTTATCCCATATTAAATCATCGCCAACTCTTACTTCTGGCCTATCTGCATATTTTAGAATTACATTTTCAAAACCAAGGTCCTTATAAATATCTAGTATTAAATTTGTAACAATTAAACATTCACTAGTAATTTGATCTTCAGTACAAAAAATATGGGCATCATCTTGGGTAAAGGCTCGTACTCTTAATAACCCATGTAAAGCACCTGATGGCTCATAACGATGAACTTTTCCAAATTCAGCAAACCGTAAAGGAAGATCTCTGTAACTTTTTAGTCCTTGATTAAATACCTGAATATGACCAGGGCAATTCATCGGTTTAATTGCAAAAACTTTCTCATCTGGTGTTTCAGAGGTGTACATGTTTTCTCCATATTTTTCCCAATGTCCTGATTTTTCCCATAGTTGTCTATCTAGTACCTCAGGAGTATTTACCTCTTTATAACCAGCAGCATCTTGTCTGCTTCTCATGTAGTTAATTAGCTTTTGAAATAAACTCCATCCTCTTTCATGCCAAAATACTGAGCCAGGGCTTTCTTCTCTAAAGTGAAATAAATCCATTTCTCTTCCTAATTTTCTATGATCTCTTTTTTCCGCTTCTTCTATTCTTTTCAAATATTCATCTAGATCTTTTTGAGTTGCCCAACTCGTACCATATATTCGTTGCAACATTTCATTATTAGAGTCTCCTCTCCAATATGCTCCTGATACTTTTGTAAGTTTAAAATATTTTCCTATTTTACCTGTAGAAGATAGGTGTGGGCCTCTACATAAATCATGCCATTCTCCATGAAAATAAATTGATACATCTTCGTTTTCAGGTATGGCTTCAATCAGCTCGGCTTTATAAATTTCTCCTTTTTTTTTAAAATGACTAATTGCTTTATTTCTATCCCAAACTTCTCTTTTTGTTTTTTCATTCCTATCAACAATCTCTTTCATTTTGTTTTCAATTTTAACAAGATCATCTTCTGTAAATGGTTCTTTTCTAGCAAAGTCATAATAAAATCCATTTTCAATCACGGGTCCAATTGTAACTTGAGTTCCAGGGAATAATTCTTGAACAGCCATAGCTAAAATATGAGCTGTGTCATGCCTTATGGTTTCCAAGCCCTCAGGATTTTTTGAGGTAAAAATTTTTACAGAACAATCATTTTCAATTAGAAAATCAAGATCTTTAAGCTCACCATCAACGCTTATAACCATAGCTTGTTTAGCTAATGATTTGCTAATTTTTTCAGCTACTTCAAATCCAGTAACTTTATTAGGAAAATCAATATTATTTCCGTCAGGTAATGTTATTATCGGCATTTAATTTAGTAATCTCTTATACTCTGAATAAGTAGAAAAGCACATTTTTTCAACATTAAATTTTTGAACTATGTTTTTTCTTCCCTCATTACCAATTGATTTTAATAAAGTTTCATCCATGTTAAGAGTTTTTAAAATTTTATCACTTAATGATTTAACATTTCCTGCTTCGTATAAAAAACCAGTTTTTTCGTCAATTATCGTTTCGTTAGAGCCTCCAATATTACTTGCTATAATTGGTTTTTCCATTGATTGTGCTTCGACAGCAACTCTGCCAAAAGCCTCTGGCTCGGTTGAGGCTGAAACAATAATATCAGAAACTTTATAAGCTAAGGCCATATCTTTACAATGATCTATGAATCTTATTTGTTTCAATAATCTGTATTGCTCTGAAAGTCTTATTAATTTTTTCTTATATAAATCTCTACCTTGATCACTACCTAAAATGACAGCATAAAAAGCCTCATAACCGAGCTCTATATTTACTAAGTTAACTGCCTCAATAAAAACTTCCTGTCCCTTCCAAGAAGTTAATCTACCAGGTAAAAGTATAATTTTTTTATCTTTTTCAATGTCCCATTTTTTTAACAATTTTTTCTCATCAATTTCAATTTTGGTTGTTGGATCAAAGTAGTCAACATTTATTCCTCTAAAAATAACCATTAATTTTTTTTTATCATTTAAATATTTTGAATAATTTTTTTTAATATGAGAAAAAATAAAATTAGATCCTGCAATAATTAAATCTGCTCTAGTCATTACTGAATTATAAATTTTTTTTATGTTACTCTTAAAATTGTATGTTCCGTGAAATGTAGTTACAAATTTTCGTCCTGTAATTTTTGTTGCTAACAAACATGACCAAGCAGGTGCTCTACTTCTCGCATGAACTAGAGTAACATTATAAATTAAAATTATTCCAATTAATATAAAAGCATTAACTAAAATTAGTAAAGGATTTTTACTTTGCACTGGGAGTCTAAATATTTTAACTTTTTTTCTATCTACAAATTTAAGTAATTCACCACCACTTGTTACAATAAATGATTTACAATTATTTTCAGGTAAATAATGGGCAATATCATAACATCCTGTTTCAGCTCCTCCATAGCCTAATTTTGGTATTACTTGTAAAACTTTTAAATCAGATGACATTTGATATGATTATATATTAATAGATAAATCTTATAAACGATTATGGCAAATTTCAGATTTCACCGATTATCAAATGCTAAGAAAATTAGATATATTTACAAATTTTTTAAAAATAGTTCTTTTATAGTTTTTTTGCATGGCTTTAAGTCAGATCTTGAAGGAAAAAAACCAAATGCATTTTTGAAATTCGCTAAAAAAAATAAGATAAGTTTTTTAGCGCTTGAATACTCTGGTCATGGTAAATCTTCTGGAAAATTTGAAAATGGAAATATTTCAAAATGGAGTAAAGAGACATCAATTTTAATAAAAAAATACGTTAAGAAAAAAGAATTTGTGTTAATTGGTTCAAGTATGGGTGCATGGATTTCGCTTAATCAATTCAAAATTTTCAAAAAACAGATTAAAGGATTTTTGGGAATAGGGGCTGCTCCTGAATTTTTAGAAAATTTAATGTGGAAAAAATTTACCAAAAAAATGAAAAAAGAAATAATACGTAAGGGTATTTTTCAATTAAAACATGGCAATTATGAATACCCAATTACTCTACAATTAATAAAAGATGGTAGAAAAAATAAAGTCTTAAATAAGAAAATAAATTCAAATATTAAAGTCACAATGGTACATGGTGAAAAAGATGAGGCAGTTCCTGTCTCATATTCAAGAAAAGTTTTAAGATTATTTCCAGAAGCTAAGAAAAAATTAAATATTATAAGAAAAGGTGACCATAGTTTATCAAATAAAAAATGCCTACATATAATTTTAAAAGAGCTTAAATTATTAATTTAGCTAACTTTTTTTATATCTTTTTTTAAAGTAATTGGATTTATTAATTTATCCAACATTTCTTTAGGACATACCTGAACAAAATTATTTACTTCATCATCAAAGTTTTCAATTATTTTTTTTGATAATTGAGACTCAGTTTCTTTAAAGTGCTCACTAACTAAATTTTTTAAATATTCCTTCCAATAATCTGTCTCTACATTTTGCCAAACTACTGACTCTGGATTTACTTTCTTTTCAAATTGTTGAGATTTGTTATATATAAAAGCCATTCCACCTGTCATACCAGCTGCAAAATTATCACCAACATCTCCTAAAATTACTACAGTTCCACCAGTCATATATTCACATCCATTAGAATCGCATCCTTCAATTACTGTAACTGCACCAGAATTTCTAACTGAAAATCTTTCACCAGCTTGGCCAGCAGCAAAAAGTTTTCCTGAGGTAGCTCCATAAAGAACAGTATTTCCTAAAATTGTATTCTCGTTTGAAACTAAATTACTCTCTTCAGATAATTTTATCGAAATTGTAGCTCCAGACAAACCTTTTCCGACATAATCATTTGCATCTCCTTTTAATACAAGTTTCAAGCCTTTAGAAGAAAATGCACCAAATGATTGGCCCGCTGATCCTTTAAAATTTAAAACTAAAAAGTTTTCATCAAGTTTTTCATAACCATATTTTTTATACAAATGATGAGAAATTCTTGTGCCTACTGCCCTGTGTGTATTTTTTATTTGATATTCTTTTTCAATTTTTTCAGAATTATCTAAAGCTTGTTCAATTTCTGGCCAAATTTCTTGGTCAAGAGTATCTGGTACACTATTTATTTCTTGATCCTCACAATACCTTGGATTATTTCCAGTATCAGCTTGAACAAATAAAGGATTTAAATCCAAATCGTCTAAATTTGGAGAACCCTTACTAACCTGTTTTAACAAGTCTGTCCTACCAATCACTTCATTTAATGATTTAAAACCTAAATTTGCTAATATCTCTCTTACTTCTCTGGCTATAAATGTGAATAAATTAACTACTTTTTCTGGAGTTCCAGTAAATTTTTGTCTAAGCTTTTCATCTTGAGTACAAACGCCTACAGGACATGTATTTGAATGACACTGCCTTACCATTATACATCCCATTGCAACCAATGCTGTAGTAGCAACACCATATTCCTCAGCACCCATCATTGCAGCTATCACCACGTCTCTTCCAGTTTTAATTCCACCGTCTGTTCTTAATGTAATTTTATGTCTAAGATTATTTAAAGTTAATACCTGATTTGCTTCCGTCAAACCCATTTCCCATGGTATTCCAACATACTTAACACTAGTCTGTGGTGTTGCTCCTGTCCCACCATTATGTCCAGAAATTAATATTATATCTGCTTTTGCTTTAGCTACACCAGCTGCAATTGTTCCTACTCCAGAGGAAGCAACAAGCTTAACTCCAATTCTTGCATTAGGATTTATCTGTTTCAAATCATAAATTAGTTGTGCAAGATCTTCGATTGAATAAATATCATGATGCGGTGGTGGTGATATTAAAGTTACTCCAGGAGTTGAATGTCTAAGTTTAGCAATTTCCTCTGTAACTTTAAATCCAGGCAGCTGACCTCCCTCACCAGGCTTAGCACCTTGTGCAATTTTAATTTCTATCTCATTACAATTATTAAGATAATTAACTGTTACTCCGAATCTTGCAGAAGCTATTTGTTTAACTCTTGAGTTTGCACTGTCACCATTATCTAAAACTTTAAATCTACTTGCGTCTTCACCACCCTCTCCACTACATGAAGCTCCTTTGATCCGATTCATTCCAGTTGCCAAAGTTTCATGTGCCTCTTTAGATAAAGCTCCATGAGACATACTCCCACTTCCAAATCTTTTTAAAATATTTTCTATTGGTTCAACCTCAGAAATATCTATTGGTCCACTTAATTTTTTTTCTCTAAAATCAATTAAATCTCTAAGATTTATAGGTGGTAAACTATAAATACCGTCTGCATATCTTTTATAAGCATCATAAGAATTAGATCCTACAGCGCTTTGAAGTAAATGAATTAATTTTCCCTGGTATTGATGAGTTTCACCATTTTTACGATATCTGTATATTCCACCTATCGGCAAAATACTTTCAGTACTTTCAAATGCCTCTTTATGAATTTCTCGAATTTTTTTCTCTATCCCCGTAAGCCCAATACCTGAAATTTTAGAGACAACTCCTGGAAAATAATCTGCAACAATTGTTCTGCTTAAACCTACAGTTTCAAAGTTACATCCACCTCTATAAGAACTTAGAACTGAAATACCCATCTTAGACATAATTTTTAATAGACCTGCGTTTACTGATTTTATGTATCTCTCCACACATTCATTAAAGCTAAATTGGCCAAATAATTTTTTTTCATGACGCTGAAATAAACTATCAAATGCTAAATATGGGTTTACGGTAGTTGCCCCAACTCCTATTAAAGTTGCAAAAGAGTGTGTATCTAAAGCTTCTCCAGATTGAACATTGATAGATACATATCCTCTTAGTTTTTTTTCAATAAGGAACGAATTAATTGATCCAACTGCTAAAAGCATTGGTATTGGAAGTTTTAAGTTAGAAAGCTCTTTGTCACTTAAGATCAATTGAGTAACTCCCTGTCTTACTGCAATTTCAGCTTCTTTTTGAATTTTTTTAATTGAATCAAATAAAGTTTCTTCCTCGGAAAAAGTACAATCAATTATAGATGAATTATTACCAAAAAAATTTATAAATTTTTCAAACTGAGAATTTGATAATATTGGACTATTTAAAACATAAATATTTTGCTTTGTTAAATTATCAAAATTTAAAATATTTCCAAGATTTCCAAATCTTGTTTTCAAGCTCATAACCTTGTTTTCTCTTAAAGAGTCTATTGGTGGGTTTGTGACTTGGCTAAAATTTTGTCTAAAAAAATGGTATAACGGTCTATACCTATCTGACAAAACAGCCAATGGTGTATCGTCCCCCATAGACCCAGTCGCTTCTTTAGCATCTTCCGCCATGGGATGCAGTATAAGCTCAAGGTCTTCTAAACTTATTCCAAAAGTATATTGTCTTCTTCTTAAATCATCTCCCGAAAAAGAATTTTTTTCATCTGAAATAGTTAACTTATCATCTAGGTCAATAATTTGTGAATTAAAGTGTTTATATTCTTTGGCTAAATAATCTTTTATTTGCTTGTTAGTAAATACTTTACCTTTTTCTATTCTAACTCCAATTATTTCCCCAGGGCCCAATCTTCCCTTTGACAAAATTCTTTTTTCATTTAATTCAATCATCCCTGTTTCAGAACCTGCAAATAATAATTTGTCTTTTGTAATTGCGTATCTTAAAGGTCTTAATCCATTTCTATCATTTGCAGCTATAACCCATTCATTATCAGTTCCAGCAATAGCCGCCGGTCCATCCCATGGCTCCATAGTACTGTTTAAAAAATTAAATAATTGTTGGTGATCTTTTGTTAGAGTTTTATTTTTTTTTGACCATGCGTCTGGAACCAACATAAGCTTCGCCAAAGGCGCAGGTTGACCAGATATATTTAATAATTCAAAAACATTGTCTAATGCAGCAGAGTCTGATGCTCCCTGTTGTATAACAGGTTTTAAGTTTTCAATATCGTCAAAAAGGGGACTATTCATCTCTTGTTCATGAACTTTCATCCAATTTTTATTTCCTCTATAAGTATTAATTTCTCCATTATGTGCTATAGCTCTAAAGGGTTGAGCTAAATTCCAACTAGGTGCTGTGTTTGTTGAAAATCTTTGATGAAAAATAGCAAACCTTGAAACAAATCTCTCGTCTTTTAGATCAAGATAGAAATCTGAGATAGCTTCAGCTAAAAACATTCCCTTGTAAATGATAGATTTAGAACTCAATGAACAAATATAAAAATTGTTTAAAGACTTTTTAAAAGCTTCATTTTCTATCTTTCTTCTAGTTTCATAAATTTTTCTTTCTAAATCTTTATTTGTTAATTCTGGATCATAAGGTTTAAACAGTACTTGGATAATTTCAGGCATTGTTTGGAATGCCTTTTCTCCTAATACATTTGGATTAACTGGAACTTGTCTCCAGCCGTAAATACTAAAATCATTTTTTGTTAATTCACTTTCAACAATAGTTTTGCAACTTTCTTGTGCTGAGTAATCATTCCGAGGTAGAAATATCATGCCAACACATATTTCAGAATTGTCATGTGTGTGTCCTGTCACTTCTATCTTTTCAATGAAGAAATCTTTAGGTATTTCAACGTGAATCCCAGCTCCGTCACCAGTTTTCCCATCGGCATCTACAGCGCCTCTATGCCAAACTGCTTTTAACGCTTCGATACCATACTCTACAACTTTGCGTGATTTTTTACCTTCAGTTGATGCAATTATACCAACACCACAAGCATCATGCTCCATGTCCTCTGAATAAACATTATTTTCTTTTAAAAGGTGAAGGTTCTTTTTATAATTTTCCATTAAGCCACTCTTTTTTCCACTTTAGATTTACTCTCTAAATAAGTTTTAATTGAAGCTGCTGCATCTCTTCCATCTTTTATCGCCCAAACAACTAATGAAGCTCCTCTTACTATATCACCGGCAGCAAACACACCTTTTATATTTGTTTCCATAGTATCAAAATCTGTTTTAATGGTTCCCCACTTTGTTACTTGTAATTCACTACTATCAAATAAATTTGGTAAATCCTCAGGATCAAAACCTAGTGCTTTGATAACCATATCTGCTTTTGTTTCATAACTTGAGCCTTCTTGTACTTGTGGCTTTCTTCTTCCTGTCTCGTCTGGATCACCTAATTTAATTTGGTCTACAATTATTTTTTCTACTTTATTTTTACCTTTAAATTCTTTAGGACTTGATAACCATACAAACTCAACACCTTCTTCTTCTGCGTTAGCAACTTCTCTAGCAGATCCTGGCATATTTTCTTTATCTCTTCTATACAAACATTTAACAGATTTTGCATTCTGTCTTATAGAAGTCCTTACACAATCCATTGCTGTGTCACCCCCACCGATTACAACAATATCTTTACCTTCTGCGTTTAAAATTCCTTTATCAAACAACTCAACATTATCTCCTAAACCTTTTTTATTAGATGCTGTTAAAAAATCCATTGCAGGAAAAATATTATCAAGATCATTTCCAGGTAAGTTTAC
Organism: uncultured Pelagibacteraceae bacterium; assembly: GCA_902538255.1. Lineage (GTDB taxonomy): Bacteria > Pseudomonadota > Alphaproteobacteria > Pelagibacterales > Pelagibacteraceae > Pelagibacter. The sequence goes on along the minus strand of CACBEJ010000001.1, from coordinate 229,513 downwards.
TTCTCTTGCTTTATAAACCCCTGTAGCAATTAAAATTGCATCGTGTTTTTTTCTCAATTGGTCTAGGCTTGCATCCTTACCAACCTCAAAATTTTGAACAAATTCAATTCCTCCATCCTTTAAAAGTTTTGTTCTTCGCTCTACAACTTCTTTTTCTAATTTAAAATTTGGAATTCCGTAAATTAATAATCCTCCTGGTCTATCATATCTATCGTAGACAGTAATTTTATATCCATTTTTTCTTAGTTGTTCTGCAGCAGCTAAACCAGCAGGACCTGCTCCTATAATTCCTACGCTTTGATTTTTTTCATTCGTTACCTTAATTGGTTTTACCCAACCCTTAGCCCAAGCATTATCTGTAATATATTTTTCTACTGATCCAATAGTTACTGTTCCATGACCAGACTGTTCAATTACACAATTTCCCTCGCATAATCTATCTTGGGGGCAAATTCGGCCACACACTTCAGGCATGTTGTTTGTGCTTTGAGATAATTCATATGCCTCTTTTAATCTTCCCTCTGCTGTCAGTTTAAGCCAATCTGGAATGTTGTTACTTAAAGGACAATGAACTTGGCAAAAAGGTACTCCACATTGCGAACACCTACTCGACTGTTCTTTGGCTTTTTCGTTAATATAATCATCATAAATTTCATTAAAATCTTTCTTTCTCTTATCAACTTCTCTTTTAGGTGGAGTTTGTTGACCTATTTTAACAAATTTGAGCATTTTGTCTGACATAATATTATTTAAGTCTCGGCAAAATATACCTTGATTTATGTATATAAAGCATAAAATAGGTCATATATATTGACCTTAATTTTTCAATTATTACCGCTAATAAACAAGTTTTTAATTATTGCATAGCTATTATGCTTAAATCGAATTGTTTTAAATAAATACTTTATAAGTTACGAAGAAATAATGTTTCAAAATATTATAGAAGTTTTAATTCTCTCTGCAATTCAAGGAATATCTGAATTTCTTCCTATTAGTTCTTCTGCTCATTTAATTTTGGTTTCTACTTTATATGAATTTAGATCTAGTTCTTTGCTTATTGATATCAGCCTCCATCTAGGTTCGCTAATAGCAATAATTTATTTTTTTAGAGATGAACTATTTGATGCTAGAAAAAATAAAAGAATTTTAAATTTAATTGTATTAGGATCTATTCCATTAATAATTGTTGGATACATACTTTATAGTACAAATTTGATTTATCAATTAAGAAATATAGAAATTATTGCATGGTCTACATTAATCTTTGCAATAATTTTATACCTCTCAGACAAAAATCGATTTGATAAAAAAATTTCTTCAAATTTAAATTTTAAGTCAATAATATTTATAGGTATTTTCCAAATTTTCTCTCTTATGCCTGGAGTAAGTAGGGCAGGAATTACTATAACAGCTGCAAGAATTTTAAAATTTAATAGAGTAGACTCAAGTAAGATATCTTTTTTACTTTCAATCCCAGCGTTAGCTGGAGCTAGTGTCTTAAGCTTAAAAGATGTTTTTGAACAACCAATTCAGTTTAATTACTTAGTTATTATCGCAATTATATCTTCTTTTATTTTTTCTTTTCTAACAGTTAAATTTTTTTTAATTTATATAAATAAATTTTCAATGAATGCGTTTGTAATTTATAGAATAATAATTGCTTTGATTTTATTTAGTTTAATTTATTAAGTATATTTCTTTTTAATTAAAGGAAGTAATTGAGACAAGAGAACTCCACATAGAATAAAAAAGCATCCAAGTAAATTGTTAACATCTAGAATTTGGTTTAAAATAAACCACGCAGCTATAGTCGCAAATACACCTTCAAGAGAAAAAATTATAGCTGCAGGTGCTGGAGTAATATTACGCTGAGCATAAATTTGTAAAACAAATGCAAACCCACCAGATAATATACCTGCATATAAAATTGAATAAATTTCCATTAAAATATTATTTAAAATAAATTCTTCATAAATAATTCCAATTATAAATGAAAAAATAGCTACAATTAAAGTCTGCACAGCTCCTAAGGTAAGTGGAAGATTGTATTTAGTTATAATGATCCCAGTAAAAATAATATGAGTGCTCCAAAATAAAGCTCCGAGAACTACTAAAGTGTCTCCTAATCTAACTGTTGCATCATGAAAGTTTGTTAATAAATAACCTCCAATTAAACATAGAACTACAGAAGGCCATACACTCCAATGCATTGATTTTTTACCAAACAAAAAAATGATAATCGGTACAATTGGGACATAAAAAATTGTAAAAAAAGCAGCATTTGCAACATCTGTATAAAGCAAAGCAACTTGTTGTAGTGCAGAGCCTAAAAATAAAGAAATTCCAATTAACAATGAATAAATTATGAAAGTTTTTTTATCTAATTTAAATTCTGATTTAAAATTTTTTAATTCAAATAAAATCATAAGTGGAATTATGGCTAAAAAACCAACAAAAAATCTCACAGCATTAAATGTAAAAGGACCGATATTATCCATGCCTGTGTCTTGGGCAATAAAAGTTGTTCCCCAAATGAAAGTGCACAATAAGGCACTAAATAATGATATGGATTTACTCATTTTAAATTAGACAGCTAATTTGTAAGCAAAATTTTTGCCTAAATTCTCTTTTAGATCATTGTTAAACCTAGCTGCTTCCGCACCATCAATAATTCTGTGATCATAAGATAAAGAAATTGGGAGCATAGTCCTAGTTTGAAACTTCCCATTCATAAAAATTTGTTTTTTTTCCGATCTTCCTACTCCTAATATAGCAACTTCAGGATAATTAATTATAGGAGTAAAAAATGAACCTCCTATACCACCTAAACTCGTAATCGTCATCGAGCCACCAAACAATTCTCGTTTATCAATTTTTAAATTTCTACAAAGTTCACTTACCTCTTTTAATTCTTTACTTATAAGAGAAATTTTTTTGTTATTTGCATTTCTTATTTTTGGAACCATTAATCCATTTGGTGTGTCGACTGCTATCCCAATATGGTAATATTTTTTTAAAGTCATTTTTCCAGTCTCAATTTCGTCGATAGAAGAATTAAAACTAGGAAATTTCTTAAGAGATGCAACTAAAGCCTTTATTATAAATGCTAAAGGTGTAATTTTAATTTTTTCTCTAGTATACATATCTGTTAATGAACTTCTAAAACTTTCCATCTCAGTTATGTCGGCTTCATCGTGATTTGTAACATGAGGAATTGTTGTCCATGAATTTGTAAGATATTTTGATGATAATTTTTTTACTCTTGGTATGTCTTTAATTTCTATTTCACCAAAATCAGAATGTTCAAATTCATTTTTAATTTTATCTGGTTTACTATCTTTTACTACAACGTTGTTTTTTGAATTATATGAAACAAATTTTTTAATATCATCTTCAATAACTCTACCATCTTTCTGACTTCCTACTACTTGATTAATATCTACACCGAGTTCTCTAGCAAATTTTCTAACTTTTGGACTTGCAGATGAAATGTCTGAAATATTTTTTTTAGAAAAAGTTTTTTCTTGGATTTCAGGTTTTATTACCTCAATATTTTTTGACTCTTTTTCAATTTCTTGTATTTCTTTAACCTCCTCTTTTTTAATTTCTGAAACACTGTCTATAGTTAAAATTAAGTCGCCCTCGGAAACTTTGTCTCCTACTGTTATTTTTAAATTTTTAATTTTGCCCTCTAAATTTGATGGTATTTCAACGCTAGATTTATCACTTTCAATTGTTATAAGAGCATCATTTTTTTTAATTGATTGACCTTCAGAAACTAATACCTCAATGACCTCAACATCTTTAAAATCTCCAATATTAGGTACTTTAATCTCGGTTTCTGACATTTATAATTTTGTTGGCATTGGTTTGTTAGTGTCAATATTATACTTCTTCATTGCATCTTTTGCATATTTAGAAGTTATAAGCTGTTCTTTTGCCAAAATACTTAAACCGTAAGCAACTAAATGTTCTTTATCTACCTCAAAAAATTTTCTTAAATTTTTTCTTGTATCACTTCTTCCAAAACCATCTGCTCCTAATGAATAAAAACTTTTATTAGTATAAGGTCTTATTTGATCTGAATTCATTCTCATGTAATCAGATGCAGCCATAATTGGGCCTTCTGCTTGACCTAGGCATTGCTCAACATAAGATTTTTTAGGTTCTTTATCTGGGTTCAAAAGATTATATCTTTCTACTTCCATTCCATCTTTTCTTAATTCATTAAAACTTGTTACACTCCATATTTCACTGTCAATTTGATAATCATTTTGTAAAATCTCTGCTGCAGACATCATTTCCCTTAAGATTGTTCCTGATCCTAAAAGTTGAATTTTAGTTTTTTTGTATTTGTTAAATTCTTTTATTTTATACATACCCTTTAGAATGCCTTCCTCACAATTTTTATCTTTCGGCATTTCTGGGTGTGAGTAATTTTCATTCATTGTTGTAATATAATAAAAAACATTTTCATTTTTCTCATGCATTCTTCTTAGACCTTCTCGAAAAATTACTGCTAATTCATAATGAAATGTAGGATCATAAGATACACAATTTGGAATAGTTGATGCAATTAAATGACTATGCCCATCCTGGTGTTGTAAGCCTTCTCCAGCTAAAGTTGTTCTTCCAGCTGTTGCACCCACCAAAAATCCTCTAGCCTGACTATCCCCAGCTGCCCAAGCTAGATCTCCTATTCTTTGGAAACCAAACATTGAATAAAAAATATAAATTGGGATCATTTCAATATCATGATTAGTATATGCTGTTGCAGCAGCTATCCATGAAGACATTGCACCAGCCTCATTGATCCCTTCCTCTAAAACTTGACCGCTTTTATCTTCTCTATAAGAGCTTAATTGAGCAGCATCCTCAGGTTCATATTTTTGTCCTTCATGAGCATAAATCCCTATTTTTTGAAAAAATCCTTCCATACCGAACGTTCTTGCTTCGTCAGGAATAATAGGAACCAGTCTAGGAGATATATTTTTATCCCTTAATAAATTTGTTAACATTCTTACTAAGGCCATGGTAGTAGACATTTCTTTTTCACCAGTTGATAATTTCATAAAATCGAAAATATCTTTTGAGGGTGCTTTGATTGGTTTAGCGAAAGTCGAACGTTCAGGTAAATATCCACCTAATTTAATTCTTTTTTCTTTTAAATATTTTATTTCTGGAGAATTTTCGTCAGGCTTAAAGTATTCAATATTTCTCACCTGGTCATCTGTTAAGGGAACATCAAATCTATCTCTATAGTACATCAAGTCGTCTACATCTAATTTTTTAGTTTGATGAGTAGTATTTACACTTTCTCCTGATTTTCCCATTCCATAACCTTTGATAGTTTTTGCAATTATCACTGTTGGGCTTCCCTGATGTTTAATCGCTTTATCATATGCAGCAAAAACTTTGTGAGGATCGTGACCACCTCTATTAAGTCTCCAAATATCTGTATCTGACATGCTTGAAACTAATTCTAATGTTTCAGGAGATTTACCAAAAAACTTTTCTCTTACATAAGCACCGTCTCTTGCTTTCATTGCTTGGTACTCACCATCTACTGTCTCGTTCATAATTTTTATTAAGTGACCAGTTTTATCATTAGCAAGCAATGAATCCCAATATGACCCCCAAATAACTTTTATTACATTCCATCCAGATCCTCTGAAACTTCCCTCAAGCTCTTGAATAATTTTTCCATTACCTCTTACTGGACCATCTAATCTTTGAAGATTACAATTAATTACAAATATTAAATTATCTAAATTTTCTCTTGCAGCTAATCCAATCGCTCCCATCGACTCAGGTTCGTCCATTTCCCCATCGCCTAAAAAAGCCCAAATTTTTCTTCCTTCATCTTTAATCAAACCTCTATTGATTAAATATTTCATGTATCTAGCTTGATATATGGCAAGCATAGGACCTAACCCCATGGATACAGTAGGGAACTGCCAAAAATTTGGCATTAGCCATGGATGTGGATATGACGATAGACCTCCAGGTTTTACCTCCTGTCTGAAACTATCTAATTGTTTTTCATTTAATCTACCCTCTAAGAAAGCTCTAGCATACATTCCTGGAGCACTATGTCCTTGAAAATAAATTAAATCTCCACCAAATTTGTTATTTTTTGCTCTCCAAAAATGATTCATCCCAACATCATATAATGTTGCAGCAGATGCAAATGTACCAATGTGTCCACCAAGCTCAGGATATTTTTTGTTTGCTCGAACCACCATTGCTGCAGCATTCCATCTAATTAATGATCTAATTCTTCTTTCAATATTTTGATCGCCACCAGACTTTACTTCAGCCTCGGGAGGTATTGTGTTAATGTATGGTGTATTTTGAGTATAAGGAATATTTGCTCCTTCACGATAAGCTTTGTTAATTAGTTCTTTAATTAAAAAATGAGCTCTTTGATTTCCATCTTTCGAAATAACTGCAGATAAAGATTCCAACCAATCTTGAGTTTCAAGTGGATCAATATCAGCCCCATTAACTACTTGAATTGTAGATTGTTTTTTTTCAATTATAGGTTCAGATATAATTTTTTTTTCAACCATTGCTTCTTCTGCTTGTTTAATTATATTTTCTGTATCTTTTGGAAGAGTGCTTTCTGATGGTGTTTTTGATAATGATGTAAGATTAAGCAACAAATCTCCTTTAGAAACTTTATCACCAACTTTAACTGCTAAACTATCTACTTTTCCAGCGATGGTAGAAGGAATTTCTACGCTTGATTTATCACTTTCAATTGTGACTATTGGATCATTTTGTTTAATTTGATCACCGGGTTTTACAAGTATCTCTATAACCTCAACATTTTCAAAGTCACCAATGTCAGGAACAAGTAATTTTTCGCTCATTTTTAAAATGTTTTATATACCCAAAAAATTATTATTGGATTTTATTTTATCACATTAATAAGGTTTTTTTGTTAATCTTACATTTTTATTATACAAAAAATAAAAAAATAAATGAATATTGAGCTTTTTAGCTTCTCTCAATACACATAGCTATTCCCATACCACCACCAATACAGAGTGCCGCACAACCTTTTTTTTTATCTTGCTTTATCATTTCATGGACGAGTGTAACCAAAATTCTTGCCCCTGAGGCTCCGATCGGATGACCTAAAGCTATTGCTCCTCCATTAACATTAAGTTTTTGTTCAGAAATTTTTAATTCTTTAACTACCGCAATACTTTGAGCTGCAAATGCCTCATTAATTTCAAATAAGTCTACTTCATCTATTTTCCAATTTGCTTTAAATAAAGCTTCTTGAATTGAAGGTATAGGTCCCAATCCCATTAATGAAGGTTCAACCCCACAAGTAGCCCAAGATACAATTTTAACTAATGACTCTAATGATTTTTTTTCTGCTTGCTCCCTAGACATTAAAACTAAAGCTGCAGCACCATCATTTATGCCTGAGGAATTTCCAGGTGTTACAGTACCATTTTCTTTGAACACTGTTTTTAATTTTTTTAAATCATCTATACTTAAATTTTCTCTAGGATGTTCATCTTTTTCAAAAATAAATTTTTTATCTCCGTCTTCAATTTGTAATTTAATCAGCTCATCCTGAAATTTATTTTCACTATATGCTTTTTCTGTTTTTTTCTGAGAATTTAAAGAAAAATTATCTTGTTCATCTCTTGAAATTTTATATTTCTCAGCAACGTTCTCAGCTGTAACACCCATATGATAATCATTAAATGAATCTAATAGACCATCTTTTATCATTGTATCTACTAATTTTTTTTCAGAAAATTTTTTATCTTCTCTATAATAAATTGCATGAGTTGCACTAGACATATTTTCTTGACCACCTGCAACAACTATTTGATTTTCTCCTAAGCTGATTGATTGATAACCAGAAACAACAGATCTTAATCCAGATCCACAAACTTGATTGATAATATGAGCAGGTTTTGAAACTGGTACTCCAGCTCCGACTGATGCTTGTCTAGCAGGATTTTGGCCAAGTCCAGAAGTTAAAACATGCCCCATGATTACTTCATCTATCTCCTCTACATCTAATTTTGATTTATAAATTACCTCTTTAATTACAAGTGACCCTAATTTTGATGCACTAAGATTCTTTAATGATCCTTTATATCTTCCTATTGGAGTTCTTAGCGCAGATGTAATCACAACATCGTTAGGTTTTTTGTTCATAAAGTAATTAACTTAATATTTTATAAGTTAAATTACATCAAAAACTTTGATATATTATTTTAATGGACCGCTGGCCAAATTGGATAAGGCGCTCGGCTACGAACCGGGAGATTCCAGATTCGAGTTCTGGGCGGTCCACCAAAAAGGAAATAGAAATGTTTGATTGGCTTTTAAAAGCATCCTTACAAAAATCAGTAATATATTTTTTTATTATTATTTTAATTATTTTATTAATCTTAACTTTTGTATTATAAAAAATTATGAGTAATAAATTTGAGCAAATAAGTATTAAACCTGGATTTATGAAACACAATGGGGGTCTTTTATTTAGATCTATTTCAGAAAATGAATACGAATTTAAATCTATAATTAATGAAAATCATTTAAATGCTGCTGGAATTACCCACGGAGGCTATTTGTCTGCATTAATAGATGCAGGCGCAGGAACAGCTGCACATAGAGCTGCTGGAAATGCTCCATGTGTAACCATTTCTTTAGATATAAAATTTATTGGTGCCTCAAAAGTTAAAGATGAAATTATTGGTAATACAAAAATTTTAAAAAAAACAAATACTCTTGTCTTTTTATTTTGTGAACTAAGATCTAATGATAATATTATAACTTCTGCATCAGGTGTGTGGAAAATTATAAAAATAAAACCTTCTAATTTGGGACCTGGAGGTTAATTTGTTGTATTTATATATTTAATTCTTTTAAATTACTATATTGTTCAAGGGCTTCGGGATTTGCTAAAGCTTCGATGTTTTTAATTTGACTTCCCTCTATCTTACTTTTAACCGCTAGTTCAACTATTTTACCACTTTTTGTTCGAGGAATATCTTTAACAACAATAATTTTTTTTGGAACATGTCTTGGAGATGTATTTTTTTTTATTTTTAATTTTATCTTATTAATTAATTTTGTTGTTAATAGAAAATTTTTGCTCATTACAATAAATAAAACTATTCTAACATCATTATCCCATGATTGTCCTACAACAATAGATTCTTTTATTTCTTTAAACTTCTCAACCTCTGAATATATCTCTGCTGTTCCAAGTCGAACTCCTCCTGGATTTAAGGTGGTATCTGATCTTCCATGAATTATATACCCACCATTATTCTTTATTTCTGCATAATCACCATGATGCCATATATTTTTGAATTTATTAAAATATGCATTCTTAAATTTAATATCATTTTTATCATTCCAAAACTTTAAAGGCATTGATGGAAAGGGATTTTTACAAACAAGCTCTCCTTTAATATTTTTTAAAGACTTCCCTTTATCACTTAAAACATCTACATCTAGAGCCAAACCTTTGTTTTGTATTTCTCCTATATTTACTGGCTGATATAAATTTCCTAATACGAAACATGAAACAATGTCGGTACCACCAGAAATAGATGACAAGTGTACATTTTTTTTAATGTGTTTATAAACATACTGAAAACTCTCTTCTGAGAGAGGCGAACCTGTTGCACAAATTGTTCTTAATTTATTTAGTTTAAATTTATATTTTAGTTTTGGTTTAAACTTTCTTAAAGCATCTACGTATTTTGCGCTTATTCCGAATAAAGTTATTTTTTCTTTTTGTGCTATTTTTAAAAGCAAATCAGACGATTTAAACATTGGATATCCATCAAACAGAACAATAGAAGCTCTAGAAGCCAATGAACTAACTAACCAATTCCACATCATCCATCCACATGTCGTAAAATAAAAAACGTTATCATTTTCTTTAATATTACAATGTAATTGGTGTTCCTTCATGTGCTGAATTAAAACGCCACCGGATCTGTGACAAATACATTTGGGTTTTCCAGTAGTTCCACTTGAATATAATATTGCTAACTCTGTTTCAAAATCAAATCTTTTAAAATTGATTTTTTCGGAATTAGTTTGCATTAATTTATTCCATTTAAATAAACTAATTTTTTTAAATCTATTTTTATTCTTAATAAACTTTTTTCCAGGATAGCTACTAATTATAACACTTTTAATTGATGGTATTGATTTTAAAATCTCTGGAAGTCTTTTTAAAACATTTATTTTTTTTCCATTATAAAAATACTGATCAGTGATGAATAAAACTTTTGGATTAATTTGAGAAAATCTCTCTATGACACCTTTTGAACCAAAATCAGGACTACAAGATGACCAAATTCCTCCCAAAGAAGTTGTGGAAATGAATGCCTCAACAGTTTCAATAGTATTGGGCATATAGGCTGCTACTCTATCTCCTTTTTTAATATTTATTTTTTTTAAAAATTTTGAAATTTTATTAGTATTTAAGTTTAATTGTCTCCATGATCTTTCTTCTCTAAATCCATTTTCACTAATAAAGGTTACTGCTTTTTCTTTATTATTTTTTGATAATATATTTTCACCAAAATTTAGTTTACTACCTGGTAAAAATAAATTTTTATAAAATATTTTTGATTTTCTAAATTTTTTTTTACTTTTAGTTCCTATAATTTTGCTAAAATCCCAAAATCTACTCCAAAACTCAGGTGAATTTTTAATACTCCAATTTAACAAGTTTTTATAATTTCTATTAAATTTTATTTTTAACTTTTTCGAGATGTAATTTTCAAAAGCAAATAAATTTGAATTTCTTTTTAAAATTAGAGAAGGTTGCCAAAGTTTTTTACTCATTTTTATTAAATTAAAATTCTGTTATAGAATTAATCTTTTTATGATAATCTCACTAACATTTAAAAGAAAATGAGAACTTTTTACCCTCCGATTCGGTCATGTTTTAGTCTATTTTTGTTCTTTACTAATAACAATATCTGGTAGGTAAAAAAAAATAAGCACAAATAGTAGAAATGACTAAAAAAAAAATTACAGCTGTTCTTGGCCCTACAAATACAGGTAAAACCCATCTTGCTATCGAAACTATGCTTTCTTTTGAAAGTGGTATGATTGGATTTCCACTTAGATTACTTGCAAGGGAAGTATACGACAAAGTAATAAAGAAAATAAGTTTAGATAAAGTTGCACTTATAACTGGAGAAGAAAAAATAATTCCATCAAACGCTAAATATTATTTATGTACGGTAGAGTCTATGCCAATTGACAAACATCTAGAGTTTGTTGGAGTGGATGAGATTCAAATGTGCTCTGATCACGAAAGAGGTCATATTTTTACTGATAGACTTTTAAATATTAGAGGTGAAAAACTTACAATGCTAATGGGTTCAAATACTATTAGAAATATTATATCAAAATTAGATGGGGATATTGAATTCATAAATAGAGAAAGACTATCTAAACTTACTTACGCAGGTCATAAAAAAATATCAAGAATTAACAGAAAAACAGCAATAATTGCATTTTCAGCAGAAGAAGTCTATGCCATTGCTGAGTTAATAAGAAGACAAAAGGGTGGGGCCGCTATTGTAATGGGGTCACTAAGTCCAAAAACAAGAAATGCTCAAGTTGAATTATATCAGTCTGGTGATGTCGATTTTTTAGTTGCAACAGATGCTATTGGAATGGGAATAAATATGGATTTAGATTTTGTTTATTTTTCGAATATTAAGAAATTTGATGGAAAAAAATTAAGAAGACTTAATCTATCTGAAATAGGTCAAATAGCAGGTAGAGCTGGTCGATATCTTAACGATGGAAGTTTTGGTATTACTGGCGATTGTAAAGAAATCTCTCCAGAAGAGGTAGAATTATTGGAAAATCATAAATTTGAGGAAATTAGAACTTTGTTTTGGAGAAATTCAAATCTTAATTTCAATAACCCAATTAGTTTAATTAAAAGTCTAGAAGAAAAACCCGAGGTGGAATGGCTAAGAAAAATTCATGAATGTGAGGACGAAAAAGCGCTAAAATATTTTTTAAAAGATCAAAGAATTTTAAATAAAGGATTTGATAAGAAAACTTTAATTCTTTTATGGGAGTGTTGCCAAATACCTGATTTTGTTAAAAAAACTTATGGAAATCATTTTGAAGTAATCGGAAATGTATTTAAATTTTTAATTAGCAAAAAAGGACTAATTTCTGAAGATTATATGAGATTACAGCTCATGAAACTTGATAAATTAGACGGAAATGTAGATTCTTTATCAAATAGAATTGCAAATGTAAGAACTTGGTCATATGTTTCGAATAAAAATAATTGGGTAGAAAATCAAAATTATTGGATTGAAAAAACTAAACATTTAGAAGATAGACTTTCAGACAGATTGCATGAAGAACTCACTAAAACTTTTATTGACAAAAGAGCAAGTGTGCTTGCAAGAGGTTTAAAACAAGATATGGAATTTAAAACAGAAATTTTACAAAACAATGATGTTAAAATTGACGATCAATTTATTGGAAAAATAAAAGGTCTAAAACTAGAACTAGATCTAAAAAAAGGTGCTTTAGAAACTGACATTAAATCTTTAAAAAAAGCTGCCAGACAAACTATTGGTCCAGAATTAGAAAAACGTATTCAATCAATAATTGATACAGGATTGATAATTTTAAATGAAGATTTTAAAATTTACTGGAACGATTTTCCAATTGCCAAATTAACAACAGGTAATGACTACTTAAATCCAAATTTTGATTTAATCTTAGATGATATTGTTGAACAAAACTCTAAACAAAAATTAAATGAGTATATTTACAAATGGATACAAGCAAAAATAAATAATGTTCTTAAAAGTTTAATTGATTTAAAAAATATAAAAGAAAATAATTCATCAATTAAAGCTTTAGCATACCAACTCTATGAAAATAATGGAGTATTAAAAAGAGACCAAGTTTCTGAATACCTAAAAAAACTAGAGCAAAATGATAGAAAAATTCTTAGAGACTTGGGGGTAAAATTTGGAAGATACCATGTTTTCCTTTATCAATTAATTAAACCAGAAGCAGTATCTTTACGAACACTATTATGGAAAAATTTTTATCAAAAATTTCATAATTTAAAACCACCTACATTTGGTCTAAACTTTTTAGATGATAAAGAAATAAAAAATAAAAATTTTATGCTTTTGTGTGGATTTGAAAGATTTGATAATTTTTTTGTAAGAATAGATATTTTAGAAAGATTATTTGTATTAATAATAAATTCTAGTTCAAAAGAAAGTCCTGAAATAAAATTAGTTCCAGAAATGCTAAATCTTTTAGGATGTAGTAAAGATAATTTTAAAAAATTACTTCAAAAAATGAACTATAAAATTTTTGAGAAAGAAAATGAAACATTTTTCAAATATAGTCCTAGTAAGAGATTTAAAAAAATGACTACAAAAAAAATCTCAAATGAAAATCCGTTTAAAATATTAAAAGATTTAAATTTAAGTTAAAATGTTTTTTAAAAAAGAAGAAATGAAAAATAATAACTTTCCTACAAAAGTTTGTGCTTTATTAGTTCATGCTGCTAAGATTGACGAAAATTATACAGATAAAGAGGAAGAAATTATTAAAAGAACTCTTGATGAGCTTGGTGTAGAAAAAAAAGATATTTCTAAAACAATCGAAGAAGCAAAAATAATTGAAGAAAGCTCAAATCAGATTTTAGATTTCACTCGAGAAGCCAAAGCTTTACCTGAGAAGGATAAAGTTAAAATAGTAGAGGCTCTGTGGTCCATAATTTATTCCAACAATGAAGCAGATATGTATGAAACTAGTTTAATGAGACGACTTGCGGGGCTGCTTTATATTGACAATAAAACAATGGGCGATATTAAAGAAAAAATTAAACAAAATTTAAAATGACATATATCGTTAACGACAATTGTATTAAGTGTAAATTAACAGACTGTGTTGATGTGTGCCCAGTTGATTGCTTTTATGAGGGTAAAAATATGCTTGTAATTAAACCCGATGAGTGTATAGATTGTGGCGTTTGCGAGCCAGAATGTCCTGTCGATGCCATAAAAGCAGATACTGAACCTGGAAGTGAAAAATGGTTAGAGGTCAATAAAAAATACTCTGAAATCTGGCCTAATATTAGCGAAAAAAAAGATCCACCAGCGGATCACGAAAAATTTAAAAATGAGCAAAATAAGTACGAAAAATATTTTAAAGAAAATCTTTAAAAGCAAAACAAATAAAAAAGTAAAAAAAAAAGTTTCTAAAAAAAAGGTTGTAAAAGCAAAAAAAGCAAAAAAAGTAATTTTTAAAAAAACAAAAAAAATTATTAAAAAAGTTCCTAATAAATTAACTAAGACAAAAAAAACAATTAAAGCTTCAGAATCAACAGCTGAAACGAAAGTAGATAATTTAAGAATTTCAAAAACAAATGAAATTAAGCCTGAAATTAAAAAGATAAAAAAACAAGAAACTGAAAAAAGAGAGTACAAAGTTAAAGATTTTGTTGTGTATCCAAAGCACGGTGTTGGCCAAATTACAGAATTCAAAAAAATTAATATTGGTGGAATTGATGTCGAAGCATATGTCATAAAATTTGAAAAAGATAAAGCTAATGGAATGGTACCTGTAAATAAGCAATCTCACTTGAGACCATTATCAACAATCAATCAAGTTAACAAATGTATTTCAATACTTAAAAGTAAACCAAAAATAAAAAGATCAATGTGGAGCAGAAGAGCACAAGAATATGAAGCTAAAATTTCTTCTGGAAAAATATATGAGTTAGCTGAAGTAGTTAGAGATTTAAATAAAGGTGATGATCTTATGGTTGATCAATCTTATAGTGAAAGACAATTGTTTGAGAAAGCTTACGAAAGAATTTTATCAGAGTTTCAAATTGTTTTGAATGTATCTTTAGAAGATACACAAAAAAAACTAGATAAAGCATTAAAAAGAAACCAAGGAGGTCAACCTAAGCCTGTAGCAGTTACAAAAACCTCTAGTGATGAACTGACCGAAGATGAGCAGATTTCTGAAAATGACGATGGGATTGATCAATAAAAAAACGCCTCTCACACAAACTGTAATGAGAAGCGTTTTTCGTAAAGAATACTAAGTTACTATTTTCTTCTTCTTTTTTTTGCTTTTTTCTTAGCTTTTTTCTTAGCTTTTTTCTTAGTTTTCTTTGCCGCTTTTTTTCTTTTCTTAGGCATCTTTAGCTCCCTTTTTTTAGTTAAACGAATCAATTTGATTCGCTATTAATATATTTTTATTTTTTTCTTCAAGTTATGTCAATTCTTTAATTAAAAGTTTAATTTTGTAAAAATGATTTTTTAATTTTTTATTTTATAAAATTTTTTTATTAATTAAGTTAATGTTTATGCGGTTAATAAACTGTTTTATTTATTTTTTTAATAAAGATTTTCTAATTGATTTTTATATTTTTCAGTAACTTTTTTTCTTTTCACTTTCATTGTTGGAGTCATTAAACCATTTTCAATAGAAAAATTTTCATCTATTAATTGAATCTTTTTAATCTTTTCCAATAAAGTTAATTTTATATTTATTTTTTCAATTACTTCATTAATTTTTTCTTTTTCATTTAAAAATTCTTTATTAGGGACTATTAGTGCAACTAAATAATTTTTTTTATCACCGTAAACCATACATTGATCAATTTCTGGCTCATTAGTGATCATATTTTCAATTTTAGCTGGTGAAATATTATCTCCTCCAGCACTTACAATAATATCTTTTTTTCTATCTGTAATTTTTAGATAACCATCGTTTGGATCAATTTCTCCAATGTCACCTGTGTGAAGCCATCCATTTATGATAACTTTATCAGTTTCATCTTTTTTATTCCAATACCCCAACATTACATTTTCACCCTTAACTAAAATTTCTCCATCTTCTGCAATTTTAACTTCATTCCCCTTAAATGGAGGGCCTACAGTTTCCACTTTTATTTTATGTATTGGATTACAACTTACTACTGGCGATGTTTCTGTTAAACCATAACCCTGGAGAGTCGGTAATCCTATGGCATTTAAAAATTCACCTATTTCTTTATCTAGAGCACCACCACCTGAAACGAAAGCTTTCAAATTCCCACCAAACTGTTTTTTAATTTTTTTTCTAACTAATCTATCAACTACAAAATTAAGTAATTTTTCAGAAAAAGTCATATTTTGATTTAATAGTTTTTTTCTTCCCAAACGAATTGTTGCATCAATTAATTTTGCTTTTAAACCTGTCTGTTTTTTTAAATTCATGTTTATTTTGTCATAAAGGTTTTGGTAGAACCTAGGGACAGCTGCCATAATTGAAGGCTTTGCTTCAGATATATTCTCTAAAAGTTTTTCAATTTTTTCAGCATAGAATACTCTAGCTCCTACTGCTATCTGTACAAATTGAAGACAGTGCTCATAAGAATGAGAAAGTGGAAGCCAAGTTAAAAATACTGGTCTTGAATTAAATAATGGTTTTGTAATTTCACACGATCCCACAACATTATTCAAAATTCCACCATGACTTAAGATTACTCCCTTGGGATTACCCCCAGTACCAGAAGTATAAATAATACATGCAGGAGAATTTCTTTTTAATTTATTATTTTCAATTTTGTCGTCTACTAATAATTTATTATTTAAAATAGAATTATAATCTAAATATTTTTCTTTGTTATTTAAACTTAAATTATTTGTTACCTTAGCTATTTCATCTAAAGTTATAACTTTTTTAATAAAATCTTTTTCATTAATTATATTATTTAATTTTCGTAGCATTTCATTATTTGAAACTATAACTAAGCTAGGTTCACAATCTTCTATCAAATACTTATAATCATCTTCTATATAAGTTGTATATGCTGGAACTGTAATTCCACCAGCTAACATTATAGCTAAATCAGAGACAAACCACTCAGGTCTATTTTCAGAAACTAAAAGACATCTATCACCTTCTTTTATATTTTCTTTAATAACTCTTGATAATTTTAAAATATTCTTTTCAGTTTGTTCCCATGTGTATGTTTTTTTATTACTCGGGTTTAGCCATTCTAAAAAAATATCTCTTTTATTTTGTTTATTTGCTTGATTAGCAAATAATTCGATCAAATTATTTAAATTATTTAAATTCATAGTTTCTTGGTGGGCGAAGAGAGAATCGAACTCTCACTTCTTGCGAAACACGATTTTGAGTCGTGCGCGTCTACCAGTTCCGCCATTCGCCCTAGGTATTCAATTAAATTATATTTAAATAGTATAAGAACTAAATTTATATTAAAACCAAAAAATGTTTCAAACACTTTACAAAAAATGTTTAGAATTAGCTGCACATAAAAGTTCAAATTTTTATTTAGGGCTTGTATCTTTTATAGAAAGTTCTTTTTTTCCTATACCTCCAGATGCAATGATAATCCCAATGGTTATTGCTAAAAAAAAGGAATATCTGAAAATATTTTTAATAGCATCAATATTTTCAGTTCTTGGAGGAATCTTTGGTTATTTGATAGGTTATTTATTTTTAGATTTAGCAATGTATCTAATCGAATTTTATGGTTATCAAGATAAAGTCAAAAATTTAAAATTAAGCATGTCTCAAAGTAGTGGATTCCTGGCATGGCTGAGTATTCTTTTTTTAGCAGGCTTTACTCCATTACCTTATAAAGCCTTTACGATTTCAAGTGGTTTAATTGCTTTTAATCTTCCTGTTTTTATAATTGTTAGTTTAATTTCAAGAGGACTGAGATTTTTTATAGTTGCCTATTTATCTTATAGATTTGGAGAATTATTTACAGAGTATATGGAAAAACATGGATCAAAATGGTTCACCATGATTGGAATTATTATAGTTATAATATTTATTATTATTTTTTTATTTTTAAAATTTAATGGTTGAGATTAACAAAACAATTACATTAAAGTTAATTTTTTTAATTAGCATTATTGCTTTATCTTCAGCATTTTTCATTGAACATGTTTTAGGTCATCAACCTTGTAACTTATGTGTGTTGGAAAGAATTCCATACTTATTATCATTAATAATTATTATATTAAATTATAAATTTATTAATCTTGAAAAATATTTCATTCTTTCTCTTATTATAATTTTTTTAGCTGCTACTATTTTGTCTTTGTATCATTTAGGTATCGAGCAAGGTTTTATTAAAGAATCATTAGTTTGCGATTTAAAAAATGGCTCCAATTTATTGTCAAAAGAGGACATATTAAGACAATTACAAGAAAAAAATGTAACTTGCAAAGATGTTACATTTAAAATTTTAGGATTATCACTTACAAGCTATAATATGATAATATCAATAATAATTGTTTATTTTACAACAAAAGCTTATTTAAATTATGGAAACAATAAGTAAAAAAAGAATAGAAGAGTTTATTAGAGTTGATCATGCAGGAGAACGTGGTGCTGTTAAAATTTATGAAGGACAGTTGCTTGCTTTAAACACATTAGTTAAAGATGAAGCTTTAAAAAAAACAATTGAGGAAATGAAAGTTCATGAAAAAGAACATTCTGATTTTTTTGAAGGGGAAATTAAAAAAAGAAATATAAAACCGACAAAATTTTTACCTTTGTGGGATTTATTAGGTGTAGGATTAGGTTTTGGTTCAACTTTACTTGGTAAGAAAGCAGCTATGCTTTGTACGGCTTCTGTTGAAGAAGTGATAGATGAACATTATTTAAACCAAATAAAACAACTTAATAATACTGAACCAAAACTTAAAAAAAAAATAATTAAATTTAGAGAAGATGAGTTAAATCATAAAGATATTGCTTATGAAAAGGGTGCAACAAAAAAAGGTCCATACTCTATATTAGATAAAATTATTAAAACTGGATCAAAAATTGCAATAAATATTTCTGAGAAAATTTAAGATTCTAACTCTACATCCCAATATAAGTAATCCATCCAGCTTTTATGTAAAAAATTTGGTGGAAAATTTTTACCATTTTTATGTAGATCCTCTGTTGATGGTCGATAAGGGTACTGATGTAACTTCATACCTGAATATTTTAAAAGTTTTCCACCCTTTTTTACATTGCATGCAGAACAAGCTGTTACAACATTATCCCAATTAGTTTCACCCCCTTTTGATCTGGGTAATAAATGATCAAAAGTTAACTCCTCATTGCTTCCACAATATTGGCAGGAAAATTTATCTCTTAAAAAAACATTAAATCTAGTAAAACTTGGCTTGCTTTGAGGAACAATGTAATCCTTTAATGCGATAACACTTGGTAATTTCATATTAAATGATGGACTTCTTATTGTTCTATCATAATTACTAACAATAATAACTCGATCAAGAAAAACAGATTTAACTGTATCCTGCCATGACCACAAAGATAAAGGGTAGTAACTCAAAGGTCTATAGTCTGCATTGAGTACTAGCGCAGGGCACTTTTCTAATGAAACATTTTGTTCGATAAAATTATTCATTGATTAATTTTAACTTAGTTAAACAATTTTATCAATAATAAGAGATATTAAATTTTTTTTAAGATAAAATTTAAAGCTGTACTTGATGCTTCAATAGGAATATGATGGTCACAGTTTTTAATTAATAGTGTATCTACTTTAACATTATTTCTAATTAAAAAATCTTCTGACTCTAATAGGTGTGTAGATGGGACAATTTGATCAGCTTCGCCATGTATAAGTAAAGTTTCAGTACTATTTTTGATTCTATTTTTCAAATCTTTTTGATTTATTATTTTTCCAGAAAAACCAACTATACATAAAAATTTTTCTTCAGATGTAAGACCAACATTTAAAGACATCATACATCCCTGGCTGAAACCTGATAAACAGATTTGACTATTTGATAACTTGAAATCTTGTCTTATTTCATTGATAAATTTTTTTAAAATTTCTTCAGCTTTAATTGATTGCTGTAATATGTAATCAGAATTCTCTTTTGTTAAATCAAACCATTGATAGCCTGAAGGATTTATAGCGCATGGCTCATGACCATTTGGACAAATAAATACAGTATTAGGCATATGTCTTTTCCAATTTAGAGATAGCATGCTTATATCCTTTCCATCACCTCCATAACCATGAAGCAAAATAATTGCATTTTTGATTTCAACACCGTTTTCTGGTTTAATAATAATGGAATCTAGGCAAAATGTCATAGTAGATAAATTATGTTTTTTATGTCAAAACACAATCTAAAATAAAAATATGATTTCAGGAATATTAGTAAAAGTTATATCAATAGCTCTTTTAATAGCTGTTGGAGTAGTTTTAATCTTAGGTATTGGAACTCTTTTTAAGGGAGGAGATACAAGTAAAAAATATTCAAATAAATTAATGCAGTTAAGAGTTATTTTACAGTTTATTGCTATCATTGCTTTAGTTGGCTTTGCTTATTTTTTCAAAAATTAGTTGTACTTTTTAATCCAATCGATGAAAATTTTATCCTCAAAATCAATTGAACCCATTACTCTTGCAAATTCTTGGCCTTCTTTATTAATTAAAATTGATGTAGGTACACCTCTTAGAGAAAACGTTTTTGCTAATGTTGTCGGTGGATCAAAATAAGGTTGAAAGTTTTTAATATTTAGATCTAGAAAAAATTTGTTAACTTTTTCTAAATTTTCTTTCCCAATATTAATTGCAAAAATTTTTATTTTGTCTAATTCTGGATTGGCTTGAAGTTTATCTAAAGATGGCATTTCTTCTTTACACGGTGCACACCAGGTCGCCCAAAAATTCAATAATAATAATTTACCCTTATATTCATTGATATTTATCTTTTGATCTTTTTTGTCTAAAAAAATAACATTATCGTATGTTTTTGGTACTTTATGGATTACAATATTTTTAATACTAGGCAGTTCTTCAGCTACAACATTTGTTATCAAAAAAATAAATATTATTAAAAATCTCATGTTAAATAGGTATAATTAAATATCATGGCAAAAAATAAAAACAACCAAGCAATCTGGAACACACGGATAAAAAAAAATGCATCTAGTTTATTTCAAAAAGTCGGTAATTCAATAGATATTGATAAAAGACTTTATAAAGAAGATATTCAAGGATCAATTGCTCATGTTGAGATGCTTTTTAAACAAAAAATAATTTCATTCAAAATAAAAAATAAAATTATTTATGGACTAACAAAAATTTACAAGGAAATAACAAACAATAAATTTGAGTTTAATAAAAAATATGAAGATATTCATATGAATATCGAAAAGAGACTTTTTCAAATTATAGGTGAAGAAGCTGGCTACGTTCACACTGCAAGATCAAGAAATGATCAAGTAATTACTGATTTTAAAATTTGGATGAAAAATTCAACCAACAAAATAAATAATAACATTAATAAAGTTATTAAGAGCACTATTAAGTTAGCTGAAAAAAATGTTGAGACCATTATGCCTGGATTTACACATCTTAAAAATGCTCAAGCTATCTCTTTTGCACATTATTTAATGTCTTATGTAGAAATGTTTAATAGAGACAAAAAGAGATTTTATAATAATTTAGACAGTTTAAATGAAAATCCTTTAGGTGTTGCGGCTTTAGCAGGAACATCATTTAATATAGACAGAAATTATACAACCAAAAAACTTGGTTTTAAAATACCTACTAATAATTCTATTGATACAGTTTCGGATAGAGATTTTGTTTTAGATTTTTTATATGCTTCATCTGTGTGTGCAATGCATATTTCTAGAATTGCTGAAGAGTTGATTATTTGGAATTCGGATGCTTTTAACTTGATCAATTTATCTGATAAAGTCGTTACCGGATCTTCCATAATGCCACAAAAGAAAAATCCTGATCTTTTAGAGTACTTGCGTGGTAAATCAGGAAGCGCTTATGGAAATTTATTTTCGATGCTTGCAATTTTAAAAGGGTTACCACTGTCTTATTTTAAAGATCTACAAGACGATAAGGAGATTGTTTTCAAATCTAACGACAATCTAAATAATTGTTTAAAAATTTGCGATGAAATACTAAAAAATTGTAACCCAAATAAGAGTAAAATGTTAGAGCTTGCTAATTCTGGATATATTACAGCCACTGATTTAGCTGACTATCTTGTTAAAAATCACTCAATGTCTTTTAGAAAAGCATATCAAAAAACTGCTGCTGTAGTTAATTTTGCTGAAAAAAGAAAAAAGAAATTAAATGAATTAACTTTAGAAGAATTAAGAAAAGTTGAACCTAAACTTAAAGAAGAAGTATTAAAAGTATTTAATTTAAAGAATTCAATTAATTCCAAAAAATCTTATGGTGGAACTTCTTTTGATAATATTAAAAAAATGATAATGAAATATAAAAAAGAAAAATGATTAAAAAATTTACCATAATTATATTGTTATTTTGTGTAGTTATTTCTTGTGGAAAAAAAGGTGATCCTAAATACGTTGATCCAGATAAAAAAGCAGAAATAAAAAAAGTTTTAATTAACTTAACTTAATGAAATACATAAATAGAAAATTAACAATAGAAAAAATTAGTCTCCAAAAAATTGCAAACAAATTTGGAACTCCATTTTATTCTTATTCTTATTCTAAATTAAAAGAAAATATTAATAATTTTAAGAAAAGCTTTAGATCTTTTTCACCACTTATCTGCTTTGCAGTCAAATCCAACACAAATGTAAATATAATTCGAGAAATTAAAAAATTTGGGTTAGGCGCTGATGTTGTTTCAGTAGGAGAGCTGATGATGGCATTAAAAGCAGGAATTAATCCAAGCAAAATAGTATTCTCTGGTGTTGGTAAAACAACAAGTGAAATCAGCTTTGCTATAGATAAAAAAATTTTGCTTATTAACGCTGAGTCTTTAAGTGAAATAAAAGAAATAAATCGAATAGCAAAAACAAAAAATAAAAGAATAAAAATTGGTTTAAGACTAAACCCTAATACAGATGCAAAAACATTAAGTCAAATATCCACTGGGAAAAAAGAAAATAAATTTGGTGTAAACAAAAATACATTCTATGAAATTATAAATTATTGCAAGAATTCAAAAAATATAGATTTAAAATGTTTAAGTGTTCATATAGGCAGTCAAATTTTAGACCATAGACCTTATGAAAAAATGCTCAAAGCTGTCAGTCAAATTCTCAATAAATCAAATCATAAATTTGAATTTATAGATTTAGGTGGAGGCATGGGCATTACTTACACTGATAAAATTAAAAAACTTAATTATAAAAAATACAACGCGGCTATTCTTAAATTTTTAAGAGAACATAAAGTTAAAATTATATTTGAACCAGGTAGATCAATTATTGGCGATACCGGGACATTAGTATCAAAAATAATCTATATAAAAGATAGTGGAAGTAAAAAATTTATCATTTTAGATGCTGCGATGAACGATTTAATGAGACCTGCTTTGTATGGTGCGTTTCACAAAACCTTACCTGTTACAAAATCAAACAAAACATCTAAAAAACCATATGAATTCGTAGGTCCTATTTGTGAAAGTACAGATAAATTTGTTACATTAAAAAAGTTTCAAGTGTTAAAAGAGAGAGATTTAATAGCAATATGTGATGTGGGAGCTTATGGAATGTCACTTAGCTCAAATTATAATTTAAGACCTAAACCAATAGAATTATTAATAAAGGGATCAAAAATTAAAGTAATAAGAAAAAGACAAAAGCATAAAGATATAATTTAGCTTTTGACAAAAATGATAAGAAACTTTTTATTTTCAATATTGTTTTTCACTGGAATCATCTTTATTTCGATAATTTTTTTACCATCATTTTTTTTACCTAAACAGGTTGTTTTGACGGGAGGTAAATTAATGGGCCATTGGGCCAGTTTTTGTTTAAGGTTTGTTCTTTCAGTAAAAATTTCAATCAAAGGAAGAGACAATATTATTAATAATGAAAAATTTTTTATAGCAGCATCTCATCAATCAATGTTTGAAACTTTTTATTTACAAACAATCTTTAACTCACCTGTATTCATTCTAAAAAAAGAATTATTGTTAATTCCAATTTTTGGTTGGTACTTAAAAAAAATAGGATCAATTTCAATAAAAAGAAACAAAGTTACAAAAGATAACTTGGGTTTTTTTGATGATATTTCGAAAATGATGGCTACTTCTAATAGACCTTTAATTATTTTTCCTCAAGGAACTAGAGTTCTTCCAGATGAAAGACCACCTTTTAAAAAAGGTGCTTCGAGAATTTATGAAGAGCTAAATGTTACTTGTCAGCCAGTTGCAATTAACTCTGGATATGTGTGGCCTAAAAAAGGTGAAAAAAAATCTAATAGAACTATAACAATCTCTATTCTAAAACCGATTCCTTCTGGGTTAAAAAAAGAAAATTTTATTCAAATTCTTGAAAAAAATATTTATTCAGAGTTAGACATAATTAATTAGCCCTTCATTGGCATTACAACAAAAATGCTATCAAAATCACCTGGATCTTTTATTAGTGCTGGTGAACCAGTATCATTAAAGAAAATTTCAATTCTATCTCCATCTAGTTGTGAAGCAACATCAATCATATATCTAGAGTTAAAACTTATCTCTAAATCATGATCAAAATTAACACTTAAAGTCTCTTTACCATCACCACTATTGGTATTATTTACCGAAAGATTTAAAGTATCTTTAGATAAATTGAATTTTACACCATCTTTTTTATCTAATGAAACAGATGCTACTCTATCAACAGAATTTAAAAATAATTTTAATTCTATTTCTAATTTTTTTTGATTATTTTTAGGTATAACTTGGACATAATTAGGAAATTTTCCATCAATAAGTTTTGAAATTAAAATGCTGTTACTTAATTCAAATTTTATTTTTGATTTTACATTTGAAACTTTTACATCTCCGTCGTAGCTATCTAATAAAGAACAAAGTTGAAAAATTGTTTTTTTAGGTAAAATTATTGGATCAAAATCAATTTTTTCCTCTAATCTAATTTTAGAAATGGACATTCTGTGACTATCAGTTGCAACTGCAGTTAAATAATTTTTATCATCAACTTCTGTTTGATGAAAATAAATTCCACTTAGGTAATGCCTTGTTTCGTCATTAGAAACTGAAAATTTACACTTATTTAATAATTTCAATAATTGTTTTGATTTAATTATAAATTCATTTTGATTAAAATTTTCATCAGTCAGTGGAAACTCTGTTGCACTTATACAATTCAAATTAAAAATAGATTTTTCAGACTCTACTTGTAGTTTGCTTATATCTGTTAGAGAAAGATTTATTTTTTTTCCAGAGTTAAATTTTCTTATAATATCATACATGATTGAGGAGGTTGTGGTTGTTTTACCCTCCTCTAGAATTTCAATATTGTTTAATTGATGTATAAATATTAAATCTAGATCAGTCGCTGTGATAGTAAGTTTTGAATTGCTTGCATCTAACAAAATATTAGAAAGTATTGGTAATGTACTTCTTTTTTCAATAACTCCTTGACAATAATTTAATGCTTGCTGAAGGTCTTGTTGATTTACGTTAAATTTCATTTTCTTTATTATTATATAAAATCTGGTTTTTTAATTTATTTATATTATCAACCATTTCAGGATCTTTTTCTTTTATCTTTTCAATAGTTTTTACTGAATGAATTATTGTTGTATGGTCTCTGTTAGAAAACTCTCTTCCAATTTCAGGTAATGATTTGGAAGTTAAAATTTTAGTTAGATAAATCGCAGTTTGCCTAGGTCTTACTAAATATCTTGATCTTCTAGATGATAACATTTCATTTTTGCTGATTTTGAAAAACTTACAAACAATTGTCTGAATTAAATCAATTGTAACCTTATTTTCTGCTAAATTTAATAAATCTTTTAAAACTACTTTTGTTTCAGCAAGATTTGGGACTTTGTTGTAAATTCTTGAAAACGAAACAACTCTGTTTATTGCACCGACAAGTTCCCTTACACTTCCGGTTATTTCATTGCTTATAAAATCTTGAATCTCTCTAGAAACTTGTAATTGTTCGGAATATAAAGCATTCAATTCTTCAGTTTTTTTTTCAACTATTTTTTTTCTTAGTCCAAGGTCCGGCTTTTGAATATCAACAACTAATCCACCAGAAAATCTTGATTTAATTCTTTCTTGAATCCTTGATAATTTATTTGGTGATCGATCGGCTGAAACTATTATTTGAGATCCTTTATCAAGTAATGCATTAAAAGTATGAAAGAACTCCTCCTGCATAGCTTCTTTTCCGCTAATAAACTGGATATCATCTATTAATAAAATATCTGTATTTCTAAAATATTCTTTAAATTTAACCATATCGTTTGATTTAATTGATTTTACAAACTGATACATGAAACGTTCAGCAGAAATAAACATTACTTTATTATTTTTTTTAAGTTCTAAACCAATTGAATTTAATAAGTGAGTTTTTCCCATTCCCACTCCACCATAAATATAAAGCGGATTATAGTGAGAAATGTTTTCAGAAACTTTTAATGATGCTTCGTAAGCTAATTTATTACTTGAACCTGTTATAAAATTATCAAATCTTTTATTTGGATCAATTCTATTATACTGTAGGTAAGAATCTTTTATAAATGAAACGTTTTCATTTGTATTATTCTCTTTAACATTACTTTCTTTTAAGGTGATATCTTGAACTTTTTCAACTATTTTAAACTCAATTCTAATAATATTTTTTTTATATGATTTAATAATTTTTAATATTTGATCTAAATATCTTGATGTAATCCAATCTCTTATAAACCTTGTTGGAACAGACAATAACAAATAATTGTTAAATTCCTCTACAAAAGTCATCTTTTTTAACCAGCTCTCATAAATTTCTAAGCCTAGTTTATTTTTCATTTCATTCTGCACTTGCTTCCATTCGAAACTTTCAGATGAAAAATTGTTAATATTTTTTGTAATTGTGTATTTGCTCATAACTTATGAAGGAATCTCAGTTAGAACTATTTAAAAAAATTTGCAACAAGTTAATAAGGAAAATTAAAAAAAAATAAAATCTATGATTGTGATTTATTTTTTTTAAATCAATTATAAATTATAAATAAATTTAAAATTATAAATTGAATCAAATATAGATTGAATCTTAAAAGTTATTAAATTTAAATTAAATCAAATATAGATTGAATGACTTAAATCCAAATATTTACTAAATCTAAATATAGTAACTTAAGATAAAACTTAAATATATAATGTAGATATCAGGAGTTGTTAAAAAATTTAAGCTAACGTTTAGATTGCAGCAATTTTTTTTGTAATTCTAGAAACATTCCTAGAAGCATTTTGTTTTTTTATAATTCCAGTTTTTGCAATTTTCATCAACTCAGAGTTTAACTTTGGTAAAAATTTTAGGGCTTCATCTTTCTTTTTACCATCAATTAGAGTGTTCATTTTTTTAAGAGCGTTTCTAAACCTGCTTTTTCTAGCTTTATTCACTACAGTTTGTTTAGATATTCTTCTAATTCTTTTAATTGCTGATTTTGTGTTTGCCATCTGCGCAGGGTATAGCTTGAGAAATTATAGTGGTCAACTAAATATTTAACTATTTTTGACAAGAAATACAAAAAAAAGTTGATCTATTTGATGTTATTTTTTTTTTTATAATACCCTTGCACTGCGTGCGCTTACAATCGGTACCATCTTGCTGATAAACTTTAAACTCCTTTTGAAAGTTACCTTTATTACCCAAGATATCTTTAAAATCTCTAATACTAGAACCACCCTTGTTGATTGCCTGTTGAAGTATTTTCTTAGAATTTAAAATAACATTTAAACATTCATTTTTATTAAGTCTTTTTGCCTTTTTAAATGGATTTATTTTACTGGCAAAAAGAATTTCACTTGCATAAATATTACCTATTCCAGAAACAAATCTTTGGTCAAGTAAAAAACTTTTTATATTCTTGTTTTTATTTTTAAAATAATTAATTACATAATTTAAGTTAAATTTATCACTAAAAGGCTCAGGTCCCATTGATTTAAATCTTTTCTCTAAATCTTGATGATTTTTGATTATTTCGAAAAATCCAAAGCGTCTTGGGTCGTTATAAATTACTTTCAAGTTATCAAATATAAACTCAGCATGATTATGTTTTTCAGGTAAAAAAGGTGAATGATAAAAACTAGTGTTTGTAAATTTTAAAGGCTTTTTCTTATCAAGAATATGGATTGTTCCTGACATTCCTAAATGAATTAAACAATAGTCGTGATTTTGAAAATGAATAATTAAATATTTAGAAAATCTACTAACTTTTATTATCTTTTTATCTTTTAGAAAACTTTCGAAATCAACTGGTATTTTAAACCTTAAATTCCTGTTTCTTATTATTACCTTTTGTATGCTTTTTTTTTTGATCTTTTTATGAAGGGATTGTCTAACAATTTCTACTTCTGGTAATTCTGGCATTTGATACTATATTCAATATATAATTTTTTATGCAACAAAATCTTCAAAATAAAAAAGGTCTTGTAGAAAATGTATTTAATAAAGTCTTCAATAGATATGACTTAATGAATGATTTTATGTCTATGGGTGTTCATAGATATTGGAAAAAAAGTTTAATTAATATGATGAATCCAAGAGATAAGAGAAAACTAATTGATGTTGCGTGTGGGACAGGAGATGTTGGAAAGTTATTTTTAGATAGCACAAATAAAGAGGCAGAAATTACCTGTGTAGATCCCAATAAAGGTATGATTAGTCAGGGAAAAGAAAAATTATCTAATTATAAAAATATAAAATGGGTTATTTCGTCAGCAGAAAAATTACCTATAGCGGACAACTCATTTGATTATTACACTATTAGTTTTGGACTCAGAAATACAAAAAATTTAAATAAAGCACTTTCAGAAGCCTATAGAGTTTTAAAACCTGGTGGACGTTATCTATGTCTAGAATTTTCTAAGATTCAAAATTCAAATCTTGATTTTATATATAAAAATTACTCAAAACTTATTCCTATAATTGGTCAGTTTATAGTTGGAGAAAAAGAACCTTACCAATATTTAATCAAAAGTATTGAACAATTTATTAATCAAGAAGAATTAATAGAATTGATGGAGAAAAATCATTTTCAAAAATGTTATTATAGAAACCTTTCTGGGGGTATTGTTTCAATTCATAGTGGTTGGAAAATTTAATGATTAGAAAACTTATTACTTTATTTAAATTAGGGAGAAAAATCGCAAAATCTGATATTTTAAAAATTGCATCAAAATTTAAAAAGCCTCCTTTAGTTATTACGATATTATTTCAAATTTTATCTATTTCATTTGAAAAAAAAGAACAAAATAATTTAATTGAAGATGATGGTGAAAGACTATCCAGATCATTAGAGTCTATGGGTACAACGTTTATCAAACTCGGACAATTTCTAGCTACTAGACCTGATATAATTGGAGAAGAATTATCTTTAAAGCTAGAAAAACTACAAGATCGATTGCCACCCTTTTCAATTAATGAAGCAAAAGAAATTATTAAAGAAGATCTTGGAATTGATGCGTTTAATTCAATAATAGATTTAAGTGAGCCAGTTGCCGCTGCATCTATTGCACAAGTCCATAAAGCAAAAATAAATGACAATGGAACAATCAAAGATGTAGCGATAAAAATTTTAAGACCGAAAATAAAAAAAATATTCAATGAAGAAATAGATGCGATGATGTTATTTGCATTTATTATTGAATCATTTGTTAAAAAAACAAAAAGATTAAAATTAGTTGAAGTTGTTTTTTTACTAAAAGAAATAACCAATCTTGAAATGGATCTAAGATTCGAAGCTGCTGCTGCAAATGAATATGCAGAAAATACTAAAAATGACGCTGGGTTTAGAGTTCCTGAAATTTATTGGAATTTTACTAGTGAAAATGTAATGACTTTAGATTGGATAGATGGAATTTCAATAAGAGAAGCTGAGGAGTTAAAGAAAAGAAATTTAGATACGAATAAAATAGCAGAGGATATTATTCAACATTTTTTAAGACATGCTGTAAGAGATGGTTTTTTTCATGCCGACATGCATCAAGGAAATATTTTTATTAATAATAGTGGCCAGATTGTTCCCATAGATTTTGGAATTATGGGTAGATTAGATAAACTCAGTAAAAGGTTTTTAGCAGAAATTTTATTTGGATTTATTCAGAGAGATTATCGTAAAGTAGCTGAGGTTCACTTGGTGGCTGGATTAGTTCCTAAAGAAGTGCCAATTGATGATCTGGCTCAAGCTTTGAGATCAATTGGTGAACCTATATTTGGTCAAGAAGTAAAAGATATTTCAGGAGGTAAATTGCTCAAACAATTGTTTGATGTAACAGAAAAGTTTAATATGCAAACTCAACCTCAATTATTAATGTTGCAAAAAACTATGGTTGTTGTTGAGGGTGTAGCAAGAAAATTAAATCCAAACACAAATATTTGGACAACTTCAAAGCCTGTACTAGAAAACTGGCTTAAAGAGACAAAAGATCCAATTAATAATTTAAATGAAACTTTAAAAAATACGTCTGAGGTTATTAAACGATTGCCAGAATTTCCTGAGATTATGGATAAAGCAAATCAAGCGTTAACGTTTTTAGCTAGCGGTCAAATTCCACAAAATTCAAATTCATATACCGCTTTAAATGATAAGAAATCAGAAATGATAGCATTTAGAAATCAATCTATTATTGGTTTATTACTTCTTGTAATTTTTGGCCTTATAGTATTTTAATTCCGCAAATGAAAAATTTGTTAAATAAAAAAATACTATTAATTATCTGTGGAGGGATATCTGCCTACAAGAGTCTTGAAACAATTAGGCTTTTTAAAAAGAATGGTGCAGAAATAAAGACAATCCTTACAAAAAGTGCAAAAGAATTTGTAACTCCACTTTCAGTTACATCGCTCTCTCAAGGAAAAGTATATAGCGATTTATTCAGTGTAGAAAATGAAGCTGAAATGGATCATATTTCACTTTCAAGATGGGCAGATTTAATTTTAATTGCACCAGCGACAGCAAATACAATTTCAAAATTAGCTCAAGGGTCAACTGATGATTTGGCATCTACTGTAGTTTTAGCCTCAGATAAAGACGTTATTTTAGCACCAGCAATGAATGTAAGAATGTGGGAACATCCAACTACTAAAATCAATTTAAAAAAATTAAAGGAGTTTGGATATAAACTAATTGGTCCAGAAGTTGGGGATATGGCTTGTGGTGAATATGGAGAGGGTAAAATGTCTAATCCATCAGTGATTGCTGAAGAAATTGATAAATATTTCTATACTCAAAAAAATAACAAAAAATTTAAAGCATTAATTACAGCAGGGCCAACTAATGAGTATATAGATCCAGTTCGTTTAATTACAAATAAATCAAGTGGCAAACAAGGATATGAACTAGCAAAATCATTATCCAAAAAAGGTTTTGATACAACATTAATATCAGGTCCAACTAATCTTGAAATAACTAAAGATATTAATCTTATAAAAGTTGAAACAGCAGATGAAATGTTGGTTGCTACTCAAAAAAATTTACCTGTTGATGTTGCAATTTTTTCTGCTGCAGTAGCTGATTTTAAAATTAAAAAAAAGTATAAAAATAAAATTAAAAAACGAGAGAAATTAAACTTAAATTTAGAAAAAAATACAGATATACTTAATTATGTGTCCAACCATAACTCGATGAGACCTGAACTTGTAATTGGGTTTGCAGCAGAAACTATTGATGTTGATAAAAATGCAGAAGAAAAATTAAACAAAAAAAATTGTGACTGGATAATTTCTAATGATGTATCAAATAAAGATATAGGGTTTAATTCTGATTATAATGAGGTAACAATTCATTACAAAAACAGAGATTTTAAAAAAGAAAAACTTTCTTACAAAAAAAAATCTGAAATTTCTGATGAAATAGTTGATAGAATAATCTATCAATTAAATTAATGGTAAAAGTTCTTATCAAAAAGTTAGACCCTGCAGTTGAATTACCTAATTACAAAACAGATGGTGCGTCGGGTTTGGATTTAATGGCATTGTTAAATAAACCCATCAAACTGAAACCCAACTCGTCATGTTTGGTCCCCACAGGAATTGCAGTTGCATTTTCAAGTGATTTCGAAATCCAAATAAGACCAAGATCTGGTTTAGCTGCAAAGAACAGCATAAGTGTTTTAAATACACCTGGAACTATTGATAGTGACTATCGAGGAGAGATAAAAGTAATTCTTTTTAATCATGGAAAAAATGATTTTTTAATAAACAATAAAGATAGAATAGCACAAATGATTTTAACTCCTGTACTCAAAATGGAATTTGAAGAAACAGATGATCTTCCAGAAACTGTTAGGGGGGAGGGTGGTTTTGGCTCGACTGGAAAATGAACAAAAATTTAAGTAAAAAAGAAATAGATAAATTTTCGAGGCAAATAATTTTAAAAAATATAGGTCCACTAGGACAGAAAAAAATTCTAGACTCAAAGGTTTTAATAATTGGAATGGGTGGTCTAGGATGTCCAGCAGCAGATTTTTTAACTAGGTCTGGTATTGGCACACTAGGTATTGTTGATCATGACATTGTTAGCTTGTCAAATATTCATAGACAAAGTTTATATGATGAAAAAGATTTAAATTACTCAAAAGTTATAATTGCTAAAAAAAAACTAAATAGAATCAATCCAAAAACAAAAATAAATATTTATAACTTTAAAATAGATAGAGCGAAATTTGTAAAAATAATAAAAAATTATGACTACATTATTGATGGTACTGACAATTTTGAAAGTAAATTTTTAATAAATGATTTAAGCTTACGATATAAAAAATATCTGGTAACTGGAGCAATTAGTAAATTTGATGGTCATATTTTTACATTTGATTTTATAGATAAAAATACTCCCTCTTTAAGAGACTTCTATCAAGAGGAAGTTATTACTGATGAAATATTAAATTGTGAATATGAAGGAATATTAGGACCGGTAGCAGGAACAATTGGTACAATGCTTGCTAATGAAGTTTTGAAAAGAATATTAAAAGTTGGTCAAAATTTAAATGGATTTATTCTTATTATAGATTTATTAAATTTGAACTTTAGAAAAGTTAAATTAAATAAAACAAAAAAAAGTGAAAATAAAAAATTTAATTAATTATATTTTTATATTCTTTCTTTTAATATCCTTTATTACTTCAAGTAAAGCAGGAGAAATATTCGTTTCTCTTAAAAAAAATAAAGTAAATGTACGATATGGACCAAGTTTTGAATCAGACATTAAGTATGTTTACAAGAAAGTAAATTTACCTTTGAAACAAATTGATAAAAAAGAAAATTTTAGACGAATTATAGATTTTAAAAATAACAGTGGGTGGATTCATATTTCACAATTAAAAAAAAGTAATTCTGTGATAGCTACAAAAGATAAAGTTTTATTTAAAAAACCTACATCTTTTGCTAAGCCAATTGCTCAAATAAAAGAGGGAAGATTATTAATTTTAAAAAAATGTGAAGAAAGTTGGTGCAAAATTACATCAGAAGAATTTGAAGGTTGGATTAAAACAGATAATATTTGGGGACTAAACTAGCTAAAATCAGAAGATAAAGAAGCTATATTTTCTTTAGATAATTTTGTGCTATGAGAATACTCTTTGTGATGAATACCAAGCTCAATTTCTGAACTATTAGATTTAAATTTTTCTATTTGATCATCAGTAAAATTAAAATGAATAAACTGTACTGAAGAAGCTTTTCCTTCAGTAGAAGTTCTATCCACATCTTTCTCAGGAACAGCTTTAATTTTTTCATTATCTATTTTCATAAATACTGTTTCCTCTATTCCACCAACTTTTCCAAGAAACGCCGCTCTTGAAATAGGATTATCTATTTCAAACATTAAGGTTGCTGTAAGCTCTTTTCCGTTAGGTATTAAAGGATTATACGCAGAAAGCTCATCCTGAAGTTGTTCATCACCACCTTTTTCAATGTATAGCATTTCTTGAACCTGAGCTAACATTGTTTCGTAACTTTCAAAATAAAAAGTAGCATAAGGACCTAAAGCAACTCTTCGATTTTTTTTGTAATCAACAATATTTTTTCTTAATTCACGTCTCTTCCCTATATAAACATCTAGAGGCATGATATCTTTTTTTTGGATTTCTTTTTTTTCCCTAGGCATTATTTTAAGTTATAACTTTTTGCCATTAGTTCGATAGGATGTAGTGCCTCATCATTAGATATATTTGTATCGACTTCTAACTGTTTTAAATGTTTGCCAGCTAAAGGACAATCAGAGGCCATATACTTATTATTTTTAGCTTTAATTTGTCTAGCAGCAGGTCTTCCAACTTTTTTTGCTAAATCATGAGTTTCTTTCATTACTCCAAAAGTTCCTCCATGACCGGCACATCTTTCAACAACATCAATTTTAACATTTGGAATTAATTTTAACATATCTCTTGCTTTGATACCCATGTTCTGTGCTCTGGCATGACAAGCATGATGTACAGTTACTCCTCCATCAATCTCATTTAATCCTTCTGCTAATCCCTCATTGTTTGCTATATCAACTACATACTCATCAATATCCATAACATTTGCAGATAATTTTTTAATTTTTGCATCATTTGGTAATAACAAAGGCCATTCGAATTTTAACATCAATCCACAACTTGCTGTTAAAGTTACTACTTTATACCCTTTATCAATCCATTCAATTAAATCCTTGGAAACTTTTTTTGCTTGTTCAACAACTTTTGGAAGGTCTGCTTG
The DNA here is from genome assembly GCA_902538255.1 of uncultured Pelagibacteraceae bacterium. GTDB lineage: Bacteria > Pseudomonadota > Alphaproteobacteria > Pelagibacterales > Pelagibacteraceae > Pelagibacter. The sequence goes on along the minus strand of CACBEJ010000001.1, from coordinate 194,777 downwards.
CTCTAAAAACGGCATCCCACAGCAGCCAGGGTAAGTCTCCTGAACTTCTACACCATTTTTTTTTAAAACTTTTAAAGCAGCAACTCCTGTATTTTTTTTATTAAAATTTACAAAACAGGTTGAATAGATAACAACTTTTCTATCTTTAGAAGGTATTTGATAATTTATCTTATTTTTATTTTTTTTGAAAAAATTTGAAAAAGTTTCTGAGTTATATTTTGGCAGCTGAACTCTTTTATCTATTCCAGTAATAAGTTCTAAAATTTTTCTAATAAATTTATTTTTAATATTTGATGTCCAGTTGATTATTCTAGAGAACATGACTCCAATTTTAGCATTTCGATCTATTTGAGCTAATTGTGTCGGTACACTTGGTAATTTACCTAATTTTTTTTGAGCTGTTCTATATCGCAGCATTAAATGTGGAAAATCTAAGTCAAAATCATGAGGTGGAACATACGGGCATTTAGTCATAAAACACATATCACACAAAGTGCATGCATCAACAACAGGGGCAAATTGATCGCTAGATAAGCTTTCAACATCCTCATTTTTAGATTCATCAATCATGTCAAATAGCTTCGGAAATGAATCGCAGAGATTAAAACATCGTCTACATCCATGACAAATATCAAACACTCTTCTCATCTCAGCATCTAATTTTTCAGGATTTGTAAAATCAGGATGCTCAAAATCTATTGGGTGTCTTATAGGTGCACTTAAGCTTCCTTCTTTGCTCATATAATTAAGTTATTTGAAATTTGAATTGTTTTTAGTGGGCGACTAACGCCCACTAAGAAATTTGATTAACTAATAGACTCTAAAGTTTTTTGAAATTTACCAGCGTGTGATTTTTCAGCTTTAGCTAAAGTTTCAAACCAGTCAGCAATTTCTTCAAAGCCTTCTTCTCTAGCTGTTTTGGCCATACCAGGGTACATATCAGTGTACTCATGAGTTTCACCTTGTACTGCAGAAGCCAGGTTAGCTTTTGTTTCACCAATCGGCATACCAGTTCCTGGATCACCAACTTCCTCCAGATACTCCAAATGACCGTGTGCGTGACCAGTTTCACCTTCGGCTGTTGATCTAAAAACTGCAGCTACATCATTGTAACCTTCTATGTCAGCTTTTTGTGCAAAATAAAGATATCTTCTGTTTGCTTGGCTTTCACCAGCAAATGCTTCTTTTAAATTTTCCTCTGTTTTACTTCCTTTTAAAGACATTTTTTCTCCTTTTTAATGATTTTAAATCATATAATGCATCTTGACTGTATGTCAATAGTTTAGAATTATTATAATGTAGTTTTTAAGTGTATGATTTATTTAAATTATTTTTGATTTTGATTATCACTCGCAACCTTAATCAAAACTTCCACTGAATTTATTTTCTTCCCAGTAATATTTTTTTTTATATTTACCGGATCAATATCATTTTCATCACAATCGATTAGCTCATTCGTCTCTTCATCAAAAAAATGGTGGTGTACTGATGTATTTGTATCAAAATAACTTTTGTGACTATCGATAGAAATTTCTTTTAAATATCCTTTTTTTTCAAATGCATGAACTGTGTTATAAACTGTAGCTAAAGATATCTTTTGATTCATTTTCTCAGATATCATTTTTACCAAATCATTAATTGTGAAATGGAAAGTTTTTTCTCTATTAAACAAAACTTCGCACATATTTAATCTTTGTTTGGTAGGTCTAAGTCCCGCCTCTCTTAATTTTTCAATAAAATTACACTTTTTTGGCATTGTTTTTTATAATAATTCTAAAGTACGAATAAAATATACTGTTTTATTATATTATATTAGGATTAAATCAAGTATTAAGGGAGCTCAAAATTATGAAAAAAAACTCATACTCCTATGATGATCTAATAACTTGTGGGAATGGCGACCTTTTTGGTCCTGGTAATGCTAAGTTACCTCTTCCACCAATGCTTATGTTTGACAGAATAACAGAAATCAATGAAAATAATGGAGCTTTTAATAAAGGTTTATTAAAAGCTGAACTAGATATTAAAAATGATCTTTGGTTTTTTGATTGTCATTTTAAAGAAGATCCGGTTATGCCAGGATGCCTAGGTTTAGATGCTATGTGGCAACTAGTAGGATTTTTTCTTGGTTGGCTAGGAAATCCTGGCAAAGGAAGAGCTCTAGGAGTGGGTACTGTGAAATTTACAGGTGAAGTATTACAAAATGTAAAAAATGTAAGATATGAAATAGATATGAAAAAAATTATGTCTCCTGGAGGAACAACTGTTGGGCTTGCAAATGGAATTGTTCTTGCAGATAATAAAAAAATATATTCAGCAGAAAGTTTAAAAGTAGGTTTGTTTAAATAATGAGAAGAGTAGTTATTACAGGTTTAGGAGTTGTTTCTTGTTTAGGAAATAATCAAGAAGAAGTTCATCAATCTTTATTAAATTCAAAATCAGGAATTTCTTATGCAAAAGATTATAAAGAGCATAACCTGAAAAGCCATGTTCATGGTAAACCAAATATTAAACTTGAGGATCATATAGATAGAAAAACAATTAGATTTATGGGATCGGGCTCAGCTTATAATTATATTGCAATGAAAGAAGCTATTGAAGACTCTGGATTAGAAGAAAGTGAAGTAAGTAATTTTAAAACTGGAATTGTGATGGGCTCAGGGGGACCTTCTATAGAAAATGTAATTTTAGCTGCAGATAAAACTAGAGCGAAGACACCAAAATTAATGGGACCTTTTATTGTTCCAAGAACTATGGCCAGTACTGCTTCTGCAACACTTGCCGTACCATTTAAAATTAAAGGAACTAATTACACGATGAGTTCTGCATGTGCAACTAGTGGACATTGCATAGGAAATTCTATGGAATTAATTCAAATGGGCAAACAGGATGTTGTTTTTGCAGGTGGTAGTGAAGAAATTCATTGGGCAATGACAGCAATGTTTGATGCGATGACAGCTTTATCATCAAAATATAATGACACTCCACAATCTGCGTCTAGAGCTTATGACAAAACTAGAGATGGGTTTGTAATTGCAGGTGGTGCAGGCGTATTAGTACTTGAAGAATACGAACATGCTAAAGCAAGAGGGGCTAAAATATACGCAGAATTAACTGGTTATGGAGCAACCTCAGATGGGTACGATATGGTAGCACCATCAGGTGAAGGTGCTGTTAGATGCATGAAAATGGCAATGGCAACTGCTAAAAATAAAATTGATTACATTAATACTCACGGAACATCCACTCCTGTTGGCGATATAACTGAACTTAATGCTATAAAAGAAACTTTTGGAGAGGACATTCCAAAAATAAGTTCAACAAAATCTTTATCAGGTCATCCTTTAGGGGCAGCTTCAGTGCATGAAGCAATTTATTGTTTAATAATGATGAAGAATAATTTCATTACAGGTTCTGCAAATATTACTGATATGGATGATGATGCTAAAAAATTTCCTATAGTTTCAAAAACTGAAACGGGAGCAACTTTAAATACAGTAATGTCAAATAGCTTTGGTTTTGGTGGAACTAATGCAGCTTTAATTTTTGAAAAGGTTTAATTTATGAACTTAATGAAAGGTAAAAAAGGGTTAATCATGGGTGTCGCTAATGAAAGATCTATTGCTTGGGGTATATCTCAAAAACTTGCTGAAGCAGGAGCTGAACTAGCGTTTACTTATTTGGGTGACGCTTTAAAAAAAAGAGTAGTTCCTTTAGCAGAAAAATTAAATTCAAACGTTACATTTAGTTGTGATGTTGAAAAAAAAGAAGAAGTTGTAAAATTATTTAAAGATATAAAATCTAAATGGGGTGAAATTGATTTTGTAGTTCATGCAGTTGCTTTCTCCGATAAGTCAGAGTTATCAGGTGAATATTTAAATACGTCTAGAGATAACTTTTTAAGAAGTATGTTAATCTCATGCTTTTCATTTACTGAAGTAGCAAAAGAGGCTTCAAATGTAATGAAACAAGGTGGAAATTTGTTAACTTTAACTTACGAGTCTACTAAAGCAATTCCAAATTATAACGTCATGGGTGTTTGTAAATCAGCTCTAGAAGCTAGTGTTAAGTATTTAGCAAGAGACTTAGGAGCCAAAGGTATGAGAGTAAATGCTATAAGTGCTGGACCTATCAAGACATTGGCTGCCTCTGCAATTGGAGACGCAAAATTCCTATATAAATGGAATGAAGACCATTCTTTTCTTAAGAGAAATGTAGATATCCATGATGTTGGAAATTCAGCTTTATATCTATTAAGTGACCTTGCAAATGGTGTTACTGGTGAAATTCACTATGTAGATGCTGGATATAACAAGGTTGGAATGCCAGACCCTAAAAATATTGCCTGACAGCAAGTAGAATTACATCAAACCTTTTCTATAAATAATATATCTGATATATTTTTTTTTAAGCTTACCATATTGCCTTTGTGTAAATTTATTTTTTTTATATTTCTAAAAAGATATTTTTGGTCTTTTAAACTGAGAATTTTTGACTTAAAAAATTTTTTTTTTTTTAAATTTTTAATTATTGCATCAACTAATAACTCCTTATTATTTGAGTCATTCAAGTAATTAAAATATTTTGGATGATTAAAATCTTCGATTACATAATATCCTCCTTTATCTAATAACTTAAAAAAAAATTTTAAATTACTAATAATATCATTCAATAAATGTGAACCATCATCAATGATTATTTTAAATTTTTTTTTCCTTAATTTTTTTTTCAAATTTACTAAATCAGGAACACTGGTTGTGTTACAATAAATGAATTCTAATCTTTTAGACGAATAATTATTTTTAAAATTTCTATCAATCCCATAAATAAATGCTTTTTTAAAGTAAAAATAAAATGAAGCTAAAGATGCACCTTTCCATGTTCCAATTTCTAGAAAATTGAAATTATCATTCTTAAATTTATAAAAATATTTTTCATAAAATTTTCCAAATCCATGTCCTATTTGTTTTTTTGAAATTTTACTATATGGATTTTTTACATTAATACCTTTGTCGGTACCAAAGTAATTAAAAACTTCATTTAAGGATTTCTTTTCATTTAATAAAAGATTATCTAAATTTATCTTTCTTCTTAATTTAAAAATAAATAATTTATAATACCAACTTAACTTTTTCATAAAATTAATTGATAAAGGGCTCAGTGAGCCCTTTTAATTATTATTCAGCTAATGCTTGTTTAATGGATAGCTTAACTTTGCCTCTATCAAAACCAATTACTTTAACTTTTACAGTGTCACCCTCTTTCACAACATCTGTGACTTTGGCAACTCTCTTGTCTGCAAGTTCTGAAATATGAACGAGTCCATCTTGTTTTCCTAAGAAATTAACAAATGCTCCGAATTCCATAATCTTCATTACTTTTCCTGAATAAATTTTATTCAACTCAGCTTTTGCAGTGATGTCTTTAATCATTTGCATTGCGATGTTTCTAGATTCTTCATCTGGCGCAGCAACTGTTACTATACCTTGGTCATTTACATCTACTTTCGCTCCTGATTTTTCTACTATCTCTCTGATTGTTGCACCACCTTTTCCAATCACAGCAGCAATTTCTTTTTTATCTACATTAACTTGTTCCATTTTTGGTGTATGTTTTCCAACATCAGATCTTGAAGCTGATAATGCTTTATTCATTTCTCCCAAGATATGAACCCTTCCATCTTTGGCTTGGCTTAATGCCTGCTCCATAATTTCAAATGTAATACCTGTAATTTTGATATCCATTTGGAGAGAAGTAATTCCATCTTTAGTTCCAGCAACTTTAAAGTCCATGTCACCAAGATGATCTTCATCACCTAGGATGTCTGAAAGAACGCTGAAATCATCACCTTCTTTAATTAATCCCATTGCAATACCAGCAACTGGCTCTTTTATTGGTACTCCAGCATCCATTAATGCTAAAGAAGTTCCGCAAACAGTAGCCATTGAAGAAGAACCATTAGACTCTGTAATCTCTGAAACTACTCTAAAAGTATATGGAAATGCTTCTTTGGTTGGTAGTGAAGAGTTAATTGCTCTCCAAGCTAATTTACCATGACCAATTTCTCTTCTACCTGTTCCAATTCTTCCTGTTTCTCCAACTGAAAAAGGAGGAAAATTATAGTGAAGCATAAATCGCTCTCTTTGTAATCCATCTAAACTTTCAATTCTTTGCTCGTCATCAGATGTTCCTAAAGTTGCTACAACAATTGCTTGAGTTTCACCTCTAGTAAATAATGCAGAACCATGTGCTCTTGGTAGAACACCAACTTCACATTCGATAGGCCTTACATCTGATAAGCCTCTACCATCAATTCTATTTTTGTTTTTTAGAATGTCTGTTCTAACAATAGATTTTTCAAGATTTTTTAACTGACTGTTAACATCAAGATCAGTGTAGTTTTCATCTTCCTCATAAAGCTTTTTGGCATTATCAGTAATAACCGAAATCTGATTTGATCTATCTTGTTTATCTCTTGTTGCAAAAGCTTTCTTAAGATCTTCCGTGAAGGTTTCCTCAAGTTTTTTTTTAACTTCAGATAAATCTTTTTTCTCAACTGTCCAATCAGGTTTTCTACATTGTTTTGCAAGTTCCTCAATCATTTCAATCACTGGAACAAAGCCTTCATGACCAAATTTAACCGCGTTTAACATTTCTTCTTCTGTTAAACCACTTGCTTCAGACTCAACCATAAGCACTGCATCTTTTGTACCTGATACAACTAAATCTAATTTTGATTTTTCTAAATCCACTTTTGATGGATTTAAAACATATTTTCCATCTATGAAGCCAACTCTTGAAGCACCTACAGGACCCATAAATGGCATTCCTGATATAGCTAAAGCTGCTGAAGATGCAGTGATTGATAAAATATCTGGTTCATTTTCTTTATCGTATGAAATTACAGTTGGTAATAATTGAACCTCATTTTTAAATTCATCAGGAAAGAGTGGTCTGATTGGTCTGTCAATTAATCTAGAGATTAATGTTTCACTCTCAGTTGGTCTTGCTTCTCTTTTAAAATACCCACCTGGAATTTTTCCAGCTGCATAATATTTTTCTTGGTAATTTACAGATAATGGAAAGTAATCCATATCGGGATTTACTTTTTTTGCCCCCACTACTGTTGCTAGTACGACTGTCTCTCCACATGTTGCAATTATTGCACCGTCCGCCTGTCTTGCTACTTTACCTGTTTCTAAACTTATCTTCTTTCCAGCTACTTCAATTTCCTTCTTGTATACTTTAAACATTTCATTTCCATTTCGTTTCGTTCGTTTCGTTCCATTGCGTTCTATCTATTTTGACCTCTATTTTCTTAAATTCAATTTCGACAGTACATTTTTGTAAGAATCCATTTTATTTTTCTTTAGATATTCTAACAATTTTTTTCTTCTATTTACCGCTCTCAACAATCCAACAGATGAATGTTTATCCTTTTTGAATTGCTTAATATGTTTAGAGAGAGTTTCAATTTTCTCAGTTAGCAAAGCGATCTGTATCTCTGAAGAACCAGTGTCTTTGTCGTGCATTGCTAATTCTTGTGCTTTTTTAATCATGCCTCTTTCTTCCTATTTATTTGTTTGTTTTATTAAGTTTTCTATTTTTTCCGCATACTCAAAAGACTCATCTTTTCTAAAAAGTAATTTTGGTAAAAATTTCATAACTATTTTTTTTGATAAAATTTTCCTAATTAAAAAAGAATATTCTTTTAAAACATTAATTGTTTCCTCTGCATCTTTTCCTCCTAGTGGAAGAACATATGCTTTAGCAATTTTTAAATCTGGACTCATTCTAACCTCAGTAACTGTTATTGTGTTCGTTTCTAAGTTGGGCACCTTAGCCTCATTTCTTATAAAAATCATACTTAAAGACTGTTTAATCATTTCTCCAACTCTAAGCTGCCTTTGAGATACTGGTTTTCCTATACTATCTGCCATTAAATTGACCTCTCTGTAGATGTAACACTAAATGCCTCTATTGTGTCATTTTTTTGGAAATCCATATAATCTTTAACTGTTATTCCACATTCTTGTCCACCACTTACCTGTTTTACTTGGTTTTTTTCTCTAAATATAGTTGATACTTTGCCGGTATAAATAATTGCACCATCTCTAATAATTCTAACTTCTGATGTATTATTAATTTCACCATCAGTTACTTTTGAACCAGCAACTTTTCCAGCACCTGAAACTTTAAATATTTCCAGAATTTTTGCTGTACCAGTAATTTTTTCTTGAATATCAGGCGTCAGTAATCCTGACATTCTTTGTTTAATGAAATCTAAAACTTCATAAATAATATTGTAGGAAGATATTTTTATTTTTTCATTTTCTGAAAGTTTTTTTGCTTCTTTACTTGGTTTAACATTAAAAGCTATTAACACAGCATTAGAAGCTTTAGCTAATGTAACATCTGTCTCAGTTACCATTCCAATATCTGCTAAAATAATTTTAGGTTTAACTTCATCATGTTTAATTTGAGTAATTGCATTTTTAATAGCTTCTGATGATCCATGTACATCAGATTTAATAATCAAATTTAATTCTTTAGTAGATTTATCTGAAAAAGCAGAGTCTTGAGTTGCAAAAGTTAGTGGATTTTTTCCATGTTTACTCTCTTGAGCTCTATTTTCACTTAATGTCTTAGCTTCTTTTTCTGTATCAAGAACAATAAAATCATCTCCAGCTTTAGCTGCTCCATTTATTCCTAAAATCTCAACTGGAGTAGAGGGTAATGCTTCATTAATATTTTGACCTTTATCATTAATAATTGCTCTAACTTTTCCCCATTTTAAACCACTTACAAAAAAATCACCTCTCTTAAGTGTTCCATTTGTTACAATTATATTTGCAACTGGACCTCGACCAACATCGATTTTGGACTCTAAAACTATGCCAGTAGCTTTGGATTCATAATCTGTTTTAAGATCTAAAATTTCTGCTTGAAGTATTATAGAATCTACTAATTTATCCAAGTTTTGTTTGGTTTTAGTTGAGATTTCAACCATTAAAGTATCGCCAGATAAATCTTCAGCAACTAACTCGTGCTCTAACAATTGATTTTTAATTTTTTGCGGTTCTGCCTCAGGTAGATCGCATTTATTTATCGCAACAACTATTGGAACATTTGCGGCTTTAGCATGTCTGATAGACTCCACTGTTTGGGGTTTAACACCATCATCAGCAGCAACTACTAAAACAACTACATCTGTTAATTTCGATCCCCTTGCCCTCATCTCTGTAAAAGCAGCATGTCCTGGTGTATCAATAAATGTTAATTTATTATTCTGGCTTTCAATTTGATAAGCTCCAATATGTTGGGTTATTCCACCAAATTCACCTGAGACCACATTTGCACTTCTAAGAACATCCAAAACTGATGTTTTACCATGATCAACATGTCCCATAACTGTAACTATTGGAGGTCTATTTTTTAAATTTTCAGTTCTAGAAGCTTTAATTTTTTGGATAATCTCATCAGCCTTTTCCTCTCTAATTGGGTTATGACCAAATTCTTTTACTAAATATTCTGCTGTATCAGCTGCCAAAGTCTGATTGATAGTTACAGTAACTCCCATTCCAAACAGATGTTTAATTACACTGCTTGATTGCTCTGCCATTCTATTTGCAAGATCTCTTACTGTAATTGCTTCTGGAATATTAATATCTCTTTTTATTGGTTTTAAGTTTTCTTGAGTTGCATCTTTTGTAGCATTTTTAATTTCTTTTTGTCTTGCTCTTTTCACAGATGCTAAACTTCTTTGTTTTGCATCAATCTCGTCACTCAATGCTCTTGATACGGTCAGTTTTAATTCTCTTTTCTTTGCTCCAACCTTTAAGGTCTTTCTATCTTTATTTTCACCATCTCCTTTAAGTCTTTTGGTAGCTCTTTGTTCTGCTAATTTTCTCTTCTCAAAATCATTTGTTATGGCTGGTGATTTAGAATTAAATGAGGGTTTAAATGGTGTCCCTCTATTTATTATTGAAGAGGGTCTTGATTTATTTGATGAGGATCTAAGCGACCCACCTCTATTTGAGAACTTTCCAATCTGCTTTTCAATTAATACAGAGTTTTTTCCTTGCTTCTTGGCTATCTCAATATTTTTGATAGATTTTTTGGCTGAGCCTGAAATTGTTAATTTTGTTTTTTTCTCCATACCTCATTACTCAATCTTTATAAACAATGTTTCTAGCAGACATAATTAGTTCGTCTGCTTCTTCTTTAGACAATGCAAAATCTTCCAGATAACCTTGAATTTTAACTCTCTCGCCTTTAACCACATCATAACCACCAGTTAATTCATCAGATGCTAAGTCTGCAAAATTTTCCAAACTAAGGATTTTTTGCTCACCAAGTGTGACTAACATACCTGGCGTTAATCCCTTTAGGTTAATCAAATCGTCTTGAAGACCCAATTCTTTAATTCTTAAAGAAATATCTTCCTGATCTTTTTCGTGAAACTCCTTAGCTCTCTCTATCAATGCTTTAGCAGTATCTTCCTCTATACCTTCAATCTTCATCAAATTTTCAAAAGAACTATCTTTTATATCATCAATAGTAGAAAAACCTTCCGCAACAAGTAACTGACCTAATGTTTCATCTAATTCAAGATTTTTTACAAAGTTTTCAGTTTTTTCTTTGAATTCTAATTGTCTTCGTTCTGAATCTTCAGCATCGGTCATTATATTGATTTCATAATTTAATAGTTTAGTCGCAAGTCTAACATTTTGACCTCTTCTTCCAATTGCCTTACTTAAATTTTCCTCTGTTAAAATTACATCAAGCTTTTTTCTTTCCAGATCTACGTTTACTCTTTGTACATCTGCTGGTGATAATGCATTCGAAACTAAAATAGCAGGATCCTCGGACCAATTAACAATATCAATTTTTTCTCCTTGAAGTTCATTCACCACAGCTTGAACTCTTGAGCCTCTCATACCCACACATGCACCAACTGGATCAAGTGATGTATCAACTGCTTTTACACATATTTTTGCTCTACTTCCGGGATCTCTCGAAGAAGATTTAATTTCTATTAAGCCATCGTAAATCTCTGGAACCTCTTGAACAAAAAGTTTTTCCATAAATTTGGGATGTGCTCTAGATAAAAATATTTGTTGTCCTCTTGACTCTCGTCTCACATCAAAGCAATAGGCTTTAATTCTATCTCCAGCTTTAATGTTTTCACGGGGTATTAATTCATTTTTTTGAATTATTGCTTCGGTTCTTCCTAGATCAACAATAACATTTCCAAATTCTAATCTTTTAACAATCCCACTTAAAATTGAGTCTTTTTTATCAATAAAATCATTAAATTGTCTTTCTCTTTCAGCTTCTCTTACATTAAAACTAATTACTTGCTTTGCAGTTTGCGCTGCTATTCTTCCAAAATCAAATGAGGGAAGTGGCTGTAATACTTCATCGCCAATAGACTTATCTTTGTTTAATTCATTTAAATTAATTGCATCTTCTAATTTTATCTCTGTATTTACATTTTCAGGATTTTCAGCAATTACCAATTTTCTAAAAAGCTCAATATCACCATTGTCTCTATTTATAGAAACTTTTATTTCATTTTCCTGTCCAAATTTTGACTTTGCGGCTTTAGCAATACCCGTTTCCATAGAACTAATAATTAGTTCTTTATCGATTGATTTTTCCAAAGCTACGGCTTCAGCAATTCTCAATAATTCAAGTTTATCAGCTCTTTTATTTAACATAATTTTGTTTGCTCCAAAAAAAAATGGGCTAAAGCCCATTTTGGAAAGTTCAATAATGCAAAGGCAATATAGTAAAAATTATTTTTAATTCAACAGAAACTATTTAGAAAAAACGTTAGTTTTATCAGTTTTTTCCCATGAAAATGAACCATTTTCCTCTGGTGCTCTACCGAAATGACCATAGGCAGCTGTTTTTTCATATATTGGTTTATTTAAATTTAACATCTCTCTGATGCCTCTAGGGGTCAAATCAAAATTTTCTTCAATCTTTTCTACTACAAATTTATTTTTATCTAGATCATTGTCAAATAAATCCACATAAATAGATAATGGTTTTGATACACCGATTGCATAAGCTAATTGAATTAAACATTTTTCAGCAATTTTAGAACCAACAACATTTTTAGCAATATACCTTGCCGCATAAGCTGCTGATCTATCAACTTTAGTCGGATCTTTTCCTGAAAAAGCACCACCGCCATGTGGTGCTGCTCCACCATAAGTATCAACAATAATTTTTCTACCTGTCAAACCACAATCTCCATCTGGTCCACCAATTACAAAATTTCCTGTAGGATTTACATAAAACTCATCCTCATTAAAACCATCAAGAAAATTCTCAGGTATAGATTTTAACATATAAGGTCTTAGTAAATCTCTTACTTGCGATTGATTAACATCTGGTGAATGCTGAGAGGAAATAACTACAGATTTTACTTTTGAAGGTTTTCCACCAACATACTCGAATGTTACCTGACTTTTTGAATCTGGTTCAATATTTTTTAATTTTCCAGATTTTCTATCTTCAGCCATTAATCTTAAAATTTTATGAGAATAATGTATAGGTGCTGGCATTAAAACATTTGTTTCATTGCATGCGTATCCAAACATAATACCTTGGTCTCCAGCTCCTTCATCTTTGTTACCAGAAGAATCTACACCCATGGCAATATCAGCTGATTGGGAATGTAAATGACTTTCAATTTTTGTAGCTTCTTTCCAAGTAAAACCTTCTTGGTCATAGCCAATATCTTTTATACAATTTCTTACTTTTTCAATTAATTCATCTTTTTTTATTTCAGGCCCTCTTACTTCACCAGCTAAAACAACTTTGTTTGTTGTGGTTAGTGTTTCGCAAGCAACTCTGGAGTATGGATCTCCAGAAATAAAACTATCAACAACCATATCTGAAATCCTATCAGATACTTTATCTGGATGACCTTCAGAAACAGACTCACTTGTGAAAAGATAATTTTTCAAATTACTCATTTCTAAGCTTATTAAATGAAAATATTAAAAAAATATACAACAAAATTATAAATCCAAAAATTTTATTACCGAATTTTGCAAATAGAGTCATCTGTATTTTCTTTGACTCACTTAAATCTATATAACCAGATTTATTTATATTAACATTTTGTTCAATAACTCCCATTGGATTAATAATTGCTGTTATCCCATTATTTGCAGATCTTAAAACATATTTCCCACTCTCTATAGCTCTAAAAATACTATGAGTGAAATGCTGTTCTGGACCAATTGATTTACCAAACCAACCATCTTCAGAAATATTTACAATAAAATCAAATTTACTGCTTGTAAAAATTTTACCTGAATAAATTATCTCATAACAAATAAGAGGTAATATTTTCACTGATAAATTATTATATTCCAAATCAATTATTTTTCTTTCTTCACCTTTTGAAAATGATTGATAATCATTGGTAATTGTTTTCAGGCCAATACTTTTTAATAATTTTTCGAAAGGTAAAAATTCACCAAAAGGAACAAGGTTAATTTTTCTATATGAATTTATTAAATTAAGGTCATGGTCAAATATAGATAATGAATTAAAATATTTAATATTTTTATTTTCATCTTCTTTGCTGTTAATTCCAATTGCTAGCAAATGATTTTCATTGAATTTATTTTCAAACAACCATTTGTATTCTTTTAGTTGGTCTTGTGAAATACCTGGAATAATACCTTCTGGCCAAATAAAAATTATTTTTTCACTTTTTTTAGGAGAGCTGATCTCAATTAGCTCTTCTATTGCTGTTATGGGATCAATATTATTATAAAATCTATCTATATTAATATTTGAACTCAAAATTCTTAGTTTATAATCAAGATTTTTTGTATCTTGATTGTTAAATTTTTCTAAATTTTGTGAACCAAGTACATAAAATGACATTGTTGTAATAAGAAACGCAACACAAACACTAATATCTTTTTTATTTTCTCTTAAAATAAATATTGATGGGCTTGTAAATAACGAAATACAAAAAAGATTAAAGCTGTAAGTACCTATAATTGATGTAATATTTAAAATTTCGATTTGATTAGAGAAACTATAAGCAATTAAATTCCAAGGAAAACCAGTGAGAATTGATCCTCTTAAAAATTCTACCATTCCAAATATTAGAGAAAAAAGAAAAAATGAACTCAAACTTTTATTTGGTTTTAAAACTGCAAATAAATAAACAACTAAAGCATAAAATAATGCTAAGAAACCAGGTATTAATATTATTGTAAAAGGTATTAAAAACTTAAAATTTTGATCAAATGTCAATGATATTGAGATCCAATATAAATTACTTACAAAATAACCAAACCCAAAAAACCATCCATAAAGAAAAAATATTTTTTTATTTTTATAAAACTTAATTTTTTTTATTAAAAATATATAGAACAAACTAAAAGTTAAAAAATTTAACACAACATAATTAAATGGAGGTAAACTTAATGAAGTAAGTACTCCTAATAAAATTAAATAAATTAATTCAATATAAAATTTATTTTTCAATTTAATTTATTTTTGATTGTATAGATTTAAATAATAGATTTTCCTCTTTTAACATTTCTGAATAATCTTTATTTTTTTTATGATCAAAACCTAAAAGATGAAGAAAACCATGTATTAATATTTTAGCAACCTTTTCTTTAAAGAATTTTAAATCTTGCGATCTTGGTTTGTCTAGATAATTATAGCTGATGATAATGTCTCCCAAATAAGTATTTTTTTTAATTTTTACTTTTTTATCTAATGGAAAAGATAAAATATCTGTAGATTTATTTTTTTTTCTAAATACCTTATTTAATTTTTTAATATTCTTATTATTTGAAAGTAATAATGTGAAGGTTACTTTTTTGTTCAAAAACTTATATTTTTTTGGAAATGCTTTACATATTTTTTTAAAAAAAATATCCTTATTTTTAAGCCTTTTTGACCAAGCCTTCTCCTCAGAGAAGACATTAATACTAATCATTATTTGAGTATGCTTTAACTATTTTAGAAACAAGTGGATGTCTAACTACATCCGAGTGATCAAAATCAACTATGGATATTTCCTTTAAATGTCCAAGCAACTCTTTTGATCGGACTAATCCTGACATGCTTTTATTTGGTAAATCTATTTGAGAAGGATCTCCATTAACAACTATTTTTGAATTTTCTCCAATACGAGTTAAAAACATTTTAATCTGAGTATCCGTAGCATTTTGTGCCTCATCTAAAATTGCGAAGGAATTTTTAAGAGTTCTGCCTCTCATAAAAGCTAAAGGTGCTATCTCTATATCTCCAATCTCAATCATTCTCTGTATTTTTTCAAAGTCGAACAGATCATATAAAGAGTCATATAAAGGTCTAAGATAAGGATCTACTTTTTCTTTCATATCACCAGGTAAAAATCCCAAACGCTCTCCTGCTTCCACGGCTGGTCTTGAAAGTATAATTCTATCAATCTTTTTTTCTAAAAGCATAGTAAGACCTACAGCTACTGCCAAAAAAGTTTTTCCAGTTCCCGCTGGTCCAGCTGAAATTACAATATCACTCTCCCTTAAAGCTCTCACATAACTTTTTTGTTTTTCAGATCTAGGAATTATAGATTTTTTGGGAGTTTTTATAATATCTGTAACATTATTATTTTTTACTTTTTCATTAATCATAAAGTTATCAACTGATGAAAGTATATCTTTATTCTCTATACTTCCATTATTAATAAACTGATTAGCCAAAAATAGAATAGCGTTTTTAATTTTTTCATTTTTTTCGGGTGTTGATTTAATTAGAATTGAATTACCCCTTGAATATAAGCTGCAATTGGTAATTTTTTCTAATTCTTGTAAATTTTTATTAAACTCCCCAACAACGCCCATTAACAAGATATTATCGTGAAATATAACGCTTAAAGAATTGTTGTCTGAATAAACAAATTTTAAAGACTGATCGATATTTTTTTTACTTGTTCCACTCAAATTCTAAGCAACTTTCTGATCCGAATTAGTTATAACTTCACCGAATAAAGTATTTCTATTACTATCTTTGATTCTCACTTGCATTATTTTTCCAATATCATTCTTTTTACCATTAAAAATTACAGATGTCATATGCTCAGATCTCCCAAAAGCTTTGCTTTTATCATCAGTTAAATTTTCAACCAAAACATCAATAACTTTACCCTTCAATGATTTATTCATTCGGATTTGATTTTCGAATAAACTACACTGAATTTTTTCTAATCTTTTAATAGAAATTTTTTTTTCAATTAATTTTAAATTTTCAGCTACTGTTCCAGGTCTTGGGCTAAAAATAAAAGAATAAGAGTTAATAAATTTAACCCTTTCAATTAAATTAAAAGTATCTTTAAAGTCCTGATCTTCTTCGCCAGGATAACCTATTATAAAATCACTTGAAAATTCTATCTTTGGATTAATTTCTTTTAATTTATCAAAAGTATTTAGATATTCCTCAATAGTATGTTTTCTGTTCATTGAGTTTAAAATTTTATTAGATCCAGTTTGGACAGGTAAATGTACAAGTGGCATTAACTTATTAGAAGTTTTATAAACTTCAATCAAATCCTCTGTCATATCTTTTGGGTGAGATGTTGTGTATCTAACTCTTTTAATTTCAGGTATCTTTTCAATATTTAAAATCAAATCTGATAGTCTGAAACCTTCATTATTATAAGCATTAACATTTTGACCAAGTAAAATTATTTCTTTTGCACCATAATCAGCTAAATATTTTGCTTCATCTAAAATTTGATTAAATGGTCGAGAATATTCTGGTCCTCTTGTATATGGGACCACACAAAAATGACAAAACTTATCACATCCTTCTTGAATGGTTAAAAAAGATGAAACTTTTCCAGCTTCATTTTTTATTTTGCTTAAATATTTGAATTTAGAAATTGCATCAAACTCGGTCTCTTCTATCTTTTTCTTTTTCTCAGTATAATTTAAAATTGTATCATTAATTTTATGATAAGCTTGAGGACCAATAACTAAATCTATGTAAGGTTCTCTTTTTAGCATCTCTTGGTTTTCTGCTTGAGCAACACAGCCAGCAATAATTACTAATGGTTTTTTTTTAGATCTAAAAATTTTTTTTACTCTACCTATTTCAGAGTAAACTTTTTCTTTTGCTTTGTCTCTAATATGACATGTATTTAAGAGATAACAATTTGCTTCTTCATATTTTTCTGTTTTTTCATAACCAATTTTTTTAACTGAATCATAAATTCTATTTGAGTCATACTCATTCATTTGACAACCGAATGTTTTGATAAATATTTTCTGACTCATATTATTGAGATTTTTTCTTAACCCCATATAATTCTAATTTATGGTCAACTAGTGTATATCCATATTTCTCTGCAACTTTTTTTTGAAGCTTTTCAATTTCTTCATCTACAAATTCGATAATTTCACCAGTTTTCACATCAATTAAATGATCATGATGACCTTCATTTAATTCTTCATATCTAGCTTTTCCGCCTTTAAACTCATGCTTTGTTAAAATTCCTGTCTCTTCAAATAATTTTACTGTTCTATAAACAGTTGCAATACTTATTTTTGGATCAATTTTAGAAACTCTATTATAAAGTTCATCCACATCCGGATGGTCAGATGACTCGGACATTACTTGAGCAATTACTCTTCTTTGATCAGTTAATTTAACTCCTTTTGCTATACATTTTTGCTCTATTGTTTCTGACATAAAATAATTTTAACTTAAATAAATAGGGTTAATCAAATTTTTTTTAATATTAAATTTATCACACAAATCGGGGATATTTTCATATTTTATATCTTTTTCACCTTTAAAATCCTGAATGCTGTAACAATAGTAATCAATATTATTAATTAAATTAAATGCTTTGACTATAGATAGCGAATTTCTAATTCCTGCAAAGCTTCCAGGCCCTCTATTTAAATAAATTGTATTAATTTCTTTCAAGTTTAAATCATGAGAATTTAAAAAATCATTAATAATCAAAGTTAATTTTTCATAATTAATTTTAGTATTCTCTTTAGTAATATTATAAATATCATTACTAGTAATGATCCCTAAAAAAATTTTTTCACTGGTTAAATCAATTATCAGTTTATTCATAATAATTTTATTTTGTAATATTAGTTCTAAATCAGATGAAAATAATATCAAATACTATTCCAAAGATGAAGGAATTCTATCAATAATGTATCACCGTTTTAATGAGAATAAGTATCCTTCAACCAATATTAAAATGGATATATTTGAGAAACATATAGATATAATAAAAAACTCAAATTTTAATTTTCTCAATCCAAGTAATTTTGCTGAAAAATTTAACATACCAAAATCAGAAAAAGAAATTCTTATAACTATCGATGATGCCTTTGAATCTTTTTATACTGAAGCATGGCCCTATATAAAAGAAAATAAAATTCCTTTTATTTTATTTGTTTCAACTGAACCAGTGGGAAAAAGAGGTTACATGACCTGGGAACAAATTAAAGAGGTTGAAAGTTATAGTTTTGCAAATATAGGACATCATTCGCACACTCATGAATATCTTATAGATGTAAGTAATGAAAAGTTTATTTTAGATATTGAAACAGCTAATAAAATTTTTGTAAGAGAACTTGGTTATATCCCTAGCCTATTCTCATATCCTTTTGGTGAATACTCTAAATTTATGAAAGATTACATAGCAAAAAATTTCAAATTCGGATTTGGTCAACATTCAGGTGTAATTGATTTAAATAAAGATAAATTTGAATTACCAAGATTTCCTATTAATGAGAAGTATGGTGAATTAAAAAGATTTAAATCAATTATAAATTATTTTCCATTAGAATATAAAAAAATTTTTCCAGAGGAAAAACAACTGTTCAAAGATACAAATCCTCCTAGATTTAAAGTTGAGTTTTTTAAAGAGCAAAAAAATTTAGATAATATAAATTGTTATTCTAATGAAGGAAATATTTGGGAAAAATCAAAAACAAAATTTTTAAATAACTCTCTAACAATTGAATTTAGAGAACCATTTAAACCTAGGAGAGGAAGAATAAATTGTTCTCTTAATGATAATGGCAAATGGAGATGGTTTGGTGTTCAATTTCCTATAAAAGAAAACTAAATTAAACTTTCTAAATCTTTACTTGAAGGTAAAAGTCTCGCTTCATCAAAATCTTTTAAACTATTTTGTTCAATAATTTTCTGCAAAACTTCAATATACTGATTACCTGTTTCAGCATACTTATCTAAATGCCTAGATAGAATTATACTATCTAGAGCTTTGTTTTGATTTCTAAGTTCTGTTCTAGCTTTTCTCAAATTTTTATAAGTCGAGTGAGTGTTAAGATTTCTCAAATATGCTCTTACAGACAACTGCAAGCTATGGAATTTCATAACCTTGTGATCTTTGCCTTCATCAGCATTTTTAGGCTTCAATCCCTCTCCTGACCAAGTCCATTGTCCAAATAAAGCATTTCCTTTCAATGCAAATCTCGAAGTCCCCCAACCCGTCTCTTTAGCTGCTTGTGCTATAGCCAAAGAAACTGGGATCTCATCCATTCTTATTTTTAATGTTGATAAATCGTTTTGTCTTACACCATATTGTTTATATTTTTTTTTTAGCCATTTTTTTTCAATTTCGGTATTACTATTTTTATTTAGAATAGTGAAAAGTCTTTTTCTATCAATTCTAATTTTATTATTCTCTTTAATAATCAAAGGTAAAACAATTTTTATGAACATTTCCTTTCTTTTTTTGGTATTTGCGATATTTTTAATTTCATTTGGTAATAACCCAATATCTATTGGTTTAACTAATTTTGTATTTCTTACATCTTTCAAATTATAGTTTAAATCTTTAAATAATGAGTCAATCTCTGAGGTTGTGTATCTAACTAGATTTATTTCGGAATTATTTTCTTCTAAAATATCATACAACAAATCTCTCTCATCACTTTCAAGATCAGAGTCTTCCTCAATTATATTATCACTGTTTAATGTGTTATTTAAAATATTTTTAGAATTATTGGTAAATTCTTTTTTATTAAAATTTTTGTCTGTAAAACTAATAATCATTGGTGTTACGTAAAAAAATGAAATTACAATAAAAGAACTAAGTATAAATCTTGAAACTAAATTGAAACTTTTATTTTTTATAAAACCAGATTTATTAAATTTTTTCATAATTATTACTGGATTGCCACAACTTCTTTTACCTCAGGTAAATAATGACATAAAAGATTTTGGACACCTTGTTTTAAAGTCATGACTGAACTTGGACAGCCAGAACAACTTCCTTGCAATTGCACCTTTACAACTCCATCTTTAAATTCTTTAAATTTTATATCACCTCCATCTCGTGCAACAGCAGGTCTTATTTTTTCTTCTAAAATTTTTACAATTTTTGACTCAATTTCACTTAAATTTAAATCTTCTTCTTTTATATTATCATCAATAACGAACTCTTTACCATCTGCGTAAAAATCATTTATTAAAGAAATTACGATATGTTTTATTTCGTCCCACTTTATACTTTCGTTCTTATTTACTGAAATAAAATCTTCACCTAAAAAAATACCTTCAACACCATTTATCGACAAAATATTTCTCACCAATTCATTTTGCATATCTTCTTTATTGGTGATTTCATAAGGACCACTATTTGAAACTTTCTTCCCAGGAAGAAATTTCAAAGAATTTGGATTAGGTGTTACTTCAGTTTGAACGAACATAAATTATATATAGTGAATATTTCAAAAATTAAAACTTGATAATAAATTTTTATTAAAAACCTACTATTTCTTTAATTCTTTCAATCTTTTTGGATGCAATTAAATTAGCTTTTTCAACTCCATCTAGAAGAATTTTATCTAAATAACTTTTATCTCCTAAAAGTTTTTTTATTTCATTAGAAATAGGTTCAATTTTATTCACAAGTTCTTCAGTTAATTGTTCTTTAAATTCTGAAAAGTTTTTACCTGCAAAATTTTTTACTGAGTTTTCTAATGTAGAATTAGTTAAACTTGAATATATTCCTAAAAGATTTTTTGCTTCTAATCTTTCATCAAGCTCCTTTATTTCTTGCGGCATAGGTAAAGGATCAGTTTTCGCTTTTTTGATTTTGTTTATTATTTGATCTTTTTTATCTGTTAAATTTATTCTACTTAAGTCTGATAACTCTGATTTACTCATTTTTTTTGAACCATCTTTTAAACTCATTATTCTTGAAAAATCTTTTTGAATTAAAGGTTCAGGAACTTGAAGGAAATTTTCTACTTCATAATCGTTATTAAATTTTTGAGCTATATCTCTACATAACTCCAAATGTTGCTTTTGATCATCACCTACTGGAACATGAGTAGCATCATATAAAAGAATATCAGCTGCCATTAAAACCGGATATGAGTACAGTCCTATACTGGCTTTCTCTTTATCTTTACCAGCTTTCTCTTTAAATTGGGTCATTCTATTTAACCAACCCATTCTAGCAACACAACCTAATATCCACGCTCCTTCAGCATGTGCAGCTACTCTAGATTGATTAAAAATTATACTTTTTTTTGGATCTATTCCACTTGCTATAAAAGTTGCAACAGTTTCTCTGATATTATTTTTTAATTCTTTAGGATCCTGCTTAACTGTGATGGCATGTAAATCGACTACACAAAAAATACATTTGTTATCGTTATCATTATTTAAATCTACAAAATTCTTAATTGCTCCTAAGTAATTTCCTAAATGAAGGTTACCTGTGGGCTGCACACCTGAAAAGATTTTTTTAACCATAAAATTAATACTTTAATTTAATATCATTCATTTGAAAAGCTTTGATGAAATAACAAGTAATTAAATAAAACAATAATCCCAATATAACAGATAAAACTAAATATAATGATTTGATTGAATTATTAAAAACTAATTCGTTTTGAAAAAAATTTAATAAAAAGTTAAAAAATAATCCCATCAAGATCGATGCAAAAATTATTTTAATAAATTTAACAAAAAATATTTGGTTAAAATAAAATAACTGACGATTTTTTAAAAATAAAAATAACAATATTGAATTAAACCAAGATGAAATAGATGTTGCTATTGGAATTATTATAAAACCAATTTCACTAAAATAATAAACACTTACAAAGATATTAAGTAATACTGAAATCAGAGAAATATAAAATGGAGTTTTGGTATCATGATTTGCAAAGAAAAAACTTGAAAAAACTTTTATCAATGCAAAAGCAGGTAGACCTAAAGCAAAATAATATAAAGCTAAGCTTGAGTTGCTCACCGAATTTTCATTGAAAGACCCATAGCCAAATAAAGCTGAAATAATTTGTTCTGATCCTATGATTAAAGCGATAGTTGCTGGAAGACTTAAGAATAAACTTAATTCAAGAGCTTTATTTTGTATAAGCAAAATCTTATTTTTTTTTCTTGATTGAATATGTTTTGAAAGCTGCGGAAGTATTACAACGCCAATCGCGATACCAGCTACAGCTAGGTTAATTTGATAAATTCTATCGGCATAATATAAGTATGAAACTGCACTTGATTGAAATGATGCTATTATTGTACCAATTAGAATATTAATTTGAGTTACACCTGACGAAAAAATACTTGGTAAAAGTTTTTTAAAAAAAAATTTAACTTTGTTACTTACTTTTAATTCAAAGCTAAATTTAAATGAGTAATACTTTGATACATATTTATATAAAAATATTAGTTGTAAAAAACCAGCTAGAGAAACACCATAGGACAAATAGTAAACTAATTGATCACCTAGAGATTTAGAAAAAAACAATACTAAAATTAAAACAATATTCAATATTATTGGTGCTGCAGCAGCAGCTGCAAATTTATTGTGTGAATTTAAAATTGCAGAAAAAAATGAGGCTAAACAAATAAAAAATAAAAAAGGAAAAGTAATTCTTGTTAAATTAATTGCTACCTCCATTTTTTCTAAATCACCCACAAATCCTGGCGCAATAATAGAAACAAATGCTGGCATGAAAATTTCAATTATTATTGTTAAAAATAATAACCCTAAAAAAAGGAGATTAAAAATATCGTTAGCAAATTTGTTTGATTGTTTTTTTCCCTTTTTTATTTCTGTTGAATAACTTGGAACGAATGCTGCATTAAAGGTGCCTTCAGCAAACAATCGTCTAAAAGTATTTGGGATTCTAAATGCTACAAAAAAAGCATCCGCCAACATCCCTGTTCCTAGAAAAATTGCTATTAAAATATCTCTTAAATAACCCAACAATCTACTTATGATAGTATAAAAACCAAATGTGCCTGTTGACTTAAGTAAGTTCATAAATCATATTAGTCTTAATTTTACCCCAATTGTACATTTATTGTTATCAGAAATGAAAAAAACAAGAATTGATCATTATACAGATAAAGAAGCTTTAGATTTTCATAAAGACAAAAAACCAGGCAAGATTGAGATTATTTCTTCAAAAAATATGACAACTAAGCGTGATCTCGCATTAGCATATTCTCCAGGAGTTGCTGCTCCTGTAAAAAAAATAAGTGAAAACCCAGAAGCAGCCTATGATTACACAAGTAAAGGAAACCTTGTTGCTGTAATAAGTAATGGTTCAGCAATATTAGGAATGGGAAATTTAGGTGCTCTTGCATCAAAGCCTGTGATGGAAGGGAAGGCTGTATTATTTAAAAGATTTGCAGACATCGACTCAATTGATTTAGAGATTGATTGCAAAGATTCAGACGAAATCATAAATTCAATAAAAAATTTTGCACCTAGCTTTGGTGGAATAAATTTAGAGGATATAGCAGCACCAGATTGTTTTATAATAGAACAAAAGTTAAAAGAAATTTTAGATATTCCAGTTTTTCATGATGATCAACATGGAACAGCAATTATAACAACTGCTGCATTAATTAATGCCTTAGATATATCAGGTAAATCAATAAATGATATTAAAGTTGTAGTAAATGGTGCTGGAGCCTCAGCACAGGCTTGCACTGAGTTATTTAAAAACTCAGGAGTAAAATCTGAAAATATAATAATGCTAGACAGAAAGGGAGTTATTTATAAAGGAAGGACCGAAGGAATTGATCAATGGAAATCCAGATATGCAATTAAGACTCAACATAGAACTTTAGAAGATGCTGTTAAAGATGCGGATGTTTTTTTAGGATTATCAGCAAAAGGTGTTTTAAAAAAAGAGATGGTTAAATCAATGGCAAAGAATCCAATTATATTTGCTTGTGCAAACCCTGATCCAGAAATCACTCCAGAAGAAGTTAACGAAGTTAGAAATGATTCTATCATAGCAACTGGAAGATCAGACTACCCTAATCAAGTTAATAATTTAATTGGATTTCCTTATATTTTTAGGGGGGCTTTAGATGTTAGATCCAAAACAATAAATGAAGAAATGAAAGTTGCTGCAGCTAAAGCAATAGCGAAACTTGCAAGAGAGGACGTTCCTGATGAGGTTGTTGCAGCTATGGGTGGGGAAAGACCTCACTACGGAAAAGATTACATAATACCCTCTACATTTGATCCTAGATTAATTAGTGTGATACCAGCAGCAGTAGCTAAAGCAGCTATAGAAAGCGGAGTAGCAAGAAAAAAAATTGATGATTTTGAACTTTATAAAGAGCAGCTAAAACAAAGGCTGGACCCAACAGTAACTATTATGCAAGGTATAAACTCATTTATCAAAAAAAATCAAAAAAGAATTGTTTTTGCAGATGGTGAAGATGAAAATACTTTAAAAGCTGCCATAGCATTTAAAAATTCCAAACTTGGTATTCCAATCTTAGTTGGTAAGGAAAGTAAAATTAAAGAACAAATAAAAAATATTGGATACAGTGATAATTTTGACATTGAAATTGTTAACTCAACAGATGAGAAAAAAAGAAAAAGATACGTCAAACATTTATTTGAAAAATTACAAAGAGAACAGGGATTATTAGAGAGAGATTGTGATAGAATGATAAGAAATGATAGAGTTGTGTGGGCCACAAGTATGGTGGCTTGTGGTGATGCCGACGGTGCTGTAACAGGTAACACGAGAAGATTTGGAGCTTCATTTGAAAAAATCAAACAAGTGGTAGACGTCAGAAAAGGAGAGATAATGTTTGGATTAAATATGATAGTTCATAAAGGAAGAACTATTTTTGTTGGTGATACTAGTGTCCATGAATATCCAACCTCCGAACAGATGGCGGAAATGGCAATATCAACTGCTAGAGTAGTAAGACTTTTTGGATTCGAGCCTAAAGTTGCTTTTGTATCTCATTCTACATTTGGACAACCTCTAACAAGCAGAACAAAACATATTCGGAATGCGGTTGAGATTTTGAAAGAAAGAAAAGTAGATTTTGAATTTGATGGAGACATGCAACCAGACGTTGCTCTAAATCCAGAATACAAAGAACTTTATCCTTTTGCAAAAATTGTTGGTAAAGCAAATATTTTAATAATGCCAGGCCAACATAGTGCCGCTATTTCATACAAATTAATGAAAACCATAGGAGATACAAAAGTTATAGGTCCTTTATTAATTGGATTAGGTTTACCTATTGAGATAGCTCCTCTAAGGTCATCAACCTCAGAAATAATTAATCTTGCTTCAATAGCAGCATATTCTGCCGATGTAATTGATTATAAAAAATAACTATTCTCTTTGAATTCTTAAATCTTCAACGAGCATAATACTTGCGATTACATCTTCAACATCTAATATTTCTTGAGCTTCACTTATTACCAAATCTTTTTCCTCAGATGTCAAAGCAATTCCATAAATATAAATTTTTTTCTTGTAAGTGTCTATTTGGTAATTAGTTGCTTTAATGTTTTTATTTACAATAATAGCTGTTCGAAGTTGAGATGTTATCAAAATATCTTTTGCAGATTGCTTAAAATTAAATTCCTCTTTAATTTTGGTGTCATTTTTTACTGATCTTGCTCCTTTTGTTTCCCACGCTAATTTTGTAATCAACAATTTCTCCTCTGGAGTATCTACTTTTCCAGTTATAAAAATTCTACCATCCAAAACCTTTGTTTTTACTGAAAGAAGAAATTTTTTATCAAGAGATAGAATTTTTGCACTTATAGTTTTTTGCATTATGGAATCATCTATTTGAGTTCCAACTGTTCTTGGGTCTAGAGCAACTGAAACACCAGTACCAAAAAGACCCTTAGAAGCAACACCTGCACAACCACTTAAAAAAAAAGCTAAAAAGATAAATATTAAAAATTTATTTTTCATTTTTTAATTTTAGACAATAATTGTATATTTCTTTCTTAGATAGAGTCGAATTTTGACTTAAAATTTCTGTAATTTCTCTAATGGACAATTTGTTAATCATTTTCTTTATTGTATTCATATCTGATTCACTCAATTTTTGAGATATTTTTTTGCTCATTTTTTTTTCAGAAATTACAACAGTAAGCTCACCTTTTGGTTCTTTTTTAAATAGCTCTAATTCATCTACTTTTTTACGAATAAATTCCTCAAATATTTTTGTGATTTCTCGACAAAAAACTATATTTCTTCCTTTAAAATTTTTTTTAATTTCTGGAATTATTTTGTTAATTTTTTTAGGAGAAATAAAGAAAACTAAAGAATTTTCAATTCCAGAAAGTTTTTTTAATTCATTGGATAAAAGTTTTTTTTTGTCGGGTAAAAAACCATAAAATAAAAATTTATCAGAAAATCCACTAATTGAAATAGCTGTAGTAACTGCTGAAGGCCCCGGTATAGGAAAGATCCTTATCTCATTTTTAATACACTCATTAACCAATATTGAGCCTGGATCAGAAATACTAGGTGTACCAGCATCAGATATTAATGAAATTATTTTTCCAGATTTAAGATAATCAACAATTTTTAAAACATTTTTTTTTTCATTAAATTTATGATTTGAAATCAAATTTGATTTTATTTGATATTTATCCAAAAGAATTTTTGAAACCCTGGTGTCTTCACACATGATGTAATCAGATTTCTCTAAAACTTCAGTTGCTCTATAAGTTATATCTTTTAGATTTCCTAAAGGAGTTGACACTAAATAAAGACCATTTTTGTATTCTTTTAATTTAAATTGTGGCTTTATAATCATAATTTAGCTTAAAAAATATTATACTAACATTAAAATGATCAAATTAATTAAAATAATTTATTTTATTTTTTTAAGTTTATACTTTCTTTTTTTTCAATCTGTTAATGCACAAGAAAAAATTAAAATAGGTTTATTAGTTCCCATGACAGGCAATAACAAACAGATTGGAGAATCGATTATTAAAGCAGTAAGTTTAGCAATCAAAGATATTAATAATAATTCAATTGAGATTTATCCAAAAGATACCGCTTCAAAAGCAAATCAAACTTTAAAATCAGCATTTGAATTAAGTGAAATGGGGATCAAAATTGTTATTGGTCCTGTATTCCATGAAAGTTTATCTTATTTAGATGAGATGAAAAATTTAACATTTTTATCTTTAACAAATAAAAATTTAGATCTTCCAAAAAATGTAATTTCTGCAGGAATTAATTCTACTTCTCAATTTAATACAATAAAAAAATTTTTAGAAATCAATAAAATCAAAAAAACTGTTTTTTTAACGCCAATTCGAGATTATGAATTTGAGATTAAACAAGGGATGAAATATTCAAAAATAAAAATTTATAAAGATTATGAGTATAATACAGAACCAACAAAACTAACAAAACAAATAGAAGAAATTACAAATTATAAAATTAGAAAACAAAATTTAAAAGATGAAATAAATAGAATTAAAAATTCGAATGAAGTGAACAAAGAAAAAAAAATTAAAAGATTAGAAAAAAGATACACCTTGGGTGGTTTAAATTTTGATGCAATTATAATTTCAGATTTTGGTGAAAGTTTAAAAAGTGTTTTTACATCACTGTTGTACACAGACGTACTTCCTAAAAATAAATATTTTATTACATTAAATCAATGGTTTGACGAAAGTTTGTTAACTGAAACTGAAATTCAACCTTTATATTATCCATCAATAAATAAAGAAAATTTTGATAACTACAAAATAAAATATTACAATGCTTTTAATGAAGATCCAACTCATTTGTCTTTATTAAGTTATGATCTTGTTGGCTTAGTCTATTATTTATCACTGAACTCAGATGTAAATAATCTCAATAAAATTTTTAAAAAAAAAAATTCATTTAAAGGGAAAATAGGAATTTTTGATATTAAAAATAATAAAATAAATCACAGATTAAATTTTTACAAAATTGAAGATAAAAAACTTATAGAAATTTTTTAATTTTTTTGAAAGCTTTGTATCTATGATCCATCCTATATTTTTGAAATGGCTTCATTTCTCCGAAAGTTTTTCTTTTATTTAAGGGAATAAAAATTGGATCATAACCAAATCCATTTTTTCCTTTTGGTTTATGAGAAATATGACCCTCAACTTTTCCTAGAACACAAGCAATTTTTCTATTTAAATGTGAAATAGAGAGTGCACAAACAAATCTTGCTTTAATTTTTTTGGTTTTCCAATTTTTATCTTTTTTGTTTAGCTCTCTATAAACTTTTCTTATAGCTTTACTAAAATCTCCATACCTTCCTCCCCATCTCGCAGAATAAATTCCTGGATTTTTATCCAAAAAGTCTATCTCTAAACCAGAGTCATCTGCTAAACAAATTAATCCTGTTTTTTTTGAAAAATATTTAGATTTAATTAATGAGTTTTGTTTAAATGTCTCTCCATTTTCAACTGGGCTCTTGAGATTAAATTCAGATGTGGAATGAATTTTAATACTTTTTGGTAACAAACTCTTGATTTCACGTAATTTACCTTTGTTATTAGTGCCAATGAGTAATTTATTAATTTTTTGTTTAGACATCTAGAAATTATAAAAATCCTTACCATATTAAAGGCTATGGAAAAAGAGGAAAACCAAAATATCACTTCTGAAGATCAAAACCAGGATACAGTAATAGAAACTGAGAAACCTGAAGAAAACTTGGCCGAAGAAAAAAAACAAGAATCAGTCCAAGAACCTAAAGAAGAAATTAAAGAACCAACTCCAGAAGAAAAAATTGCTGAACTCGAAGATAAAGTAGCAAGAACTTTTGCTGAAATGGAAAATCAAAGAAGAAGATTTGAAAAAGAAAAAGAGGATGCATTTGAATATGGTGGTTATAGTTTTGCTAAAGAAGCATTAAATTTAATTGATAACTTAGATCGATCAAAACATGTCTTAAAGAGTGATGATAAGTTAAAAGAAACCGAAGCATTAAAGAAGACACTTGAGCACTTAGATATAATAAAAAAGGATTTAATTTCTATTTTTGAAAAAAATAATATTAAACCTATTGAAAGTCTTAATAAAAAACTAGATCCAAACTTTCATCAAGCAATGATGGAAATAGAGGATGATACGAAAGAACCTGGAACAATAATCCAGGAAATTCAAAAAGGATTTACTATAAAAGACAGATTACTTAGACCCTCATTAGTAGGGGTATCAAAAAAAGTTACAGTAAAAGAGGAAAAAACTGAGGAAAATAAGGAAAATCCAGAAAATAAATAATTATGAGATCAACTTGTAGTTTCACATTTAAACCCTATATGACGAGAGAGACACTAATATTATGAGTAAGATTATTGGAATAGACTTAGGAACAACAAATTCATGTGTTGCTATTATGGAAGGAACACAAGCTAAGGTTTTAGAAAATGCTGAGGGGGCAAGAACTACTCCATCAGTTGTAGCATTTACAGATGAAAATGAAAAACTAATTGGACAACCAGCAAAAAGACAAGCTGTTACTAATCCTGAAAACACTATTTTTGCGGTAAAAAGATTAATTGGAAGAAATTTTGATGATCCAACAGTAAAAAAAGATGTGGAAGCCGCACCTTTTAAAATAGTCAATTCAGAAAAAGGTGATGCTTGGATTGAGGCTAAAGGCGAAAAATATTCTCCCTCACAAATATCTGCATTTATTTTACAAAAAATGAAAGAGACAGCTGAAAAATATTTAGGTCAAGCCGTAACAAAAGCTGTTATTACAGTACCAGCATATTTTAATGATGCCCAAAGACAAGCAACAAAAGATGCGGGAAAAATCGCTGGGCTAGAAGTTTTAAGAATTATTAATGAGCCAACTGCTGCATCACTTGCATATGGTTTAGATAAAAAACAAAACAAAAAAATTGCTGTTTACGATTTAGGTGGTGGAACATTCGATGTTTCTATCTTGGAATTAGGTGATGGTGTTTTTGAAGTTAAATCAACTAATGGTGATACTTTTTTAGGTGGTGAAGATTTTGATAATGCTGTTGTTGATTACTTAGTTTCTGAATTTAAGAAAGATAATGGCATTGATTTGAAATCAGATAAACTTGCACTACAAAGATTAAAAGAAGCTGCAGAAAAGGCAAAAATAGAATTATCGTCTGCTGAACAAACCGATATAAATTTGCCTTTCATTACAGCTGATAAAACTGGTCCAAAACATATTAATTTAAAAATGACTAGAGCTAAACTTGAGGCTTTGGTTGAGGATTTGATTTCTAAAACAATGCCACCATGTAAAACTGCTTTAAAAGATGCAGGAATTACTGCTAGTGAAATCGATGAAGTAGTAATGGTTGGTGGTATGACTAGAATGCCAAAAGTTTTAGAAGAAGTAAAAAACTTCTTTGGAAAAGATCCTAACAAAAGTGTAAACCCTGATGAAGTAGTTGCAATGGGTGCTGCTATTCAAGCAGGTGTTTTACAAGGCGATGTTAAAGATGTACTTCTATTAGATGTAACTCCTTTATCGCTTGGAATCGAAACACTTGGGGGTGTCTCTACAAAACTAATTGATAAAAATACAACAATACCAACTAAAAAAAGTCAGGTATTTTCTACTGCTGAGGACAATCAGCCAGCTGTATCTATTAGAGTTCTACAAGGTGAAAGAGAAATGGCAGCTGATAATAAAGCCTTAGGCAATTTTGAATTAGTGGGTATTGCGCCAGCACCAAGAGGAGTGCCTCAAATTGAAGTAACTTTTGATATTGATGCTAATGGTATCGTAAATGTTTCAGCTAAAGACAAAGGAACTGGTAAAGAACAAAAAATTCAAATCCAAGCCTCTGGTGGTTTAAGTGATGAGGAAATTGAGAAAATGGTAAAAGATGCAGAAGCTAATAAAGAAGCTGATAAAAAGAAAAGAGAGTCAGTTGATGTTAGAAATCAAGCTGATACTTTAATTCACTCTACTGAAAAGAATTTAAAAGAACATGGATCAAAAATTTCAGATGCAGAGAAAAAAGCAATTGAAGATGCATCAGGCGCTGTAAAAGAGGCTTTAAAAGGTGAAGATATTGAAGATATCAAGAAAAAAACTGAAGCTTTAGTTCAAGCTTCAATGAAACTTGGAGAAGCAATCTATAAATCACAACAAACTGCAAAACCAGAGTCTGGTAAAGATGATGGTGGAGATGATGCAGGCAAAAAAGACGAGAATGTTGTCGATGCTGATTTCGAAGAAGTAAAAGACGAAAATAAAGAAAAAAGCGCTTAAACTGACATCTAATTGTCTGGGGTAATTTGATGGCTAAAAGAGACTATTATGATGTCCTAGGCGTTAATAAAAGCGCAAGCCCTGACGAATTAAAATCCGCGTATAGAAAATTAGCTGTTAAATATCACCCTGATAAAAATCCAGGAGATGCCAAGGCTGAGGAAAAATTTAAGGAAGCTAGTGAAGCCTACGGAATACTTTCAGACAAAGAGAAAAAACAAAACTACGATAACTTTGGTCATGCAGCTTTTGAAAATGGTGGTGGTAGACCAGGTGGAGGTTTTGGTGGTTTTAGTGGGGCAGACTTTTCAGATATTTTTGAAGATTTCTTTGGAGATTTTGGTGGAGGTGGAAGGTCAAGAAGCAGAAAATCAAATAATAGAGGTTCTGACCTAAGATATGATTTATCTATTTCATTGGAAGAAGCTTACCATGGAAAGAAACAAGATATTAAATTTTCAACAACAGAACAGTGTGGTACATGCAGAGGAAATGGATCTAAACCAGGCTATTCTCCTGACAGATGCTCATATTGCGGTGGTAATGGTAGAATAAGGTCAAACCAAGGCTTTTTTACTGTTCAACAAACTTGTCCTCAATGTAATGGAAATGGTGAGGAAATAACCAATCCTTGTAACGATTGTAATGGCCAGGGTAAAAAACAAGCCTCAAAGAAAATATCTGTAACCATTCCGAAAGGTGTCGATGATGGAACTAGAATAAGGCTTGCAGGAAAAGGTGAAGCTGGAACAAGAGGTGGAGCAACAGGTGATCTTTATCTATTTATTAATGTAAATTCTCATAACTTATTTAAAAGATCCGATGAAAATTTGTTTTTTGAATTTCCACTATCTCTTGCAGACGCAGCATTAGGAACAACAATAGAAATTCCAACTATTGATGGGGGAAAAGCTAAAATTAAAATTCCTGATGGAACTCAAAATGGTAAACAATTTAGATTAAAAGGTAAAGGTATGCCATTTATGAGAAGAGGCGATTTCGGGGATTTATATGTTCAAGTTAAAACTGAGGTACCTGTATATTTAAATAAAAAACAAAAAGAATTATTAGAGCAATTTAGAGAAATTGAAAACGATAAATCAAATCCAAGTATTAAAAAATTTTTTCAAAAAGCAAAAGATTTCTGGAAAAACTAAAAGACTAATCTTCTAAAAAAGGTTAATATTGGCTAAATGAAAAAAATTAATTTAGCGATTTCTGGTTGCATGGGTAGGATGGGCCAACAATTAATTAAGTCTTCAAGGAAAAATAAAAATTTTAAATTAGTCGCACTTACAGAAAATAGATTAATAAATAAAAAATTTAATGGAGTTAAACCTGAATTAAATTCTGACAAAGCTTTTAAAAAAACAGATGTAATTATTGACTTCACAGTTCCCAATTCTACTCTTGAAATTCTCAAAATAGCATCAAAACTTAGAAAAAAAGTAGTAATTGGTACTACAGGATTTACCAGGAGCCAAGAAAATCGAATTAAAAAATATTCAAAAAAGATTCCTATTCTAAAAGCAGGTAATATGAGCTTAGGAGTAAATTTATTAATGTATTTAACCGAGATTGCCTCAAAATCTCTGAATGATCAATATTTAAGTAAAATTTTTGAAGTACACCACAAGCATAAGAAGGACTACCCATCTGGTACTGCGTTAATGCTTGGTAAAGGAATTGCAGATGGAAAAAATAAAAATTTATATAATTTAATTGGTAAAAAATTCCTAAACAAAAAATCTTTTCCTTATGGAAAAAAAATTAATTTTAATTCAATTAGAAAAGGTGAAATAATTGGTGAACATGAGGTCAAATTTTCAAGCGGAAAGGAAATAATTACATTAAATCATGAGGCTTTTGATAGATCGCTATACTCGGACGGAGCTTTAACAGCCTCTAAGTGGTTGATAAAAAAAAAACCAGGTTTATATTCTATGAGAGATTTGCTTAACTTTTCATAATGGATGAAAGAGAAAAAGCAAAAGCAATCATTAAAACTTTAAATAAAATTTATCCTAAAGCTCCTGTTCCTCTAAAAAGTAAAAATACTTTCACACTTTTAATTTCTGTACTACTTTCTGCACAATGTACTGATGTTAACGTTAATAATGTAACAAAAGATATCTATCCAAAATACTATAAGCCTGAACATTTTGTAAAATTAGGAAGAAAGAAAATTGAAAAATTAATCAGAAAAATTGGTATTTTTAGAGTTAAAGCAAAAAGTATTTACTTAATGTCAAAGCAAGTGTTAAAAAAACATAAGGGTAAAGTACCTAGAACCTTTGAGGAACTTGAAAAACTACCTGGTGTAGGGCACAAAACAGCAAGTGTAGTAATGTCCCAAGGTTTTGGATATCCAGCTTTTGCTGTTGATACTCATATTCATAGACTTGCACAACGATGGGGATTAACAAATGGAAAAAATGTAGTTCAAACTGAAAAGGATTTAAAAAGAATATTTCCTAAGAAGACCTGGTCTAAACTGCATTTGCAAATAATTTTTTATGGAAGAGAATATTGTAAAGCAAGAGATTGTTATGGTTTAACTTGCAAAATATGTACTACTTGCTACCCAAATAGAAAAAAACCTGTTATTACCAAAAAGGCTTAATATGAAAATTTTAGGAATAGGAAACGCAATAGTAGATGTAATTTGTAAAGTTGACGATAATTTTATTGCTGAAAATAATCTTACAAAAAGCACAATGAAATTATTTTTTGATGAAAACGAATTTAAAAATTTGTTAACAAATCTTAAAATAGAAAAAACAGTTTCTGGGGGATCTGTGGCAAACTCCATAGTCGGTATATCTCAGCTCGGTAATGAAGTAGGATTTATAGGTAAAATTTCAGATGATGAATTTGGTATTAATTATGAAGAAGGTTTAAAAAAAGAAAAGGTGGAGTTTTTTTATTCAAAAAAGAAAGAGATGTTACCAACAGGAACATGTTTAATATTGGTAACGCCAGACTCAGAAAGAACAATGTGTACTTTTCTTGGAATAGCGGGAAAAATTAACGAAAAAGATGTTAGTGTTGATGCAATTAAAAAAAGTGAAATAATATTTTTAGAAGGTTATTTATGGGATGAAGGAGAACCTAAGCAAGCATTTGATAAAGCTATAAATAATGCAAACAAGGTTGCTATGTCACTCTCTGATCTCTTTTGTGTAGATAGACACAAACCTAATTTTTTAAACCTTGTAAAATATAAACTTGATATAACTTTTGCAAATGAACAAGAAATTACCTCTTTAATTGAAGCAAAAAATTTTGATGATGTAATCAATTTTTCAAAACAACTCAAAAAATTAATAATTATAACTAGAGGGGAAAAAGGTGCAGTTGCTATCAATGGAGATGAAGTTATAGAAAATGATATAAAAAAAGATCTTAAAATTGTTGACCTTACAGGTGCAGGTGATCTCTTTGCTGCTGGATTTTTACATGGTTACATAAATAAATTATCTACAAAAGAATGTCTCGAAAAAGGTACTGAAATGTCATCAAAAGTAATACAGCAAATTGGAGCAAGAATTTAAATTAAACTTTTTTTCTTTTGAAACTCCCCTTACCTTTTTTAGGCTTAACTACTTTTGGTTTATACTTTTTGGTAAATAAATCTTTAGCAATTGGGTTTTTCTTATTTGATTTGATAGCCATTTTTTTCACTAATAATAAATTCATTATCATTAAAAGTTTTTAAAATTTTTTTTCTTAATCGATAAATATGTGTTTCTACAGTATGCGTTTCAATATCAGATTGATAACTCCATACTTTTTCTTGTAGTTCATCAATGCTAACAGGTTTATTTGATTTAGATAAATAAGTTATTGTGTTAATTTCTTTTTCAGTCAACTTAAGTTTAGTATTTTTTATTAGCATTTCTCTAGAATTTAAATCAATTGTATAATTGTTTACTTTAACCTCTGACTGGCTGTTAAATTGAATTTTTAAGAATTCAATATTTATTTTTTCAATTAATTTAAAAATATTGATTGGAGAGTTATCAAAAACGTATTGATTACTGATATCTAAGTGCCTTTTATTTGATATAATTAAATAATTATTTAAATTTTTTACCTTTTCTTTCAAAGAACTTTCAGTGTCAATAAAGGTTATCTGCAAGTTTAAATCTAAACTAAGTTCATCAAGAATATGATATAATTCAACAAATTTGTATATTATTAAATTCTGAGTACTCACAAAAAAGAGAATATGACAATTTTTGTAAAAAATAAACATACACTTCAAATAGATGAATTTAAATTTAAGTGTTGTATTGGAAAAAAAGGAGTGACCAAGAGAAAAAGGGAGGGAGATAAAAAAACACCAAAGGGAATGTTTAAAATTGAAAACCTTTATTTTAGGAAGGATCGTAAAGAAAAACCATCAACTTCACTAAAATGCATTGAAATTAAAAAAAACATGGGTTGGTGCAATGACACTAGTTTTCCAACAAAATATAATAAACTTATTAAAATTGAAAAGAAAGTTAAACATGAAAAATTAAAAAGAAAAGATTACAAATACGATTTCTTAATTCCAATAAAATACAACTTCAAAAGACCTACTATTGGTTTAGGGAGTTGTATTTTTATTCACCTAACAAAAAATTACAAACCCACAGCTGGATGTGTTGCTTTAAAAGAAAAGGATTTTTTGATTATGCTTAAATTAATTAAAAAAAATTCAAAAATAAAGATATTCTAAAATCTTTGTCCAAAAATACTAGACCCAACTCTAATATGTGTTGAGGAATTTTTTACAGCTAAAATATAATCTGAAGACATACCCATACTTAATTCAGGTAGACCTAAGCCTTTATTTAACTTATTCATTTCATCAAAATAAAACTCCGCATCATTATTAATTGGGGGAATACACATCAGGCCAACGACCTCTAAACCAATTTCTTTACTAAAAGAAACTAATTGAGTTACCTTGTTTTTATCAATTCCTGATTTTTGACTTTCATCACCAATATTAACTTGCAAGAAAACTTTAATTTTTTTATTAATTTTATTTTGTTCATCTACAATTTTTTTAGCAAGTTTTTCACTATCTACTGAATGGATATAGTCAAAGATTTTTACTGCAAATTTAACTTTATTGGTTTGTAGTTTTCCAACCATATGTAATCTAATTTTAGGATTTTTTTTTTTAACTTCCGTCCATTTCTCTACTGCCTCCTGGACTTTGTTTTCTCCGTAATCAATGTGACCATACTCAATTAAGGGTAATATTTTATCAATTTTGAAAGTCTTTGATACTGCAACAATTTTAGGACTGTGATTAATATTTAATTTATTAAGTTGAATTTTAATATTATCCTTAATCTCTAATAAATTTTTAACTGTGTTATGCATATGATTAAGAAATATTACTTTATAAATAAATTTGATACAAATATTATCAATAAACAAGATAATCAAACTGCTATTATTTATAGAAATTATGAATCTAGAATAATAGATAAATTGCTTATTCTTAAAATAAAAAAATATTGTAAATTTAGGAATATTAAATTTTATCTATCCAATGATATAAAGCTTGCATTAAAATTAGATTTGGATGGTGCATATATACCTTCTTTTAACAAATCAACACAGCACCTCGCTTTTTCACTTAAAAAAAAATTCAAAATAATAGGTTCAGCCCACAATATTAAAGAAATAAAAATCAAGGAAATTCAAAATGTTAATCGCATTTTCATATCTTCTTTATTTAAAAAAAATAAAAACTACCTTGGTATTAATAAATTTAAATTAATTTCCAATTTAACGAGTAAAAAAGTTGTTGCTTTGGGAGGTATTTCTAAAGAAAATCTCAGTTCACTTAGACTTTTAAATAATTCGGAATTTGCTGGAATATCTTATTTTGAATAAAAAAAAGGCCCCTGAGAAGGGGCCCTTTTTAAATAATTTTAAATCTTTATTAGATTTAGAATGCAAATGATGCAGAGATTTTCCATCTTTCAGCTTCACCCGCAACTCCTGCAGTGTGATCAACACCTGTAGCTTCAATTGAAGCTGCAGAAATAGTCATACCACCTGAAGTGAATGAAGCAGAAATAGCTTCTACTTCTTCATCTGTAGTTTGACCACCAGTCATGTGTGATTCTGAACCGTACGTGATTGATAAATCATCTGTTACTGTGTACGATATTTTGAATGATTCTACTTCATCATCATTTCCTGAATCTACATCATAATCAGTTTGAGATAATCCAAAAGTGAATGATCCATATGCATACGAACCTTTGATAGTTGTTGCATCTGCTTCTGAACCTATAGTTTCAGTTTGACCTGCACCATAGCTTACAGATAATCCTTCAACTCCAGAGTATGTGAAACCAATCGCTGACGCAGATGGTCCACCCGCTCCTCCTGGAGAGTATGAAGCTTGTACTGATAAATCATCCATTAATGATGGAAGAGTATACATCATACTGTTGTTACCTGCTTCTGACGCTGATGGAGATGAGATACCTAATCCGTTATCCCAAATATCACCTGCTGCTGTAGTGTCTAAAGTTGACTGAGCAGAAGATCCACCTTCACCAGAAAATACTAAAGTACCCATGCTGTCATTGCTTAAAGTTAAAGAATGACTATCGAATGGTCCACTTCCAATTGCAGTGTCATCACCTTGGTCGATTACGAAAGATAGAGATACGTTAATACCACCATCTGTTTCACCAGAACCTGAGAAAGTCAATTGGTTACCCATTGTCCAGACTTTTCCGTGAGTGTTTGAACCAGAGTTATTTTTAACTCCGATTGAAGCTGATCCAGCTACTGACATTGCGCCAGCGTAAGCTGAAGTAGCTAATAGAGAACCTGCTAAAGCAGTTAACCCTACTTTTTTAAAGTTGTTCATATTAATTACTCCTTTAAATTGTTTGTTAATTATTAATAATAAACATGTAACATTTACCATTACTGTTTCAGTTTATGCTTTATTTTCAGTGTTTTTTTAAATTTTCTTTAAAGTGTTGCATATTTACATCACTTTTTTCCTTGTATCGCATAAATTTTATCAAATAAAATATTTATACTGTATAAGCTTAAAATTATGAAAATTGAGACAATATCACAAATACTAAAAAAATTCTTCTTATTATGTACGATGTTGGTGTTATTTTCTGGTTGTAATGGCAAATTTCCAGGTGCTGATGCAAGAAAGTTCCCTGACGATCCTGCTCTGAGGGTAAAGAAAAATCTTGAGGAAGGTCGAGGCTTCAGAGTGAACGATGTATTTTCTAACAAACAGAGTGGAGGTACATTCGATTTTGCAAATTCTAATGAACTTTGGAGAGCTTCTTTAGATGTAATTGATTTTATGCCATTATCCTCTGTTAACTATAGCGGAGGAATTATAATTACTGACTGGTACTCTACGAATGAAAACCAAAACGAAAGCATAAAAATCTCAATAAGATTTCTGACTAATGAAATTAGATCAGATGCTTTAAATATAAAAATTTTTACAAGAAAATGTGAATTAAATCTAAATAATTGTACATTTACAGAAACAAATAAAGTTCTAGTAAGTGAACTTACAAAAGAAATTTTAAAAAAAGCAGCACTTTACAAACAACAAGGCGAAAAAAAAAGGACAAAAAACAAATAAAGTTTGTAAAATAAAAAATCATAAATTTATAGATAAGTGGAAAGATATAACTTTAAAAAGATTGAATCTGAATGGCAGAAACTTTGGGAAAGTGAGAAAACTTTCAAAACAAAAGTTGATGAAAGTAAAAAGAAATTTTATTGCTTAGAAATGTTTCCATATCCATCAGGTAAAATACATATGGGTCATGTTAGAAATTATACAATTGGTGATGTATTAGCTCGTTATAAAACACTTCAAGGTTTTAATGTTTTACATCCAATGGGGTGGGACTCATTCGGAATGCCTGCAGAAAATGCTGCAAAAGAAAACAATTTGGATCCAAAAAAATGGACAGAACAAAATATTTCAAAAATGAAATCACAATTAAAAAAACTTGGGCTATCAATAGATTGGGACAGAGAAATTTCAACATGCTCTGAAGATTATTATAAACACCAGCAAAGCTTTTTTTTAGAACTTTTAGAAAAAAAATTAGTTTATAGAAAGGAAAATTACGTTAACTGGGATCCTGTTGATGAGACAGTGCTAGCTAATGAACAAGTAATAGATGGTAAAGGATGGAGGTCAGGAGCAGTAGTAGAAAGAAAAAAATTAAGTCAATGGTTTTTTAATATTTCAAAATTTTCCCAAGAATTACTAGATGGTTTAAATAGCCTTGATAAATGGCCAAATAAAGTAAAAACAATGCAAAAAAATTGGATTGGAAAATCCTTTGGTTGTGAAATCGAATTTGTAATAGAAGGAAATCCTTCTGTAAAAAAAATTAAATGTTTTACTACTAGACCAGATACTCTTTTTGGGTTTTCTTTTTTAGCACTTTCTGCAGATCATGAAATTTCTAAAAATTATAAAAATGACCTGGAATTTTTAAAATTTAAAGAAGAATGCTCTAAAACTGGAACTACAGAGGAGGCGATTGCTGTAGGAGAAAAAATTGGTTTTAAAACAAACATGATGGCTATAAATCCATTGGATCCTAAACAAAAAGTCCCAGTCTATTTTGCAAATTTTGTTTTAATGGATTATGGGTTTGGTGCAGTTTTTGGGTGCCCAGGTCATGATCAAAGAGATTTTGACTTTGCTAAAAAGTACGGATTAGAGATAAAGACTGTTGTAAAACCAGATAATGAAAATGAAAGTTTTAAAGTAACCACTGAAGCATACGCTGGACCAGGTATTTTAATTAATTCTCACTTTCTAAATGGATTAAAGGCACCAGATGACTCAGTTATTGAAACAATTAAAATTTTAGAAAATAAAAATTTAGGAAAAAAACAAATTAATTTTAGATTAAAAGATTGGGGAATATCGCGTCAGAGGTATTGGGGTTGTCCGATTCCTATAATTTATGATAAAAATGATAACCCTCACCCTATTCCAAAATCAAAGTTGCCGGTTAAGCTTCCTGAAAATATTGAACTTAACGTTAAGGGAAATCCGTTGGATAGTGTTAAAAATTGGAAAGAAATTGAGTTAGATGGAAAAAAATTTACACGAGAAACTGACACACTAGATACATTTGTGTGTTCATCCTGGTATTATCTTAGATTTTGTTCGCCGAAGGAAAATGAATACGGTTTTAAAAAAGAGGAAATTGATTATTGGATGCCAGTTGATCAATACATAGGTGGTATTGAGCATGCTATCTTGCATTTACTTTATTCGAGATTTTTTATGCAAGCCCTTTCATTCAAAAATAAGAATTTTGAGTTATTAGAACCTTTTGAGGGGTTATTTACTCAGGGGATGGTTTGTCATGAAACGTATAAAGATCCAGATAATAATTGGATTAGTCCTGATGAAGTTATAAATATTGAAGGAGTTAAATGTCTTAAGAAAGATAAATCTATAAAAGTAACTATAGGTGCATCTGAGTCTATGTCAAAATCAAAAAAAAATACCATAGATCCAGAAGACATTATTTTAAACTACGGAGCTGACTCAGCAAGGTTATTTATATTATCAGACAGCCCACCAGAAAAGGATGTTCAGTGGTCAGATGAAGGAATTACATCTGCATACAAATTCATCCAAAAATTATGGAATTTAAATTCTAAAATTTTGGATGAGATGAGTAAAGATCACAAAAATGACCATGATAATGAATTAACAAAATATACAAATAGAATAATAAAAAAAATAACAGAGAATCTAGAAAATTTTAGTTATAATAAAATCATTGCGAATTTTCATGAATTATACACGTTTTTTTCCAAACAAATAATTAATTCATACAAAAAAAATACTTTAAAAGAAAATTATAGTAAAATTTTAATCACAATGACACCTGTAATACCTCATTTCTCAAATGAATGTTTAAAAATGATTAATGCAAAAAGTATTAAATGGCCCTCATATGATGAAAAAGATATTAAAGAGGATATAATAAATATTGTTATCCAAATTAATGGAAAGAAAAGGTCTTTAATATCTACAAAACCAGATATTTCAGAAGAAAATTTAATGGAATTAATAAATAAAGATGAAAGATTATTTAAACACATAAATGGAAAAGAAATCAAAAGAAAAATTTTTATCAAAAATAAATTAATTAATATAATAACTTAAATGACAAGAAAATTTATAATTATATTTTTTATTCTGACACTGCATGGTTGTGGATTTAATCCAATATATAATGTTTCTAATGACATAAAATATAAAATTTTAGTTAATGAAATGACTGGAGATCAATTTATCAACAACATAATAAAAGATGAAATCTTTAAAAGTTCCAACAAAAACTCTAAAGAAGTTTTAAAAAT
The DNA here is from genome assembly GCA_902538255.1 of uncultured Pelagibacteraceae bacterium. Lineage (GTDB taxonomy): Bacteria > Pseudomonadota > Alphaproteobacteria > Pelagibacterales > Pelagibacteraceae > Pelagibacter. The sequence continues at coordinate 152,795 of CACBEJ010000001.1, read as the reverse complement.
AAATTTTAATACAGTTTATGAAAAAATAATTCTTTCAAATGATACGAAAGGATCACCATCCGAATTTCAAGTAATAGCAAAAACAACATTTGAAATAATCTATGATAATAAAATAATAAAAAACGATTTTAATGAAAAACAAATTTTAAAAAACACGTCTGATTTTTTTGGGCAGAAAAATTATGAGGAAAATATTAAACAAAATTTTGCAAATTCTATTGCTAGGAAATTTAATTTAAGACTTTTAACAATCAAATGATTTTAAAAACATTTGAATCAAAAAAAATTAATTTAGATGTAAACAAAATAGTCCTATTTTATGGACAAAATGAAGGACACAAGAAGGAAGAAATATCTAAATTATTAATAGCAAATAAAAATCGAGAGATTATAAAATATTCTGAAAATGAAATTTTAGAGAATTCTGAAAACCTTCATAATCATATCTTATCAGAATCCCTTTTTAGCCAAAAGAAAATTATAATTATAAACAGAGCTTCTGATAAAATACTTAAGATAATTGAATATTTAAATGAAAAAAGTTTTTCTGATGTTTTCATAATAATAAATGCAAAAAATCTTGAAAAAAAATCGAAATTAAGATCGTTTTTTGAAAAAAGTAAAGAGTTTATCACAATTGCTTTTTATCCTGACAATAATCAAACTCTAGCGAAAAATGCAGCTTTATTTTTTAATGAAAATAAAATTCCAATGTCACAGGAAAACTTAAATTTAGTGATAAGTAAATGTTCAGGAGACAGAGGAATTCTTGAAAACGACTTAAATAAAATTAAATTGTTTAGTTTAAATAAAAAAAAAATTTCAACTGATGAATTAATTAAACTGATCAGTTTAATAGAAAATCACAATATTTCTGAGCTGATAGATAATTGCTTAGCTAAAAATAAAAACAAAACTATAGCTATTCTTAATGAAAATCGTTTATCAAACGATGATTGTATAATCATAACGAGAACATTTTTAATCAAATTAAAAAGATTACTTAGATTATGTGAAAGTTATCAAGAAAATAAAAACCTAGAAAGCACTATCTTGCACGCTAAACCTCCAATTTTTTGGAAGGAAAAAGAAATTGTAAAACAGCAAATTAAAAGTTGGAGCTTAGTTCAAATAAAGAAATCAATTTATGAAATTAATAATATTGAAATGGAAATAAAAAAAAACTCTTCAAATTCATTAAATATTATTACCAATTTTATTTTGCAAATAGCTTTATTAAAACCTAGTAGTGGTTTTTAATAATATCTATAATTTTGTTAAGTTGGTCTAAATCTTTATACTCAAAACTTATTTTACCCTTGTTTCTATAATTATTTTGTATATCAACATTTATGCCAATTTTATTAGAGATTGATAGTTCTAATGCAATAATATTAGTATCTTTCTTTTTACTTGATTTAATTTTTTTATTTTTAAAAACTCTCACAAAAGTTTCAGCTTGTCTAACAGACAGTTTCTTTTCTAAGATTTTAGATGCTACAAAACTAGCATTAGAAAGACCAACTAAAATTTTTGCATGACCTGCAGTAATTTTTTGTGTCTCAATCAATTTTATTACGTCTTGAGGCAATGTTAAAAGTCTTAATGAGTTTGTTATATGGCTTCTGCTTTTACCGATAAATTTTGAAACTTTCTCTTGATCATATGAGAATTCATCAATCAATCTTTTGTAACCCTGGGCTTCTTCCAAAGGATTTAGATCATGCCTTTGAACATTTTCGACAATGGCAAATTCTAAAGATTTTAAATCATCGGCCTCAGTGATTACAACAGGTACATTATGAAGACCTGCTCTTTGAGCTGCAAGCCATCTTCTTTCACCAGCAATTATTTCGAATTTAGATATGTCATCATTTGATTTTCGAACAACAATTGGTTGTATCATCCCTCTTTCTTTAATTGAATTTGTTAATTCATCTAAGTTATTCTCATCAAATATTTTTCTTGGTTGATATTTATTAGGTACTAATTCACTTATGGATAATTGATTTTTTTGAGACTCAACCTTGTTTTCACCAATCAATGAAGATAAGCCTCTACCCAATCCTTTTTTAATTTTTTCCATTACGCAGCGCTCCCTAATGATTTTTCTTGATTAATAAATTCATCAGTAAAATTAAAATATGATTTACTTCCAGGACAGGATTTATCATAAATTAAAACCGGCACTCCATGAGAAGGTGCTTCAGACAATCTGACATTTCTTGGTATAACTGTTGAATAAACTTTTTCTCTAAAATAGTCTCTTGCTTCTTTCTCAACTTGAGATGAAAGCCTATTTCTTTTATCATACATTGTTAGAAGTATGCCTCTAATTTTTAAATTTGGATTTAAACTTACTTTTATCCTTTCAATTGTTTTAATGAGCTGAGTTAAGCCTTCTAAAGCAAAAAATTCTGTCTGCAGTGGAACCAAAAGAGAGTTAGAACATACTAATGCCATAACAGTAAGCAAGCTCAAAGAAGGTGGACAATCAATTAGAACATAATCGTAAGATCCTCTAGAACTGTTTAAATATGCTGCTAATTTAGCCTTTAATATAAAAGCCCTATTACTATCGTCGGCAGTTTCGACTTCAAGACCTGAGAGGTCAACGTTAGATGTGATGATATCTAAATTTTCGAACTGTGTCTTTCTTATTACCTCTTCAATTTCTTTACTTCCATTCAGTACTCCATAAATTGTATCACTGGAGCTGTTCATATTAGATAATCCAAGACCTGTAGTTGCATTCCCTTGGGGATCTAGGTCAATTACTAGAATTTTTTTATTTAAATAGGTTAATCCAGCTGCAAGATTTATTACTGTAGTGGTTTTTCCAACGCCGCCCTTTTGATTTATTACTGAAATAATTTGCATTATATTTTATTTACAAAACTTTTAATTTTTTTTTTTAATTTTTTTAATATTGATTAAAAATGAGTCTTCACTTGTTAAACTTTTCTTTTCTATATACTCCAACTCCCATTTATTTTTGGAATTTTCAAAAATTTTTTTTCCACTCTTCCCCATAAAAAAAATTAAATTTTTATATTTTGAAAAATTTTCATAGACTAATTCTAAAACTACTGGCATTGGTTTAAATGCTCTGGACATTATCGTTCCTGTTTCTAAATTTTTTATTTCAAAAATATTTTTCTGAAAAACCTTTGTGTTTAATTTTAATTTTTTTGAAACTTCCATTAAAAAATGGCTTTTATGGTAGCTTTTTTCATAAAGGTGCACATTCATATTATTTTTCATATTTTTTAGTATAATTGCTACGATTATACCTGGCATCCCTCCTCCTGAGCCTATATCTGTAGTTGTATTGCTATTTAAGTCAACAAAATCAATAATTTGTGCAGAATCAACAATATGACGTTCAATTATAGCCTTTTTTGATGCTGTATTTTGGCTAATTATGTTGATTTTTTTATTTTTTTCAAGAATCATAGATATATAGTTTTCAAAGTCCAAAAATGTTTCACGTGAAACATTTAAGTGATTGATTCTAGAATAAGAATTTAAAATTTCCTGATCCATTAAGCTATATGCTTAATAGACTTTCTTTTGACATGTGACAACAAAATATATACAGCGGCAGGAGTTATTCCATCAATTCTTAGAGCTTGACCCATTGTTTTAGGCTTTATTTCTTTAAATTTTGCTTTTACCTCATTAGATAAACCTGGTAGCCCGTCATAATTAATTTTATCTGGAATAATTAGGTTTTCGTCCCTCTTAAATGCTAAAATATCTGCTTTTTGCTTCTTCAAATACCCCCTATAATGAGCATTTATTTCTACTTGTTTATCAATTTCTTCACTAAAAAAGGGTATGTCGGACCATATTTCCCTTATTTTACTCATATTTACCCCTTTTTGAGTTAGAATTTCGCCGGATGATCTCAATATTCCGTCTTTTGCTATTTTTATTCCAAATTTCTCAGCTTTAGAGGGTGAGATCTTAGAATTTCTCATTTTAAAATTTATTTGCCTAATTTGTTCAAATTTACTCAAATATATTGCTTTCCTCTCATTACCTATTAGGCCAATTTCTATTCCCTTTGCAGTTAATCTTTGATCAGCATTGTCAGATCTCAAACTCAATCGATATTCTGCTCTTGATGTAAACATACGGTATGGCTCAGCTACTCCTTTGGTCACCAAATCATCGATCATTACTCCTATATAAGCATCAGATCTATCAAGTATGAATGGTTCCAATTTTTTTACTGACAGGGCAGCATTTATTCCTGCTATAAGGCCTTGTGCAGCAGCTTCCTCATATCCTGTTGTCCCGTTAATCTGACCAGCAAGATAAAGATTGCTTATCTTCTTAGTTTCAAGAGTTAGGAATAGTTCACGTGGATCTATATAATCATATTCTATTGCGTATCCTGGTCTTAATATAATAACATTCTCTAAACCATTGATATTATTACATATTTCTTGTTGTACATCAGCTGGAAGTGATGTCGATATACCATTTGGGTAAATTGTGTAATCATTTAGACCTTCTGGCTCTAAAAATATCTGGTGACGAACTTTATCTGCAAATTTTACTATCTTATCTTCTATAGATGGACAATATCTTGGTCCTACCCCTTTTATACTACCGGAGTACATAGCGCTCTTTGATAAATTCTTTTCTATAATGTTATGAACCTTTTCGTTTGTATAAGTCACTCTACAAGATATTTGTTTATTAAGATTTTTTTTAGTTAAGAATGAAAAAAAATAAGGATCGTCATCTGCGAATTGTTCTTCTAAGTTTTCAAAATTAATTGTTCTTGAATCTAACCTTGGTGGTGTTCCAGTTTTTAATCTACCAATTTTAAAATTATATTTTGCTAATTGTTCACTCAAACCTGTAGAAGGTTTTTCGTCGTATCTACCTGCTGGAGTTCTTTCATCACCTATATGTATCAAACCATTCAAAAAAGTTCCTGTTGTAAGTATTATCTTATTCGATAGCACTTTCTTTCCTTTTTTAGTTTGAAATCCACTTATTGAATTTTTATTAAAAATAAACTTTATAACTGAATCAGAAAAAACCGTTAAATTACAATAGTTTAGCAATATTTCCTGCATATATTTACGATAAAGCGATCTATCTGATTGAGTTCGAGGTCCTCTGACTGCTGGCCCTCTACTTCTATTTAACAATCTAAATTGTATACCTGATTTGTCTGCTACATCTCCCATAACACCATCAAGAGCATCTATTTCTCTAACCAAATGACCTTTGCCCAAACCTCCTATTGCTGGGTTACAGGACATCTCACCGATAGTTTCTATTTCATGAGTAAATAAGGCAGTGTTCACTCCAAGACGAGCAGAAGCTGCTGCAGCTTCACATCCAGCATGGCCTCCACCAATTACAACTACATCAAATGACAAATCATTTTCCATATTACAAATCTATATCTGATTATATAATTTACAAGATAGGCTTAATTTTTTATAAATAAGCCTTATTTATCAACGTTTTTTGATAAAAAAGGAGCAAAAAACCAGCAAAATTGAATGTTATTTACCTATACAAAAATCGTTGAAAATAGTACCTAATATCTCCTCTACATCAACTTTTCCGACAATCATACCTAAATGTCTAGTAGCTAATCTTAAATCTTCTGCAGCTATATCGAAATCTTCAATTTCTTGTTTTTGATTAAAATTATTTAAATGATCTAAACATTGTTGCAAATGTTGTCGATGTCTTTCTCTGGTAATTAAAATATCATCACTTGAAATGAATTTGTTTTTTAAATTATTTTTTATTTTTAAAATTAACTCTTCGATATTTTTATTTTCTTTAATTGAAATTAAAACATGATTTATTTTTTTAATTTCTGGATCAATATCTTTTTCTAAAAGATCTGATTTATTTATAACTAATATTGCATTTTTATCTAACAAACCCTCCAAAACCTCAGTAAAATCAAGGCTTTTTGCTTCAATCACGACAAGCTTTAAATCTGCTTCTTCTGCTCTATTAAGTGATAATTTAATACCTTTCTTTTCTATCTCATCCTTAGAGTCTCTTATTCCAGCTGTATCAGATATTATTACTGGATAACCATCTATATTAAGATGTGTTTCAACTACGTCTCTAGTTGTGCCAGCAATTTCAGAAACAATTGCTACTTCTCGATTTGATAAATGATTCATCAGACTAGATTTTCCAGCATTTGTTGGACCAAGAATTGCAATTTTGAAACCCTCTCTAATTCTTTCTCCAACTTTTTGATCATTTAATATTTTTTTAATTTTATTTATTACCTCATCAGAACTTTTTTTAATTTCGTTTAAAATATTATTTGGCAAATCCTCATCTGGAAAATCTATTTTAGCTTCAATATGTGATAAAATTTTCAAAAGTTTGTCTCTTAAATAGTTAAATTGGTCTGCTGAATTTCCATTCATAATTTTAATTGCTTGTTGTCTTTGAATTTCAGTTTCTGATGAAATTAAATCCGCAATACTCTCGGCTTTAAGTAAATTTATTTTTCCATTTTGAAATGCTAATTTTGTAAATTCACCTGGCTCAGCTAGTCTACAATTTTCTATTTCTGAAAGAGAAGAGTGTATGGCGTCCACAACAGCTTTGCTCCCATGAACCTGAATCTCAGCCATATCCTCACCAGTGTAGCTCTCTGGACCAGGAAACCATAGAATTAATCCTTCATCTATCAGCTCATAAGTGTTGATTTTGTTGATTTTTCGCAAAGTAGCCACTCTAGGCCTTGGCGGCTCTTTGCCAGTCATAAGCTTAATTACCTTTGAGGTATCTATTCCTGAAAGTCTAATAACAGCTATACCCGACACACCTGGTCCGCTCGATAAAGCATAAATTGTCATTCGAAGATTATATCTTTAAATTTGCATCACTGTAAAACTTAAAATTGTAATGAAAAATTTTCTTTAAGCAGGTTTGTTCATTGAGTTAAAAAACTCAGCATTATTTTTTGTATCTTTTAATTTTGAGTTAATAAATTCAATAGCATCCATAGTTCCCATTGGCGCAATTATTCTTCTAAGCACATTCATTTTTTGTAAATCATTTTTATCAAACAATAATTCCTCTCTTCTTGTTCCTGATTTTGTTATATCAATTGCAGGGTATATTCTTTTATCTGCTATTTTTCTATCAAGTATTGTTTCACTATTACCTGTTCCTTTAAATTCTTCAAAAATTACTTCATCCATTCTACTTCCTGTATCAATTAAAGCTGTAGAGATAATTGTTAATGAACCACCTTCTTCGATGTTTCTTGCTGCACCAAAAAATCTTTTGGGTCTCTGAAGTGCATTTGCATCCACACCTCCGGTAAGCACTTTACCAGAACTAGGTATTACAGCATTATATGCTCGTCCTAGTCTTGTAATTGAATCTAATAATATAATAACATCTTTTTTGTGCTCAGTTAGTCTTTTGGCTTTTTCTATAACCATTTCAGCCACTGCTACGTGCCTTTGAGCTGGTTCATCGAAAGTAGAACTAATTACCTCACCTTTTACAGTTCTTTGCATGTCTGTTACTTCCTCTGGACGTTCATCAATCAATAACACCATAAGGTAACATTCTGGATAATTTTTAGCTATTGAGTTTGCTATGCTTTGCAAAATCATTGTTTTTCCAGCTTTGGGTGGAGAAATAATTATAGATCTTTGTCCCTTGCCAATTGGGCTAACTAGATCAATAAGTCTTGGAGTTAAATCTTGTTTTTTTTCAACTTTTGTAGCTTCAACTTCCATCACCAATTGTTTATCTGGATATAAAGGCGTTAAGTTATCAAATGCAATTTTGTGTCTTGCTTTTTCTGGTTCCTCAAAATTTATCTTACTAACCTGTAATAATGCAAAATATCTTTCACCTTCTTTAGGGGCTCTAACTGGTCCTTCAACTGTGTCTCCAGTTCTCAAACCAAATTTTCTAATTTGACTTGGGCTCACATAAATATCATCTGGTCCAGGAAGATAATTTGATTCCATTGCTCTTAGAAAACCAAAGCCGTCTTGTAATAATTGCAAAACGCCTACACCAGTAATTTCCTCTTTTTCAGCAACTTTTTTTAGAATAGCGAAAAGTATTTCTTGTTTTCTTAATGTGCTTGCATTTTCTATACCGAGCTCCTCGGCTTGCGTAATAAGCTGCTCGGATGATTTAAGTTTGAGTTCTTGAATATTCATGATTATTTATTGATAAGGACTTATCAGTTAGGGGTAATATATATGCTACTAGCGTTTTTTCAACCCTAGATTGGCTTAAAAATAGCCAAAAATACAACAATAATCAAAATTACCGTTGGTATTTCATTAATAATCCTAAAAAATTTTGCAGATCTTGTATTTGTAGAATTTTTTAAAGCAGCAAGACATCTTCCTAGAAAGTCATTATATGCAGATAGTAATATCATTAAAACAATCTTTATTTGAAACCATAATTGAGAGAAAATTTCTATCCCATTTAGATAGATTAATACCAATCCAAAAACCCAGGTAAAAATCATTGCGGGTCTCATAATGTAGAAAAATAGCTTTTTTTCCATCACTTTAAATATATCGGTTGCTTCTTTTTTCTCATTATTTTCAACATGGTAAACAAAAATTCTTGGGAGATACAAGAGACCAGCCATCCAAGAAACAACAGCGATTAAATGTAAAGATTTAAATAATAAATACAAATTCATATATCAGATATTTCTTACGATTAAGGATTTTAATAAAAGTATATGATCATCATTATCATTTAAACAAGGAACCATATCAAAATTTTCTCCTCCTGAATTTAAAAAACTTTCTTTAGCTTGAATTTGTATTTCCTCTAAAGTCTCTACACAATCAGATGCAAACCCTGGACAAATTGTAAGGACATTTTTAATGCCCTCTTTAGGCAAATTTTCTAAAGTCTTGTCAGTATATGGTTGAAGCCATTCTTGTGGACCAAATCTTGACTGAAATGTAGTTTTAATTTTAACTGAACTAAATTTTTCCGAAATTAGTCTTGTCGTTTTATGACAATAACAATGATAAGGATCACCTTTATCAAAATATTTTTTTGGTATTCCATGATAAGATGCAATGATAAGATCTGGTTTCCAACTAATTTCATTTATTTTTTTATTAATAGAATTAACGAGTGCATCAATATAAAGAGGATCAGATTCATAATGTGGTATTATTTTTAAAGAGGGTTGCCATCTCATGTTCATTAAAGTTCTATAAACTTCATCACAGACTGTTGCTGTTGTGGCAGCAGCATACTGTGGATAAAGGGGAAGTATCACTAAATTTTCACAGCCCGTTTCGTGTAATTTATGAATCTTACTTTTAATACTAGGATTTCCATATCTCATTGCAAAATCTATAATGATATTTTCTTTAGAAATTGAATTTGAAATTTTTTCACTTTGCTTTTTCGTATAATGAAGAAGTGGTGATATATTTTCATCCTTCATCCAGATTTCTTTATATGCTTTAGCAGTTTTATGGGGCCTAAAATTTAAAATAAAAACATTTAAAATTATTTGCCAAATTACAGGATTTACTTCGATAACCCTTCTGTCAGAAAGAAACTCTCTTAAATATTTTCTTATATCGAACCAGCTAGTAGAGTCGGGTGTTCCTAGATTAATTATCAGAACGCCGGTTTTGCCAAACTTTACAGGGGGATGATTTTTTTCAATCATTTAAAATTTTTTACAATATTGATCAAGTTTTCTACCATTTCTGGATTAGTCTCAGGTAAAATACCATGTCCAAGATTAAATATATATGGATGATCTTTAAAGATTTCTAGATATTTAGAGGCTTCCTTTTTTAAGTTTTCATTGTCTGTTAATAGAATCTTAGGATCTAACCCACCTTGAATAGGTATTTTTATATCCCTAAGTATTTTTTTTGGATCAACATTATAATCGATACTAACAGCATCAGGTTTAACAATATCACAAAATTCCTTGTAGTTTTTTATTTCTCTTGGGAAACATATCACTGGCACATTTAAAGATTTTACGAAATTTACTAAACTCATAGTTGGAGTATAAATATAATTTGGCAAATCTTTTTCTTCCAATAAACCAGCCCAACTATCAAAAATTTGAATTATATTTGCACCATTTTCAACTTGATTTTTAATATGAACTTTTAAAAATTTTTCAATAATTAATAAAATTCTATTTATTAAGAAATTGTCTTTAAAAAAATCTTTTTTTAAATTCTTTTTTGGTGATTGTTGGTTAATCATATAAACTAACAGCGTCCATGGGGCTCCAACAAATCCAATAGTATTTTTGTCATTTAAATCTGGATTTGAGCTTACTTTTTTAATTGCCTTATAAACACGATGTGTTTTTTCAAAAAAATCAACTTCATCAATTTTTGCAATTTCATTCAAATTTAATTCTCCAAGTCTCGGTCCAAAATTTTTTTCAAATTTTACTTTTTGACCCAAACCATATGGTAACATTAAAATATCTGAAAATATTATTGCAGCGTCCAGATTAAATCTCTTTAAGGGTTGTAGAGTTATTTCTGAAGATAAATTATCATTTAAACATAGATTAATAAAATTAGGATTTTTTTCTCTAATTTTTCTAAATTCTGGCAGATATCTTCCTGCCTGTCTCATGATCCATATAGGATTAAATGAAGTATCTTTGTTAACTATTATTTTGTGTAACGGTTTCATAAATAATCTTTATTAATAATTGTAGTTGTATTATATCCTGTGAATAAAGATGATTACTTTTTATTAACATTATTTTCACAGTTTACTAACATGGTGTTTAACTAAAACTGTTTAAAATGAAGCTTTTTTGAATATATTGTTTTTGTGGATAGTTTTAAGCCATTTAATATTATTGTTAATAAAAACTAGATTTTACAAGCTTAATTTGAAAAATATTTAATTATGCAAAATAGTTAAAATAATACAAATTTAATAACCACTTATTCATGAATAATACATATAAAATATATTTAATATCGGACTCAACTGGGGAAACTCTTGATAGAATTTTTCTTGCATTAAAGGCTCAATTTTTAAACATAGAATACAAAGTTCGTTCATATTCATTTACACGTACAGAAAATCAAATCTTTAAAATCTTGGAAGATGCAGAACAAAATAAAAATTCAATTATTTTGTACACTATTGTTGATAATAACCTGGCTAAATATTTAACAAAAGGAAGTGAAGATAAAAAAATTCCTTGTTTTGGTGTTTTGGGTAATTTAATTTTAAATTTTTCTAAAATACTAAATCAAAAAGCAACCCATGAACCAAGTGGCCAACATATATTGAATGAGGAATACTATGATAGAATTGAAGCAATTCAATTTACAATGAATCATGATGATGGAAATTTAATAACTGAAATTGATAAATCAGATATAATACTTGTAGGCGTTAGTAGAACAAGCAAAACTCCAACCTCTATTTATCTTGCAAATAAAGGCTTCAAAACATCTAATATTCCTTTGGTAAACGAAAACTCTTTACCGGAAAAGCTTAAACAGAATCCACAAATGACTTGTGTTGTAGGATTAAGCACAGAGCCCGAAAGGTTGGCAGATTTAAGAAAAAACAGAATGAACTCACTTAGAGAAATTGAAAATATTAAATATACAAATTTAGACAATATCAAAAAAGAGGTTTTAGATGCCAAAAAAACATTTCAAAAATACAAATGGCCCCTTATAGACGTGACAAGGAAATCTGTAGAAGAAACTGCAGCATCAATTATCAAAATACATGAAATATACTTAAATAATGCAAAATAAAATTATTCTCGCTTCTAAAAGCAAAGTTAGAAAAGAAATTTTGGATAAAAACAATATTAAAAGTGTCGTAGAACACTCAAATGTAGACGAAGACATTGTAAAATTGAATTTAATCAAAGAAAGAGCCTCACCAGAGATTATTTCAAAAAATCTAGCAGAACTAAAAGCAAATAAAGTTAGTTTAAAAAATACTGAAAATTTAGTTCTAGGCGCGGACAGCGTTATAGATCTTGATGGAGAAATAATATCAAAACCTAAAAACAGAAAAGAAGCAATTGAAATATTAAAAAAACTAAATGGTAAATCACATTTTTTGATCAGTTCTGTTTGTATTTCGAAAAATGGATTGATGATTTGGAATATTACCGATAAAGCAAAATTAACTATGAAAAATTTTTCTGAAAATGAATTAGAGGAATATTTAACCAAAATATCTGATGAAACTCTCTTTGCATATAACGTCTATCAAATTGAAGGGGAGGGAAGAAATTTATTTGCAAGCATAAATGGTGATGAAGATACTATAATGGGTTTACCAATTAAAAAAATTAAGGAGTATTTAAAAATTCATGGATATTAAAAGATATTTTGTTATAGGAAACCCAATAAATCACTCATTATCACCTAAGCTTCAAAATTATTGGATTAAACAACATAATATTAATGCAATATACGAAAAAATAAAACTTGAAGAAAATGAAATTGAAAGTTTTATCTATAAGATGAGGAACCAGAAAATAGATGGTTGCAATATAACAGTTCCGTTTAAAAAAAAGGTGATCCCCTTTTTAGACAAATTAAGCTCCGAGGCAGAAAAAACTCAATCTGTAAACACAATCATTAATAATGGTAGAAATTTAATTGGTCATAATACAGATATTTATGGTTTTGAAAAAGCAATCAAAAGTTTAAATTTTGGCATGAAAGGTAAGAAAGTACTAATATTAGGAGCAGGTGGAGTTGTTCCTTCAATTATTTTTGCTTTAAAAAAAATGCAAGCATCTAAAATTATACTAACTAACAGAACCAAAAAAAAAGCAGAAGATATAAAAAAACAATTTTATGACCTTGAGATTATAGACTGGGGGCAAATAACAGATTTTGAAGTTGTTATAAACGCCACAAGTCTTGGATTAAACAATGAAATTATCAATTTAGACTTTTCAAATAGTGGTGATAAAAAATTATTTTATGATGTAATCTATAACCCAGAAGAAACAAACTTTTTAAAAGAAGGAAAAAAATTAGGAAACCAAACCGAGAATGGGAAATTAATGTTTATATTCCAAGCATTAGAGGCGTTTAAGCTATGGCATGGAATTGAGCCAAAAATAGGTAGTGGTACACTCGAAATTTTAAATAATGATTAGAGTAGGAATTTTAGGAGACATAGGTTCAGGTAAAAGTTATGTTGCTAATCAGTTTGGATACCCTGTATTTAATGCAGATCATGAAGTATCAAAACTTTACAAAAAAAATAAAAAGATTTTTTTCAAGTTAAAAAAAAAGTTACCAAAATACATAAATACCTATCCAATAAATAAAAAACAAATCACAGAAGCAATATTAAGCAACAATACTAATTTAAAAAAAATAGTAAATATTGTCCACAAAGAAGTTAGAAAAAAAATGGAACTATTCATTAAAAAAAATAAAAACCATAAACTAGTGATTTTGGACATACCATTGTTGTTAGAAAATAAAATTAATAGCAAGGGAGATATTTTAATTTTTGTTTATTCAAAAAAAAAAGAAATCGAAAAAAGATTAGTGAAGAGAGAAAACTTTAATCGTAAACTTTTTTATATTTTTAAAAAAATACAATATAATTCTAATTATAAAAAAAGAAAGTCACATTTTATAATTAAAAATAATTTCATAAAAAAAAATGTTAACAGAGATATTAGAAAAATTTTAAAGGAAATTTTATAAATGAAAGCGATTGTGTTAGATACTGAAACAACTGGAATATCAGTAAAAGAAGGGCATAGAATTGTTGAAATTGGATGTATCGAGTTAGAAAATTTAATTCCTACGAAAAATAAGTTTCACTATTATTTGAATCCTGAGAGAAAAGTGTCAGAAAAAGCTTTCGAAGTTCATGGATATACGGATCAATTCTTATCTAAACAAAAGAAATTTAATGAAATTGTTGGTGAGTTCTTAGAATTTATAAAAAACAAAAGATTGATAATTCATAATGCAGAATTTGATCTTGCCCATCTAAATAATGAACTTGGTTTACTGGGTGAAAAAAATTTAAAAAATGAAATAATTGATACTCTAGTACTGGCTAGAAATAAATATCCAGGTTCACCTAGTAGTCTTGATGCACTGTGTAAAAGATATAGGATCGATAACTCACGAAGGACTAAACATACAGCTTTAATAGACTGTGATCTATTAGCAAAAGTTTATATTAATCTAATTGACCAAAAAGAACCAACTTTAGATTTGCAAAATAGCGATCAAGAATTATCAAAAAAAATAAACTCAAATTTTAATTATTTTAAAAAAGTAGTTAAACCCTCAGAAGAGGAACTTTCTAATCACAAAAATTATTTGAATAAAAATTTAAAAAAAAATTATTTTAATTAAACCTTTGATTATATAAATTTTCAAAATCAACTTTTTTATCAAACTTAATATCAGGATACCCTGAGTTATGTAATAAATTTAATAATGCTTTTTCTAGCTTCGGATAAATTTCAACCTGCAAATCACAGAGAATAATTTTTTCTAATTCTTCCTTCTTTCTAATATTCTCATTGACTTGAATGATGGTTGCAAAAACTATTTCAAAAATTGATTTTTTTTTTGAGTTGCTTTTATCTCTAAAATTAAAAGTTGTATTGACCTCAATCATTTTATTTTTAAGCGCTTTCGAAGTTATATCTATTCCAAGTTGGTATTTTGATATGTAATCTCTAACGTATAAGTATGTTTCAATGTCAGGAGTTTCGCTAGAAAGATCTTTAATATATTGACCTAAAATTTTATATTTTTCTGTCATTATCATCCTCTATATCTTCAAATTCTCCATCAATAAATTTATCTTTTTTAAATTTTCTTTTAGAAAATTTTGTATCGAAATAACTAAAAATAAATTTCCTCGTTATTGGAAAAATAATTAAAAATCCAAAAACATCTGATAAAAATCCTGGAATAATCAAAAGTAATGCTGCAAATGCAATTGCAGCACCCGATAATATTTCAAAAGTTGGGATTTCATTTTTACTTAAACTAACAAATCCAGATTTAAGAGTATTTAATCCTTCGTATTTTGCATAATATATGCCAATTATTGCAGTGCTAAAAATTAATAAAATAGTAAATAAAGCACCAATTTGAGATCCTATTTTTATTAAAAGATAGATTTCTAAAATCGGTAGTAAAATTATACTTAATAATATTGAGTTCATTTGACCCAATCTAAATTGCTGGTTGAAATTAATCAACATAGTAATTACTATTAGATCATGAATTATAGTTTTGAGTATATAGATATTATTTTATTGGCGATGATAGCTGGATTTATTTTTTTAAGATTGAGGGGAATACTTGGAAAAAGGACAGGTTTTGAAGGTAAAGCTCCCGCACAATTTAAAGAAGTTATTAATAATTTAAAAGCACAAGACACAAAAAAAATAGGTGACAAGTTTGATGATCAAGCTCAAGAAGAATTTTTAAAAGGTGCTAAAATTGCATATGAAACCATAATTACGGATTTCAGTGATAATGATAATAAAATCACAACTAGCAAACCTTTAATAAATAACGATATTTACAATAAATTTAATGAGGCATTAAAAGAGAGAAGTTCTAAAGGACATAGAGCAGACATAACTTTTATTGGTGTAAATTCAGCAGTGATAAAAGAACACAAGAAAATAGGAAAAATTTTAAATGTTACCGTCAATTTTATTGCAGAAGTAATTACTTGTATCAAAGACAAAGATAATAAGATTGTTTCAGGTGATCCTGAAAAAATAAAAAAAATATATGATACATGGGTGTTTTCTAAAGATGTCACTTCGGCAAATCCAAATTGGATGTTGGTCAATATATTAAATTAATTGAATAACAGAATTTCAAATAAAGATAAAAAAGATTGGCACAATTTCATAAATTCTAAAGAAAAATTGCCTAATAAAGATCTCAAGAATAACCAAAAAAAAATTATAAATACAAAATCTCTTGACCTGCATGGATATACTTTAGAGGATGCAAACAAAAAAATAGAAAATTTTATTTTAGAAAATTATCGAAATGGAATAACTAAATTGCTTGTAGTGACCGGCAAAGGTCTACATTCTGATGTTGAAAAGGATCCTTATGTTTCAAAAAAATTAAGTATATTAAAATATTCAATTCCTGAATTTATTCGAAATAATATCGAATTAAATAAGTGTATAAACTCTTTTGCTGAAGCCTCTATTGAGGATGGAGGCAGCGGGGCTTTTTATATATATTTAAAAAAAAATAAGTAAATATATAACGTATGATTGTTTGGTTAGCCTCATATCCTAAAAGTGGAAATACATTGGTAAGAGCGTTATTGTCGTCATATTTTTTTTCAAATGATGGAATATTTAATTTTGAAATTATTAAAAATATAAAACAATTCCCACACATTGGTCTATTTGAGAATTTAGGAATTGATATAAAAAATGAGAAAGAAGTTATTAAAAATTATGTAAATGCTCAGGCAAGTATAAATAAAAAAGATTCTATTCAATTTTGTAAAACTCATAGCTATTTATTTAATATTGATAATAATCCATTTACTGACTTAAATAATAGTTTAGGGGCTATTTATATAGTTAGAGATCCAAGAAATGTTGTGACCTCATATGCCCATCATAATAGTATTTCAATAAATGAGTCCGCAGAGAGAATGATTAATTCTATTAATTATGGAGGTAATTTAGAAAGTGATAATATTTCTGACAGAACTAAGGTTTATATGGGATCGTGGAGTAGTAATTTTAACAGTTGGAAATCCTTTAAATCTCCTGGAAAATATTTATTAGTAAAATATGAGGATTTAGTAAATGATAAAGAAAAAACATTTTATCAGATATTGAATTTTATTCATAAACTAAAAAAAATTAATTTATCAATTGATAAAAAAAAAATTAATAACGTTATTAACTCAACTAGTTTTGAAAAATTAAAAGATTTAGAGAAGAAGGAAGGATTTATAGAGAGCAAGGTAAATATAAAAACTGGAAAAAAAATTCCATTTTTTAATTTAGGGTCAAAAAATAATTGGAAAAATATTTTAGAAGATGAAATAAGAAAAAAAATTGAAGACTCATTTAAAAAAGAAATGATAGAATTAGGTTATTTATAATTAAATGATATAAAACATGATTATTTGGTTGGCATCTTATCCAAAGAGTGGGAATACATTAGTCAGATCTATGCTTTCTAGTTATTTTTTCTCAAAAGACGGAATATTTAATTTTGATTTGTTAAATAATATAAAAAAGTTTCCAGATTTTGGTGTATTTAAAACTTTGGGCATAGATATTACGAATGAAAATGAAGTAGTTAAGAATTATATATATGTTCAAAAAGAAATTAACAAAAGAGACGGTAAATCGATAAGATTTTTAAAAACACATGCTGCTCTAAATGATATCAATGGTTATAGATTTACAGATTTGAAAAATACCTTGGGGGCCATTTATATTGTGAGAGACCCAAGAAAAATTATTCTGTCTTATGCTAACCACAGTCAAATAACGTTAAGCGAATCTCTTAAAAGACTTATTGAATTACGTACAATTGGAGGTCTTAATGACAATCAAAATCAATCAGTGACTCACGTCGGATCATGGTCTACAAATTATCACTCTTGGAAAGAGTTCAACAAGGTAGGCAAATATCTGCTTATAAAATACGAAGATCTAATATCCAAACCAGAGGATAACCTTAAACTTATTTTGGAATTTATCTCCAAAATTACTAATACAAAACTTGAAGTAGATAAAAAAAAGTTAAAAAATGTTTTAAGCACAACTTCTTTTGAATATTTACAGAAATTAGAAAAAGAGAATAATTTTCCTGAGGCAATTAAAACTAAAGATGGAAATTATGCTACTTTTTTTAAGTATGGAAAAAAAAATACAGGTAAAAATCTTCCTGAGGAAATTACTAAGGAGCTCGAAGATAACTTGAGTTCAGAAATGAAAGAATTAGGTTATATTTAATTTATAGTATAAATTTAGATAAGTCAGTATCTTTAACCAAATTATCTAAATTTTTATTAATATATTCTTTATTAATAATTATTTTCTCACCCGCACGGTCTGTAGCTGTGAAACTAATTTCATCTAATATTTTTTCTATGATTGTGTGTAATCGTCTCGCACCAATATTTTCTACCGTAGTATTAACTTCAGAAGCTATATTGGCAATTGCATCAATACCATCGTCAGAAAATTCTAAATCTACATTTTCAGTTTTTAACAAAGCAACATATTGTTTAATTAGACTGAAGTCTGGCTCTCTTAAAATTCTTTTAAAATCCTCACTAGTTAATGCTTCTAACTCTACTCTAATTGGCAGTCTCCCTTGCAATTCTGGCAACAGATCAGAAGGTTTAGCAAGTTGGAATGCACCTGATGCTATAAACAAAATATGATCAGTTTTTATTGGACCATGTTTGGTATTCACGGTTGTTCCTTCAATTAAAGGCAAAAGATCTCTTTGAACACCCTCTCTTGAAACATCACCACCAACCCTGTCAGTTCTGGCTGAAATCTTATCTATTTCATCAAGAAAAACTATTCCATTATTTTCTGTTGAAAGTTTCGCGGCTTTGATAATTTTATCTTGTTCTATTAATTTATCCGATTCATCATTAATTAAAATTTCGTGGGACTCTTTAACTGTCATTTTTTTCTTTTTTTCCTTATTGCCCATTGACTTTCCAATCATCTCACCAATGTTAATCATTCCAACATTTGCGCCAGGCATTCCAGGTATTTCGAAAGATGCACCACCAGATCCACTGTCACTAACAGCTATTTCAATTTCGTTATCATCTAAATCACCATTTCTAAGTCTTTTTCTAAAACTTTCTCTTGTAGCTAAACTCGCTTTTTTCCCAACTAAAGCATCTAAAACTTTCTCCTCAGCTGCTTTTTGAGCCTGAGCAAAAACTTCTTTCCTTTTTTTTACTTTTTCCATTGAGATTGCTATTTCAATTAAATCTCTGACGATTTGTTCAACATCTCTTCCAACATATCCAACTTCTGTAAATCTAGTGGCTTCAACTTTTACAAAAGGAGCTTCTGCAAGTTTTGATAATCTTCTGGAAATCTCTGTCTTTCCCACCCCCGTTGGTCCAATCATTAAAATATTTTTTGGCAAAACTTCATTTTTCATTTCACCCTTTAGAGCTTGTCTTCTCCATCTATTTCTTAAAGCAACCGCAACAGCTCTTTTAGCTTTGTTTTGTCCAACGACAAACCTATCTAGCTCTGAAACAATTTCTCTTGGAGATAAAGAACTTACCAAAGAAGCTTCTTCTTTTTGATTTTTATCTTTAGGATGTAATTGAGTTACGTTTGAATTATCCATTATATTTTTTCAATTTTAACATTATCATTAGTGAATACACATATATCTGCTGCAACTTTAATTGCTTTTTTTGCCACCTCTTCGGCAGACATGTTGCCTTCCATTAATACTTTTCCAGCTGCTAACGCGTAATTACCACCAGAACCTATTCCAATTACATCTCCCTCAGGCTCTAAAACATCACCGGTTCCAGAAATAATATAACTATTACTTTTGTCTCCAACTGCCATTAACGCTTCTAATCTTCTTAAATATTTATCAGTTCGCCAGTCTTTTGCTAATTCAACAGCAGCTCTAGATAAATTTCCTGCGTGTTTTTCCAATTTACCTTCTAATCTTTCGAATAAAGTAAGTGCATCAGCAGTTGATCCTGCAAATCCTGCAACAACATCTCTTTTCTCAATTTTTCTAACTTTTGAAGCAGTGCTTTTAACAACTGTATTTCCCATACTTACTTGTCCATCACCAGCAACGACTACTTCATTGTTTTTTCTAACTAGTACAATTGTTGTCATACTTAATAAATGGTAATTATTTTTGATACTTCAAGTGTGTAGACTGATATTGATATAGTGGGATTATGTATGTATACCATTGAAATATATGTCTAGAAAAGGAAAAGTATTTCGAAAAACAAAAGAAACCAGCATTAGTGTTGAAGTAAATATTGATGGTAAAGGTAAGTACCAAATTGACACTGGTATAGGTTTCTTAGACCACATGCTTGAACAATTATCGAAGCATTCTTTGATTGATTTAAAAGTTAGAGCGAAAGGGGACACTCATATCGATCTTCATCACACAACAGAGGATACAGGTATTGCTATTGGCGAAGCTTTAAAAAAAGCAGCTAAAAAATTTGTAGGAATAAAAAGATATGCTCACACAGTTATTCCAATGGATGAAACATTAACTAGGGTTGCGATAGATGTTTCAAACAGACCTTATTTAATTTGGAAAGTAAAATTAAAAGTTGAGAAACTTGGAGAAATGGACACCGAGCTATTTAAAGAATGGTTTCAAGCATTTTCACAATCTGCAGGTATAACAATGCACGTTGAAAATATTTATGGCGATAATAGCCATCACATAATCGAGTCTTGTTATAAAGCATTAGCAAGATCATTAAGGGTTGCACTAGAGATGGATCCAAGAAACAAGAAGAGCATTCCATCCACTAAAGGCTCATTATAAATTAATGAATGTCACAATTGTTGATTATAATTCGGGCAATATAAGCTCGGTCATAAACTCTTTTAAGGAGGTTGCTAAAGATAAGGTAAATATCGAAGTAACTTCAGATTTAGATAAGATTAAATCTTCTGATAAAGTAGTTTTGCCAGGACAGGGTTCGTTTAAAAGTTGTGTTGATTCACTTAATGATATTAATGGTTTAGTTGATATATTAAATGAATTTGTAATCAGTAATAAAAAACCATTACTTGGGATTTGTGTTGGATTACAAATGTTTGCGGATATCGGTTTTGAAGATACAGAAACCAAAGGTCTTGGTTGGATCTCTGGAAAAGTATCAAAAATAGATAATCAAAATGGAAAATATAAACTACCTCATATTGGCTGGAATCAAGTTAACATTGTTAAAGATAGTAAAATTTTAAAAGGTATAGATAATAATTCTCACATGTATTTTGTTCACAGTTATGAATTTGTACCAGAAGATAAAAATGTAATTTCAGCTACGACAGATTATTCTTCAAGAATCGTTTGCTCTGTTGAAAAAGAAAATATTTTTGGAACACAGTTCCACCCAGAAAAAAGTGATAAAACTGGACTTAAAATAATCGATAACTTTATAAGTTTGTAAATGAAAATATTTCCCGCAATAGACATTAAAGACAAGAAGTGTGTGAGGTTAATTAAAGGGGATTTTGATAACAAAACTGAATATGAAATGTCGCCAATTGAACAAGCTGGAAAATATAAAGATCATGGCTTCAAAAATTTACATATTGTTGATTTGGATGGGGCTTTAACTGGTGAAACAGTTAATTTGAATATTATCCAAGAAATAGTAAGAAAATTTAATATTAAAATTGAAATTGGTGGAGGGGTAAGAAATTATGAAAGTATTCAGAAATATACTGATGCTGGTGTTGAAAAAGTTATTTTAGGAAGTGCAGCTATAAAAGATAAAAACTTTTTAAAAGAGGCATGTGAAAAATTTCCAAATAAAATTGCTCTAGGTTTAGATGCTAAGGATGGGTATTTATCAGTTTCAGGTTGGAAAGAAAATTCAAACCAATTAACTTTGGATTATTTAAAAGAGGTGAATGATTTTGGTGCAAGTAGATTGATTTATACTGATATAAACAGAGATGGGATGAAGAAAAGTCCTAATTTTGAAGAGACAGTAAAGATTGCTAATACATCCAATTGTCCAGTAATTATATCTGGTGGAGTTTCATCAATTGATGATATTAAAAAAGCCAAAGAGTTAAATAATAGTAATATCGAGGGTATAATAGTTGGAAAAGCTATTTATGATGGCGATATTAAATTAGACGAATTAGTGAAAGAATTAGATGCTTAAAAATAGGATAATACCCTGTTTAGACGTTAAAAATGGACGTGTTGTAAAAGGAATTAACTTTGTTGATTTAAAAGATGCAGGCGATCCTGTAGAGCAAGCTAAAATTTATTCTGATGGTGGGGCAGATGAAATTTGTTTTTTAGATATAACTGCATCAAATGAAAATAGAGATACTATTTATGAGGTAGTAGAGAAAACCTCAAAGAAATGTTTTGTTCCTCTGACAGTTGGAGGTGGTGTCAGAAGTGTTGAAGATATTAATAAACTATTAAATTGTGGGGCTGATAAGGTATCAATCAATACCGCTGCAGTTCAAAACCCAGAAGTAGTAATAGAGAGTTCAAAAAAATTTGGATCACAGTGTATTGTTGTTGCAATTGATGCAAAAAAAAATGGAGATAAATGGGAGATATTCACTCATGGTGGGAGAAATAATTCAGGTATGGATGCAAATGATTTTGCAAAGCAAATGGAAGACAGTGGTGCAGGCGAACTCTTAGTCACATCAATGGATAGAGATGGTACTCAAGTGGGTTATGATATTGGGCTTATGTCAAAGATATCTGCAAATGTAAATATTCCAGTAATAGCTTCAGGCGGAGTTGGAAACTTGGATCATTTGGTAGATGGAATTAAATTAGGAAAAGCTAGTGCAGTTCTAGCAGCATCAATATTTCATTACGGCAAATATTCCGTAAAAGAAGCCAAGGAATATTTGGACTCAAAAGGAATTCCTGTTAGAATTTGAAATGTCTGAAATTTTAGATAACTTAGTCAGAACAATAAGAGATAGAAAGAACTCCACAGAGAAAAAATCATACACTAAAAAGCTTTTAAATAACAAAAAATTATCTGAAGAAAAAGTGTTGGAAGAAATTAATGAACTTTTTCAAGCTGTAAAATTATTAAATTCTGAAGATAAAGTTTTCGATGTAAAGCCAGAATTTTTTAATTCTGATGTTAAAGAGGCATCAGATGTTGTTTATCACTTGTTAGTTTATCTTGAAGCTAACAATATAAAATATGAAGATGTACTTAACGAACTAAAAAAAAGAACATTCCAATCAGGATTAGAAGAAAAAGCGAGTAGAAAAATATGATTTATGATGATAATAATATTTTTGCAAAAATTTTACGAGGAGAAATACCTTGTAATAAAATTTATGAGGATGATTTTGTTTTGTCATTTCATGACATCAATCCACAAAAAAAAATTCATGCTTTAGTTATTCCAAAAGGTAAATATATTGATTTAGATGATTTTAGTCTGAATGCTTCTTCAGAAGAGATGGTTGGATTATTAAAAGGAATTAATATAGTTGCCAAAAAGCTTGGTATTTCGACAGAAGTAGGACAGGGCTATAGAGCTTTAGCAAATATTAGTGATCATGGAGGACAAGAAGTGCCTCATTTGCATTTTCATTTATTTGGAGGTGAAAAAGTGGGGAAAATGGTTAGTGATTGAAGAGGTAAAAAGAAACTATTTAGATATATATTCACTTCAGGATTTAAAAGAAGGTATGAAACCTTCTGATGATTATTCATTAAGTTTAATTGATCCAATAAATTTTCAATTAAATAAATTTTTTTATAAGAATATTGGAAAAAAACATAAATGGGTAGATAGACTTACTTGGTCAGAAGAAAAATGGATAAATTATGTATCATCTAAAAATGTAAGAACATATGTATTTAAATTTAAAGATGATCTAGTGGGTTTTTTTGAATTAATTTATCATGAACAAAAAAATGAAACTGAAATTGCATATTTTGGTATACTAGAAGAATACCAAAATAAAAAATTAGGTTCTTATTTACTATCTGAAGCTATTAAAAAGTCTTTCAAAGATAATGTTAGCCGTGTTTGGGTTCACACATGTTCATTAGACCATAGAAATGCTTTGAATAATTATATTGCGCGAGGAATGAAAGTTTTTAAATCTGAAAATCTTAAAATTTAACTTATAATTAATTATTTCTTAATTTTATTTTTAATTGATTTTCCACAAATCTTGAATAGAAAATTTGATTAGATATTTTTTTATAAGAATCATCTCCTATCATTCTTGCAAATGAAAGCCAATTTCTAAATACCAATGCATCAAATAAAGATAATCCCTCTATAGTTGGGTTTGAATTTTTTTCAAAAATTAAATCAGGATTTTTTTCATCAAAATTTGTTTCTTGCTCTTTATTTTTTTCATCATATATCATCGCATCTTTATCTAATTTGTTATAATTTGGAAATTTTGGATAATATTCAGAACAACCTCTTTTGATTTTACAACTTAATTCTTTATTAAAATTTTTATAAAGAATTTTTTTTACCTGATTTAAAATTAACTCTGTTTCTTGAATTGAATTGCAAAATATTAATCCTTTGTAATTACCTGAAACTCCTGGTCTTAACTCAATCATACATTTTCGTGAATTATCTTTTTCTAATTCAATTTTATCAAAAACTATATACAACTTCATTAATTCTAAGACATTATCAACCTCTATTTGAATTTTATAACATCCAAAACAGTGTTTAGGTATGAAATTTAAAGTGCTAAAAATTTTTTTATGTCTATTGCAATGAGGAGGTAACTGCTGCTCCCTATAAGTTTGAACTTTATCAAATTCTAAATCATTAACGTTATTTTCTAAAATTAAATTTATTTTTTTGAATAATTCTTTGATCTCGAAATCCTCAATATTTTTTTCAGGAGAATACTCAAGTTTTATATTATTTATATTGTTGTGGGCTAAAACAATTTCAGAATTTCTCACATTTGTATTTCTAGTTTGAGACAACACATTAAGTAATCCTGTTAAAGATGGTTTTAAATCTTTTTTTAATTCAAGTGATTTTACATAGTATTCAATAGCTTTTTCGTTTTCTCCTGTCGTATAATATACCCCAGCGAGATTATTATAAAATTCAGGAGCATTTGGTTTTAATGAAATAGCCTTTTGATAGTCTTCTTTAGTTTTTTCAAAATCATTTAATCTTGAGAATGTATATCCTCTATAAAAATAAAAAGTAGGATTATTAGAATTTAATTCTAAACATTGAGTAAAATTTTCAATTGCTGCACTTATATTATTTAGATACAAATATGAAATACCTTTTAAAAAATAATAATTAGAATTATTTTTCTCATTTTCATCCAAATTATTTAAAGTATCAACAGCCTCAGAAAATTTTTTATTTTTTATTAACAATGAAATTTTTTCAATATTATTTTTCATAATCTAATTATAAGTAATATATATTACTTTGAATATAAATTCTTAAAAAATCTAGTATTGCAGCGGGAGTTTAAATAAATCTTTATTTAATATTTGGTTAGTTTTAATTGACCAAAGATAAGTAATATTTAAATTTTGATATATATCTGTAGTTTGCCAACCCCTTAAATGAAATGTTTTTAAATCAAAAAAAATATTTATTTCATTATCATTTTCTATAAATTTATAATTAATAAATTTATTATCTATAATTTTTTCCTCCATATTATTTATTTTTTTTAACATAAATTCTTTATCTAAAATCAAATTTAATGGAGTTTGTTTTATGGGATATCGGTAGTAACCAGTATTGGTTTTTACCACAACAGATTTACTATTAGATACTAATATTTTATTACTCCCACCATTATATTTGCAGTAAATTTTTTTTGGATATTGTATAGTACAATTTCCAGTTTCAATTTGCCCATTTATATTTTGTTCAAATTTAAAATTTAAATTATCTATTTTTTCAAAATGATTAATAATTTCATTCTTATTATCTGCGAAGCTTTTATTAATAGTAATTAAAAAAAAAATAAATAATAATTTTCTCATTAGAGAACATCTCTCTTGCCTACATGGTTTGCTTTACTTACTACTCCATCCACTTCCATCATATCAATAATCCTTGCTGCACGATTATATCCAATTTGCAGTTTTCTTTGAAGAAATGAAGTTGAAGCTTTTCCTTCAGATCTAATTATTTCTAATGCTCTATCATATAGTTCATCTCTTTCATCTTGATTTTGTTTAGCTCTAGTCTCTTTCTCATCAGCAAAATTTAATATTTCATCAACATAATCTGGTTCAGCTTGAGATCTTAGAGAGTCATTTATTTTCTCTATTTCAATATCTGAAACAAAAGGAGCATGAATTCTTATGATACGATTTGCAGAGGACATGTATAACATGTCGCCTTTTCCAAGTAATTGCTCAGCCCCTTGTTCCCCTAAAATTGTTCTACTGTCAATTTTCGAGGTGACTTGAAAAGATATTCTTGTTGGGAAGTTTGCTTTAATAGTTCCTGTTATTACATCAACACTAGGTCTTTGAGTAGCCATTATAATATGAATGCCAGCAGCTCGCGCCATTTGAGATAATTTTTGAATATAATTTTCTATTTCTTTACCAGCTACAAGCATTAAATCAGACATTTCATCAACAACTACAACAATATATGGCATTGGAAGTTTGTGTTTAGAGTTATATCCATCTATATTTCTAACACCTTCTTTAGTCATTAATCTGTACCTACTTTCCATTTCTTTAACTACCCATCCAAGAACAGAGGCAGCTTTTTTTGCTTCTGTAATAACTGGGCATAATAAATGTGGTATACCTTCATATGTTGATAGTTCTAGCATTTTAGGATCAATTAAAATAAATTTGCATCTATCAGGAGTGTGTCGATAAAGAAGAGATAATATAATTGTATTGATACAAACAGACTTACCAGATCCCGTTGTCCCTGCAATAAGAAGATGAGGCATAGAATAAAGATCACCTATTACTGCTTTGCCTGAAATATTTTTTCCAAGAGCAATTGGTAATTTGATTTCTTTTTTTTTAAAATCATTACTACCTAAAATTTCATTTAAATATACGTTTTCTCGGATAATATTTGGTAGCTCTATTCCAATAGTATTACTCCCGGGTATAGTTGAAATTCTTGCAGACTCTGAGCTGGTATTTCTCGCAATATCATCTGATAAATTTATAATTTTTGAGACTTTAACACCAGCAGCTGGCTCAAATTCATTTAGAGTTACAACTGGTCCATGACTAACTTTTTTTATGACTCCGTTTACACCAAAATCCAGTAAAATTTTTTCTAAAAATTCTGGATCAGAAGTTTCTGTTTTATTTGAAATTTCTCTATCTTTTTTATTTGGACTTTTTAATAGATCTAAGCTAGGTAATTTAAACTTAATTTTTTTATCTACAGTTTCCTCAGCTTTAATAAAAGGAAGATCTTCTTGGATAAGATTTTTTATTTCATCCTGCGGTATATATTCTTTTATAATCTCATTTTTATAGGTGTAATTTTTCTCATTATCTTTTTTGAAAAATTGAGTAATTTTTTTTATTATTTTGTAAAATTTAATTGGATTAAAATTAATACTTAAAAGAAATAAAAATAAAATTATTATAATTAATAAATAATAAGCGATACCCTCGTTAATTGAAATAAATGAATTTAAAAAACTATCGCTTAAATATGTTCCTACAAACCCACCATTTCCATTTATATACAGCGTGAAAGCATTAGAGTGATAGTGATTTAAAAATAATGTTCCAAAAATTGAGTAAATTACAACAAAAAAAATATTTTCAATAATTAAAAAATTTTGTTTTACTATTAATATATTTATACCTGTAATTACTAATGTTATTGAAATTAAATAAGATATTAATCCTACGGATTGGAAAAAAAGATCTGAAATAATACTACCTTTTATGCCTAATATATTTTTTATTTGGGTGTTTTTAGGAAATATAAAATTTGGATCTTCTGGGGAATAGGATAATAGAGAGACCAATAGCAATAATCCTGCAAAAAATATAACTATTCCAAAAATTTCAGCTAAACGTTTAAACGTAAAATTAATTAACAAATTAGCAGTTTTTTTAATATTCATACAAATGAATCAATTATATCACTTTGTATCACCTAATTTTTATTGTTAAAATTAAAAATATTATGAAAGTATGTATACTTGACAATGGGATAACAAGCTTAACTTTAGCCAGAGCTTTAGTTAACCAAAAAATCTACGTTGATATAATTTCAAATAAAAATAGCCCCACAATGGCATCGAGAACAATAGGTATTTCAAGAAGTAATGTTGAATTCTTTAATAGTTATATTTTAAATATTGATAAAATAATTTGGAAATTAAAAAAAATAGAAATATTTACTGATAACTTAAAAAACGAAAAATTAATTGATTTTGAAGACAATAAAAACTACTTATTTTCAATAGTAAAAAATTCAGATCTTTATCAGTTACTAAAAAAAGATTTAGTTAAAAACAAATATTTTAAACAAATTAATTTAAATAAAAATTTAATATTTGATAAAAAATATAACCTCATAATAAATACAAATTATTTTAGTCCAATAGCCAAAAAATATTTTCATAAAAAAATTTTAAAAAAATATAACAGTTTTGCTTTCACTACGACTATAAAACATGAAAAAATTTTAAATGAAACCGCAAGTCAAATTTTTACTCAAAGAGGACCACTTGCATTTTTGCCTATTTCAAATTTTGAAACTTCAGTTGTTTATTCTTTAAATAATTTAAAAAATATCAAAGACGATCATTTTTATAGTTTAATCAAAAAATATAATTTAAAATACAAAATCAAAGGTTTTGATAAAATTCAATCAATTGAATTAATTTCATCAAGTTTAAGATCTTATTATCATGAAAATATTCTTGCTTTTGGTGATATGCTTCATAAAATTCATCCTTTGGCTGGTCAGGGCTTTAATATGACTATAAGAGATATAAAAATACTTATTAACATTATAACAAAAAAAATTGATTTAGGACTTCCAATAGATTACTTAGTAAATCAAGAGTTTGAAAGTAAATCTAAATCAAAAAATTATATTTTCTCTAATGGTATAGATTATGTTTATGAATTTTTTAATTTTGAAAGAAAAACACATTCTAAGTTATTAAGTAAATCAGTAAAACTACTATGTGATAATTCTATGATTAATAAATTCTTTACTAGAATAGCAGATCGTGGAATTAATTATTAATTTATTGTAAAGTACTATTATTGAAAATATCATGACTATAAGTTGCTAAAATTTCAGCTATCTTTTGCTTTCTTATATTTAAATTTTCTGCTTCTAATAATACCTGCTTTTCTTCAAGCGAAAAAGGAGAGGCCATTGATAAAGCATTAATTGTTTCCTCAAGACTTTGTTTTTCTAGAGCTTTCCAATTAATTATAAATCCTTTTTTATCAAATAAAGATTTTAAATCTTTGAAAATAAGCTCTAAATCCATAAATTTTATTTCTTGATCATTATTATCTAAATCTTTACTGAATTTACTGAAATCAACCAAAACTTCTCTGTATTTGTTATTAGTTTTAATCTCCTCAATTGTTTGAAATCTAATAACTCCCTTTATTTCAATTAAATATCTTCCATCATTTGTTTCTCGAAAACTTGTTATTTTTCCTAGACATCCGATTTTATGTAAATCAGGTTGTTCATTATTTTCGTTTTTTGATTTCACTGGTTGTATCATTCCTATGAATTTATTTGATTTCATAGCGTCATCAACCATATTTAAATATCTTTCTTCAAAAATGTTTAAAGGAACTGTAGTCTTGGGAAAAATAATGAAATTACTTAAAGGGAATACAGGTATTGTTTTAGGAAAATTTTTCATAAATTTTATTTACAATAAAAATATTATTAATCTATAATATTAATACAATGATTTATTGGATCGCATCCTATCCAAAAAGTGGTAATACCTGGCTTAGAATTCTTTTATCTTGTTATTTTTATACAAAAGATGGGTTTTATGATGAAAATTCTCTAAAGAATATCCAGCAATTTCCCGAAAAACAATATTTTCAAGAATTTAATTATAATCAAAATATAATTGGAGATACAACTAAATACTGGTTGAAGGCTCAAGAAAAGATAAATGAGGACAAAAAGTTAAGATTTTTTAAAACACATAATGTTTTTGGTCTTGTAAATAATTCTCATTTTACAAACAAAGAAAATTCTTTAGGGTGTATTTACATAGTTAGAGATCCGCGAAATATATTTACTTCAATCAAAAATTTTTATGAGATGGACAATGATAAAGCATTTAAATGGATGGTGAATCAAAATCAATATATTTATGACATACACAATTTTGAAAAGGATGGTTATAGTGACTTTCAGTTTATAAGTTCTTGGGACAATAATTATAAGTCATGGAAATTGCAAAAAAAAATACCTGTCAAAATCATTAAATATGAGGATTTGCTTGATCAAACTTATACTGTTTTTAAGGAGGTTATAGAGTTTATAAACTTATCTATTAACAGTTCAGAGCCAATTAATAAGCAAAAAATCAAAAATGCTGTGAATTCAACCTTGTTTTCTAAATTACAAAGCAAAGAGAAGAATGAGGGTTTTTCAGAGGCAATTTTGTCAAAAAAGGGAGATAAAAAAATTCCTTTCTTTTTCTTAGGTCCAGAAAATAATTGGAAAAAAATTCTAGATACTAATGTAAAAAATAAAATTATTGATGCTTTTAAAAAAAATTTAATTGAACTGTCTTATAGTGTTGATTAGTTATTTTATTCTTGCTTAATCTAAAAAAAATAACTAATTTCATTAAAATAATAGGCGGGCATAGCTCAGTGGTAGAGCGTCTCGTTGCCAACGAGAAGGTCGAGGGTTCGACCCCCTTTGCCCGCTCCAAAAAAAAGTGAGAGATTAATGAGTGATTTAGCAAGTAAAAAATGTGTGCCATGTGAGGGAAATATTCCCCCATTTAACACTGACGAAATTCATGAATATCTTAAAAAAGTTGATGGTTGGGAAGTTTTGGAGGATAAAGTTGATGGCTATCATTTAATTAAAAGTTTTAAATTTGATGACTTTTTACAAAGTCAAGATTTTGTTAATAGAGTTGGAGAAATAGCAGAAGCTGAAGGTCATCACCCAGATTTGTGGTTTGGATGGGGTTATGCGAGAATTAAGATATTTACACATGCTATAAAAGGCCTAGCAGAGAGCGATTTTATTCTTGCTGCGAAAATAGACAAGTTAGTTAATGTCTAAAATGTCTAGTCCTTGAAAAAAGAAGCACTGTATCTGTTTCGTTTGCAAATTTAATTATCTCCTTGTCTCTTATTGATCCTGATGGTTGAACCACTGCTCTTACACCAGTTTGGATTAATTTTTCAATACCGTCTACAAAAGGAAAAAATGCGTCAGAGGCTGCTACTAAATTATTTGCGCTTAGATTAAATTTTTTCATTTTATCTATTGCTATTTGGCAACTGTCTAATCTGCTCGGTTGACCAGAACCAATACCTACAGTTGTTTCGTTAGATGCTAACACTATTGCATTGGATTTTACGTATCTACATACATTAAAAGCAAAAATAATATCTTTAAGTTGTTTAGAGGTTGGTTTTCGTTTTGATACAAATTTAAAATTTTTCTTTGAAAATATATTTAAGTCCTCGGACTGAACCATTATGTTTTTATTAAATGAGACAAACTTAAAAAGTTGTCCTGATACATAATTAGTTGCATCAATTAATCTCAAGTTTTTTTTAGTCTTTAATATTTTGATGGCATTGTCATCAAATCCATTTGCAATTATCACTTCTAAAAATAACTTATTTAATTCAGCAGCTAAGTTTTTTGTAACTTTAAAATTACAAGAAACTATTCCACCAAAAGCGCTTACAGGATCACAAGAAAGTGCTGATTTATAACTTTCTAAAGGATCTTTTTTAGCAGAAACCCCACACGGGTTTGCATGCTTAACAATGACTGTTCCTTTACCTTTTGGTAAAGATTTAGAAATAGTAAGAGCACTAAATATGTCATTATAATTGTTATAACTCAGTTGTTTCCCATGAATTTGTTTAAAATTAATATCTGTATCATTTGAATAAATTGCACTCTGTTGATGTGGATTTTCTCCATATCTAAGTTGCTCTAAGAGATTTCCATGAAAAATTTTTTTCCTAGGGAAAATAGTATTTGTTTTTTTGTTAAAATAATTTGAAATTACAGAATCATAATAAGCTGTCTCAGCAAACGCTATTCTTGAAAGTTTTTCCCTAAAATTTAAGGAAGTAGATCCCTTAAATTTTTTTAGTTCTTGAATTAATTCCTCATACTGATCTGGAGATGTTATTACAGCTACATCATTATAGTTTTTTGCAGCAGATCTAACCATTGTAGGGCCACCAACATCTATATTCTCTATAACTTTTTGATGATTATTTGTTTTTTTAAGAGTTTTCTCAAATGGATAAAAATTAACTATGACTAAATCAATATTCTCAAAATTATTATCTTTAAGATCTTTTGAGTGAGATTTTTTTTTTCTTTTATTTAAAATTCCTGCATGAATTTTTGGATGAAGAGTTTTTACTCTCCCCTCCAAAATCTCAGGGGAATTGGTAAAATCAGATACCTCCAAGCAATTAAATTTTAATCTTTTAATTTCTTTATAAGTACCTCCTGAGCTAATTATTTTAATTTTCAATTTTTTTAAAATATTTAATAAAGGTCTTAAGTTTGTTTTGTCAGATACAGATATAAGAGCTGTTTTGATTTTTTTCTTCATTGTAATTTACTTATCTCCCATTTTATTACCTGTTCTTTTTCATTATTCATACCTGAGATAAAAATATTTTGATTTTCTTTATATGAATTTTTATTACCGAAATATAAACCATTATCAATATTAATATCAAAGTTATCACAACTAAATTTCCAACCTTCTTCATCTAATTCAATTAGTATAGATTTATTGTCTTGTGTCTTCATTACTTTTGAGTTTGGATTAAGATGAAATCTAATATCAAATTTAATTTCTTTGTTTGAACTTTTTCTAAATAACTTATCATAGCCAATAAATTTCATTTGTTTTGGAAAGAACTCAATTTCTCTCTCATAACTTGCTCCAAACTTAATTAAATATCCATCATGTGCACCTGATATTTTCCAATAATTGTTTTCAAAAACTACATTTTTTTTTGAAACTTTTAATACATTATTAATTACTAAATTAGTTTGACCTTTAGTAAAATCACATGAGGAGTGGTCTTCAATTGATAAAACATTATGTTGAGCTGTGCTTCTTGACAATTTATTAAGTCTGTTATTTTTATCTGAGAAGTATCCAGCATTTGAAATTAATTTTTTATCATTTGAAAATATTTCAAATGATAAGGCACCTGCCTGATAGTCATTGGAAAAAGTTTTACTTGGACTAGAACCAATATCAGCAGCAAGAATTATTTTTTTATTTTTAAGTATTACATATCCACCAAGTTCATTAATTTGACTGTTAAAAGTATAGCTAAATCTTTTTAGATATTGATCGAAGTCTCTATTTTCAGAAGAATAATTTCCATTAAAAAAAATATCTTGTTTTATACTTTGCCATATAAAAGAATAACTTGATCCTAAATAATAAATAGTTTCATCAATATATTCTGGGATTGAACTTTGTGATTCTTTGAACCACTCTCTAATAACAATAAAGTATTTTAAATAAAATATTAATTGTCTAATATTTCTTGATTTTGGGAAACCTTGGTTATCGATTGAAGATTTAATTATATTTTTTAACAAATTTAATCCGTTAATAAGATACTGCTTTTCATTTTTGTAAGCTAATCCCGTCAAAATTATTGCAGCACATCCAATCATTTTGTTTTCAATTTCTTTTGAGTTTTTCATCTCATTTAACAAATGATTAGTTTGTTTCTGAATCATATGATCAAAAGTAGCTCTATAATCTTGATCACTATCTTCGTAAGTGAGTTGATGATTTGATAACCATGAAATAATTCTTTTTGCTGTTAAATCAAATTCCCAACTTTTTTTTTGATATTTAGAGTTATTTGAAATCCAATTTTTTATAACATTTTGTGTAGTTTTTTTAGAGGATTTTAAATCTAAGCTAAAAAACCAGAAAAAATTATTTAATTTTTCATAATCTTTTGAGCTTAAATTATTTTGCCAAATTGAATCAATAGCAAAGTCTTCAATTTTATATTTTTTGTTTTGGTATTTAATTATAGAAGAAAGTAAATGAGGACTTGGTTTGTATTCAAAACTATTATCGAAAGTTCTTGATATTCTTTTTTCATAAAAATTTGAATTCTGATAAATTGATCTAAAACTTTTTTTTATATTAAAATAAAATTGACCTATAATGCCTAAGGAATTTGTATTAATCATTAACTTATTTTAATTTTAATAAATTAATATTTTTCTTTATGTCTCCATCATTACTTTTAAATACTGTAGTACCAGAAACTAGAATGTTAGCACCGGCATCAATTGCACTTTTGCAATTATCAAAATTGATCCCACCATCAATTTCTATATCAAAAGCCATCTTTTTTTGTTCTTTTATTTTTTTTAGTTCTTTAATTTTTTCTAAAACTTCTGGCATAAATTTTTGACCTCCAAATCCAGGATTTACACTCATAATTAAAACTAAATCAATTTGATCTAATAGATCTAATATTAAATCAATTTTAGTTTCAGGATTAAGTGAAACTCCAACTTTCTTATTTTTTTCTTTTATCTTTTTTATTGAATTTTCTAAATTATCAGTTGCCTCAGGATGAATAGTAATTATATCTGCTCCCGCATCAGCGTAAGCATCTATATATTTATGAACTGGTGATATCATCAAATGAACATCAAATTTTAATGAACAATGTTTTCGAAGAGCTTTAATTACAGGTGGTCCTATTGTTAAATTAGGAACAAAATGACCATCCATTACATCAACATGAATCATATCAGCTCCACTTTCTTCGAGTCTCTTAATTTCTGAACCTAATTGACTAAAGTCAGCTGATAAAATTGATGGTGAAATTTGTATATTTTTCATTGATTACTAGATTAACTAGTATCAATTTTAAAAATTAAAATGAATTAAAAAATTGGTATATTTGTCGAGAAATTTCACTCTCTAAAGGAAATGACAACATTCCCATCACCGAATAGCCTAAGATCCAAGGCATTAGATAAAATCTAATCATGTAGAAAAACCAAGCAACATACAAGGGTATCAATGGCCCAATGATAAATGATGGCGTTATTGGTTTAAATAATTTTATTAGAGGATCAGTGTATTTCACAAATACTCTCATGAAAAAGAATTGTGAGTCCTCTCTTTGAAAAATATTCATTGCTACTCTTCCAATAAGAGTCCACATGATGATCCCAAGCAAATAATCAATAAAATATATTAAAGGATGAAAATTTGCTGACATTCAAAATTTATATTGGAAAAAGTATTGAAATAAAAGGGGCGAAATTAATCGCCCCTTTAAAAGATTATTTAGTGTGATTTACCAAGAATTGATTTACCACTCGGTACACGAACATCATCAACCATTTTTTGAGTAGCTTTATCTGGTTCTGCAGTCATTAAACTAACTACTACCATTAAAACTAAACTAACAGCTGATCCGAAGATACCAAATGTTAACTGTGTAATTCCTAGGAATCCACTTCCGCCAGTTCGTACCCAAACTAAGTACCACGCACCGGCGATTAGACCACCTAGCATACCAGCAATCGCACCTTGTCTATTAGCTCTCTTCCACCATACACCAAGTACAAGTGGGAAGAACAATCCAGACATCGCAAAATCAAAAGCCCAGATAACCGAACCTAAGATTCCTTGTATCTCCATTGCTGCAATAGTTGCTCCAGCAAAACCAATTATTACAAGTAATACCCTTGCAACAAGTAGTCGTTTTGCAGTTTCCGCTTTTGGATCAATGATCTTATAGTAAACATCATGTGATATAGCGTTTGCAATCGCTAGAATCAAACCATCGGCAGTAGACATGGCAGCTGCCATACCCCCTGCAGCAACTAGACCTGAAATTACATAAGGTAATCCAGCAATCTCTGGAGTTGCTAATACAACGGCTTTACCACCCATGAAGAACTCATTTAATTCAAGAGTTCCATTTCCGTTAAAGTCGCTGATAAACATTAGGTTTGCTTGGTTCCAGTTTTTGTACCAATCTATCGCTTCCACTTCTGCAAATGTCTTACCGATAATACCTGTTGGTAAATTCGGGTCGATCAATGATAACTTAGATAAAGTAGCTAACATTGGAGCAGAAGAATAAAGTAGGAAGATAAAGAATAATGACCAACCTACTGATTTTCTAGCTGCTTTTACACTTGGAGTAGTAAAGTATCTCATCATCACGTGCGGTAATGATGCTGTTCCCATCATCATCGCTAATGCTAATGAAATAAATGCCCAAGGTGTAGCGTTCACTGCAGAGTGAGCTTTAGTTATACCTGCTAAGCCTTTAGGTACTGATTTTAGATCAGCAGCTGCGTTTTTGACAAAACCAAACTGTTGTTCTAATTCACCAATTCTAGCTACCTCGTCAGCTAACATAAAGTGAGGGAAGAAACCCGCACCCATTTTGTTACTGATCCAGAATACTGGAAGTAGGTAAGCTATAATCAGTACGATATATTGTGCAACCTGTGTCCAAGTTACCCCCCTCATACCACCTAACATTGAACATAATAAAATACTTATTAGTCCAACATAAACTGCGTATTGGAATGGGATATCAAGTGCAACAGATGCGATAGTACCTGTAGCGTTAATTTGTGCAGTCACATACGTAAATGAAGCAACAGTTAAAACTACAACTGCGCTAAATCTAGCTAAATTACCACCGTATCTAGTACCTATAAAATCTGGAACTGTATAACAGCCAAATTTTCTTAAGTATGGTGCTAATAAAGATGCAACAAGCACGTAACCACCAGTCCAACCTACAAGTAGAGCCATATAGCCGTAACCTTTAAAGTAAATACCACCTGCCATTGCAACGAATGAAGCACCAGACATCCAGTCTGCTGCTGTCGCCATTCCGTTGAAGACTGTTGGTACTTGCCTTCCAGCTACGTAATATGCATCTGCTTGGGCTGTTCTTGATAGCCAACCGATTAATGCATAGATGAATACAGTAAAAGCAACAAAAGCGATACCGATCGCTTTAGCTGTCATACCCATCTGTTCAGCAATTGCCATAATGATTATGAAACCTATAAATCCTCCGGTATAGATCCCGTAAACTTTAGGCAAATTATCTATGAAATTACCTTTCATTATTCGTCCTCTCTTTCGCTAAAGCCGAACTCTTCATCGATTTTTTCTTGTCTATTCGCAAACCAGAAAATTAGGATTACAAATGCACCAAGAGATCCCTGACATGTAAACCAGTATGTCCACGGATAACCGAAAGGTCCTGTGACCTTGTTCATTTCAGCTCCAAAGAGAAAGATGCCAATTGAGAAAACAAACCAGATTGCAAGTGTTATAAATAACAATCCCCTGGTCTTTTCCCAGTGTTTTTGTTGATTTGACATTTATACCTCTCTTTTTAGTTATAACTGGTTGAAACCATAACCATTATGAAGGTTTTGAAAAGACCTAAAATTCACCATATTAGGTACTTATTTACTTACTTTTTTAAGATATAATTGGCGCACTTACAAATTTACATGGGAAAATACAAATTAACTTGGAGAGATATTAAACTTAAGGATTTTAAAACATATTTATTCGCCATGTTTAAGGCGTTTATTCCAAAGAAAAAAATAAAAACTTTAGATGAATTAGAACAATTTATTCAAACCAAATCTGCCTGGGCTACTCAAGTTACTTTATATAATTATCTAAAAACTAGAATGGGAACAAGATACGTTCTTCATTTTGATAATGATGAATTTATGTCATCAGTAAATCTTGCTAAATGGAATATTTATTCGGTTGCATTACAAGATTTAACTTTTTTTACTTTTTCATATTTAAGAGTTAATTTTAATTATCAGGATATTCATAAAGCAAACGAAATTTTCAATAAAATTTTAGATGACGAAATTTCTAATAAGATGCCGCTAGATATTATTGATGAAGCTAGGAAAAGTTTTGATGAACGATTAGAGAAAATAAATTGGGATGTTTATTATCAAGACTTACCTTTTAATCCTAGTGCTCTTTCTTTATATAAGTGGGCTCCGATTGCAGACGAATTAAAAACTTTAGATCGAAAGATTGTTTTAAATTCGATGATTTTGAAATGGGATGTTGTTAAACAAGAGTTTAAAGATTTAATTAAGTTCTAAATATTTTTTCTATTATCTACTAAACTATCTACAACACTTGGATCCGCTAGAGTAGTGGTGTCTCCTAATTGACCGTGCTCGTTAGCAGCAATTTTTCTTAAAATCCGTCTCATTATTTTTCCTGATCTTGTTTTAGGAAGACCTGGAGTAAAATGAATTAGATCTGGAGTCGCTAAAGGACCAATTTGTTTTCTAACCCAAAGTTTAAGATCTCTTTCTAGTTCACCAGTTTCGCTTTCTCCTGCATTCAAGGTTACATAACAATACAAACCATTACCTTTAATATCATGAGGGTAACCAACTACAGCAGCTTCAGCTACTTTTGGATGAGCAACAAACGCACTTTCAATTTCAGCTGTTCCAAGATTATGTCCCGAAACAATAATTACATCATCTACTCTACCAGTGATCCAGTAATATCCATCTTTATCTCTTCGACATCCATCGCCTGTGAAATATTTGCCATTAAATTGAGAAAAGTATGTATCTATAAATCTTTGATGATCACCATAAACAGTTCTCATTTGTCCAGGCCATGATTGAGCTATACATAATCTTCCTTCTCCAGCTCCTTTAACTTCTTTGCCGTTTTTATCTACAAGCACTGGCTTAATTCCATAGAAAGGTTTTGTTGCAGATCCAGGTTTAAGAGGAATTGCACCTGTTTGAGGAGCAATCATTATACCTCCAGTTTCTGTTTGCCACCAAGTATCTACAATTGGGCATTTAGAATTACCTACAGTTTTATAGTACCACATCCAAGCTTCTGGATTTATTGGTTCTCCCACTGTTCCTAAAAGTTTAAGTGATTTTCTAGATGTTTTCTTAACAGGTTTATCTCCCTCACGCATTAAAGCTCTGATTGCAGTTGGTGCTGTATAAAAAGTATTTACTTTATATTTATCAACTATTTGCCACCACCTAGAACTATCAGGATAATTTGGAATTCCTTCAAACATTATAGTTGTTGCACCATTCGAAAGTGGTCCATAAATAATGTAACTATGTCCAGTTACCCAGCCAATATCAGCAGTACACCAATAAATATCTTTTGGTTTGTAGTTGAAAATATATTGATGAGTCATTGATGCATAAACCATATATCCACCAGTAGTATGAAGAACTCCTTTAGGTTTCCCTGTTGAACCTGAAGTATATAAAATAAACAAAGGATCTTCTGCGTTCATTTCTTCAGGTTCACAATGATTAGGAACATCTTTAATTAAATCATGATACCAAACATCTCTATTTTGATCCCAGTTGATGTAATTACCAGTTCGTTTAACAACAATACATTTCTTAACATTTGGACAACTCATTAAAGCTTCATCGACTGTATATTTCAGTGGTATAGTTTTTCCACCTCTCACTCCTTCATCAGCAGTGATTATATATTCAGATTCGCAATCATTCACTCTCCCAGAGATAGAGTCTGCTGAAAAACCTCCAAAAATAATTGAATGAACTGCACCAATTCTCACACAGGCAAGCATTAAAATTGCTAACTCTGGTATCATAGTTAAATAAATTGTTACACGGTCACCTTTTTTTATTCCTAATTTTTTTAAACCATTTGCTGCTTTAGAAACTTTTTGATGAAGTTGTTTATAAGAAATTTTTTGACTATCTTTTGGATCATCTCCAACCCAAATAATAGCAGTTTTATCTTTTTTATCCTTTAAATGTCTATCAATGCAATTTGCAGAAGCATTTAAAGTGCCGTCTTCAAACCATTTAATTTTTACTTCTTTTGTACTGTATTTTACGTCTTTAATTTTTTTATATGGTTTTATCCAAGTAATTCTTTTTCCCTCTTTCCTCCAAAATTCGTCATTGCTTTTTATAGACTGAGAATATTTTTGTTGGTATTTACTTTTATTTGCTAAGCTACTTTTCACCCATTCTGGTTTTGTTTTAATAACAACTTCAGGAGGTGTATTTCCGTTTTCCTTTTTTGCTTTAATTTTTTTTTTTGCTTTTTTAGAAGATCTTTTTCTAACTTTAGATCTTCTATTCACCTTTTTTGAGGTTTTTTTTCTAACTTTAGACTTTTTTTTTCTTACCTTGCTTTTCTTCTTCTTTTTTTTTGGCATAGGACAATTTTTTTTTTAAATTTTACCCATGTTATTTATAATTTTCCAGCTTTTATAATCAACAGGCATTACAGAAAGCCTACTTTGCTTTATCAGAGCTAAATGGCTTAAATCCTTATTTTTTTTAATACTTTCGAGCGTTATAGGCTTCGAAAATTTAGTTTTAAATTGAACAGTCACAGCAACGAACCTTCCTGTTTTGTCAGTTTTATCTAAAAAAGATTCTTTTATAACTTTTACGATACCAACAATCTCTTTTCCTATGTTTGAATGATAAAAAAAACAAAGATCACCTTTCCTCATATTCTTTAAATTCTTTGCAGCCTGATAATTTCTAACACCATCCCAAGGTGCACCTTTAATTCCAGCTTTTTTTTGTTGATCAATTGACCAAACATCTGGTTCAGATTTCATTAACCAATATTGCATTAAATTACTTTGTATTATTTTAAGGAATTTATCAATTTATTTTGATAGTTTTATTATTATGAGAGCTGCAAATTACACTTCAATGAACATATTTAATGAGTCTGAAATTAAAGAAATAAATAAAGCAATTAACCAAAATTTAATTTCAGGTAAAGACAATTATGCTCAGGAATCTTTAAAAACTTCTGAGGTAAAATTCGTCAATCTTGGAAAAATTCAAAAATATATCAATCCTTTTTTAGAATTCTGTTTAACTGCCAATAATAATTTCTTTGGTTTTGATCTTCATCCATTAACTTCGTTTAAAAAACTAAATTATAATATTTATGATGAGGGAACTGAATATAATTGGCATATTGATGCAGTTCCCACAGACCCAGTTAGAGATATAAAACTTACAGCTTTGTTAAATTTATCTGAGGATAGTTATAAAGGTGGAGAATTAGTATTATTCAGGGCAAATGAAATTATTTGCAATGAGTTTAATACTCCAGGAAGTGCAATTATATTTCCCTCTTATATTAATCATAAAGTAAATAAAATTGTCTCTGGAAAAAGACATACCTTGGCAATATGGATGTCTGGACCAAAATTTAGATAATAAACTAAAACTTCACACCAGCGCCCTTGAGAAATACAGCTTTTTCATCTAGCGGCCATCTAGGTTTTGCAGGGTAATCTAAATTATTAAATTGTTTTAATTTAAATTTTTCCAAACCTACCATTGCAATCATAGCTGCATTGTCTCCACAAAACTCTATTGGTGGAAAAATACCTCTATAATCATTTTCTTCACAAAGATTTATTAACATTGATCTAATTTTTTTATTGGCAGCAACGCCTCCCGCAACAACAAAAATTTTTTCTTTTAGTTCATTTATTTTTTCAAATTTATTAAATGCAATTTTGGTTTTTTTTAATAAAATTTCCTCAATTGTTTTTTGAAAAGATGCTGCTAGATCATATTTATCTTGATCTGATTTAATCGTTTTGCTTATTTTCAATACAGCAGTTTTGAGACCTGCAAAGGAAAGAT
Source organism: uncultured Pelagibacteraceae bacterium (assembly GCA_902538255.1). Lineage (GTDB taxonomy): Bacteria > Pseudomonadota > Alphaproteobacteria > Pelagibacterales > Pelagibacteraceae > Pelagibacter. The sequence continues at coordinate 111,103 of CACBEJ010000001.1, read as the reverse complement.
TGCATCCTCCTTTATTAAAAATTGGTTTTGGTAAATCATATTTATTAGAGTCACCTTTTTCAGCTAAGATTTCTACCTGAGGTCCTCCGGGAAATTCTATTCCTAAAAGTTTTGCAGTTTTATCAAATGCTTCTCCTAAAGCGTCATCAATGGTTGTTCCTAATCTTTTATATTTACCAAGGTTCTGAACACTTAAATATTGTGAGTGTCCACCTGAAATTAAAAGAAGTAAATATGGATAATTTAAATTTGTATTTAGTTTTGGACTTAAAGCATGTCCCTCTAAATGGTTAACAGCAATAAAAGGTTTATTCATTGCTGTTGCAAAAGCTTTACCAAAACTTAACCCGACTGATAAACAAACAATTAAACCAGGACCAGCGGTAGAAGCAACCGCATCTATTTCCTCAATTTTTCTCCCACTTTCATCAATAGCTTTTTTGACAATCCAATCAATTTTTTCAATGTGAGAACGAGCTGCTAGTTCAGGAACTACACCACCAAACTTCCTATGAACTTCCTCTTGACTTGAAACAATATTCGACAAAACTATTGGGAAACCTTCTTCATTTTCAGTTAATAAAGAGGCTCCTGTTTCATCACAACTAGACTCTATTCCAAGAATTAAAGGTTTTTTGCTCATTCAAATAGTTTTTAATAATTGTACAATCTTTATACAAGTAAGAAATAATTTTTTATGAGAAAAAAAATAATAATTGGATCTAGGGGTAGCAAGCTTGCCTTACTTTATGCTCAACAAGCTAAAAATAAGATTATTAAACATACTGACCTTGGTAATGAAGATATTTTAATTAAATCAATTACAACTAAAGGTGACGAAGTACAGGATATAAGATTATCAGAGGTTGGTGGTAAAGGTTTGTTTTCTAGCAATATTGAAAAAGAACTTCAGTTGGAAAATATTGATATTGCAGTTCATGCGCTAAAAGATATGCCCGCTAACGAAACAGAGGGATTAAGAACAGATTCTTTTCTTGAAAGAAATGACCCTAGGGAAATTTTAATTTCTAAGAATAAAAAGAAACTTAAAGACTTGGATGAAAAGTCAATTGTTGGAACTTCGTCATACAGAAGAGAATTTCAAATAAAAAAAATTAGACAAGATTTAAAATGTAAATTAATTAGAGGAAATGTAGATACTAGAATTAGAAAATTAAATGAAGGCATGTGTGATGCAATTATACTATCTTATGCAGGTATCAAATTTTTAAAATTTGAAAATGAAATCTCTGAAATTTTTTCTGCTGAAGAAATAATTCCTAGCGCAGGACAAGGTGTAATTGCTCTCCAGTGTAGAGAGGATGATAACGAGACAATTTCTATTTTAAATAAAATTAACCATGAAGAAACACATAAAAGAGCTCACCTTGAGAGAAATATTTTAAAAGTATTAGATGGAGATTGTGAAACAGCAATTGGCGCTCATTCAGTGGTAAATGGAGATAAGATTATAGTACAGGCTGAACTTTTTTCTTTAGACGGCAAACAAAGATTTTATGAAAAAAAAATTGGAAATTTAAATAAATTTAAAGAACTTGGTAAAGAAGTTGGAATGCTTTTAAAAACAAAATCAAACAATTCATATAAAAGATAGTATGCATATTTTATTTACTAGACCATTGGAAGATTGTTCAGAAATGATATTAAAATTTCAATCATTAGGACATCAAGTTTCTCATCTTCCTTTAATAAGAATTGAAAAAGTTAATTATGAAGAAATTAATTTTATTGATTATGGTGGAATTGTTTTTACTAGTGCAAATGCAGTAAAATTCTTAAATACAGAAAGATTAGATAAAAATATTAAATGCTTTTGTGTTGGTAATGCTACAGAAAATAAAGCAAGAAGTGTTGGTTTTCAAAATACAATTTCGGCTGAAGGAAATGTTACAAACTTAAAGGAATTAATTATACAAAGTTATGAATCCAAAAATAAAGCATTACTTTACGTTAGTGGTGAAACAATATCGGTTGATTTAGATCTACAGTTATTAAGCGAAGGTTTTAAGGTAAAAAGAATTATTAATTACAGAGTAGATCATAATAAAAAATTTGATGAGAAATTTGTTAATGAATTAAAATTAAATATGCCTGATATGGTCTATGTTTACTCTCAAAATAGTGCTTCAAGTTTCTTAAATTTCATAAAGATTTACCAATCCGAAAATTTATGGATGAATACAAATTTGATGTGCATAGGCGAAAAAACCTCGTCAATACTGAACGAAATCAAATGGAAAAAGATTTTTCTTTTTAACCCTGGAGAAGAAGAGTTTTTGTTATATAAAATTTAGAAATGGAATTAATTAATAATTTTTCAGAAATATTTTTATCAGTATGGAATAAAGGAATTCTTGGTGTTGATATCTTTCAAATCTTAATTGGTATTGGAATATTTTTACTATTCTTAATTTTTAGAGGTCTAATAAGTAAATTAGTTATTAAAAAATTAGAAATTATCTCGAAAAGAACAACGAATAAATTAGATGATACTTTTGTTCAATCACTTGTAGGTCCAGCAAGATTTTTACCAATTGTATTAGGATTTTTTATTGCAAGCTACTACATGACTTTCTCACTAGAAGGAAGAGAAGTGGTAGATACAATTAATAGAACATTGATCACTATTTTAATTTTTTGGGTAATTCATCAAATCATAGAACCAATCTCGTACATACTTAGTGGTTTAGACAAATTGTTAACAAGAGAACTAATTGGTTGGATAATTAAGTCATTAAAAATTTTAATTTTTATTTTAGGTTTAGCAGCAGTTTTAGAATTGTGGGGAATTAAAATAGGTCCAATCATTGCAGGTCTTGGATTGTTTGGTGTTGCTGTAGCATTAGGGGCACAAGATTTATTCAAAAATTTAATATCAGGAATTTTAGTTTTAGTTGAAAAGAGATTTAAAATTGGAGACTGGATAGCTGTCGAGGGTATTATTGAAGGTGTAGTAGAAAAGATCGGATTTAGATCAACAACAATTAGAAAGTTTGACAAATCTCTTGCTATTATTCCAAATTTTCAATTTGCCGAAAACGCAGTTGTAAATGTAAGTGAAACTTCAAATTGGTTAATCAGTTGGATTATTACACTTCAATATGACACTACGGTAGATCAGTTAAAAAAAATTAGAGATGAAATCGAAAGTCATATCAATTCAAGCGAAGATTATAATACCTCAATTGGTGTTGCGGTGAGAGTTGATAAATTTTCTGATAGTTCAATAGATATGTATGTGAGATGTTTTACAAAAACAGGAAGTTGGAATAATTGGTTAGATGTTAAAGAAAGATTAGCAATTGCGATCAAAGAAATTGTTGAAAAAAATGGTGCTTCATTTGCGTTCCCAAGCCAGTCGATTTATGTTGAGAAAAAATGATAGCTATTTTTTATTTAGTTTTACAAATTTTAAAATTGTACTCTTATGTTGTAATCGCCAATGTTATTGTAAGTTGGTTAATAGCTTTTAACGTTCTTAATACTCAAAATAGGTTTGTGTATGCAATTTTAGAGTTGAGTTACAAATTAACTGAGCCTTTCCTTAACAAAATTAGAGGTTTTTTGCCAAATTTAGGTTCACTAGATATTTCTCCAATCATTCTTCTTTTATTGATTTGGTTTATCGAAATGTGTATGAAGCTGTACATCGCACCAATGATTTTTTAAGAGAGAAAAATGATTTTAATTGATGGAAAAAAAGCAGCCGCAGAATTAAGAGCAGAGTTAAAGGAAGAAGTTGCAGAGTTAAAATCAAAACATAATAAAGTACCAGGTTTAACGGTAATACTGATTGGTGATTTAACACCTAGTCAAATTTATGTAAGAAATAAAGAGAAGTCAGCAAATGAGGTAGGATTAAAATCTGAAGTAATTAAATATCCAGACTCAGTTGAAGAAAAGACTGTTCTAGAAAAAATTCAAGAACTAAACAGTGATGAAACTGTTTCAGGAATTTTAGTTCAACTTCCTTTACCTAAGCATATTGATAAGCAGAAGGTTATTGAAGCTATTGATCCCTCAAAAGATGTAGATGGATTTCATCCAATGAATGTAGGCAATCTTTCATCTGGTTATGAAAGTTCGATACCTTGTACTCCGCTTGGATGTTATTTGTTGATAAAAAAAATTGAACCTAATTTAAGTGGTAAAAAAGCTGTGGTTGTGGGTAGATCAAATTTAAATGGTAAACCAATGACTCAACTTCTATTAAAAGAAAATTGCACCGTAACTATAACTCATTCAAAAACTAAAGATTTAAAAGCTGAATGTTTAGAGGCAGATATAATTGTTGCAGCTGTAGGTATACCCGAACTTGTTAGAGGAGATTGGGTTAAGAAAGATGCTATTGTTATTGATGTCGGTATAAATAAAACTGATAACGGTATAGTTGGTGATGTTCATTTTGATGAAGTTTCAAAAAATGCAAAAGCACTTACACCAGTTCCAGGCGGTGTAGGTCCAATGACCATTGCTTGTTTGCTTAAAAATACGATCAACTGTTTCAAAAGATCGCAAATTTAATAATTAAACCATAAGCTATAATCTGTTAATTTATTAGGATGAAAAAACCTAAACGACCATACAGATTTGGTATAATTTTTTTGCTTCTTACTGTTCCACCTATCGGGGCAACACAATTAGGTTGGTATTTGCATGACAAGCAAACTGGTTTTGATTATGGTATGATTGTAGGTACTGTATCAGTAATATACGCTGCATATTTAATGTATGAAAAAAACTGGCGTGAAGAAGATGAAGATTAAATTATGGAAAAAATAATTTTTTTTGGATTGGTTATTCCTATTATGGCTTATGTTTTATACTTAGGTGGAATGGCAATTATGAATGGTTTTAAGTCTAAGGAAGCTAATAGAGCTGAGAAAGAGGAAGCTGAAAGTGAGGGTAGGGAGACAAGTGAAACTTCTGATGAACAAAGCAGCAATTTAAGTGATGAACTTACTAAATTGAATCATTTAAAAGAAAAAGGAATTATTTCTCAAGAGGAATTTGAAAAGGCGAAAAATAAACTGTTAAATAATTAAATAGTTTAATCATGTTTAATGGTTTTAAAAAAAAATTTGTTAAGGTAAACAAGGGTAAAATATTTTGTAGATTTAAAGGTAATGGTCCTCCTTTATTGCTACTTCATGGATACCCTCAATCACATGTTATGTGGCACAAGACTGCCCCTGAACTTAGTAAATATTTCACAGTAATAGTTGCTGATCTTAGAGGATACGGGGATAGTTTGGTTTTGCCTGGTGGAATTAATCATAAAAATTATTCTAAAAGAGAAATGGGTAAAGATATGGTTCAATTGATGAGTAAATTAAATTTTAAAAAATTTTTTGTTGCAGGACATGACAGAGGTGGGAGAGTTGCACATAGAATGGCAAGAGATTATAGAAATAAGATTATGGCTTTAAGTGTATTAGATATTTGTCCAACTCTAGATATGTACGAGCATACTGATATGAAATTTGCAAAAGGATATTTTCATTGGTTTTATTTAATACAGCCAGCACCTTTACCAGAGAAAATGATAATGGCAGATCCTAAAAGATGGTTAAAAAGTCGTTTTAATAGGTCATCAAAACGTGCGATTGGAAAAGTTGAAGATGAATATTTTAGAGCCTTTAAACAAAAAAAAAGAATTCATGCAACTTGTGAGGATTATAGGGCTGCGGCTACTATAGATTTAGAGCATGACAAAAAAGACAGAAAAAAAAAATTAAACATTCCTATACAAGTTTTGTGGGGTAAAAAGGGAGTTGTTGGAACGCAATTCAAATCAGTTAAAATTTGGCAAAAATACACAAACAAAAAAGTTTATGGAGTAGAAATTAATTCAGATCATTTCATTCCAGAGGAGAGTCCTAAACAAACGATTAATCACTTAAAAAAATTTTTTTTAAAAAATGTTAAAAATAATTCCAAATAAAAAAAATATTGGAGCTGAAATAATTGTAAATTTAAAAGATATTACGAATAAAGATATACTAAAAATTAAGAAAGCACTGAATAAATATGGAATGTTGTATTTTAAACAACAAGAATTCAGTTCTAAATTTTATATTCAGTTTGCGAAATATTTTGGAAAGTTAGCCAACTATCCAAGACTAAAAGGTTTAAATAAAAAATTTCCTCAAATTACTGTGGTGCAAAGAAAATCAACTGATAAAGGACCAAGTTTTGGTGAACAATTTCATACAGACTCGATATATACAAAAAAACCACCAAGATTTACAATGTTGCTTTCTAAACTTGTGCCAAAAAAAGGAAAAGCTAATACAGAATTTTGTTCTCAATATCTTGCTTATAAAGAATTACCAAGTCCAATAAAAAGAAAATTTAAAAATATTAAAGGTAAATATTCCTCTGAGGGTCCAATCTCGGTTACAACAAAAGAAAGAGTAAAAGAAAAAGGAAAAAATATTAAAGAACTTAAATCTTCACATAAAATAATTAGGAAAATCAGCACAAATTATTCTATTTATTGCAGTCCAGGACATTTTGTTGGTTTTAGCTCAAAGATAAAAAATCAAGAAAAGTTAAAAAAATTTTTATTTAACCATCAAGTTAAGAAGAAGTTTCAATTTTCATTGCCTTGGGAAAAAAATCAATTGGCTATATGGGATAATAGATCTATGCTTCATCAAGCGACATCCTTCAAAGGAAATAGAATAATGCATAGAATAACAATCAAATAATTTATGTTCACAATTTTTTTAGGACTAACTCCATTTATATTTATTACTTTTTTAGGGTTTGTATTTGGTAAGTTAAAAGTTTTAGACCTTAGCCATGCTAAAATTTTAAATCTTTTCTTATTCTATATTGCAGTTCCGGCATTGATAATTAAACTAATAGCACAAAATGAAATTGGACAAGTAGATTTTAAACAAATTTTCTCTTATTTAATTATGCAATCGATATGTGGATTTATCGCTTACTTAATTACTTTAAAATATTTTAAAAGATCAATTCCAGAGTCTATAATTTGGGCTTTAACAGTTGCTTTATCAAACCACGTGACTTTGCTTTTACCAATAACAGAAATTTATTTTCAACAAAATGTCATTACACAAGTTGCAAGTATTATATTAATGGATGGGATAATTTTATTATCTGTAATTGCTTTTTTTCTGGAATTATCTACAAAAAAAAATGTAAATTTATTTCATTTTATTAAAAATTTATTTTTAAATCCATTTATTCTCTCAATAATTATAGGTCTATTATTTTTATTATTAAAATTTAATATTGATCAAACACCGATTGAATACACTCTGTCTAAACTTGCGGCATGTGTTTCGCCAGTTGGATTGTTTGCAATTGGCATAACTCTTTCATTTTATACTAAAAATGTAATTAACAAATTATCTGTTTCTATTTCTGTTTTAAAATTAGTAATTTCCCCGATAATTTTATTATTAATTGGATTAGTGTTTTTTAATGCAGGATTGCCAGCTGAAATACCAGGTGCTTTCTTCGTTAGTGTTGCACCTTGCGGAGTTACTTCTATAGTTTTATGTGCCGCTTATAATGTAAGTCCCGAAAATATAATTAAAGCAATTTTTGTCTCTACAATTGCTTCTATAGGGACTATATTTTTTGCAATTAAGTATTTAACTCTATAATAATTTATCTAGAGGACTAACTTCTCCAATTTTAAAAATAATTGCATCTTCCTTATTAAAACCATATTTTTCAGCACCATCTTTAAATCTAATTGGGGGTTCCATAATCGGTTCTAATGACAAAACAAATGTTCCCCAATGCATTCCCAATACTTTTTTACTTTTTAGGTCCTGTGCAACATTTAGAGCTTCTTCTGGTGTAGTATGATAAATAGTTTTATCAAACATTGGTTTAAAATTATAAGCACCAATATTAATCATTGTCAGATCTACAGGACCATATTTTTCTCCTAGTTCTTTGTAGATTTCCCCATAACCTGTGTCACATGCAAATAAAATTTTTTTATTTTTATATTCTATAAGAAAATTACCCCACAAAGTTTTATTTGTGTCTGTTAAACTTCTCTTTGACCAATGAACTGCAGGAAGTAAAGAAATTTTCAAATTCTCATTAATAATTATTTGATCATACCAATCCATTTCATTTACATCTTTATATCCTTTAAAATATTTACCAAGATTTAGAGGAGTTAATACTTTTGCACTCTTAAAAGGAAAATTTCTAATTGTTGACATGTCCTGATGATCGTAATGATTATGAGTGAGTAAAAATATATCTGTTTTAGGTATCTCGTTTAATTTTATTGCAGGATTTGCAAATCTTTTTGGACCAAAGATTAGTGGTCCAGCATTCTTTGAAAATACAGGATCTGTTATAATTGTAGTTCCTCCTAATTTTATTAGGTATGTCGCGTGACCTATCCAAGCAATATAATCATTGTCCTTATATTTTTCTAAATCAGCTAATACTTTTTCTTTTTCAATCACATGCTCTTTTGGATAAGTTAAATCAACTTTTTTTCTCAATTTACTGAAAGTTCTATAAGAAAATTTTCCTGACCTAGAAATTATCACCGGAGATCCTTTCGGATTCCTGAAAGTACCATCAGGCAAATGATGATAAGGTCTTTCTTTCATATTATTTTTTTTTCTCCATTAACCATAAGCTATTTCCCGCAAGAAAATATATTTTTCCATTAACAGGGTGAACTTGTATATCTCTTATTCTTCCAATTTTATCTTTGAAAATAATTGTTTCTTGAATGTTAGATGAATTTTGAAAGTTTAATTTTCTTAATGATTTATCTTTTAAAGAAGTAATGAGCGCTTCGCCATTCCACTCGTCAAATTCTTTTCCTTTATAAATGGTTATTGCACTTGCAGCTATTGAAGGTACCCAATATTGGAGTGCCTTAGTAAAACCTGGTTTCCATTTAGGTCCAATCTTTGACCCTGAATAATTTGTTCCACCCCAACCTAAAATTTTCCAACCATAATTCTCTCCCTTTTTTACTTCACCAAACCAATCACCACCTTTTGCACCATGGTTGCTTGCATAAATTTTTCCATCAAAAGAGGAATAGGTTAGACCTTGAGGATTACGAACACCTATTTGATAAATTTCTGGTAACCAGTCTGATTTACCTTCAAACTTAGGGTTATCTTTTGGAATACTGCCATCTAAATTTATTCTAATTATACTTCCAGGATGGCTTGTCGGATCTTGAGCAATCATACCCCCACCTCTTTCGCCAGCAGATGCGAAAAGATAATTGTCTTTAATGGCCAGTCTTGATCCAAAATGATATCCAGATTCTATCGGTGGTTCAGCTTGAAATATATTTTTGAAATTTAAATTTTTTTTACTTAATTTAGCTTTTGCAATTGAAGTACTAGTTTTCCAATCTCCTCTATTTTCTGAATAAGAAATCCATAAGTAATTATCTTGGTAAATAATATCTAACAACCCTCCTTGTCCGTGAACAAAATAATTTAAATTATGTTTTATTTCTGTCACACTATGTGTGTTAATGTTTACTATTTTAATTATACCAGTTTTTTCAGTCACAATTAGCTCTGTGTTATTTATAAAGGATGATCCCCATGGTTCATTTAATGATACTAATTTTTGAAAGTTATAATTTTCAGATAATGAAATTGAATATTTAGAAAAAAAAATAAATACAGTTAAAAAAATTATTCTCATAAATTATATTAACCTTCCCTCAATATAAAATTCATTATTTTGATTTTTTTTTACTTTATCCTTTGTATCAAACCAATTGTTGCTAAAAACACTAATATCCCCTTTTACATGTAATGTACCTTTTTCAATTTTTGTATCGCAATAAACATTATCACCCATTAAAGTTCCTTCTAACGCTCTATTTTTATAGTCTTCAACTTTATTTAAATCATCGAATACAGTATTAATTGCACAAGGTCCAATTTCAGTCATGCCCCAATTAACCATAAATTTACAACCTTTTTTAACAAAATTAATTATTAATTCCCATTCTACTGGTTCACTACCACAGGTGATCCATATTCCTTTTAAATCCAATTTTTGAAATGATTTAGTTAACATTAGAGCTTTTCCATGCTTGGGTGTAATATGGGTATGAGAAAAATTTTTGATTTTTTTACAAAAATTATACGCATTAAAATTTTCAATTTCTAAATGTGCACCAACTTCATAACCTGGCAATGTTTGTGCTAAAAGTCCTCCAGCGTGTTCTAATTTGCAAATAGTATAAATTTTACTTTTTGAAGTGATTTTTTGACATTCTCTTGCAACCTTATTTGCATTTCTTAGTTTGTAAGGAGATTGGTAAATCTTTTTTTGTGGGCCCGTGGTACCACTAGATTTTAATTCAATTCCTTTTTTTAAAATTTGATCCAAATTGTTTTTCTGTTCCATCAACAATTTTTTTTGCAAGTTTGTAAGGTGTAAAAGTAAATATCCAAGGCAAAATACTATGGATTAAACCTGTAATAAAAATGAGAAGAGCTAAAAAGTTAAAATAGCTAGCGTATAAAAAATGTTTTAACCAAGATGATTTAATTTTTTTTAGGTGTTTTGAATCCCAATCCATTTTAAGATAATTTTGATCTACCACCATCTACAGCAATTATTTGACCTGTAACCCAAGAACTATCTTCTGTTAATAAGAAATTAGCAAGAGCAGCAGAGTCTTTACCTTCGCCTAATCTTTTAAGGGGATGTGCTTTTGCAATACCTTCGGCTATAGCAGTATTTTTTAACATTGGTTCTGCTATTTTAGATTTTGTTAAACTTGGTGCCACACAATTTACTCTGATGTTTGGAGCGAATTCTGCTGCAAGAGAAACCGTCAATCCTTCAACAGCAGCTTTTGCTGAGGCTATGATTGCATGGTTAGTAAAACCTCTTTGAGCAGCAACAGTTGAAAATAACACTATTGAACCTTTATTTTTTTTTAAACTTTCCTGATATCCTTTAATAGCTTCTACAGCAGAATAAAGATTAAGTTTCATGCATTTCTGAAAGTCTAGTTCATTTACCATTCTGAATGGTTTTAAATCAATTGAACCGACACAATAAGCTAGGCCTTTAATTTCAGAAATATTTGATTTAACTTTTTCTATAAACCCATCCTCTAAAACATCTGCAACGGTATGTGAACATCCAAGTTTTTCAGAGATAGAACTAAGTTCACTTTCATTTCTTCCAACTAAATGAATATCGTTTCCAGAGTTTTTTAATTGTTCTGCTAGACTTGACCCTATAGAACCTGTCGCACCAAAAATTACATATTTTTCTGACATAAAAAATTTTATTAGTTATATTTAATTATGAAGTTATTTTTTATACTTGGTAATCAGTTATTTCCAACAAAATACCTTGACCGCTTCAAAAAAGACCACCTATTTTTTATGGCTGAAGATAAGGGTTTATGCACTTATGAAAAGCATCATAAACAAAAAATTTTATTATTTTTATCTTCTATGCGTTCTTATGCAGACGGATTAAGAAAAAACAAATTTAAATTAGATTATTTTAAAGTCGAAGAAAAAGAATTTAATGATGACTATTTAAAAAAATTAAAAAAAATAATTATACAAAAAAAAGTAAAAGAAATTTCTAGTTTTGAAGTAGAGGACAAATTTTTTGAAAAAAAAATTTCGCAATTTTTAAAAAAAGAAAAAATACATTGGAATATTGTTCAAACTCCTATGTTTTTAAATTCAAGAGCTGAATTTAAAAATTATTTATCAAAATCCAAAAAACCTTTTATGGCAACTTTCTACAAGGATGTTAGAAAAAAATCTGGAATATTGATGGGTTCTGATGGCAATCCAGTTGGAGGTAAATGGAGCTTTGATGAAGATAATAGAAATAAATTACCTAAAAATATATCAATTCCTAAATTTCCAAAAATAAATGAAACCAGTCATACAAAAAAATTAAAGCCTATTATTGAAAAGGAATTTAAAAATCACCCAGGTAGTACAAATAATTTTTGGTTTGCAACAGAATACGAAGATGTAGTTAAACTTTTAAATTTTTTTATAAAAGAAAAATCAAACTTATTTGGTGATTATGAGGATGCAGTTGATCAAAAAGATAATATTTTATTTCATAGTGCATTAAGTCCCTATATAAATCTAGGTTTAATTACTCCCGAATTTGTTATCCAAAAAATTTTAGATTTTCATAAAAAAAATAAAATTAGAATGAATTCTTTAGAGGGCTACATTCGCCAGGTGATTGGTTGGCGAGAATTTATGCGCGGAATTTATCAGTCCTATTCTCACGAAATGGAAACTGGAAATTTTTTTAAACAAAATAGAAAAATGAAAAGTTCTTGGTATGATGCCACCACTGGTCTTCCACCTTTGGATTATGCAATTAAAAATGCTGTTAATCATGGTTGGTCACATCACATTGAACGATTAATGATCTTATCAAATATTATGAACCTTTGTGAAATCAAGCCAACAATTGTTTACAAATGGTTCATGGAAATGTTCGTAGACTCTTCAGATTGGGTAATGGTTCCTAATGTTTATGGAATGGGATTATTTAGTGATGGAGGAATTTTTGCGACCAAACCTTATATTTGTGGATCTGCATATTTTATGAAAATGATGGACTTTAAGAAAGGTGATTGGTGTAACATCATGGATGGTCTTTATTGGAGATTTATAGATCGAAACAGAAAATTCTTTTTAAAGAATCCTCGTTTATCAATGATGGTAAGGATATTTGACAAAATGAAATCTGAAAGAAAAAAATTAATTTTATCAGAAGCTGATAAATTTATTAAATGTAATACTTTTTAAAATTTTTATTTTTTTAAGACATAATTAAATAAATTTTTCATTGTTCTAAATATTTCAAGTCTTGGAATTTTTGATATACCTTTTTCTCTATCGGCAAAAGTAATTGGGATTTCTTTAATATTAAAATTTTGTTTCCTTAACTCAAAAAGTGTTCCCATAAAAAAACTATATCCAGTTTCTTTTACATTATTTAGATGAAAGTTTTTTAACTTCTTAATATTAAAACCTCTATAAGAAGTTGTGAACTCATTGCAATCAATTTTAGAGAAAAATTTTATAACCAAATTACCTATCTTGCTCATCATTAATCTTGTACCCTTCATTTCACATTTCCCACCCACGATATATCTTGAACCTATTACAAAAGGATTTTTTTCTAGGTTTTTAACAAAATTTGTTAATTCTTTTGGATCATGAGATAAATCAGCATCCATTGTTATTAAATAATCATAATTATTATTTATTGCAAAATCATAAGCTAACTTATGCGCTGTGTCTAAACCAAGTTTTTCTTCTCTAACAATAAGATATAATTTTGAAATTGAATCTTTTAAATTATTTATCACCTTTTTAGTTTGATCTGGAGAGTTATCATCTATGATTAATATTTCACTTTCTGGCAAATTTTCTTTTATCTTAAATATCAGTTTTCCAATATTTTCCTTTTCATTATAACATGCTGTGAAAACTAATATTTTTTTTGGATTAATCATTTTAGTTTCAAATTATATATATGAAAAATAAAATATCAATTATTGCAGGGTGAACTGGACAATTAGGGATTAATTTAGCAAAACTACTTTTATAAAAATAAATTATAGAATTTTTATTACTACACGAAATATAAAATTAGCAAAAAAAAATATCTTTTAATCATAAAAATTTAGTTTTAAAAAAATTAAATATTCTTAATCAAAGAGAAATCAAAAAATTAATTATTAAATTAAAACATAATGAAATTTTTAATTTTGCAAGTCAAAGTTCACCACTTTTAATAAATAATCTTAAAAGGCATTAGAAAATATATGGAAAAAATTTAATTAATAGATTAATAAAATATTATTTATATGAAAAAAATAAACAATTATTTATTTTATTATTTAATTATTTTATTAGGATTTTCATTTTTCTTTTTATTTATAAAACATCAAGTTGGCAATGATTCTACAATTTCAGAATGGTTAATAAATTATGAGGGTGGTTTTACTAAAAGAGGTTTAGTAGGTCAATTTGCAATTGAAACATCAAGATTTTTTGGATCAGATATTAGATGGGTAATTTTTTTATTTCAATCATTTACATGCACATGTTATTTTGTTCTTCTATATAATTTATTAATAAAACTTAAATACGAAAGAGTAATAGTATTATCTATTTTATCACCAATATTTATTTTATATCCTGTTGCAGAAATTGAGGTTTTGGCCCGTAAGGAAATAATAGTTTTTACTCTTTTTTTAATTTATTTATTTATTCCAAGAGATAGTAACTTTAAATCATTTTCGTTAATTTCTTTTTCTGTTTTATCTATTTTGATTTGGGAGCCAACAATTTTTTTTTACCCTTTATTATTTATTTATGAAATTATTGACAGAAAAGTTGATAAATTAAATTTTGAATTATTTAAGGTTTTCATAAGTTTTGTCCCCAGTATAATTATTGCTTTAATAATAATTTTCGATCCTTTATCTAAAGATCAACATCAAACCATGGCTCTTGTTTTAAAAAATGAATTTAACCAATCATGTTATATGTCTTGTGCTGCATTAAAAAACAAGTCAACTATTATTCAACAATTTGAGGGTAATTTTGGTAGATATTCATTTGAGGTATTTGTCAGGTATTTTCTAATAATCTTTATTGGTTTTTACCCATTAAATTTATTGATAAAAAATTCTTCTCTTAAAATTAAAAATTTGATTTTTTCTTATTTTTTTAAATCTCTCTTAAAACTTTTTTGGATATGTTTAATGCCAGTTATAATACTTTTTGCAATGGGTTTCGATTGGGGTAGATGGGTTAATATTACTTATGTTTTTTTGGCACTGATTTATTTTAAGTTATTGATTGATAATCACATAGAAATAAATTTAAAAAATCTTGAGCAGAATTTTTTATATAAAATGAAAGGAAAAACATATATAATATTTTTTATAATTTTTTGTTTTGGATGGAACCCAAAAACAGTAATTACAGGTGATGTAGCTTCATTTCCAGGTTATAGAATACCATATAAAGTATTTAAGATATTGAATAATTAAATTATGCATATTTTTAGCAAAAGAATTAAATTAAGATAAATTTTTTAAATACAAAATTGGTTCAAGTAAATAGAATTTAGAAAAAATTTTAAGAAAAAAGAATACTAATTTGAAGAAACAAAATTTACCCTCTAAAATATGTCCAGTTTGTAAAAGACCTTTTACATGGCGAAAAAAATGGAAGTTAAATTGGGATAGAGTAAAATATTGTTCCAAGAAGTGTTCTAAGCTAAGCTAAGCTTAGTGAATATAATAGTACTTCAGCATATTAAAATAGAAGACCCAGGTTATATTAAAGATTTAATGTTAGCTGATGGATTTAACTTAACTACTATTGAGTTAGATGAAGGTGAAAAAATACCAGACGATTTAAATAAATTTGATGGTATGTTTTGTATGGGAGGTCCAATGGATACTTATATGGAACAAGAACATCCTTGGTTAATAGAAGAAAAGAAAGTAATTAAAGAATTTGTTGTTAATCTAAAAAAACCCTATTTAGGTTTTTGTTTAGGTTGTCAGCTTTTAGGAGAAGTAGTTGGTGGAAAAGTAGTTAAATCTAAACCAGCAGAAATAGGGATTATGGATATTAATTTCTCTAATGAAAAAGATGAAGATAAATTATTTTCAAAATTTCCTGATAAAATTAAAAGTTTACAATGGCATTCTTATGAGGTTCAGGGTATTGAAAACAATAAAGACATAACTTTATTAGCCTCTTCTCCAATCACAAAGTATCAAATTTTTAAATATCAAAATCATGCTTATGGAATTCAATTTCATATAGAAATAAAAGATACTACTGTCAATGAATGGGGGTGTGTTCCGGAGTATAAAAAAGCTTTGGAAGATCAGCTTGGTATTGGTGCATTAGAAAAGTTTGATCAATCTGCAAAAGATAACATGAAAGATATGAATAACTATTCTACAATCCTTTATAATAATTTTAAAAAACTTTTATGAATAATAAAATCTTTGAATGGGCAGGGGTTATAACTGCAATATTATATTCTTTGTTTGTCGCTTTAAATATAGGGATAGAATTTTTTGGTTTTTGTTTACTGTTATTGTCAGCCATTTTAATTGGAATTTGGGCCTATAGAGGTGGTCATAAAGGAATTTTATTTTTGCAATTTTTTTATGCAACTGCTGGAATTATCGGGATGGTTCGTTGGTTTTAATTAAAGCTTGAAACTATTTTAGGAATATAATTTTTAAAATTAAAAAAACCTTTATTACAGTATTGCCAAGCTAATTGATCAAGATTTCTATATAAAAAATCTATCTTGAAATTATTAGAATTTAAAAAATCTAAATTTTCACCTACTGTTGGATACAAACAGTAATAATTTTCAATATTTGTTAATTCACTTATATCTATAATTTGACAATCAATAGATTGATTTTTTAATCTTTGTTCTTGGTCTTCTATTAAATGAGATTTAAATTTCACTAACTTTTCACTGAGTTTTATTGCTCTATTTTCATTTTTATTAGAAACTAAGTAAATTTTCTTAAAATTGTTTTCCTTAAAGTCAGTGATTTCAAACGAGAGATTATTTTCAAAAATTAAAAGATTCTTATTCTCAATCTTTTGTGGGTTATTGAAATCCTGTTTAATTATTTGATAAGATTTTTCAGATACTTTTGGAGGAGCATTTTCATTTAATTTTATATTTTGAAATCTATTGTTAGTGAATTTTTTAATATTCCATTCACTTGCAAGGTAATGTTTTCCTTGAGTTTGAACACCTGCAACCCATCGCCACCCAAGAGTATTTGATGCAGCATCTCCATCATAAAGATGTTGCATAAAAAATTCTGCACCTAATTGCCAAGGCAATTCTAAAGTAAAAATCCAAATACTAGCAAACCACATTCTTGTGTGATTATGCAAATAATTGTTTTCTTTAAGCTCTTTCACCCACTCATTAAAGCAATCTACTTTTGTTTTTCCATCGATTGCTGCAATATAATCTTTATTCTCTTTAAATTCGTTTTTGATTTGATTTAATTCGATAAGATAATCAGCCCAAACATTTGGTCTAAGTTCTAACCAACCTTTCCAATAAGTTCGCCATAGAACTTCTTGAATAAACTTTTCATTTTTTGAAAAAGAAAATTTACTTAGAGCTTTCTGAATGACTTCTTGTTCATTAATTATTCCATGAGTTATGTATGGTGATAAGCAAGATATATTGGATCTTTTTTCAGGTCCAAAATCAAAATTTCTTAATTTTGAATATTCTCCAAGATTATTATCAACAAAATTATTTAATTGATTTAAGGCCTTAGCCCTTGAAGCTTCAAATATCATCTTAAATTATTTTGATTTTTTTTTCTTAAGACCTAATTTGTCACTATGTCTTAATCTTAAAACAACAATGGCTCCAGCAATTAACAAAATAGCTACTGCTTCATAAACAAGTGCAGTAGGATCCATTTCTTTACCTTGTAGAATAATAAATCGTGCAAGGGCGGTAATTGCAATAAGAAGTGGTAGGGTTATACTAATAGATTGTTGGTTCCAAAAAACCCTAACCATTGCCAGTACCTCTAAATAAAGAAACATTAAAAGCAAATCTGCTAATGTAACAGATTGATTTAAAAACATGTTTTTCATTTCAATCCCAACAGCAATAACAGTACTGATTAAGATAATAACCATTAATGCTAACTGTAAGTTTTTTGCTATCTTATCCATTATTTATCTTTACTAAAAGGTAACCATTTTTCAAATACAGATTTAGAAGGCCCATCATAAGGAATTGAATAAGAATTCGGGTTTGGACTTGTTAAAACTTCAATTCCTTTTGAAAATACAAATATAAATACAATCACAAATACGATGACCATTATTTTAAAAGGATCAAAATTTTTTGTTCGAAATACACTTGCAGACTTCTCTTCTGCTCTATGGAATTGTTTGAAAGTTGTATAAACAGCAAATATCAAACCTATATGTGCTAAAAAAAGTCCCGCCCAACCAAACGCGAAAGTTGTATAAGAAAAAACATACAAACTAAAAACTGTTGTCCAAATAAAACTCAGAACTAATAAAATTTGCAACCTAACTGTTTTTGGAAGTGCACGCAGATCATTTTTACTATCATCAAATAAAATATTTGCTGCGTCTTTCATCCAATTCTTTATTGATTCCATTTTTGAAGGATATAATTTTTATCAATTTTAACAAATGTTAATTTGTCCTAAACGTGCCTAAGAACGAAGCTTTTTTTTGTGAAAATTGATAAATCTTTCAACGTTAGATTTATTAAACGATTTATTTTCCTCAAATGAGACTTTCTTCATTGAGTAAGCATTACTGTTAGTAACCCTTGATTGAATTGAGATATTACCTTTATATAATTTAAGTTTAACAGAACCATTAACTTTACTTCTTTTTAAATCAACAATTTTTTGAAGTTTAGATCTTTCTTTTGAATACCAATAACCATTGTAAATTAACTCAGCATATCTAGACATTATTTGATCTTTTTTATGCATAGTTTCTTTATCTAAAGTAACGGATTCAATTGCTCTATGGGCATTGATCAACAGAGTTCCACCAGGTGTTTCATATACCCCTCTAGATTTTATTCCTAAAAATCTATTTTCTACTAAATCGACTCTTCCAATTCCATTTTTTCCTGCTACGCCATTTAGCTTTGTTAATAATTTAGCTGGTGATAATTTTTTTCCATTAATTCCAAAAGGATCTCCATTTTTAAAATTGATAGTAACAAAAGATGGTTTGTTAGGTGCTTTTTCTGGAGAAACTGTTCGCTGAAATATAAATTCTGGTGCAGAATTTTTTGGACTTTCTAAAACTTTACCTTCCGTTGATGTATGAAATAAATTATCATCCACTGAAAAAGGAGGTGCACCTTTTTTATCTTTCGGTATAGTTATGCCATGTTTTTTTGCATAATTAATCAAGTCTGTTCTAGATTTTAGTTTCCAAATTCTCCACGGAGCTATAATTTTAATTTTAGGACCAAAATAATGATAGCCTAATTCAAATCTAACTTGGTCATTGCCTTTACCAGTTGCTCCATGTGAAACTGCATAAGCCTTAAATTTTTTAGCTACTCTTATTTGATCTTTTGCAATAAGAGGTCTTGCTATCGAAGTCCCTAATAAATAAACACCCTCATAGATCGCATGTCCTCTGATCATAGGGTAAACGTAGTCTTTAACAAAAATATCTTTTAAATCTTTAATAATTATATTTTTAACACCAAATTTTTTTGCATTAGTTATAATTTTTTTTCTATCAATTTCTTGGCCCACATCTGCTGTATAACAAATTACATCTGCATCATAATTTTCTTGAAGCCATTTTAAAATTATAGAGGTGTCGAGCCCTCCAGAATAAGCTAGAACAATTTTCTTTTTTGATTTCATAGAATTAACTACAAGCTTTTTTTGAAGCGTTATAAGCTTTAGTGAATCCTAGTAATGAGTAATGATCAATAGTTTGAGAACCTTGTTGATTGTATCCAGTAATCATAATTCTTGATCCCTTTCTCATTTGTTTGATCATTTTTAATTCAATTTTATTGTCAGCAATCCAAGCAAAACCCTGTTCTTTAATATCAAACTTAAATTTATTTTTTCCTGAAGCAGCAATTACTGAATTATTTTTGTTGAATTCATATCCAGGAGTAACACTTACTTCATTTTTAATATTGTCAGTTGGTCTGAAAGCCACAAATAATTTTGCATCTCTTTTATTTGTTTTTGGTGCTTGTAAAATTGGTAAAGATTGAGCAAAGCATACTTTCCCTTCAATATCAGAAACAACCATTGCCTCCCAATCTTTATATTTACCAATTTTTTTTATTTCTTGTGCAGAAATTTGGCTAATTCCAAATATAAAAAATATTACAAAAATAGTTATAATTTTTCTAATTAAGGACATGGATTAGGATAAATTTTTTGAATATTATTAATTTCTTTAATAACGTCATCTGATAAGTTTACATTTACACTTTCTATGTTTGTTTTCAACTGCTCCATAGTAGTTGCTCCAATTATTACACTAGTCATAAAGTCTTGGATTTCACAAAATTTTATCGACATCTGACTCATATCTAGATCAAATTTTTCACTAATCTTATAATAATGCTCGACAGCATCCTCTGTATTCGGCTTTCTGTACCTTGTCCAGAAATCATAATCTCTCTCCATTCTTGATCCTTTAGGAAAATTCTTATTTCTATATTTTCCACTTAAATATCCACTTGCTAGTGGAGAGTATGCTAAACAGCCAATATTTTCTCTTATGGAAACTTCTGCTAATCCAATTTCATAGGATCTGTTTAACAAGCTGTAAGGATTTTGAATTGACATCATTCTAGGTAATTTTTTATCTTTTGATAATTGTAGATAATTTAAAACTCCCCAAGGAGTTTCATTTGATAAACCAACATATCTTATTTTTCCCTGATCAATGTATTTATTTAATTCTGTAAGAACATCTTCAAATTTATTCCATTCATTTTCCTTATGAACATAACCAAGTCTTCCAAAATTATTTACATTTCTTTCTGGCCAATGAAGTTGATATAAATCTATATAATCAGTTTTAAGTCTTTTAAGACTGTCATTTAAAGCAGATTCTAAGTTTGGACCTGTAAAACTATTTTCTCCACTTCTTAAATAATCTCTTGCTGGACCAGCAACTTTAGTTGCAAGAATGACTTTGTTTCTTTTTTTGGTTTTTTTAAACCAGTTTCCAATAATTTCTTCTGTATCACCATAGGTTTCTTTTCTAGGTGGCACTGCATATAATTCGGCAGTGTCCCAAAAGTTTACTCCTTGATCTAAAGCAAAATCCATTTGTTCAAATGCTTCAAGTTCAGTATTTTGTTCTCCCCAAGTCATAGTACCGAGACAAATTGTACTTACTTTAATATTGGTATTACCTAAATTTTTGTAATTCATTAGAAATATTAAGTTAAATTTTTGTTAATCTTTTAAGGTATCTTGAATAATTAGTAAAAGAATATATATATTATTCATTATGAAATTTGATAAGAACGGAATACTAAATAGAGCTAAAGCAGCACAACAAACAGCTGCTATAATGGATGAAGGCCTAAGAGCCTACATGCTAAAAGTTTATAACTATATGGCAACTGGAATATTGCTAACTGGAATAGTGGCATTGATAACATTTAAAATGTCGGTTGTTACAAATGATGCAGGATCTATCGTTGGTCTAACGCAGATGGGAAATGCAATTTATTTATCAGGCCTTAAGTGGCTTGTAATGTTAGCACCTCTAGGCATCGTTTTTTATATGAGTTTTGGAATTAATAAGATGAGTGCTTCAAAAGCACAAACTACTTTTTGGGTTTTTGCAGCTTTGATGGGTCTATCTTTATCTTCAATATTATTAGTTTATACTGGAATGAGTGTAACAAGAGTTTTCTTTATTACATCCGCTACATTCGGAGCAATGAGCATCTACGGATACACAACTAAAAGAGACCTTACAAAATTTGGATCTTTTTTAATGATGGGCTTAATTGGAATAATTATAGCTTCAATTGTTAATATTTTTATGAAATCCTCTATGATGTATTTTGTGATTTCAATACTAGGTGTTTTAATATTTGTTGGTTTAACAGCTTATGATACTCAGAAAATCAAAAATATGTATGTTGCGTCAGACTCAGGTGAGTTAATGGGCAAGAAAGCTGTTATGGGCGCTTTAACTTTATACTTAGACTTTATTAATCTATTTATAATGTTGTTAAGATTATTCGGCCAAAGAAGATAAATTTATTTTTGAAGTTTCTTCCAGTTGGTATTTTTTAATAGAATTCTAAGGTCGTAAGAATTTTTAAGTATTTTACCACTCGTATCAGTTATCAAATATTTAAGATTTTTATTTTTAGGATTAAAATTTTTACAAATTTTATAAAGGGCATTTTCAGTAGCATTTCTAAAAACACTAAATCCCACTTGTTTACTTGAAATACTTAAACCATAATCTTTCCAAGATCCTTCAGAAACCATCTTGGCATATAAGTCTAATATAATTTTTAGCTCATCTTTTTCAAAAAAATGTTTTTCTTCGATTTTATTATTTGGATTGTTTACAACTAATTTTAAGTTATTACGCATCAATCTTATGCTTATTAATTAATGGTATTTGAAACCCTGTAAATATTATTGTAATTGGAAGCATTCCCCACACTTTAAAATTAACCCAAAATTCTTCTGTTTGAGTTCTCCAAACAATTTCATTTAATAAAGCAAGACCAAAGAAAAAATACATCCATCTTTTATTTAGAATTTCCCATCCA
This sequence comes from uncultured Pelagibacteraceae bacterium, assembly GCA_902538255.1. GTDB lineage: Bacteria > Pseudomonadota > Alphaproteobacteria > Pelagibacterales > Pelagibacteraceae > Pelagibacter. The sequence continues at coordinate 88,693 of CACBEJ010000001.1, read as the reverse complement.
ATGTCAGTTAAAGCAATAGATTTACCCATAATTTTTTTAAGAATAGGTTCATTGGTAAAATATCTTCCAAAAAATAATGCAAGAGCAAACATAATATTGATTATGGTTGGTTTTATATAAATAAATATAGGATCATTAAAGTAGATAGTTAATCCACCAAAAAAAGTAATTAAAATTCCACTTACCAATGGCATTGGTGGTATTTTTTTTTCAAAAAACCAAACTACTGCTAATGCGACTAAAGTTGCAATTATCAGTGGAGGTATCGCCACTGATAAATTTTTACCACTATTATAATAGTAGAAAAAAAATATTGCTAAAGGACCGAAATCAGTAACAAATTTTAAAAAAGATTTATTCACCAAAAAGATATTAACATATTTGCCACATCACAAAACATTTATATTTTTAGCATTGATTTTTATTCTTAAATACCCATACTAACATTAATGTCAGAACAAAAAGCAAAATTTTCAATTGGCGATATTGTTAAGCATAAACATTTTGAATTTAGAGGTGTAATTTATGATGTTGATTTTGAATTTAATAATTCTGAAGAATGGTATCAATCAATTCCAAAAAATGTGCGTCCAAGAAAAGATCAGCCTTTTTACCATTTATTAGCAGAAAATGATGAGATAACTTATGAAGCTTATGTTTCTGAGCAAAACTTGCTGGTGGATGACTCTGATGAACCAATAAAACACCCTTTAATTGAAGAGATTTTTTTAGGAAAAAAAGGCTCTAGTTATTTTAAGCTTTCTAATTAAGTTAACCATTATTCAACCACATTTAGCTCAAATCTAGGCCATATAAATTCATTAATTTATCATTATTTTCTGGTCAAGAGTGTTAAACGTTAATTTCAATCTTATTATCTCCCCCTCTGCATTCTTGATCAGAAAACTATTTCATAATAGAAATCATCAAAAAAAATTCTAAATTAAAATATGTTTAAACTTTTTGAACCTAACAAGATTTTCAAAATTACGTCAAAAGCACCTAAGTACGTATTATTTTTGTTTATTGTCGTATTAACTGTTGGTCTAGTTGAGGCATTAATTATATCTCCTGAAGATTACAAACAAAGTGATGCAGTAAGGATTATGTATGTTCATGTTCCTGCCGCTTGGATTTCAATTGGAATATTTTCTTCTATAACTTTGTTATCTATTTGTGGCTTTGTCTTTAGAAATAAAAATTTTTTTTTAATTTCTAAAAGTTTAGCTCCTTCGGGATTTGTTTTTAACATTATAGCTTTAGTTACGGGATCAATTTGGGGAAAACCAACCTGGGGAACATGGTGGGCCTGGGATGCAAGAATTACTTCAATGTTAATATTAGCTTTGTTCTATGCAATGTATTTAATCGTATGGAGAATTTATGATAAGGAAGAAAAAGTCTACAAGATTTCAACTTTTATAACTATTTTAGGAATTATTAATGTTCCGATAATAAAGTACTCAGTTGATTGGTGGAATACACTCCATCAACCTGCATCTATTAATATTTTTTCAAAAAGCTCAATTCATTCATCAATGCTTTACCCATTATTGATAATGACTGCGGCATTTGCTCTTTTTTCATTGTTAATTTTCTTAATGAAATATAATACAGAACTGATAAAAATTAAAAATAAAGGCTTAGATAGATTATGATAAATGAATTACTTTTTATGAATGGATATGCAGTCTACGTGTTATCTGCTTTTAGCTTTACCTTATTAAGTTTCCTAGGTTTATATTTGGTAACTAAAATGCAATTTGTTAAAGAACAAAACAAATTTGTTGCTAAATTTGGATTACTTACTACTGATCAAGCTAATACTGCAAAATCACAAAGAATAAATAAGGAAATTTTAGCAAACGTAACAAATAATTAACTTTTAAACCATGTATGGTCGAAAAGTTAAATTAAGATTTCTGTTTGTAGTAATAATCTTAATTACTTTAATTTTAACAACATTTTTGATTTTAAAATCATTAGAGGAAAACGTTGTATATTTTCAATCTCCTTCTGAAATAAAATTACTTAATGAAATAGATAAAAACAAAATAAGAGTTGGTGGAATGGTTAAAAAAAACTCTATTTCTATAAGTTCAAATGAAGTTAATTTTATAATTACTGACTTTAAAAATGAAATAATTGTTACTTACTCAGGAGCAGTACCAAATTTATTTGCTGAAGGAAAAGGGGTTGTTGCAGAAGGTTTTTTAAAAGACAGAAATTTTTTTTCTGCAACAAAAATTTTAGCTAAGCATGATGAAAATTATATGCCACCTGAAGTAAAAGAGGCATTGGGAGAAAAATAAATTGATTTATAGTCTTGTTGGATACTATTCATTAATACTAGGATTAATTATTGGATTATCGTTATTTTATTTCTCATATAAGAATTTTAATAATTCAAACTCATTAGATACCAAGATTTTATCTTTTACATTCTTACAATTACTTTTTGTTGTAATTAGTTTTTTGTGTTTGATCTTTTCTTTTATTGTTTCGGATTTTAGTAATGAAACTGTATTTAATAATTCTCACACTACCAAACCATTATTTTACAAAATAAGTGGAACTTGGGGAAATCATGAAGGTAGTTTATTATTATGGTTACTCGTTTTAACTTTATTTATCTTCATATTTTTAGTAAGGACTAAAAATCAACCAGTAAAATACAAAATTTTAACTTTAGTTTTTCAACAAATAATAATCATTGGATTCTTTTTATTTTTAATCAAAACATCAAATCCATTTAATTATATTTTTCCCATACCTACTGAAGGTCTAGGATTAAATCCAATTTTACAAGATCCAGCTTTAGCAATTCATCCACCTATTTTATATTTAGGCTATGTTGGTTCTTCAATAATTTTTTCATCTGTTTTGGCAGCAACAAGTTTAAAAATTATTTCTACCAGTTGGGCATCACATATTAAAAAATGGGTATTAATTTCGTGGATATTTTTGACTTTAGGAATATTGCTTGGATCAATTTGGGCTTATTATGAATTGGGCTGGGGAGGTTTTTGGTTTTGGGATCCAGTTGAGAATGTTTCTTTAATGCCGTGGCTTGCATTAACCACTCTTTTACATTGCATTTTAGTATTAGAGAAAAAATCTATCTTAACTTCATGGGTAATAATTCTCTCTATTGCAACATTTACGTTAAGTATGTGTGGAACATTTTTGGTAAGATCAGGAATACTAAATTCAGTTCACACATTTGCCAATGATCCTGAGAGAGGGCTGTTTATATTAGTTTTTTTATTCATTTTGATTTTTTTATCTATTTTAATTTTTTTCTTTTTTCACAAAGACAATAATAAAAATTCTTATAATTTATTTTGGTTAAGCAAAGAAACTTCAATATTAATTAATAACTGGTTTATGATGTATTTTTTATCAGTTGTATTAATAGGAACCGTTTATCCAATTTTTTTAGATGTAATTTCTTCTCAAAAAATATCTGTCGGACCACCATTTTATCATAAATTGATAATTCCATTTTTAATTCCATTTTTATTTATGATGGCGATTGGTCCAAAATTAAAGTGGATCAAATCTCAACTAGAAGATAAGGTTTATTTAATTTCTTTTTTGATTATCTCAATTTTATTAGCATTTTTTGTATTAAAAAATTTTAATCAAAATATCTTAATAAATACTATTTTAATATCGAGTGCGCTTTATTTATTCTTTATGACGTTGAGAGATTTTTTTATCAAAAAATATAAAAATATTTCACAAAATATTGCTCATTTTGGATTTAGTTTATTAATCCTAAGTATTTTATTTAATAATTTATTTGCAAGCGAAATTATAACAAATCTTAAGGTTGGTGAAACTTTTGAAAATTCAAAAACTAAGATAGTTTTTAAAAGTGTTGATCAAAAAAAAGAGCAAAATTATAATGCTATTATTGCCAATTTTTCAATAAGTAATTCAGATGGTGAAGAGGATAGATTTTCACCAGAGCTGAGAATTTATAATCAACCTATCATTGCCACAAGTGAAGCTGATATTAAAACAACACTTATGTCAGATAAATTTATTGTAATTAATCTGGTTCAAAATCAAGATTTTTTCAACGTAAGATATCAAGTTAAACCATTTATGTTATGGATCTGGTTATCAGTAATTCTAATATCTTTTGGGGGTATTGTTAGTTTTTTACAAAAAAGATCATGAAAAATAAAATATTACCTTTTCCAGTTATTATTATTTTTGGAATAATATTTTTTATTTTTTATAAAGGTTTAGAAGATTCAAAAATATACACTCCAAATGTTAACACAAAAAAAGAGATACCAGTGTTTAATACTAAAGAATTTTTTTCTGGAGAAAATGTGAAATCACCAACTATCTTTGACCCAGATAAAGTTTATTTATTAAATATTTGGTCATCTTGGTGTGTACCGTGTCGACAAGAGCATCCTCTTTTGATGAATTTAAATTTAGATGATAAATTATATATTATTGGGATGAATTATAAAGATAATTTAAAAAACGCAGAAAATTTTTTAAAAGAGCTAGGAAACCCTTATAAAGAAATCTTTATTGATTTAGATGGTACAATTGCAATTGAGTGGGGAGCTTATGGGGTTCCTGAGTCATTTTTAATTTATAATAATAAAATTATTAAAAAATATATTGGACCTCTTAACCAACAATTAACCGATGAAATTTTTTTATTAATCAAATGAAACTTTTTATATTTTTTTTATTTTTTATATTATTTTTCCCTTTGAGTACCCTTAATGCTCAGGAAAATGATAAAAGAAACGAAATAACTAAAAATTTAAGATGTTTAATTTGTCAAGGTCAATCAGTTTACGACTCAGATTCTGAATTTGCAAACAGTTTAAAAATTGTTGTTGATAAAAAGCTTGAAGAAGGTTTGTCTGAAGATCAAATATATGAATATTTTAAAACCAAATATGGAGAATGGATACTTTACGATCCTGGTTTAAATAAAAACACATATATTCTCTGGTTATTGCCGATATTGATATTTCTAATTGGAGGTGCAATAATCTACAAAAGCTTTATAGTTAAAAAATAAATTAATTAGCAATGAACTTAAAAAAAATTTTAATTAATCTTTTAATAATTACTTTCGCATTTTCTTCGATTGCAGAGGAAAAAATTTTAAAAGATCAAAATACAGAATTTAGTTTTTACACAGGAATGTTTGATTTTAGCGATGATGGAAAAAGATCAACTTTAATTGGTTTTCAACATCAAAATGAAAATTTAAATAGAGATACCTTTTTGGGAAATCTTTCTCCTATAACTGGAGTCTTATTTACAGCTGATAATGCGGGATATTTTTATACAGGTGTTCAAGCTCAATATAAATTAGGGGCACTAAATTTAACACCCAGCTTTACACCAGGAATATATCATGAGGGAGACGGTAAAGATTTAGGCCATTTAATTGAATTTAAAAGTGAACTACAAATTTCACTTGATCTGTCAAAAACAAGTGAGTTAGGTTTTTCGTATAATCATATATCTAACGCAAGTCTTGGAGATAAAAATCCTGGGGCAAATAGTTATATGTTTAATTTCTTTAAAAACTTTTAATAAAGATACATCATGAATATAAATGACTGTTATAATTTCGATGATTTTCGAAAATTAGCTAAAAAAAAATTACCAGCTCCCATTTTTCATTACATTGATGGTGGAGCAGACGATGAAGTCACTTTAAATAGGAATACAGATGCTTTTAATGATTGTGATCTAGTTCCTAATGTTCTCAATAGTGTCGGTGAACCAGATTTATCCACGACCGTTTTTGGCAGAAAAATTAGTATGCCATTATTTTTATCTCCAACAGCTATGCAAAGTTTGTATGATCCTGAGGGTGATAAAGCTTCAGCAAGAGCTGCAGAGAAGTTTGATACAATTTACAGCATGTCTACAATGGCATCTTTTTCAATTGAAGAAGTTGCAAATATTTCTAGTGGGCCAAAACTTTTTCAACTTTATATTCATAAAGATAAATCAATCACTGATGACTTGATTGAAAGATGTAGTAGAGCCAATTTTGATGGAATGTGTATTACTGTTGATACACTTGTTGCTGGGAATAGAGAAAGAGATCATAGAACTGGATTTACTACGCCACCTAAATTTACTTTGAATAGTTTATTAAGTTTTGCAATGAGACCTGGTTGGGTTTTTAAATATTTTACTAATAAAAAATTTGAATTAGCAAATATTAAAAATAAAACTGATAAAGGTACCAATATTGCGAAATCAGTTATGGATTATATTAATGAACAGTACGATCCAGCAATGAATTGGAAGGATGCAGAGTACTGTATTAAAAAATGGAACAAACCAATGGCACTTAAAGGTGTAATGTCAGTAGAAGATGCTAGACGGGCAATAGATATTGGTTGTACTGCAATTATGATTTCAAATCATGGTGGAAGACAACTTGATGGATCAAGATCTCCATTTGATCAAGTAAAAGCAATTTCTGATGCTGTTGGTGATAAATTAGAAATTATTCTTGATGGTGGTGTTAGAAGAGGAACACATGTTCTTAAAGCTTTAGCTGCAGGAGCAACAGCTTGTAGTTTTGGAAAAGCATTTCTTTTTAGCTTAGGTGCAGGCGGACAAAGAGGTGTTGAGAGACTGTTAGAAAACATGCAAAAAGAAATTAGAAGAAATATGATTTTAATGGGATGTAAGTCTGTTAAAGACCTTGATGCGTCAAAAATAATATATAGAGACTAAAATATAAGAATTTTAAGCATTTATTTGATAAATTAAATTTTTAAACTAAATAGACAAAAAACTAATTTTCGTTTAGTTTGGCGATTTTAATTTTAAAATTATTATGGAACTTGCAAAATCATTGAATAGGCTTGGAACTGAAAGCGCTTTTTCTGTTTTAGCTGAAGCAAAGAAACTTGAGGCACAAGGTAAACCTATGATCCACTTAGGTCTAGGTCAGCCAGACTTTAAAACTCCAAAGCATGTTGTTGAAGCAGCAAAAAAAGCTTTAGATGATGGTCATCATGGATATGTTCTTTCAAATGGTATTTTAGAATGCCGACAAGCAGTTACTAGATGGATAAAGAAACGTTATAGTGCAGACGTGAATCCTGAAAGAATTATAATTATGCCAGGTGGAAAACCAACTATGCATTATGCAATTCAGTGTTTTGGTGAACCAGGGGCAGAGATAATTCATCCTACTCCAGCATTTCCAATATATGAGTCGATGATAAATTATACCGGTTCTACAGCAGTGCCTTATGATTTAACTGAAGATAAAGATTTAAAGTTTAGTGCAGATAAAATTTTATCTCTCATTACTGATAAAACTAGATTATTAATTTTAATTAATCCAAACAACCCTACTGGAAGTTTTGTAGAAAAATCAGAAATAGATAAGTTGGCTGAAGGTTTAAAAAACCATCCTCATGTTACAATATTAAGTGATGAAATTTACAGTAGACAAATTTTTGATGATAAGGAAATGCCAACATTTTTTAATTATCCTGAGTTAAGAGAAAGATTAATAGTATTAGAAGGTTGGAGTAAAGCTTATTCCATGACAGGTTGGAGGCTTGGTTGGAGCTTTTGGCCAGAAAATTTGGTTGAGCACGTAAATAAATTATTAATTAATAGTGTATCATGTGTTAATGCTTCTGCTCAGTTTGCAGGTATTGCTGCTCTAGACGGACCAGATGACTCAATTGATGAGATGATGGAAAAGTTCACATTAAGAAGAAAATTAATTCATGAAGGTTTGAATAGCTTACCAGGTGTAGAATGTAGTTTACCTGGTGGAGCTTTTTATGCATTTCCAAAAGTTATTGGAACAGGTATGGATGGCTCTGAATTTTGTAAAAGAGCTATGCATGAAGCAGGTGTAGCTATAGTTCCAGGTACAGCTTTTGGTAAAACTTGTAAAGATTATGTAAGATTCAGCTTTGCTGCATCTCGAGATAACATTTCTAACGCATTGGAAAATATCAAAAAAATGTTAGGTTAAGCTATGACTGAATTAGCTTTACCAAAAATTGATAACTCAATTTTAAATAGAAAAATTGAAATAGTAAAAAAACTTTCAAAATTAACCGATAAAGAAAATGTTCTGAGCGAAGCTGATGAATTGAGACCATATGAAACTGATGCTCTATCGGTTTATACACAAACACCTTTAGCAGTAGTGCTCCCAGAAAATACTGATGAGGTTAGTGAGATATTAAAATATTGTCATAGTGAAAATATTAAAGTTGTACCAAGAGGAGCTGGTACAGGATTGTCTGGAGGTGCATTACCTCTTCAAGACGCTATTCTTCTTGGTCTAGGAAAATTTAATAAAATACTTGAAATTGATTACGAAAATAAATGTGTTGTGACTCAGCCAGGAGTTACAAATCTAGGAATTACACATGCAGTTCAAAATAAAGGATTTTACTATGCCCCAGACCCTTCGAGCCAGTTGGCGTGCTCTATAGGTGGAAATGTTGCTGAAAATTCTGGTGGAGTTCATTCACTAAAGTATGGAACGACTACTAACAATATTTTAGGCGTACAAATGGTTATGATGGATGGAACAATTTGTAGATTTGGAGGAAAATCTTTTGATCAAGAGGGATATGATCTTATGGGTTTAATTTGTGGTTCAGAAGGTTTATTGGGAGTTGTTACTGAAGTCACAGTTAAAATTTTAAAAACACCAGAAGTAGTAAGAGCGGCTTTAATAGGCTTTCCATCTATAAAAGAAGGAGGAGATGCGGCCTCAGAAATTATTTCAAGTGGAATAGTGCCAGCAGGAATGGAAATAATGGATAAAGCTTTAATTGAGGCGACAGATAATTTTAGTAAAGCAGGATATCCACGAGACGCAGAATTATTATTAATAGTAGAACTTGATGGAACAAAGTCAGAGGTCAATGAATTAATTAGAAAAGTAGAAGTAATCTGTAAAAAAAATAATTGTTCTAGTCTTAAACTTAGCAATAGTGAGAAAGAAAGACTTTCTTTCTGGGCTGGAAGAAAAGCAGCTTTTCCTGCGTGCGGAGCTATGGCCCCTGATTATTATTGTATGGATGGATCTATTCCAAGAGGTAAGCTTGCAGAAGCATTATTAGAAATTAAAAAATTATCAGAAAAGTATGAATTACCGGTTGCAAATTGTTTTCACGCAGGTGATGGAAATTTACATCCACTTATTATGTTTGATGGAAATGACAAAGAACAACTAAGAAAAACTGAGGAATTTGGTTCTGAGATATTAAAAACATGTGTAAGACTTGGTGGAGTAATTACAGGTGAGCATGGTGTTGGTATAGAAAAAAGAGAACTTATGTGTGAAATGTTTAATGATAACGATATACAACAACAACTGAGTATTAAGAAGTCATTAGATGAAAAAAATCTATTAAATCCTGGAAAAGTTTATCCTATACTTAGAAAATGTGCAGAGGAAGGAAGGGTTCATGTCCACAAAAATAAAGATAAATTCCCAGATCTTCCAAGATTCTAATAACGTCTATTATCCTAAAGATGAGGTTGAAGTTTCAGATTTAATTCGGGAATTATACAAAAAAGACTCTCCAACGGAAATTATTGGAAATAACTCAAAAAGTTTTATTGGAAACAAAACTCAATCGGCTAACACTACATCTTTATCTAAAATTTCTGGTATAATCGATTACAGACCCGAAGAATTGTATATTAAAGTAAAAGCCTGCACACCAATTAATGAAATCGAGAAGATCTTAAGTGAAAATAGTCAAGAGCTAGCTTTTGAACCAATTGACTTCGGTTATATTAAAGATGGCAAATCAAATAAAGGAACAATAGCAGGATATTTATCTTGTAATTATGCAGGTTCACGAAGATTTAAAGTTGGTAGTGTGCGAGATCATGTCCTAGGTTTTAAGGGAGTTAATGGTAAAGGAGATATAATTAAATCAGGAGGTACTGTCGTTAAAAATGTTACAGGTTATGATTTATCAAAACTTATAGCTGGTTCGTTTGGCACACTTGTTGCTTTGACTGAAATTACATTAAAGGTTTTACCTAAAAAAGACTCGTCGACAACTGTAGCAATTTATCCTAATAATTTTGAACAAATTTATGATTTGTTTAATAAATTATCTAGTTCAAGTAGTGAAATTTCTGGTGCTGTCTTTATTCCAGAACAATCAAATGACAAAGATTTTTCAGGTAAAAGAAATACTGTTTTTAAGTTTAATGATCTTAAATCAAATGTTTCGTTTTTAGCATTTAGAGTTGAGGGAGATAAAATTTCAATTGAGGAAAAAATTAATAACTTAAAAAAAGAACTTAAATTAAATAATTCAGATATTTCTACGCTTGATGTTTATCAATCAGAACCATTGTGGGAGAAAATAAATAATTTAGAAGTGTTCGAAAAGACTAAACACAATTTAATACGAATGGTAATACCGCCAGCAAATGGTTCAAAATTATGCAAATATTTAGAAAATAACCATAATTATTTTGTTGATTGGTGTGGGTCGTTATTCTGGATTGAAGTTAATAGTAAAAAAGAGGAAAAGATTAAAGATTTAAAAAAAATGGCAAACGATTTTGGAGGTTATTTGACAGTTATTAAAACATCATCCGGATATGATTATGGTGAACCTATTTTTACTGTTGATAAAGTACGTTTGATGATTTCTGAGAAAGTAAAACAAAGTTTTGATCCAAAAAGAATTTTAAACCCAGGTAAAATGTATAGAGGTGTTTAATGCAAACGAAATTTACTGAAGAACAACTTAGAGATCCAGACAATTTTGCAAACGAAAAAGTTTTTAAAAAGTGTGTGCATTGTGGAATGTGTAATGCTACATGCCCTACGCATCAACTTTTGGGTGATGAGCTAGATGGACCTAGAGGACGTATCTATCTCATTAAAGATATGTTAGAAAATAATAGGAAGCCTACCGAAAAAGTTGTAAAGCATATCGATCGATGTCTCTCATGTTATAGCTGCATGACCACTTGCCCAGCTGGTGTAAATTATATGCACATAATTGACCATGGAAAAAAATATATTGAAAAAAATTATCAAAGATCATTCTTTGACAAGTTAATAAGATATTTTTTATCTATCACTCTTCCAAATACAAAAGTTTTTAGATTATCAAGTTTATTAGTAAAATTATCGAAACCATTTAAATTTTTAATGCCTTCAAAAATTAAGGACATGATTGAGTTAATGCCAACAAAATTTCCTAAAAAAAACTTACCAATTAAAGAAGTTTACAAATCCTCTACTAAAAAAAGAATTGCTAGAGTTGCTCTTTTAACAGGATGTGTACAAAAAGAAATATCTCCTCAAATTAATGAAGCAACAATAAGGCTATTAAACAGACACGGCGTAGAAGTAGTTGTACCAAAAAAAATTCGTTGTTGTGGATCTTTAAATCATCATCTTGGAAAAGAGGAGGATGCACATCAAGATTTTAAAAACAATATAAACACTTGGTATGAGGAGCATCAAAAAGGAAATTTAGATGCAATTTTATCAAACACATCAGGTTGTGGGACAACAATGAAAGATTATGGATTTATTTTTCGTGAAGACAAAGAACTAAGTAAAAAAGCAAGGGTGATATCAGATCTTACAAAAGATATATCAGAATATATATTTGAAAGTTTAAAACTTGATATTAAAGATAAAGAAAAAAAATACAAAGTTGCTTATCATTCTGCGTGTTCTATGCAGCATGGTCAAAAAGTTCATTCCCAGCCTGTTTCTTTACTTGAGAAAACTAAAAATGAAATTATGGAAATTCCTGAAGGACATATATGTTGTGGATCAGCTGGTACCTACAACATATTGCAATCAAAAATTGCAAAACAATTATTGAAGAAAAAAGTAAATAACATTGAGAGTTTAAATCCAGATTTTATTTCTACTGGAAATATTGGTTGTATTACCCAAATCGCACATGGTACTAAAGTTCCTATATTACATACAATTGAAGTTTTAGATTGGTACACAGGTGGACCAAAACCTGAAATTTTAAAATAGAAATTATGAAAAAAGTTCTAATTACAAGACGCTTGATAAGAGAAAGTGAAGATAAAGCATCTAAGTTATTTGATGCTAAATTTAATACTAATGATGAACTTTATTCACAAAAAAAAATTATTGAAATGAGTCAAGGATTTGATGGCATATTATCTTCACTAACTGAAAAATTAGATGCTGAAACAATCAATCAATTACCAGAAACAATAAAAATAATCTCTAATTTTGCAGTAGGATTTGGTAACATTGATTTAGAGGCAGCAAAGAATAGAGGTATAGCAGTAACAAATACACCAGAAGTTTTATCAGATGCTTCAGCAGAGATTGGAATTTTATTAATTTTAGGAGCATGCAGAAGAGCTTCTGAAGGAATAGAGTCCGCAAAAGAGGGTGGATGGAAATGGTCTGCTGACTATCTAATTGGAAAACAACTTACTGGAACAAGATTAGGAATTTTAGGTATGGGTCGTATTGGCCAAAAAATTGCAAAAATTGCAAAATCTCTGGGTATGGTTATTCATTATCATAATCGTTCAAAATTAAGTGAAGATAAAGAGCAAGGCGCAACATATCATGATAGTATAAAGAGTCTTTTTTCAGTTTCAGATGTTTTATCGATTTGTTGTCCAGCAACTAAAGAAACAGAGAACTTAATAAATAAAGAGACTGTTGAATATTTTCCTAAAGGTGCTGTAATAACTAATGTTGCAAGAGGTGATATAGTAGATGATGCAGCTTTAATTGATGCATTGAATAGAAGAAAAATTTATGCAGCAGGATTAGATGTTTATAAAAATGAACCAAATCTAAATCCTGGTTACTTAAAAATCCCAAGTGCTTTTGTTTTACCTCATCTTGGGAGCGCAACAAAAGATACAAGAATTGCAATGGGAAATTTAGCAATTGATAATTTAGATGAGTTTTTTAGAACTGGAAACTGTATCAATAAAGTAAATTAAAATGTCTCAATCGATAGCTTTTATTGGCGTTGGCAACATGGGTTGTCCAATGGCTGAAAATTTAATGAAGGCAGGTAAATCTGTAAAAGTTTTTGACGTCTCAAAAAAAATGCTTGAGATTGCGAGAGATAAAAATCTTGAAATAATTGAAAATTTAGATGATTTAATTACAGCTAATGTTGAAACAGTGATAACCATGCTTCCAGAAGGTAAACATTCTAAGGATGTTTATTTAGGAAAAAGTGGAATAATAAATAAAGTTTCAAAAAACTGTTTGTTAATTGATTGTTCAACAATTGATATTCAAACTTCTATTGAAATTGGAAAAAAAGCTTCAGAAAAAGGAATAGAAATGATTGATGCGCCAGTTAGTGGCGGAGTAATGGGAGCTCAAAAAGCAACTTTAAATATAATGGTTGGTGGATCAAAAGAAGCATTTGAAAAAGCGCTTCCTTTATTAAAAATCATGGGGAAAAATATATTTCATGCAGGTGATTTAGGTAGTGGGAATGGCGCCAAAATTTGTAACAATATGGCTCTAGGGATTGCAATGATTGCTGCTTCAGAGTCGTTAATGTTAGCAAAAAGATTAAACATCGATATTAAAAAAGTTCATGAAATCATGAAAAATGCATCAGGTAACAGTTGGCCAATTTCTGTTTATCCACCTTTACCTGGTTTAATTGATGGTACACCTTCAAATAATAATTATCGTCCAGGTTTTTCTGCAGGAATGATGAATAAAGATCTTAAACTTGCAAATGATTGTGCGAAAAGCGTAAATGCTGAAACACCATTAGGAAAAATGGCTTTAGAAATTTATGATCAATTTTGTAAAGAAGGAAATAATACTAAAGATTTTTCAGCTATTTCTAAAGTCATAGGTGGAAGCGCTTGGGATTATCCAATTGATTAAATTTTTCTAGAATCAACCAAGGATTGTAAAAAAATTAAATTAGCTTTAAATAGTGACAATCTGTGCCTCTTTTTAGAAAGACTCTAATATAAATCTATGTTTTACTTTCCTCAGTTAATTAACTAGAGGAGAAGAAATGATTAAAAATAAAAAATCATTGAAGGGTTTTAAAACTCCTTCAAGAAGAAAGTTCTTCAAAGCAGCGGCAGCAACTGGTGCAGCGACAGCAGCAGCAGTGGCAATGCCAAATCTTGCTTTGGGAGATGGCCACATGACTTTAAAAATGCAAGCAGCTTGGCCAAGTGGAGCTAACATCTTTTTTGAGATGGCTGGCGACTACTGCAAAATGGTCAGTGATATGTCCGGTGGAAAATTAAAAATTGACCTTCAGCCGGTTGGTGCAGTTGTAAAGACTGGTGAAATCGGTCAAGCAGTAAGTGATGGTGTACTTGATATGGGTCACTGGGTAACTGCTTATTGGTATGGAAAAAACCCTGCCGCGTCTCTTTTCGGAACTGGCCCATCTTATGGTCTATCATCTCAAGAAGTAATGGCTTGGATGGAAGAAGGTGGTGGAAGAGCATTGTACGAAGAAACATTAGCAAAAGTTGGATACGACTATGTTGGTGTTTTTGCGATGCCTATGCCAGCTCAACCATTTGGTTGGTTCAAAAAGAACGTTACTAAAGTAAGTGACGTTAAAGGTATGAAGTATAGAACAGTTGGTCTTGCAACTAACGTTCTTACTGCAATGGGTATGGTAGTTAGACAATTACCAGGTGGTGAAATTCAGCCAGCTATGAAAACTGGTTTGATTGAAGCTGCAGAGTTTAATAACCCAACTTCAGACTCTCAATTTGGTATGCAAGATGTTTCTAAGCATTATCACTTAGGATCTTTCCACCAATCTCAAGAGATGTTTGAAATACCTATTAACAAAAAAACATTTAATAGCTTATCTCCTGCAAACCAAGCAATATTAAAAAATGCTTCGTACGCAGCAAATACCGCTAACTACTTTAAAGCTTTGGTAAGATACTCAGCTGATTTATCTAAATTGATGAATGAGCATAAAGTAAACGTTTACCAAACTTCAGATGCAATTTTAGCAGAGCAGTTAAAAGGTTGGGATAAAGTTGTAGGTGATTTCTCTTCTAAAGATCCATTCTTTAAGAAGATTGTTGATTCACAAAAAGCTTATGCGAAAAGAGTAATGAAATACTTACTAATGAATCAGCCTAACTACAGACTTGCTTACGAAAACGAGTTTGGTCCGTTAGGGAAAGTTAAAATCTAAGGTTTAAAAATATAAAAAAATTAAGGGGGCTTTTTAGCCCCCTTTTTTTTAATTGAATTAATTAAGAAAATTAAGATAAGTTAGTTAAATATGTACTCTTATATAAAATTTGCAGACACACTTAGCTCCTCAATGGGTAAAGCCTTCTCATGGTGCATAGTTATTTTAATGGGTGGAACATGTTACGAGGTCATAATGGCTTATGCATTTAATGCACCTACTTTGTGGAATTTTGATTTTAGTTTACAGATGTATGGAGCAATATTTATGATGGCTGGAGCATACACTTTGGCGACCGAGGCTCACGTTAGAGGAGATGTTATTTACAGGTTGTTCCCAATTAAAGTTCAAGGATGGATTGATTTAATACTTTATTTTATCTTCTTTTTTCCAGGGGTAATTGCACTTTCATTTTATGGATATGAGTATGCAGCTAAAGCATGGATGGTAAAAGAAACAAGCTGGAATAGTCCAGCACAAATTCAAATTTATATGGCAAAATCATTGATACCTTTATCCGGAATGCTTCTTACTCTCCAAGGAATTAGTGAAGTTTTTAGAGCAATTATTTGTATTAGAACGGGACATTGGCTAGAGAGAGATGTTGGTGCAGAAGAAACAGAAAAAATTTTAATGAGAAAATCTAAAGAGGAAGAAAAAATAGATGTTGTTTAGTCTAACAAATCCAGAAATTGCAATTTTAATGATGGTGATATTTCTGTTTGCTGTATTACTAGGATTTCCTATTGCATTTACTCTAATGGCAATGGGTTTAGGATTTGGGTATTACGCATATTTTGATCCGTCAAGAATGGATCATCTATTAGACAATAGGATATTTAATTTATTTGTTTCAAATACCTACTCTGTCATGGATAACCATGTCCTCACCGCCGTACCTTTATTTTTATTTATGGGCTATTTAGTTGAAAGAGCAGGTATAGTTGCAAGATTGTTTTATGCCATAAGACTTGCATCGCATTCGCTGCCAGCTTCGATGGCAGTCGCAGCCTTAGTTACTTGCACTTTATTCTCTACAGCAACGGGAATAATTGGGGCAGTTGTGACTTTAATGGGTTTGCTTGCCTGGCCTGCAATGGTGAAAGCTGGTTATGATAAAAAATTTGCATCAGGAGTAATATGTGCTGGAGGCTGTTTAGGAATTTTAATTCCTCCTAGTATTATGCTTATTGTTTATGCAGTGATAGCTCAGTTATCTCCATTAAGATTATTTGCAGCAGCAATATTTCCCGGTCTAATGTTAGCGGGTCTATATATTTTATATGCAGTTATTTTGGCTTATTTTAATCCATCAGTTGCACCTAAGCCTCCTAAAGAGGAAATTCCTCCAAGATCAGTAATCTTAAAAGAAGTTTTGGTTTCATTCTTACCATTATTTTCATTAATTATATTAGTTTTAGGAAGCATTCTCGCAGGTCTAGCTACCCCAGCGGAAGCAGCAGGTGTTGGAGCTTTTGGAGCATTAGTTTTATCTTTCTTTTATAAATCTCTAAAATGGAAAAATTTTAAAGAGTCTGTATTTCTAACCGCAAAAACTACTGCAATGATTATGTGGTTGTTTATTGGATCTTGGACGTTTGCGTCAGTATTTTCATATTTAGGAGGACATGAAGTATTTGAGCATTTTTTTAAATCAATGGATATACAGCCTTGGCAATTTTTAGTAATTACACAAATTATAATTTTCTTATTAGGCTGGCCACTAGAGTGGACTGAAATATTAATTATATTTGTTCCAATATTTTTACCTTTAGTAGAATTTTTTGGAGTGAACCCTTATTTTTTTGCAATGTTAATTGCTTTAAATTTACAAACATCATTTTTAACACCCCCCATGGCCATGTCGGCTTATTACTTAAAAGGTGTACAATCTAAAAATGTTGAATTAATTGAGGTATTCAAAGGCATCATGCCATTCTTAGCAATTGTTATTTTTGGAATGGTTTTAATGTACTTATTTCCAGGTATAGCTTTATGGTTACCTGATCAATTATTTGCTAACTAAGTTGATGAATGAAGTTATAAATTTTTCTGTTGAAGAATTAATAAATAAAATTTCGAATTCTCAAATTACTTCTGTGGAGATATGTGAAGCATACATACAAAGAATTAATAAGTTTGAAAAAGATATAAATGCTTGGGCTTTTTTTGACAAAGAATTGTTATTGGAAAAAGCAAAAGAATCTGATGCTTACAAAAAATCTGGAAAACCAACTGGACCGTTACATGGTATTCCTGTAGCTGTTAAGGATATTGTTGGTACTTTAGACATGCCTACAGAATGTGGAACACCAATAAGAAAAGGAAAATCTTATTCACAAAATGCAGAAATAATTGATTTATTAACATCTTCAGGGGCTATTGTGATGGGTAAAACAGTTACTACAGAATTAGCATATTTAAATCCCTCTAAAACAAAAAACCCACATGATTATTCACGAACACCAGGGGGATCATCAAGTGGTTCTGCTGCAGTAATTGCATCTTATATGGCTCCACTTTCAATTGGATCACAAACAGGTGGCTCAATAATCAGACCAGCATCTTATTGTGGTGTTGTTGGATACAAACCGTCATTTGGCTTAATTTCTAGAAATGGAGTATTAAAAACTTCTGAAAAACTTGACCATCTAGGAGTTTTTGGAAAAACAGTTGAGGACATAGCTTATTTAGTTAAAGAGTTAATTAAAAAAGATTCCCATGATCCTGCCACTGTTTATTATTCTTCACATAATATGGTCAATTCTGTAAAAAAAGGTCCCTTGTATGAACCTAAATTCATATTTTATAAAACTGAATTTTGGAAAAGAATTGACAAAAAATCTAAGGAAGCTTTTGAATATTTTATAAAGTCATTCAAAAAAAACATCGAAGTTCATGACACTCCTTCTTATTTCAAAGATATCCATAAATATCATCAAATAATTTATGAAACTGATCTAGCAAATAATTTTAGTGATTATTACAAAAATTATAAGTCAAAACTCTCAAAAATTATGCAAAATGCAATTGCAAATGGAAGAAAACATACTGCAAAAGAATATGCTGAAGCAATAGATTTTATGAAAAGAAGTTATGATTCATATAAAGAAGTATTCGAGGATTATCATGGCGTTTTGTCCCCGTCAAGCCCTGGTGTTGCCTTAAAAGGTTTTAAGAGTACTGGATCAGCTGATTTCAACAAAGTTTGGTCTTACTTAGGAACTCCTTGTATTTCACTTCCTTTACTTCAAGGCGAAAATAATTTACCATTAGGCATTCAAGTTATTGGAGAGAAATATGACGACAATCGTTTCTTAGGAGTTTCTAGTTGGCTTGAAAAGGAAAGTGAGAAATTTAATGAATAAACTTGTAAAACTAATAGGACTTTCTTTTGCAATCTTTTTTCTTTTAGGTTTAGCAACAACACTTACAAGATCTATGATGATAGGTTTTCAAGATGTTTTACCAGTTTACATATTGATGATACTTGCGATATCGATGATGTTATACGAAGCCTTTTTTGACAAAAAAATAAATTTAATAATTCGTAAATTTACTACCTCTGATTGTATTATGTTCTTCAATAGGAAGTTTAGTCTAGACTTAAACGTTCAATTGTAATTTAATCTGTACAGTTAATTAACAAAGAAGAGGAGATACTAATGATTAAAGAAAAAAAATCATTGAAGGTTTCTAGATCACCTTCAAGAAGAAAGTTCTTTAAAACTGCAGCTGCAACAGGTGTTGCTGCTGTTGCAGCATCATCTTTATCTGCTCCAGCTGTTGCCAAAGAGAGAATAGAAGCTTCTATGGTAGCTACTTGGCCAAGAGATTTTCCAGGCCTTGGAACTGGTGCACAAAGACTTGCTCAAAGATTGAGTGATATGAGTGACGGTAGAATTCAAGTTACTTATTATGCTGCTAATGAAAGGGTGAAAGCATTTGACTCGTTTGATGAAGTTGCTTCAGGAAATTCTCAAATGTATCATGGTGCTGATTACTATTGGGTTAAAAAACACCCTGCATTTGGATATTTTACTGCCGTTCCATTTGGTTTCACATATGCTGAAATGAATGCGTGGTTAAAATTTGCTGGTGGACAAGAGCTGTGGGATGAATTGACTGATGATTTCGGAACACAAAGTTTCGCTGCTGGTAACACCGGAGTGCAAATGGGTGGTTGGTTTAACAAAAAAATTAGATCAGCTAATGATATTAAGGGTTTAAAAATGCGTATGCCTGGTTTAGGTGGACAAGTACTTGGAAAACTTGGTGGTTCTCCAATTTCACTTCCAGGTGGACAAATTTATGAAAACCTTGTGTCTGGTGCAATTGATGCTACTGAATGGGTAGGACCTTGGAATGATGAGGCTTTCAAGTTTTATGAAGCAGCCAAGTATTATTATTATCCAGGTATGCACGAACCAGGATCAACCCTATGTTGTGGTGTAAATAAATCTTGGTTCACAAGTCTAACTAAGTCAGATCAGTTGATTATAAAAACTGCTTGTGATTGGGCTGATACAACTACTATGGCGGAATATAATGCAAAAAATGGAGCAGCACTAGATCGTTTAGTAAACGAAAATGGAGTTAAGCTTGAGAAGTTTAACGATAAAGTTTATGACGCTTTTGCTAAAGGTGCTGCAGAAGTTTTTGACGAAGTTCAGCAACATAGTGCCCTTGCTCAGAAAGTGCATGCTGCTTTTGTTAAAGGACGAAAAGAAATAGGTGCTTGGACAAACTTGTCTGATTCACCGTACATTTCTCAAAGAAATAGAGCATTAGGAGTATAATTTAATTCTAATTAATACTAGAGGGCCCTTAAATGGGCCCTCTTTTTATATACCATTAAAAGTTTTGTCATATGATTGAGAAAAAAAACTTATCTATTTTAATAAGAATATTTAGTTATTCTATCTTAACATTAACATTAATTTTTTTAATAAATAATGTTTTAACAGTTTGGTTTGATTGGCCAGGAGTTAAAAAACTATTTTCTCATTATGAAATATTTGGATTTAAAAAATTAAATGAACCTTTAGAGGGACTTGCGATGATTTTGTCGTATATTCAATTATTATTTTATTTTTTATCTTTTATAGGAGTTATAATATTTGTTTTAAATTCCTTAAAACAAACATTACAAACAGACTCAGAGATACTAAAAAAAATAACAGCATATATTATAAGATCTTCATTCTGGGCAGTGCTAATTGTTGGAGTAGCAGATTTTTTAATCTCATTTATGGTTGTAGAAAAATTGGTTGAGCCAATTTTTGGGGAACAAGTTAAAATTAATTTAGTAAAACCCGCATTCAGGATTACATATATACATTTCCCTCTTATTTTAGCTTCTTTTATAATTGGTTATTTCACAAGATCTGTAGGATTTATTTGGTTAGCAGTTTTAGTAGTTGGAAGTGAATTCTTGATAGTTGTATCAAGATTTATATTCCAATATGAACAAGCTTTTCAAGGAGATCTTGTTCGTTTTTGGTATGCTGCACTTTATCTTTTTGCAAGTGCATATGCATTAATTCACGAAGGTCATGTAAGGGTTGATGTTTTGTATGCTAATTTTAGTGAGAGAAAGAAGGCATGGACGAATGCAATTGGATCTCTCATTTTAGGCATTCCTTTATGTTTGATAGTTATATTTTTGGGTATGGGTGGTAAAGCTAGTATCATTAATGGTCCGGTAATTTCATTTGAAATTACTCAGCAAGGTTCGAATGGATTATATTTACTTTATTTAATGGCAGTTTACTTAGCAGTATTTGCAGTAAGTATGTTAACTCAATTCACAAGTTACTTTATGAGTAGTAGTCACAAACTTTTAAAGAATTAAATAATGGAACATTTATTTTTAGCTTTACTGGTAATTATAATGATTGGAGCTTTGGCATCTGGTTTTCCAGTAGCTTTTGCATTACCTGGATCAGCAATAATTTCAATAGGATTAGCTGCTTTTTTCGGTTATTTATTTGCAGGAGACCCCAGTGCTTATTTTGCTGTTGATGGGCCTAAAGAATGGTTAACCGCTGGTATTACTAATTTTAGGAGTAATTATTGGGATGTAGAAACTGACACCTTAATTGCTATCCCATTGTTTATCTTTATGGGGATAATGTTGCAAAAATCAAAAATTGCAGAAGACCTTTTAGTTACTATGGGACAACTATTTGGACCAATTCCAGGAGGACTAGGTATTTCTGTTATCTTTGTTGGTGCATTACTTGCAGCAACAACTGGAATAGTTGGAGCAACAGTAATTGCAATGGGACTAATTTCCTTACCCACAATGCTAAATAATAAATATGACAAAAGATTAGCAAGTGGAATTGTTTGTTCCTCTGGAACACTTGGTCAAATTATACCTCCTTCAATTGTCTTAATTATCATTGCTGATCAATTGGCAAGTGCCGCTGACGTTGCAAATACTATGCGTCAGACTGATTATAAAATTTTAACTGGCGAATTTAATATGCCTGGAGAATTTAGAGTAGGGTCTACTTCAGCTGGAGATATGTTTTTAGGAGCATTATTACCAGGATTAGTTTTGGTTGGTTTGTATATGCTTTACATATTTGTGTACGCAAGATTAAACCCAAAAGCAGCTCCTCCTGTCCCGTTCAAAGGAAATTTTGACACTAAATTTTGGATCAAAGTTATATTAGTAATTATTCCACCACTTGCTCTAATCTTTGCAGTTTTAGGATCTATACTTATGGGTATTGCTACTGTAAATCAGGCTGGATCAATAGGTGCTATTGGTGCAACAATGATGGCAGGCTATCGATTACATCAAGGTAAAAAGAACGCTTATTATCCAATAATAATTGCAATTGTATCTTTAATTCCAATTTATTTTTTATCTAAAAATTACAACTTAAATATTAAAGCTGTTGACACTAGAGATCTAGGCGCAATATTAATTGCATTATTTTTTACAATTACATTTTTAGCTAGTGTTGTATGGAGTTTTTGGAGAGCATTTAAAATAGATGATGTTTTAAAAGAAGTTGTTGTAGAAACTTGTGTAACTACCTCAATGGTATTTATAATTCTACTTGGAGCAGCAATGCTAACCTCTGGATTTAGAGCATTTGGAGGTGAAGAGTTAGTAAGAGACTTTCTTCAAGATTTACCAGGAGGGTTTTGGACTCAGTTCGTCGTTGTAATGGTAGTTATCTTTTTATTAGGTTTCTTTCTTGATTTTATTGAAATAGCTGTGGTTGTTGTACCTATTATTGCTCCTATATTATTAGCAGAACCAGGTGCGAATGTAAGTGCAATTTGGCTTGGTGTTATGATTGGGGTAAATTTACAAACTTCATTTTTAACTCCACCATTTGGTTTTGCATTATTTTACTTAAAAGGTGTAGCTTCAAAACTTGTCACTACTTTAAATATTTGGAAAGGAGTTGTTCCGTTTATTATTTTACAATTGATAGGTCTTGGAATTGTTGGTTTCTATCCTACATTGGTTAATTATTTACCAGCGAGAACATATTTAACATCTAATGTAGCTCCACCACCAATGAATCCAAAACTTCAATATTGCTTACAAGAATATAAATTTGCAATTTATAATAATGAAGAACAAAAAATTACAAATGCAATTAAGAATATGCAGAAATTAACTCCAGCAAATCTTCCAGTAGATAAATTAGATATCTTTGAAGAGCATTTTGATAATGCTTTAGGAACTTTTGCTATAGTTAAAAAATTACAAAAAACTGAGCAAGAATACGATTTATTTACAAAAGATTATAAAGATCTTCATTTCAATGTAAGAAAAATTCAGAAAAAAGTTAGAAAAATTGACCAAAAAATAAAAAAATTAAAAGCTGAAATTAGAAACTTAGACGAAGATAATTTATCAGCTAAAAATAAATTAGAATTAAAAATTGAGAATTACGAGCTAGAAATAAAAGAACTTCAAAATAAAATTCCTGAAAGCTGGAAAACTAAAAATGGAGAGTTTGAAATATTACATAAAGCAAAAAATACAAGAACCAAGAGATATAGAAAAAATGTTGATGAAGCTTATGAAACTCTGGATCAAATAGTAATGTTTATAAATGATAATGAAAAATTAAAAGAACTTTCATCAGAAATAAAAGAATTAAAATATAATATTGATAATAAAAATTACGAAAACTCAATATCAGTAATTGATAATCTTTTTGAAAAACTAGGAGAAATTTCTGGAACAGAAGAATTTGCAAATAAATTAGATGACCTAATATCTGTTATAGATAATGATGAAGTAGATGAGCAAAAATTGTCTGAAGTAAGTTCAGAGACTTTTGATCTTTTCAAATTAGAAGTTTCGTGGAGAGATGATGCTAATAAGAATTTGATGCCTGAATTAATTAAATATAATGATGTTATCAAACATAATATTGGTCTTAGACTTCAAAACAGATTAACTAAAGAACAAGCTAAATTTGTTGCTAGGTGTAACTCAGTTCATAGAGATATATCTTTAAACTTTTAATTAATGGAAAATTATATTTTACCAAAAAAACAGGCTATTATTGTTTTTTTTGTATTTGCATTTGGTTATTTTTTATCATGTTTGTTACGTGCAATTACCGCAACACTTTCACCAGTATTAACCTCAGAATTTAATTTATTAGCAGCTGATTTAGGTTTATTAGCTGGAGGTTATTTTTTGGGTTTTGCTTGTATGCAAATACCGCTTGGATATTTGTTAGATAAATATGGACCAAAAAAAATTGTCTCTTCTTTTTTATTTATCGCATTAGTTGGAACAGGATCATTTGCTTTAGCTGAAAGCTTTTCGGGATTATTAGTTTCACGAATTCTAATTGGTGTAGGTGTAAGTGCTTGTTTGATGGCTCCGTTAACAGGTTACAGAATATGGTATGCAGAAAATCAACAACAAAGAGCAAACTCATGGATGTTAATGATTGCATCATTAGGTTTTTTGTCATCCACATTGCCTGTACAACTTTTATTACCTAGTTTCGGTTGGAGATGGATATTTGCTGGCATCGCTATCTTAATTTTAATTAGTATTTTTTTAATGTTAGTTTTCATCCCAAAATGGAATTTAACTAAAAATAAAGAGTTAGAAGAGCCAAGTAATACTGGAACTTTATCAGAAGTTTGGAAAAATCGATTTTTTATAAGTGTAATTCCAATGGGTTTATTTAATTATGGGGGCTTAATGGCTATACAAACTTTATGGGCAGGCCCATGGATGACTAGAGTTGCTGGCTATACACCACTTCAGAGCGCTACAGGATTATTTTGGATCAATGTAACTATGTTGGTATCCTTTTTTTTGTGGGGTTATTTTTTACCAAAAATTTCAGGAATAGGGTTTAGCGCTAAAAGAATACTTAAATTAGGTTTGCCAATTAGTTTTTCTGTAATGTTAGTGATAATTTTATTAGGTTCAAAAGCTGGAGCTTTTTACATAACTTTATTTATTTTAAGTTCAATTTTTTTATCAGTTACACAGCCGGCTGTGGGCCTTTCTTTTTCGGGTTATTCTGCTGGTAAAGCACTAACTTCATTCAATTTATTAATATTTGCAGGAACATTCATAATGCAATGGCTAATGGGTTTAGTAATTGATATTGTTAAAGGGATGGGTCATGCAGAAGTATTTGCTTTTAAATCAGCTTTTTCAGTTTTCTTAATCTTAAGTATTATTTCTTATATATTTTTTTTAATATTAAATAGAAAAAAATATGAAAATAAAACGTAGGAATTTTTTTTTGGAATTATTAATTGGTATTACTGCTATTTACTTAATCGTTTTAATTTTCTTATTCTTTTTTCAAAGAAATTTAATGTATCATCCTGATGAAAATAATTATTCTGGAGATAATTTAGAAGTTAAAATTGAAAAAGTTACTATCAAAACAACAGATAATATTAATCTTTTAGGCTGGTTTCATAATAAAAATTTAAATAGTTATAAAACAATAGTTTATTTTCACGGAAATGCAGGGACACTTGAAAACAGAATCCATAAGTTAAATCATTTTAAAGACATGGATGTTAATTTTTTAATTATTGCATGGAGAGGGTTCAGCGGCAATAAAGGAAAACCAAGTGAGGAGGGTCTTTATACAGATGGTGCTAGTGCAATAAACTGGCTTAAAGAAAAAGGTCTAAAAGAAGAAGATATAATTATTTATGGAGAGTCATTAGGAACTGGCATTGCGACCGAAGTTACTCAGAATAAAAATTTTGCAGGATTAATCTTAGAAACGCCCTTCACATCAATGATAGAAGCTGCGAAAAATTTTTATCCATATATTCCGGTTGGTTTGATTTTAAAAGATAAGTATGAAAATAATGAAAAAATTAAAAATATTAATATTCCAGTATTAGTAATGCATGGTGAGGCTGACCAAATAGTTCCATTTT
This sequence comes from uncultured Pelagibacteraceae bacterium, assembly GCA_902538255.1. Classification (GTDB taxonomy): domain Bacteria; phylum Pseudomonadota; class Alphaproteobacteria; order Pelagibacterales; family Pelagibacteraceae; genus Pelagibacter. The sequence continues at coordinate 63,062 of CACBEJ010000001.1, read as the reverse complement.
GGATGGGTAAAAAAATTTTTAATTTAGCAAGTGAACCTAAATATTCATATTTTACAAAATATGACGATCATATGATGGAATATGATGATAAACTTGTATTAGCCCTAAAATCGTTTGTTGATAGTTTAAATTAAGCCATAATCTAAACAAAGATAATTCAAATTTTTTTTTTAGGTTAATCTATGAAAAATTTTTTCTTATTTTTTATTGTTCTTTTTTCTTTAAATAATTTATCAAATGCCAAAGAAAATTTAGCATCTGTAGACAGCCTTTTTCATATTGATCAAATGAATTCGCACGATGAAAATTTTGCATTATATTTTAAAACCCGTGAAAAAGCTGTCATGGCTCGAGGAGAAAATTCAAATTATATTAATGATTTTCCAAAAGATCTTTATATTTATAACTACAAAACGAAAGAGTCCTTGCCATTAATTTCTTATGAATGGTTTCCCAAAACAGCAAAATATTTTTTGCAAGAGTATGATTTCCCAGTTTTTCCAGATGATTTTGCATATTATCTTTTAAAAGATAACAAAACTTTGGTGATGATTAGTGCTGTAAAAAAGTCTAAAAGCTAATTTTAAATTTGATATTGTTGAAAAAAAGTTAGAGCTTTATCCTGTAAATGGAAAATTTGATTTTATTATTTCTTCGATAGCTAAAAATTGTGGACACTATGAATTTAAAGAACATTATAAATGTAGTTTTTATAAACCTCTAATTTCTAGTACCTTAATTAATTAATTTGAGTAAATGCTTCTGCAAATTTTTCAGCCTCAAAAATTTGTAAATCATCTTCTTTTTCACCTAATCCAAGTGCAATAATTGGTAGTTTATATTTCTTAGCAACAGCTAGAAGAATACCTCCTTTTGCTGTGCCATCTAATTTTGTCATAATAAGACCAGTTATTGGAATAATTTTATTAAATTCTTCAACTTGATTAATAACATTTTGCCCCGAGGTTGCGTCCAGAACTAAAATAACATCATGTGGAGCATCTGGATCAATTTTTTTAGTAACATTTGCAATTTTTTTATATTCCTCCATCAAATTTTTTTTATTTTGTAATCTTCCAGCTGTATCAATTAAAACTTGGTCAAAATTATTGTTTAATGCTTCATCAATAGCTTTGTAAGCAACTGATGCAGGATCTGAACCTTGGGATGATTTTGTAATTTGAACATCAACTTTGTTTGCCCAATTTTCTAGTTGCTCTATAGCTGCTGCTCTAAAAGTATCTGATGCAGCTAACATTACTTTATTTCCATTACCCTTTAATATTTTGCTTATTTTTCCAATAGTAGTTGTCTTTCCAACACCATTAACACCTGAAATTAATGTTGCATTTAATTTTTCTTTTTTTTTGAAGAATTCAATATTTTCTAAAGGTTTCATAATTGAAATAATATAATTTTTTAAAATATTATTTATTTCGTCAGTTAAATCTTTATTGGGATCAATTTTTGTTTGAGAAATTATTTCTCTTATTTCTGAAGCCGAAACAATACCAACATCGGATTGAATTAAGTAATCTTCAATTTTGTCTAATGTTTTTTCATCAATCTCTTTTTTTAAAACTATATCTCTTAAACCCGTTGTAAAAGCTGAGGCACTTTTTTTAAAACCTGATTTAAATTTTTCAAAAATTCCCATTAAATTTTAAAATTTATCTCCTCGATATCTGAAACTGGTCCTTTCATATGAATACTATTGTTTTCATCAATTGAAATTGTTAATCTACCTGTAGAAAATTCAATATCCACTTTATCATTTACCAGTCCATTTTGTTTTGCAGCAAAAGCTGTTGCACAAGCTGCTGTACCACATGCTTTAGTAAGTCCAGCTCCTCTTTCCCACACTCTAACTTTAATCAATTCTTTGTTAACAACAGTTGCTAAAGTAACATTACATTTTTCTGGGAATAAAGAATGGTTTTCAATTTCTGGTCCAATTTTTTTAATTTCAAAATTTTCGTTATTATTAACAAAAAAAACTACATGTGGGTTTCCAACATTTACAGCAGTTCCACCAGTAAATTCGTTATTATTTTTGTCAATAACTTTAATTCCTAAATTATTCGTATTTAATTCTTTAGACAACGGAATCTCATCCCATTTTGTTTTTGCAACACCTATTTCTGTAGAAACTATTTTTTCTCCAACAATATTAGATTTTAATTTGCCAGATAAAGTTGTTAGGACAATTTCTTTTTTGTTATTTTCCTTGCCTAATAAATCAGCAATACATCGTGTACCATTTCCACACGCACCAGACATTCCTCCGTCTGAATTATAAAATTCTAGCGAAGCATCTGTAATATCATTTTTTTTAATCAATATTAGTTGGTCACAACCAATAAATTTTCTGTCACAAATCTTTATTATTTGCTCTTTCGTCAAATTTGTAATTGTTTGTCTATTATCTATGATGATAAAATCATTACCTAAACCGTCCATTTTAAATGCTTTAATATCCATATATAGATATTTAACTTATTTATTGACTTTTTGAACCTCTATTATAGGTTGTTGCCGTTTCCGCAAAAACATTAACTTTGCGGTGTCTTTGGAAACAAAGAGATCGACACTAGTCAGCGAGGGTTCGCCCACTAGTGCGTTACTGCTATGCGTAATAATTATGTTTGAAAATTTAACAAATAAATTTGAAGAAATTTTTTCTTCTCTGAAAAAGGCACCTTCGCTTGATGAAGCTCAAGTAGATGAAGGTTTAAGAGGTATTAGGCAAGCCTTACTTGAAGCAGATGTCTCTTTGGATGTTGCAAAAGATTTTATTGAAAAAGTTAAGCCAAAAGCATTAGGACAAGAGATAATAAGGTCTACCTCTCCTGGGGATATGGTTGTTAAAATTGTTTACGATGAGCTTGTAGACTTATTAGGTGCAACAAATAATGAGATAAACTTAAACGCAGTACCGCCTGTGCCAATGATGTTAGTTGGGTTACAAGGTTCTGGAAAAACAACAACAACAGCAAAATTAGCAAAATTTTTAGAAAATAATAAAAAGAAAAAAGTAATGATGGTCAGTCTAGATATTTACAGACCAGCTGCACAAGAACAACTTAGATCTTTAGGAGAACAAAATAATATTTTAACTTTACCTATTATAGAAGGTCAGCAACCTGCTGATATTTGTAGAAGAGCAATAAGTGCTGCTAATTTAAATGGAGCTGAAATAATTTTATTTGATACTGCTGGTAGAACTCAAATCGATTTACAAATGATGAGTGAGATTAAGCAAATTGAAGCTGTCATTAATCCAACAGAAACTTTCTTAGTTGCAGACTCTTTAACAGGTCAAGTTGCAGCCTCAGTGGCAAAAGAATTTAAAAATACAGTTAAATTATCTGGAATTATTTTAACTAGGGCTGATGGTGATGCAAGAGGTGGAGCCGCAGTGAGCATGAAATATGTTTCAAACGTTCCAATTAAATTTTTAGGTATAGGAGAAAAAATAGATAATCTTGAAGTATTTCATCCTGATAGAATTGCAAACAGAATACTTGGAATGGGAGATATCGTATCTCTTGTAGAGAAAGCTGCACAAGATTTAGGTGAAGAGAATATTAAAAAAGCAGAGGAAAATTTAAAAAAGGGTCAATTTTCAATGGAAGATTATTTATCTCAATTAAGACAAATGAAAAAAATGGGTGGTATTGAAGGAATTATGTCTTTTATGCCAGGAGTATCTAAAATGAAATCTCAAATGGACTCTGCGGGTATTGATGAAAGTATAATATCAAAAAATGAAGCTATTATTCTATCAATGACAAAAAAAGAAAGAGAGAATCCAAAAATAATAGATGGTTCTAGAAAAAAAAGAATTGCTAATGGCTCTGGCACAGATCCAGCCACTATCAATAAATTGCTTAAGCAGTTTAAAATGATGTCTGAAATGATGAAAAAGATGTCAAAAGGAAATCTAAAAGGTATGTCAGATAAAGGTATACCTCCAGAGCTATTTAATCAATTAAAGTAAAAAAAGGAGAACAAATGTTAAAATTAAGATTATCAAGAGGTGGAACAAAAAAACGTCCTGTTTATAAGGTTGTTGTTGCCGACAGTCGTTTTGCAAGGGATGGAAGATTTATAGAGAAAGTTGGTTTCTTTAACCCTTTATTACCAAAAGAGAAAAAAGAAAGAGTGGGCCTAGAAGCTGAGAGAATAAAATATTGGCTTGGTCAAGGCGCTAAACCAACAACTAGAGTAGCAAGAATTTTAGGTGAGAACGAATTAATGCCTATGCCTGCTAATGGAAATAATCCAATTAAAGCAGTACCAAAAAAAGAGAGAAATAAAAAAGAAGAGGATAATAAAGAGGCTCCTAAAGCAGACGCAGCTCCTAAGGAAGAAGCTCCAAAAGCAGAAGCAGCTCCAGCAGCAGAAGCTCCTAAGGAAGAAGCTCCAAAAGCAGAAGCTCCAAAAGCAGAAGCTCCTAAGGAAGAAGCTCCAGCAGAGGAAAAAAAATAATTTAAAGAGTATTTATGTGGCAAGCTCAAGTGTTTACACTTTATCCAGAGGTTTTTCCTGGTCCTTTATCTAAAGGACTCTATGGAAAAGCTTTATCAAATAATTTATGGAAACTTAAAGTTGTAAATATAAGAGATGCAGCTGATGATAAACATAAAACAGTAGATGACACACCTTATGGGGGTGGTTCAGGGATGTTGTTAAAAGCAGATGTTCTTGCAAAGTCTTTAGATGAAAACAAAAATGAGAGCGAGAGAATTTTATACTTATCGCCAAAAGGAAAAAAATTTGATCAAAATTTAGCAAAAGAGCTAGCTAGTGAAAAATCTCTGTCTTTAATTTGTGGTCATTTTGAAGGTGTGGACGAAAGAATACTTTCAACAAGAAATATTGAGGAAATTAGTATTGGAGATTATGTTTTGTCAGGCGGGGAGTCAGCTGCGTATGTAGTTATAGATAGTATTTTAAGATTGCTGCCAGGTGTATTAGGAAATGAAAACTCTAAATTAGATGAAACCTTTGAAAATGGTCTTCTAGAGTATCCTCAGTATACAAAACCTCAAATTTGGGAGGAAAAAGCTGTGCCAGACGTGCTATTATCAGGTGATCATAATAAAATTAAACACTGGCGTTTATCTCAATCTGAGGCTATAACACGCGACCGAAGACCAGATTTATGGGAAAAATATAGGAAGAATTAACTTGATAAATATTAACATGAAAACAATTGAAGAAATAAATCAGCATAACGTTAACAAAATTCTTTCAGAGAAAAAAATTCCAGAATTTTATCCTGGAGACGTTGTTAAAGTTGGTGTGAGAATTACCGAGGGTAAAAAAGAAAGAATTCAATATTTTGAGGGAGTGTGTATTGCTAAAAAAAGCAGAGACTTAAACTCATCTTTTACGGTTAGAAAGATTTCATTTGGAGAGGGTGTTGAGAGAACTTTTCCTTTATTTGGAACTTTAATTGACTCAATTAAGGTTATTAGATCAGGTAAAGTAAGAAGAGCAAAACTTTATTATTTAAGAGACAGAACTGGTAAATCAGCAAGGATTGCAGAAAAAATTAGAAAAAAAATTGGTATTGATATCGAGGCAAAACCAGAGACAGTTACAGAAGAAAATGTAGCTCCTGCAGTAGAAGCAACAAAAGAAGAAGCTCCAAAAGCAGAAGCAGCACCAGTAGCAGAGGCTCCTAAAGCAGAAGCAGCACCTAAAGAAGAGGCGGCTCCAGCAGCAGAGGCTCCTAAAGAAGAACAAAAATCAGAAAGCTCTACAGAAAAAAAATAATTTTTTTTTCAATGTCTACAACATTATACGATAAAATTTGGAACGATCATCTAGTTGACCAACAAGATGATGGCACATCTTTACTTTTTGTAGATAGACATTTAATTCATGAGGTGACAAGCCCCCAAGCTTTTGAAGGATTAAGAAATTCTAACAGAAAAGTTAGACATCCAAATTTAACTTTAGCAGTTGCAGATCATAATGTTCCAACAACTGACAGATCAAAAGGTATTTCAGATGAAGAGTCAAAAATTCAAGTAGATACTTTAGAGGCAAATTGTAAAGAATTCGGTGTTCAGTTATTTGGTATGGATGATAAGAGGCAAGGTATCGTTCATATTATTGGACCTGAACAAGGTTTTACTCAACCAGGTACAGTTATTGTTTGTGGAGATAGTCATACCGCAACGCATGGAGCATTTGGTGCTTTAGCATTTGGAATAGGAACTTCAGAAGTTGAACATGTTTTAGCAACCCAAACACTAGTTCAGAAGAAAGCTAAAAATTTTAGAATTAATGTTAACGGCGAACTTCCTTTAGGAGTTACTTCTAAAGATGTAATACTTCAAATAATTGGAAAAATAGGTACAGCAGGTGGAACAGGATCTGTTGTAGAATATGCTGGAGATTTAATAAGATCTTTAAGTGTTGAGCAAAGAATGACTATTTGCAATATGACAATTGAAGGTGGTGCAAGAGCAGGATTAATTGCACCAGATGAAAAAATTTTTGAATATTTAAAAGGAAAACCAATGTCACCAAAAAGTGAAAATTGGGATAAAGCTTTGAACTATTGGGAAACTTTAAAAACAGACTCTGATGCTAATTTTGATAAAGAAATTAGCCTTAATGCAAATGAAATTTTACCTATGATTACATGGGGTACGTCACCGCAAGATGTAATAACAATTGATGGAAAAGTTCCAAATCCAAATAATGAGACTGATGAAGATAAAAAAAATTCAATTGAAAGAGCTTTAAAGTATATGGGTTTAAAACCTGACATGGCAGCCACAGATATAAAAATAGATAAAGTATTTATTGGTAGTTGTACTAATGGCAGAATAGAAGATTTGAGAGAAGCAGCAAAAATCGTAAAAGATAAAAAAGTATCATCGCATGTTAATGCTATAGTAGTTCCAGGCTCAGGCTTAGTTAAAGAACAAGCAGAGCAAGAAGGACTAGATAAAATTTTTGTTAGCTCAGGGTTTGAATGGAGAGAACCAGGTTGCTCTATGTGTTTAGCGATGAATGCCGATAAATTAAAACCAGAAGAAAGATGCGCCTCTACATCAAATAGAAATTTTGAGGGAAGACAAGGACGAGGTGGTAGAACTCATCTAGTTAGTCCAGGAATGGCTGCAGCAGCTGCAATTTCAGGTAATTTAGATGATGTCAGAAAGTATCAAAATTAAATGCAAAAATTTAATAAATTAAAAAGTATTCCAGCTTATTTACCAATTGTAAATATTGATACAGATATGATAATTCCAAAGCAGTTTTTAAAAACTATCAAAAGAACTGGTCTAGGAAAAAATTTATTTTTTGAAATGAGATATGATGATCAAGGTAAAGAAATAAATGATTTTGTGTTAAACAAAGATCCATTTAATCAATCTAAAATTTTAATTGCTGGAAAAAACTTTGGATGTGGTTCATCAAGAGAACATGCTCCTTGGGCACTATTAGATTTTGGTATTACTTGTGTAATAAGCTCAAGTTATGCAGATATTTTTTTTAGTAATTGTTTTAAAAATGGAATTTTGCCTATAATCCTTGAAGAAGAAAAAATAAAAGAGCTATCTGAATACGCAAATAGACAAGAAGAAATTTTTATTGATTTGCAAGAGGAAAAAATAGTTTATGGAAATAATGAGCTAAAATTTGAAGTTGATCCATTTAAGAAAAAATGTTTGTTAGAAGGGCTTGATGATATCGCTTTATCACTAAAAAAATCAGAAAAAATAGAAAAGTTTGAAACAAATTTAAAAAACGAAAAGCCCTGGGTATTTAATGATTAAAGTAAAAAAAAGAAAAATACTTTTACTTCCTGGTGATGGTATTGGTCCAGAGGTAATACTTGAGGTAAAAAAAATCATTAACTGGTTTAATGATAAAAAATCTTTAGATTTTGAAATTGATCAGGAGCTAGTTGGTGGTTGTTCTTATGATAAACATGGCACCCCAATCACTGATGAGGTTTTTTATAAAGCACTAGAAAGTGAAGTAATTATGCTTGGAGCAGTTGGTGGTCCTACATGGGATAACCTAGAATTTTCCAAAAAACCAGAAAGAGCATTATTAAAACTTAGGAAAGAATTAAAGCTTTTTGCAAACTTAAGGCCTGCAATTTGTTTTAAACAATTAGTCGATGCTTCAACCCTTAAGCCAGAGGTAGTTTCAGGACTAGATATAATGATAGTAAGAGAGTTAACGGGTGGAATATATTTTGGTGAACCTAGAGGAATAAAGCCAATTGAAAATGGTGAAAGAAAAGGAATTAATACTCATACATATACAACCAGTGAAATTACAAGAGTAGCTAGAGTTGCTTTTGATTTAGCAAGAAAAAGATCAAACAAAGTTACATCATGTGAAAAGTCAAATGTAATGGAAGCCGGACAATTGTGGAAAGAAGAAGTTAAAGAACTTCATGAAAAAGAATACAAAGATGTAGAGTTAAGCCATATGTTAGCAGATAACTGCGCAATGCAACTTTTAAGAAACCCAAAGCAATTTGATGTAATTGTAACCGATAATTTATTTGGGGATATGCTATCTGATCAAGCTTCGATGTTAACTGGATCTTTAGGTCTTTTGCCGTCAGCGTCTTTGGGTGCAAAAAATAAAGATGGTGAGATGAGAGCAATGTATGAGCCAATACATGGATCGGCTCCTGATATAGCTGGACAAGGTATTGCAAATCCAATAGCTTCTATTTTAAGTTTTGCTATGGCTTTAAGATACTCTTTAGATCTTGATAAAGAAGCAGATGTATTAGAGAAGGCAGTTCAAGATGTTCTAAATGATGGATTAAGAACAAAAGACATAATGTCAGAAGGCATGAAAGAAACGTCTACTTCAGCAATGGGTGATGCGATAATTTCAAAATTGCAATAAAACTAGAATTATTTTAAGGTTTAAATATGCCAAGTTATACAGCTCCAGTAAAAGACATGATGTTTCTCTTTGAAAAATTAAGAGACAATAAAAATTATAATGAACTTGAAAAATATAATGAGGTTAGTTCAGATCTAGTGAAAGATATTTTAGAGGAAGCAGCCAAGATAAATCAAAATTTAATTTTACCTCTTGCTAAATCAGGAGATGAAAATCCAGCAGTTTTAGAAAATGGTGTTGTCAGAACACCCCCAGGCTACAAAGAAGCGTATCAAAAGTATATTGAGGATGGTTGGACTTCATTGTCTTGTGATCCAAAATATGGAGGTCAAGGAATGCCAAAAACAGTAAGTGCATTTTTTGATGAAATGCTATCTTCAGCAAGCTTATCATTTAAATTATATAGTGAACTAAGTATTGGTGCTTATAATTGTATTAATCATCATGCTTCTGATGAAATTAAAAATAAATATTTACCAAAGATTGTAGAAGGTAAGTGGAGTGGCACAATGTGTTTAACAGAACCAGTCTGTGGTACCGACCTTGGCTTGTTAAAAACTAAAGCAATTAAACAATCAGATAATACTTATAAAATCAGTGGTCAAAAAATATTCATAACTTCAGGAGACCATGATTTAACCGAAAATATTATTCACTTAGTTTTGGCAAGATCACCAGACTCTCCATCTGGTACTAAGGGAATTAGTTTATTTTTAGTTCCAAAATATATTGTGAACCAGGATGGTAGTATTGGTCCAAGAAATGGAATTTCAACTGGATCAATTGAGAGTAAGATGGGTATTAAAGGTTCGGCAACTTGTGTTTTAAATTTTGATGATGCAACTGGTTACATGATTGGTAACAAAGATAAAGGTCTTAGTGCAATGTTCACAATGATGAATTTAGAGCGAATAGTTGTAGGCATTCAAGGTTTAGGTATTTCTGAAATTGCTTATCAAAATTCACTTTCTTACGCAAAAGAAAGAAAGCAAGGAAAAACAAATAATTCAAAATCTAATAATGGTGCAGATTTTATAATTGATCATGCAGACATTAGAAGAACTTTACTTAATATGAAATCAATAATTGAGGGTGAAAGAGCATTATGTTTTTGGCTTTCTCAACAAACAGAAGTAAGTCTTTATCACCCAGACGAAAAAATTAAACAAGCTGCTTTAGATTACGTTTCATTAATGACGCCTGTGGTTAAATCACTTTTTACAGATTTAGCTATGGAAATTACTAGCGATGCAATGCAGATACATGGAGGATACGGATATACTAAAGACCAAGGTATTGAGCAATTATATCGAGATAATCGTATTACCCCAATTTATGAAGGAACAAATTCCGTACAGGCTGCAGATTTAGTATTTAGAAAATTATCTAACAAAAAGGGCGATGTTATAAATAAGTTTTTAGAAATGATTAAATCTGAATGTGAGAGCAAAAATGAAAAAGTAAAAACATTTTCCAAAGAATTAAACCATTATTTAGATATTTTATCCAAATTCACAGATTGGATAAATGATAAAAATAAAATTGAAAAGGATGATGTTAGTGCTGCAGCAAATGATTATTTAAAAAGCTTAGGTTATGTTTCAATTGCTTATGCTTGGATTAAAATTTTAGAGGTTAGTTTTAATGATTTTAATACAAATAAAGAATTTTATAGTGATAAAATAAATACAGCTAAATTTTATTTTGATAAGGTATTACCTCGGGCTGAGTATCATTACAAATCAGCAATCTCAGGAAGCTCAAATATAATGAATTTTAAGTTTAATTAATGAGCCATTACGATACAAATTTAGATAAAAATAAAGCAAATCACGTACCCCTCACTCCCTTAACTTTTTTAAAAAGAGCAAAAGAAATTTACCCAAATTATGAGGCTATAATTTATGAAGAAAAAAATTATACCTGGGCTGAAGTTTATAAAAGAGTTGTAAAATTTGCTAGTGCATTGACAAAAATAGGTATTAAAAAAGGTGACACGGTTTCATTCTTAGCTTTCAATACACCAGAGATTTTTGAAGCACACTATTCTGTACCTATGACTGGTGCAGTTCTTAATACGATAAATATAAGATTAGATGCCAAAACAATTTCCTACATTTTAGATCATAGCGAAGCAAAAGTCTTAGTTGTGGATAGACAACTTCATGGAGAAGTAAAAAAAGCATTAAAAAATCTTAATAAAAAAATAACTATTATTGACATAAACGATAAATATGCTGACCAATCAAAATTGGAAAAAATTGGTGATTTAGAATATGAAAGTTTTTTAAATACAGGTGATGAAAATTACCAATGGCAAATGCCCGGGGATGAGTGGCAAGCTATATCATTAAGTTATACATCAGGTACTACAGGAAATCCCAAAGGTGTTGTCTATCATCATAGGGGAGCATATTTAATGTCTACGGGAAGCTCAGTTGCTTGGAATATGCCAAATAGGTTAAATTTTTTAACAGTTGTACCAATGTTCCATTGCAATGGTTGGTGTTATCCATGGACCGTACCGATGCTAAATGGAAGAACAATTTGTTTAAGAAATATAGACATTAAAAAAATTTTTGAACTCATTGATAAATATGAAATTACTCATTTTGGTGGCGCTCCAATAGTATTAAATATGATTACTGGAGCCCCAGAAAGCGATAAGAAAAAATTAAAACAAAAAGTTTATGTTCTAACTGCTGGTGCTCCTCCACCAAGTATAATTTTTAAAAAAATGAGAGCTCTTGGATTTGAAGTGATGCATGTATATGGTTTAACGGAAACTTATGGGCATGTAACTCAGTGTGCCTGGAATGATGAGTGGAATAATTTCGACGAAGAAAAGCAAAACGAGATTAAAGCAAGACAAGGTGTAAAGTACCCTAATACGGAAGGTGTAGTTGTTTTAGACCCTGAGACAATGAAAGAAGTTCCTAGAGACGGAAAGACAATTGGTGAAATCATGATTAGAGGAAATGTCGTTATGAAGGGATATTTCAAAGATAAAGAGGCTACAGAAAAAGCTATGAAAGATGGTTGGTTTCACAGTGGTGATTTAGCTGTAATGCATTCTGATGGCTATATTAAAATACAAGATAGATCAAAAGATATAATTATTTCTGGAGGAGAAAATATTTCTTCAATTGAAATTGAAAATACTTTATCCAAACACCCATCTGTTTCGATTGCTGCGGTTGTTGCAAAACCAGACGAAAAATGGGGTGAGGTGCCGTGTGCATTTATCGAGGCAGTTAAAGACAAACCAGTTAGCGAGAAAGAATTAATTGATTTTTGTAAAGAAACTTTAGCAGGCTTTAAAGTTCCAAAAAAGGTTGTTTTTTGTGAGTTACCAAAAACGTCAACAGGTAAAATACAAAAATTTGAACTGAGAAAACAAGTTTAGGTAATTTTTGATTTTTCAAATAGAAAATAAAAATATTCATGCATCAGATGCTGGACAGGGAATAGATCCAAATAAAGAAACAATAGTTTTTCTTCATGGAAGTGGTCTATCCCACATAGTTTGGTCATTAACTGAACAATTTTTTTCTAACAAAAATTTTAATGTATTATCTATTGATTTACCTGGGCATGGTAATTCAGATGGACCCTGCTTAGATAGTATTGAAAAAATTGCTGATTGGCTAGAACAAGTATTTGTAAAATTAAATTTAAAACAATTATTTATTATTGGGCACTCTCAAGGAAGTTTAGAGATACTTGAATATGCATCTAAATATAAAAAAAGATTAAAAAAATTAGTTTTTATTGGTGGTTCAAATAGAATGCCAGTTCATCCAGATCTTATTGATTTAGCAAAAAATGGAGATACTGATGCGGTTAAATTAATGATGAAGTGGGGCTATGAAGGTTCAAAAAAATTTATAGGAGGTAATCCAATGGAAAAAATAATACAGTCACCAAGAGATATTAGAGAAATATTAGCAGTCGATTTAATTGCATGTAATAATTATATTAATGGATCTGACGCTGCTAGATTAATAGACCGTCCCTCTTTATTGATATTTGGATCATTAGACAAAATGGTAAATCTAGAGTCAGGTAAAAAGTTTTCTAGTTTAATTAAAAATTCAACAACTCATATAATTGAGGGTTGTGGTCATATGATTATGATTGAAAAAGCATTCGAAATGAGAGACAAGGTTTTAGAATTTTTAAAATAATGAAAAGTTTTTCAATTGCAAAATCAAGAAGGCTGAGAGGCACTCCCTATACCTCTAGAATAGAAAAACAAGGAGTTACGGCTTATACAATATATAATCACATGTTGCTTCCCGCAGCGTTTGGTTCAATTGAGGACTCATACCATCACTTAAAACAGTATGTACAAATTTGGGATGTAGCTGCTGAAAGACAGGTAGAAATTTCTGGTAAAGACTCAGCGAAATTAGTTCAGTTGATGACTTGTAGAGATTTATCTAAATCGAAAGATGGAAGATGTTATTATTGTCCAATAATTGATGATAACGCAGGTCTGATTAATGATCCAGTTGTACTTAGATTAAATGAAAATAAATGGTGGGTTTCTCTTGCTGACTCAGATGTAATATTATTTGCAAAGGGGTTAGCTATTGGAAATAAATTAGACGTAAAGATTTTTGAACCTGATGTTGATATAATGGCTATACAAGGTCCAAAGTCATTTGAATTAATGGAAAAAGTTTTTGGAGATAAGATAGTTAATTTAAAATTTTTTGGTTTTGATTATTTTGAATTTGGTGGTGATAAACATTTAATTGCAAGATCTGGTTGGTCAAAACAAGGTGGTTATGAAATTTATGTTGAGCATAATGTTTCTGGATTAAAATTATACGATCATCTTTTTGAAATTGGAAAAGAATTTAATATCAAACCAGGTTGTCCAAATTTAATAGAACGTATTGAAAGTGGATTATTATCGTATGGAAATGATATCGATAATGGAGATAATCCTTATGAATGTGGATTTGATAAATATATTAACATAGATAGCGAAGTTAATTTTTTAGGTAAAGAGAAATTAAAAAAAATTAAATCTGAAGGAATTAAAAAAAAATTAATGGGAGTAATGCTTGATATAGATAAAATAAGTATTACAGGATCATTAGAATTAAGTGATCAAAACAATAATATAATTGGAGAATTGAGATCAGCTTGCTATTCACCACATTTTAAAAAAGTTATTGGTATTGCTATGATGAAAAAACCACATTGGAACGTCGATCAGGATATAAAAGCCAAGATAAATGGTGAAATTTGTGTGGGTAAAGTTTGCGATTTACCTTTTATTTAGTATAAAACTCTAAATATGAACATAGCTATAGTGGGTGCAACAGGTAATGTAGGTAGAAAGACTCTTGAAGTTTTTGATAAAAAAAACTTCAAGTTTGATAATCTATATTTAGTTGCCTCAGAAAAAAGTGCAGGAAAAAAAATATTATTTAGAGATAAAGAATATGAAATTGAGAATTTAGAAAACTATGATTTTTCTAAAGCTGATATTACTTTTTTTGCAGCAGGAGGAAAAATTGCAGAAAAATATGCAGAAAATGCAGCCAAACATACTGTGGTAATTGATAATTCAAGTTTTTTTAGGATGGATCCAGATGTACCCCTGATTGTTCCACAAGTAAACTCTTCTGAAATAAAAAAAATGAATAAAAATATTATTGCAAACCCAAACTGTTCAACAGCACAACTTGTTATTGCTCTTAAACCACTTCATGATTTATATAAAATTAAAAGAGTTGTAGTTTCAACTTATCAATCTGTTTCAGGTGGTGGAAAAAGTCCAATGGATGAATTAATTGAACAAACTAAAAAATATTTAGATGGAAAAAAAATAGAGTCCAAAAACTTTACGAAACAAATTGCTTTTAATGTTATTCCACATATCGATGTTTTCTCTGATGATGGATATACAAAAGAAGAATTAAAAATGACAAATGAAACAAAAAAAATATTAGATGAAACAATTGAACTTACAGCAACATGTGTTCGAATTCCTGTGCTAGTATCACACTCTGAGTCTGTTAATATAGAGTTTGAAAAACCTTTTAATTTAGATGATGTTAGAGAATCTTTAAGTAATGCAGAAGGCTGTCAGGTTATTGATAAAAGAGAAAATGGAGGTTATAGCACTCCTTTTGAGGCAGCTGGAAATGATGAGACTTACATATCTAGAATTAGAGAGGATAAAACTAAAAAAAATTCCCTTAATTTATGGATTGTTTCAGATAATTTATTAAGAGGTGCTGCACTTAATTCTGTTGAAATCGCAGAAACAATAATTAAATCAAAATAATAAAATGGAAAATAGACCTTTATCACCACATATACAAATTTATAAATGGCATATTTCTTCTTTAGTATCCATTTCACATAGAATTACAGGGATAATTAATTTTTTTGCAATAACTTTAATTTGTATTTGGTTTGCTTTTATGCTTTTAGGAGAGAGTGAATATCAAACAATAAAAATTTTTTTAGAATCTTTTTTAGGGAAATTTATATTAATTGGAATAACTTGGTCTTTTAGTTTTCAAATGTTAAGTGAGATTAGACATTTAATTATGGATTTAGGTTATGGCTTTGAATTACAAACAACTAAAATTACAGGTTTGCTTGTTATTTTCGGTTCAATTTTTTTAACTATATTAGTTTATATATTTGGAAGAGGAGTCATCTAATGTTACCGGTTACAAAAAAATGGTTGTTTTTAAAATTTAGCTCTTTAATTTTGTTACCTCTAATGCTTTGGTTTATTTTAAGTTTAGTAAATTTTTATGATAAAAGTTATCAAGAAATAGTTGGTTTTTTGACATCTCAACCATCTAAATTTTTAATGGGACTGTTTCTGGTATTTATTTATTTTTTTTCAGCATTAAGTATTAGTGAGGTTTTTGAGGACTATATAAAAGATACGAAAATCAAAAATGCCGCAAACAAAATCTTAAATTTTTTTGCTATAACAATGCCAATTTTAACAATAATTGTTATTTTTAACTTAAATACATGAAAGCCTATAATATCATAGATCATGAGTACGATGTTGTTGTACTTGGAGCAGGTGGCTCAGGATTAAGAGCAGCTGTGGGATTAAGTGAAGCTGGTTTAAAAACAGCGTGCATCTCAAAAGTATTTCCCACAAGAAGTCATACGTCTGCTGCACAAGGTGGAATATCAGCAGCCCTAGGAAATATGGGGGAAGATGATTGGAGATGGCACATGTATGACACTGTAAAAGGTGCAGACTGGTTAGGAGATCAAGATAGCATTGAATATTTATGTAAAGAAGCGCCTAAAGCAGTCTTGGAATTGGAAAAGTATGGTGTTCCTTTTAGTCGTACAGAGGAGGGGAAAATTTATCAAAGACCATTTGGTGGTATGACCAAAAATTATGGAAATGGAATTGTTCAAAGAACTTGTGCAGCTGCAGATAGAACAGGGCATGCAATATTACATACTTTATATGGACAAGCTTTAAAACATAACACAGAATTTTTTATTGAATATTTTGCTTTGGATTTATTAATGAAAGATGGAGAGTGCAAAGGATTAATAGCATGGAATCTTAATGACGGTACAATTCATAGATTTAGAGCGCATACTGTAATTATTGCAACTGGAGGATACGGAAAGGTATACTACTCTGCTACATCAGCTCATACTTGTACAGGTGATGGTAATGCCATGGTATTAAGAGCAGGACTACCTTTGCAAGATATGGAATTTGTACAATTTCATCCAACAGGTATTTATGGACATGGAACACTTATATCAGAAGGAGTAAGAGGTGAAGGTGGCTATTTAGTAAATTCAAAAGGTGAGAGATTTATGGAAAGATACGCACCAAACGCAAAAGATTTAGCGTCAAGAGATGTTGTCAGTCGATCAATGTCTATAGAAATTAATGAAGGAAGAGGTGTAGGTAAAGATCAAGATCATGTTCATTTACATTTAAGTCATTTAGATAAAAGTGTAATTGAAAATCGATTACCAGGCATCACTGAAGCTGCAAGATTGTTTGCAAACGTTGATGTTACCAAAGATCCTATACCTGTAGTTCCTACAGTTCACTATAATATGGGAGGTATTCCAACAAATTATAAAGCAGAAGTGCTAACAATGAATGGTTCTGAAAAAACAGTTCCTGGTTTAATGGCTATAGGTGAAGCAGCATGTGTTTCCGTTCATGGAGCAAACAGACTTGGTTCTAATTCATTAATTGATTTAGTAGTATTTGGAAGAGCAGCTGCAAAAAGAGCGGCTGAACTAGTAAAACCTGGTACACCACATGAAGAAATACCAGAAACTGAAACTCAAAAGTGTTTGGATAGATTTGATAAACTCAGAAGTGCTCAAGGGGATAATAGTACTGCAGAGTTAAGACTCTCGATGCAGAAAACAATGCAATCTAAGTGTGCAGTATTTAGAACAGAAAAAAATCTTAAACAAGGGGTTGATGAGATAGGCAAAACTTACGATGGAATGGACTCCATTTCTGTTAAGGATAAATCTTTAGTATTTAACACCGATTTAGTAGAAACCTTAGAATTTGATAATTTAATCAGACAAGCGGTAGCAACTGTAGACTCAGCATATCATAGAAAAGAGAGTAGAGGAGCTCACGCAAGAGAAGATTATCCAAAAAGAGATGATGAAAAATTTATGCAACATACTCTTGCATGGTGTGATGGTAAAAATACAAAGATAAGTTATAGACCCGTCCATCAATCAACTTTAACTAATGAAGTGCAATATTTTCCACCTCAAGAACGGGTATATTAATGGTTCAATTGAGTTTACCTAAGAATTCTGAAATTAAAAAAGGTAAATACTTCAAAGACAAAACTGGATCAAAAAATTTAAGAAAAGTAAATATTTATAGATGGGATCCATCTACAGATGAAGGTCCTAGGATAGACACCTATGAAGTTGACATGGATAATTGTCCTTCAAAGGTACTAGATATTTTAAATAAAATCAAAAATGAAATAGATTCAACTATTACATACAGAAGATCTTGTGCTCATGGAGTATGTGGTTCGTGTGCAATGAATATGGGGGGTAAAAATGGCCTTGCTTGTACCACTCCACATGCTGAAATAGATGGAGATATTGATATTTATCCATTACCTCATTTAAAAGTCAAAAAAGATTTAATTGGTGATTTGGATGGATTGTACAAACAGTATCAATCAATTGAACCATGGTTAAAAAATAATTCAACAAAAGAAACTACTGAAATTTATCAATCCAAAGAAGACAGAGCAAAATTAGATGGTGCTTATGAATGTATTATGTGTGCTTGTTGCTCTACTTCTTGCCCAAGTTATTGGTGGAATGGTGACAAATATTTAGGACCAGCAGTTTTGTTACAAGCATATAGATGGATTATTGATAGTAGAGATGAGGAGCGAAAAGCAAGATTAAAAAAAGTTGCTGATGAATTAAAATTATACAGATGTCATACTATTTTAAATTGTACAAATGCATGTCCTAAAGGCTTGAATCCAGCAAAAGCTATAGCTGAAATAAAAAAAATGTTAGCAACCGCTAATGTTTAAATAGACTATTTGATATTTTTGATCTAAAACACCGTATTCATGAATTTAATAGAACACTTCGTAAACGGTAAAATAATTCCGGGATCTTCAGATAAAAAGGGAAAAGTTTTCAATCCAGCAACTGGTGAACAAGAGTCTGAGGTAAGACTTGCTTCAAGATCTGATTTAGACAGTGCTGTTGAGGTAGCAAAAAAAGCATTTGAAACTTGGTCTTTAAAACCTGCTCTACAAAGAGCTAGAATAATATTTAAATTTAAAGAATTAATTGAAAAAAATTCTGATGAATTAACTAAGCTAATAGTTTCAGAGCATGGAAAGGTTTATGAAGATGCAAGAGGTTCTTTAACTAGAGGACTTGAAGTAGTGGAATTTGCTTGTGGAATTCCACATTTATTAAAAGGTGAGTTTTCCGAAAATGTTGGCACTAATGTTGATAGTTGGTCAATGAGACAACCTTTAGGAGTTGTTGCAGGTATCACACCTTTTAACTTTCCAGCAATGGTTCCAATGTGGATGTTTCCAATAGCAATAGCATGTGGAAATACTTTTATTCTTAAACCATCAGAAAAAGACCCATCTTGTGGTCTAAGATTGGCTGAACTTCTATCTGAGGCTGGTCTTCCAGATGGAGTGTTTAATGTAATAAATGGTGATAAAGAAGCTGTAGATGCAATTTTAGAAAATAAAGATATTAAAGCTGTTAGTTTTGTTGGATCTACTCCTATTGCAAAATATATTTATGAAAATTCAGCTAAAAATGAAAAAAGAGTTCAAGCTTTGGGTGGAGCAAAAAATCATTTAGTTGTTATGCCAGATTGTGATTTGGATGGTGCTGTAAATGGATTAATGGGTGCTGCTTATGGTTCAGCTGGAGAAAGATGTATGGCTCAATCAGTTGCGGTTGCAGTTGGAGACATTGGAGATGAACTTGTATCAAGATTATCAAAAAAAGCTGAAGCGTTAAAAGTGGGTCCTGGAATGGATAAAACTTCAGAAATGGGACCTTTAGTTACAAAAGAACATTTAGAAAAAGTTACAAGTTATGTTGATTTAGGTGTCAAGGAAGGTGCAAAGCTAGTGGTTGATGGAAGAGGTTTAAAACTTCAAGGTTATGAAAATGGTTTCTATATAGGTGGATGTTTATTTGATCATGTAAATAAAGATATGAGAATTTACAAAGAAGAAATATTCGGTCCAGTTTTATCAGTTGTTCGAGTAAAAACTTTTGAAGAAGCCGCAAAATTAATTAACGACCATGAGTACGGAAATGGAGTTAGTATTTATACAAGAGACGGTGATGCAGGGAGAACTTTTGCAAGTAAAATTCAAGTAGGTATGGTTGGTATTAACGTGCCAATCCCAGTTCCAATGGCATTTCATAGTTTTGGTGGTTGGAAAAGATCATTATTTGGAGATAGTGGAATGCATGGTATGGAAGGAATAAAATTTTATACTAAACTTAAAACTGTAACATCTAGATGGCCTTCAGGTGTCCGATCAAATGCAGAATTTGTTATGCCAACAATGAAATAAAGGAAATAGATGACAAAAATATCTTTAATTGGTGCAGGCCAAATAGGTGGAACTCTTGCACATTTGATAGGAACAAAAGAATTAGTAAATGAAGTGGTTTTATTTGATGTAGCTAGTGGTATTGCAAAAGGTAAAGCATTAGATATTGCACAATCTTCATCTGTAGATGGTTTCAATGTTAAGTTTTCAGGAACTGATAACTATGAAAGCATAAAAGATTCAGATGTAATTATAATTACAGCTGGCGTTCCAAGAAAGCCTGGTATGAGTCGAGATGATCTCCTTGGAATAAATTTAAAAATTATTAAACAAGTTGCTGAAGGTGTAAAGAAAAATGCTCCTAATGCTTTTGTGATCTGTATCACCAATCCTTTAGATGTTATGGTTATGGCATTTCAAAAATTTTCAGGTATGCCATCAAATAAAGTAGTTGGTATGGCAGGTATTTTAGATAGTTCGAGATTTAAATTATTTTTATCATTAGAACTAAATGTGCCTGTAAGAGAAATTGAGGCAATGGTTATGGGTGGTCATGGTGACACCATGGTTCCTATGCCAAGATTTACAAAAATTTCAGGTAAACCTTTGTTAGACCTTGTAAAGGATGGAAAGATTTCATCAGAAAGGGTTGAGGAAATTAATCAAAGAACGCGAGATGGTGGTGCTGAAATAGTTAAATATTTAGAAAAAGGATCAGCCTTTTATGCACCAGCAGCTTCAGGCGTTCAAATGGCAGAAGCATATTTGAATGATCAGAAAAAATTATTACCCTGCGCTGTACAATTAAATGGAGAATATGGTGTGAAAAATGTTTATGCAGGTGTTCCCGTTATTATTGGAAAAAATGGTGTAGAAAAAATTGAAGAGATTGATTTAGATGAAAAAGAAAAAAAAAAGAATTTATGCATTCAATAGATGCTGTAAAAGCTTTATGGGAAGCTGCATCTAAAATAGATCCTGATTTATCTAAATAATAATGAATATTCACGAGCATCAAGCTAAACAAATATTGAAAAAATATGGAGCTGTAGTTCCTGAAGGAGTATTTGCGCTTAATGTTGATGAACTTATTCAAAAAGCAAAAGCACTAAAAACTGAGAAATATGTTCTTAAAGCACAAATTCATGCGGGTGGTAGAGGAAAAGCTGGTGGCGTAAAAATTTTAAACACTATTGAAGAACTAACAGTAGCAGCTAAAGAATTACTAGGAAAAACACTTGTAACTCATCAAACTGGTCCTGAAGGTAGAGAGGTAAAAAGATTATACGTAGAAGAATCTTCAAGTATAGATAAAGAATTTTATTTATCGTGTTTAGTAGATAGGTCAAGTTCTAAAATTGCATTTATATCAAGTGATCAAGGTGGAATGGATATTGAAGAGGTTGCTAGTAGTTCACCTGAAAAAATTATAACAACTAAAGTTGATATAGGTGATGAAATCTCAGATTCAGATTGTGAAAAAATAATTAATATTTTTAATTTAAATGAAGACGCAAAAAAACAAGCAATTACATTAATTAAATCAATATATAAAATGTTTGTCAGCACAGATTCAAACATGGTTGAAGTAAATCCATTGATTTTGACAAAAGAGGAAAAAATTGTTTGTTTAGATGCAAAAGTTAATTTTGACTCAAATGCATTATTTAGACATCCAGAAATTGTTGAACTAAGAGATTTAAATGAGGAAGATTCTACAGAGATAGAAGCTAGCAAGCATGATCTTGCATATATCAAGCTAGATGGAAGTATCGGTTGTATGGTAAATGGAGCAGGATTGGCGATGGCAACAATGGATATAATTAAATTGTATGGAAGAGAGCCAGCAAATTTTTTAGACGTAGGTGGTGGTGCATCTAAAGAAAAAGTATCCGCTGCATTAAAGATAATTCTTTCAGATAAAAATGTTAAAGGTATTTTAATAAATATTTTTGGAGGAATTATGAGATGTGATGTCCTTGCTCAAGGAGTAGTTGATGCAGCTAAAGAAATTGATATTAGTGTACCTTTAGTTGTACGATTAGCAGGTACAAATTTCCAAGAGGGGAAAGAAATTCTTGATAATTCCGGATTAGAATTAATTTCGGCAGAAAATTTAGATGATGCTGCTAAGAAAATTGTTAAGGCGATAAAATAATATGTCAGTTTTGGTAAATAAATATACTAAAGTAATTTGTCAGGGATTTACTGGCGCGCACGGTACTTTTCATTCAGAGCAAGCTATAAAATATGGAACCAATCTTGTTGGTGGAGTTACACCAAAGAAAGGTGGACAAAAACACTTAGATAGACCAGTTTTTAATAGCGTTTTAGAGGCAAAGAATGAAGTAGGTGCAGATGCAACTATGATCTATGTACCTGCTAAATTTGCAGCAGAAGCAATCATTGAGGCTATTGATGCATCAATTGAACTTATTGTTTGTATAACTGAAGGAATTCCAATTCAGGATATGCTTAAGGTAAGACAAAAATTAAGTGGCTCCAATAGCAGATTAATTGGACCTAATTGTCCTGGAATAATTACACCAGATGAATGTAAAATTGGCATTATGCCGGGAAGTATTCACAAAAGAGGAAGTGTTGGAATTGTATCAAGGTCAGGAACATTAACTTATGAAGCAGTGGCCCAAACAACTGAAAATGGACTTGGTCAATCAACTTGCATTGGTATTGGTGGTGATCCTATTAATGGAACAAATTTTATAGATTGTTTAGATTTATTTTTAAATGATTCTGAAACAGAATCTATTTTAATGATAGGTGAAATTGGAGGAACAGCCGAAGAGGAAGCTGCTGAATTTATAAAAAATCATAAGATCAAAAAACCAATTGTTGGTTTTATTGCTGGAATTACTGCTCCTCCAGGAAGGAGAATGGGGCATGCTGGTGCCATTATATCAGGTGGCAAGGGTGGAGCTGAAGATAAAATAAAAAAAATGGAAGAATGTGGTATTACTGTTGCCAAATCACCATCAATTATTGGAAAAACTTTATTTGATAAACTGTCTAATTGAAAAAAAATATTAGAGAGATATATTAAATAAAAAAGATGTCTTCATCAAAAAATCTTGATTTCGAAAAAACTTCATTTTTAAATAAATCTAATAGTGCATTTATAGAAGAAATGTATTTAAAGTTTGTAAATAAAGATGCTGATCTTCCAGAAAGTTGGGCAAATTATTTTGAGGGAATTGGTGAAGAATTAAATGTTATAGCAAAAGAAATTAATGGTCCATCATGGGGACCTACTAAAAAAAAGATTGATATTGATGAATTACAAAAAAAAATAGAAGAACAAGATAAAAATGATTTTAACAATGTCAAATTAGACACTTCAGAAAAATTTAATTTTCAATTACTTGCTGACTCAAATAAAGATTCTATTAGTGCTGTAGCATTAATTAGAGCATATAGACTAAGAGGACATTTATTAGCGGATCTTGATCCATTAGAAATGAGAGAATCTGAATATTTAGATGAACTCCATCCAGATTTTTATGGTTTTAAAAAAGAAAATTACGATAAGAAGATTTTTCTTAATGGAGTAATTAACCGTAAGTATGCAAATATAAGAGAAATACTTAAATTTATGAAAAAGACCTATTGTGGAAAAATAGGTTATGAGTTCATGCATATTTCAAATCCAGATGAAAGAATGTGGTTTAGGGACAGGATAGAGCAAGATAAAAATGCACTTCAATTTACCAAAAATGGAAAAGAGGCAATTTTAAATAAATTGGTACAGGCAGAAGGATTTGAAAAATTTTTAGCCACTAAGTATGTAGGAACAAAAAGATTTGGTTTGGATGGTGGAGAAAGTTTGATACCTGCTCTTGAACAAATTATAAAAATAGGTGGTCAGAATAATATAAAAGAAGTTAAAATAGGAATGTCTCACAGAGGTAGACTTAATGTTTTAGCAAACGTTTTACAAAAGTCTTACAAGAAAATTTTTAATGAGTTTGCTGGTGAATTTAGTTCAGATGCTGAAGACAGTGCTGGAGACGTAAAATATCATCTTGGAGCGTCGTCTGATAGAGAGTTTGATGGAAATTCAGTACATGTCAGTTTGACGGACAATCCCTCTCACTTAGAAGCTGTTAATCCAGTTGTCTTGGGGCAGACAAGAGCCAAACAATTTTTTCACAAAGACCGAGAGAGAAATAAAGTTATCCCTATCCTCATTCATGGAGATGCAGCATTTGCAGGTCAAGGTGTTGTAGCGGAATGTTTTGCAATGTCTGGTTTACGTGGACATAATACTGGAGGGACAATTCATATTATTGTTAATAATCAGATAGGATTTACCACTAGTCCAAGATTTGCAAGGTCATCACCTTATCCATCTGATGTTGCAAAAATGGTAGAGGCACCAATTCTTCATGTTAATGGAGATGATCCAGAAGCTGTTGTGTATGCAACTAGAATAGCAACTGAATTTCGATTAAAATTTAATAGAGACGTCGTAGTAGATTTAATTTGTTACAGAAGATTTGGACATAATGAGGGAGATGAGCCTTCATTTACTCAACCTTTAATGTATAAAAAAATTAGATCTCATCCCAGTGTTTACAAAATTTATGGAAATAAATTAGTAAATGAAAAATCTATAACTGAAGAATTATTAAATCAAAACGTTAAATCATTTAAAGATTTACTTGATGAACAATACAAAAGTGCAAAAGATTATAAACCAAAAATAGAATGGTTTGAGGGAACATGGTCAAGATATAAACCTGAAAGAGGTAAAGATAAAAGGGGTATAACAGGTTTCGATGAAAATAAGTTAAAAATTATTTCAGACAAAATAAATAATATTCCTGAGGAAAAAAATATTCACAAGACTATTTCTAAAATATTTAATGCTAGAAAAGAAAGTATCGAAAAAGGTACTGGAATCGATTGGTCTTCAGCTGAAGCTTTAGCTTTTGGATCTTTGCTAGAAGAGGGATATCCTGTTAGACTTGTAGGACAAGACTCTGGAAGAGGAACATTCAGTCAACGACATTCTGTTTTAAGAAATCAAATAGACAATTCTAGGTACATTCCCCTTAATAATATTTCTAAAAATCAAAAGCAATTTGAAGTAGTAGATAGTTTTTTATCTGAACTTGCGGTTTTAGGTTTTGAATATGGTTATAGTCTAGTAGAGCCAAACACACTTACTCTTTGGGAAGCACAATTCGGTGACTTTGCTAATGGAGCTCAAGTAGTAATTGATCAATTTATTGCATCTGGAGAGAGAAAATGGAATAGAGCATCTGGTATAGTTATGTTGTTACCTCACGGATATGAAGGACAAGGACCAGAACATTCTTCAGCAAGATTAGAAAGATTTTTACAACTATGCTCAAACGATAATATGCAAGTAATGAATTGCACAACCCCAGCAAATTATTTTCATGCTTTAAGAAGACAAATGCATAGGAGTTTCAGAAAGCCACTAATCATAATGACACCAAAATCATTATTAAGAAATAAGTATTGTGTTTCAAGTTTAGAAGATTTTAACAAAAAAAATACTTTCCATAGAGTATTGTGGGATCATGCTATGGATCCTAAGTCTAAAGGATTTATTAAATTAAAAGAAAGTTCTAAAATAAGAAAAGTAATTCTTTGTTCTGGAAAAGTATATTTTGATTTATTAGACGCCAGAGAAAAGCTTAAAAGAGATGATGTAGTGATGTATCGAATTGAACAATTGTATCCATTTCCAGCAAAAGCTTTGGTTAAGGAGTTAAAACCGTACTCTAAAAATGCTGAATTCTTTTGGTGTCAAGAAGAACCAAAAAATATGGGTGCTTGGTTTTCAGTTAGAGATTATATCCAATGGACATTAGACACTTTAAAGGCTAATAATAATAAAATTTCTTATATAGGAAGAAGCCCAGACGCAACTCCTGCAACAGGATATGCCAAAAGGCATAATTCTCAACAACAAGAAATAATTAACAAGGTATTTGATTAATTTTAATGAGTGAAAAAATAGTAGTCCCAGTTCTTGGTGAAAGTATAACAGAGGCGACTGTTGCAAAATGGTTAAAAAACGCAGGTGATACAGTCGAAGCAGATGAGCCAATTGTAGAACTTGAGACAGACAAAGTAAACTTAGAAGTGCCATCTCCAATTTCTGGTGTGTTAACAGAGATAAATTCACAAGATGGATCAGTCGTTGAAGTAGGAGCATTATTAGGCTCTGTATCAGAAGAAGGTGGAGCGGTTAAATCTGCACCAAAAACACAAAAAGAAATCAAGCAACAGAAAATAGTTCCTGCAGAGAGCAATGTAATAAAATTAGATGCGAATAAAAAAGAACCAAAAGTATTTGAAGAAAAAGAGATAGAAAAACCCAAAGAGAAACCTTTGGTTTTAACTGAGGAAGTTAAACTAGATATTGCTCCAAAAAGAGATATTAACCCAACCTTGTCTCCAGCAGTGAGAAAAATAGTAACTGAAAATAATATTGATATTAATTCAATTCAAGGTTCAGGAAAAGATGGGAGAGTTCTAAAAGGAGATTTAATAAGTTTGATGGGTGCAAATCCAAAACAATCTGAAAGAAAAATTCAATATGGTGAAGAAGAACGAATTAAAATGACTAGGTTAAGACAAACTATTGCAAAAAGATTAAAGCAAGCTCAAGAGAATGCCGCTCTTTTAACTACATTTAACGAGGTTGATATGAGCAGTGTAATGGAAATGAGGAAAGAAAATCAAGAGGATTTCCAATCTCGTTATGGGATAAAATTAGGATTTATGTCATTCTTTGTTAAAGCATGTGTAGTTGCTTTAAAAAATTTCCCTGCAGTGAATGCTGAAATAGATGGTGATGAGATTATCTATAAAAACTATTATAATATTAGTTTTGCTGTTGGAACAGATAAAGGTTTGGTTGTTCCAGTTTTAAGAAATGCAGATGAACTATCTTTTGCTGATATAGAAAAAAATATTAAAGGAATTTCAGAAAAAGCTCGAGATGGAAAGCTAACAATTGAAGATCTTCAAGGAGGAACATTTACAATAAGTAATGGAGGTGTGTATGGTTCTATGCTTTCAACCCCAATACTAAATTTACCTCAATCTGGTGTGTTGGGCATGCATAATATAGTAGAAAGACCTATTGTTGTAGATGGTGAAATCAAAATAAGACCAATTATGTATTTAGCATTATCATATGATCATAGAATTATTGATGGAAAAGAGTCTGTATCTTTCCTTAAAATGATTAAAGAAAACTTAGAAGACCCTAGAAGGTTGTTTTTAGATATTTAAATGTCAGAGAAATTTCAAGCTGTAGTTATTGGAGGTGGACCGGGTGGTTATGTATGCGCAATCAGACTTGCCCAATTAGGATTAAAAACTGCATGTGTAGAGTCCAGAGGGTCTTTGGGAGGTACTTGTTTAAATATAGGTTGTATTCCATCAAAAAGCTTACTTAATCTGTCTGAAGAATTTCACAAAGTAAAAAGTTTAGCAAATAAAGGTATTGAAGTTGGTGAAGTAAAATTAAATTTAGAAAAAATGATGAAAAGCAAGGATAAAGCTGTAACCGTTCTTACAAAAGGTGTTGAATTTCTTTTGAAAAAAAACAAAGTTACTTACTTTAAAGGACATGGAAGTTTTAAATCTAAAAATGAAATTTTAATAAAGGATAATAAAAATAAAGAAACTATCATCCAAACAGAAAAAACAGTTATAGCAACAGGATCAGTTCCAGTTTCATTACCAGGAATAGAAATAGATGAGAAAACAATTGTCTCATCAACAGGTGCTTTAAACTTAGAAAAGGTACCTAAGAAAATGGTTGTAGTAGGAGGAGGCTATATAGGATTGGAGATGGGATCTGTATGGTCAAGACTTGGAGCAGAGGTGCAAGTTGTTGAATTTTTAGATCATATTACACCTGGAATGGATAAAGAAATCTCTTCAGAATTTATGAAAATTTTAAAAAAACAGGGAATGAAATTTAATATGCAAAATAAAGTTGAAACAATTAAAAAAAATGCAGTAGGTGCAGTGGTTTCAACAGTAGATAAAGATGGTAATAAAAATAATTTTGAGTGTGATGTTGTTTTGATTTCTGTTGGCAGAAAACCTAATACAGATGGTTTGAATTTAGAGTCTGTAGGAGTAGATCTTGACGAAAGAAATAGAATTAAAACTGATAAAATTTTTAAGACTAACGTTGAGAATATTTATGCAATAGGCGATGTAATTGCTGGTCCAATGCTTGCACATAAAGCGGAGGACGAAGGTATAGCAGTTGCAGAAAACATAGTTGGTCAATCTGGACATGTAAATTACGATACAATTCCAGGAGTAGTTTATACAACACCAGAAGTAGCATCAATCGGTAAAACTGAGGAACAATTAAAAGAATTAAATAAAAAATATAAAGTAGGGAAATTTTCGTTTATGGCTAATTCAAGAGCTAAGGCCATAGATGATGCGGACGGTTTTGTTAAAATTTTAGCTGATGAGCAAACAGATAAAGTATTAGGTGCACATATAATTGGACCTCATGCAGGAGAATTAATTGCAGAGATCGGTGTTGCAATGGAATTTGGCGCAAGTGCAGAAGATATCGCCCGAACTTGTCATGCTCATCCGACGTTTTCTGAAGCAGTTAAAGAAGCTGCTTTATCAGTAGATAAAAGAGCAATACACTCTTAATTTTTTTTCATATTATAAAAATATGAAATATCCGATTCTTGTACCAAATATTTTTAATCATCCATTCACTTATGAAAGTAGTTTAAAACTTAAAGTTGGTGATTATGTAATGGTACCTTTTGGAAAATCAAAAATTACTGGTGTTGTTTGGGACGAATTTGAAAAAAATAATAATAAAAATTTTAAGACTAAAAATATAATCAAGAAATTAGACGTTACTCCGTTAAAAAAAAATACAATAAATTTTTTAAATTGGTTTGCAGAATATAATCTTATCCCAAAGGGTATGGCTTTAAAGTTAGTGCTCTTAACTAGTAATGCGGTAGAGAACAAAGAGACTCAACTTTATCAAATATTTGATAGTAAAATCAAACAGACTTTAATCAAGCTATCTAATGATCAAAATAAATCTCTAAAAAAAATGAATGCTTCAAATAAAAAATTTAGAGTTCATGTTTTACAAGGTACAACTGGATCAGGAAAAACTTTAGTTTATTTTGAAGCGTTAAAACCACTGATAGTGAAGGGTTTTCAAGGATTAATTTTATTACCAGAAATAGGTCTGACCGGTCAGTTTGAACAAAAATTTTTAGAATATTTTGGTTTCAAACCTGCAGTTTGGCACTCAGGCATTTCAAAAAAAAAGAAAGAAATAATTTGGAGTGGTGTTTCTAACGGTAAAATAAAAATAATTATTGGTGCAAGGTCTTCATTATTTTTACCATTTAAAAAATTAGGAATGGTAATTGTTGATGAGGAACATGATCAATCATTTAAACAGGACGAAGGTGTAACCTACAATGCTCGTGATATGGCAATTTCCAGAGCATATTTCGAAAATATTCCAATAAACTTGATTACTGCTGTTCCGTCCATAGAAACTTTTGAAAATATTAAAAAAGGTAAATACGAGGTTTCTAGACTAAATGAAAGATATCAAAACGCGGCATTACCCAATTATGAAATTATTAATTTAAATAATACAAAACTTGAAAAACAATCATGGTTATCAAATAAAATTATTGAAAAAGTTAATTTACATTTGGAAAAAAAAGATCAAGTTTTGTTTTTTTTAAACAGAAGAGGTTTTTCTCCGCATGCTTTATGTAATAAGTGTTTCACAAGTTTTACATGTCCAAATTGTAGTATCAATTTAGTTTATCACAAAAATAAAAATAACCTATTGTGCCATTATTGTGGATATAAATCTGGTCTCAAAAGGAACTGTACAAAAGAAGGCAATTGTGAATTTATTTTTAGTGGCCCTGGTGTTGAGAGAATTTCAGAAGAAGTAAAAAGAAAATTTCCTGGTAAAAAAATAGAAATCTTTTCAAGTGACACAATGAATAAAAAAGATTCTAAAGAAAAAATACATAAAATTATTAATAATGAAACACACATTTTAGTTGGGACTCAATTAATTTCAAAAGGTTTTCATTTTCCAAGCTTAAATTGTATTGTAGTTGTAGATATTGATCTTTCATCTCAAGGACATGATTTAAGAGGTGCAGAAAAAAATTTACAGCTTTATCATCAACTTTCAGGACGTGCAGGAAGAACAGGAAAGCCAGCAACTGTATATTTTCAAACCTACGAAAATAATACTAAGATGATTTCAGAAATTACAAGTAAAAATCCAGATATTTTTTTAGAAAGAGAACTGGAGATAAGGAAAAAAAATAAACTACCACCGTTTCAAAGATTTATTTCTTTAATCTTAACGGGAGACAATGAAATTAAATTAGAAAAAGAAGCTATTAATTTTAAAAATTTTATAGAAAACAAAATAGAAGGAAAAATATTAGGGCCAGTGAATGCTCCATTGTTTAGATTAAAGAGAAAATTTAGAATTAGATTTTTAATTAGAGGCTTAAAATCTATGAAACTACAAAGTTCTCTTGCAAAAATTATTCCAAAATATAAATTTTCTTCTGGAATAAAACTTTCAGTTGATGTTGACCCAATTAACTTCAATTAACCACAAAAAAGAGGCCTTTTTTACCAATCCGCTACTTGAAGACATAAGGGTCATATGCTATTTAGGGCGTGATTTTTAAATAATCTTCAACATTATAGAGGAACCAAGTTGAGTAAAGACACCGGATTTTCAATAACTTCAGCCGAAAGGTACTCTCTTGCGCTTTTTGAACTTTCAGAGGAAAACAATCTTTTAAGTCAGATCGAAGATCAGTCTTCATCTATCCTTAATTTAATAGATCAAAGTGAAGATTTTTCTAATTTGATTAAAGATCCAACTACAAGCCAAGAAGATTTACTAAAAGTAATCAATACAATCTCTGAAAATAATAAATTTGAGTCTTTATTTAAAAATTTTTTAAGTTTCTTAATTCAAAAAAGACGTTTCTTTTTTATCGAGCGTATACTTAAAAGCTTTATTGAAATTTGTTCAAGAAAAAGAGGTGAACTTAAAGCAGAATTAAAATCAGCAAAAGAATTATCTAATGAAGAAATTGCAAAAATCACAGAAGAGTTAACAAAAAATTTTAGCTCAAAAATAAAATTAAACTATAAATATGACGAAAGTTTAATAGGAGGTTTGGTAGTACAAGTAGGAAGTACTATGGTCGATACCTCAATTAAAAATAAATTACAACAAATCGAAAATAGAATGATAGAGGCATAAATGGAAATAAATCCTTCAGAAGTTACAAAAATATTAAAAGAACAAATTAAAAATTTTGGCGATAAAGCAGAAGTCACAGAAGTTGGTCAAGTTTTATCAGTTGGAGACGGTATTGCTAGGATTTATGGTTTGGATAATGTTCAAGCTGGGGAGATGGTAGAGTTTGCAGATGGTTCAAAAGGCATGGCTCTAAACTTAGAAAGTGAAAACGTTGGTGTTGTAATTTTTGGTGATGACAGAAATGTTAAAGAAGGAGATGTGGTAAAAAGAACTGGTAATATTGTTGATACTCCAGTTGGAAAAGAATTATTAGGAAGAGTAGTGGATGGTTTAGGAAATCCTATCGATGGAAAAGGACCATTAGATAAAGGAATTAAAAAAAGCAGGGTTGAAGTAAAAGCTCCTGGTATTATTCCACGACAATCAGTAAGTGAACCAATGCAAACTGGTCTTAAATCAATTGATAGTCTAGTTCCGATTGGAAGAGGACAAAGGGAATTAATTATTGGTGATAGACAAACTGGTAAAACAGCAGTTGCAGTAGATGCAATTATTAATCAAAAAAAAATCAATGAATCTGGTGATGAAAAACAAAAACTGTATTGTATATACGTTGCTGTTGGACAAAAAAGATCAACAGTAAGACAAATTCAAAAAACATTAGAAGAAGCTGGAGCTATGGAGTACACAACGATCGTTGCTGCTACTGCATCTGACTCTGCTCCTTTACAATTCTTAGCACCATATACAGGTTGTGCTATGGGTGAGTATTTTAGAGACAATGGAATGCATGCGTTAATAATTTATGATGATTTGTCTAAACAAGCAGTTGCTTATAGACAAATGTCATTGCTATTAAGAAGACCGCCTGGACGTGAGGCTTATCCTGGGGATGTATTTTATCTTCATAGTAGATTACTTGAAAGAGCAGCTAAATTAAGTGATGAACATGGTGGTGGATCACTTACTGCACTGCCAATTATTGAAACACAAGGTGGAGACGTATCCGCGTTCATTCCAACTAACGTTATTTCAATTACAGACGGACAAATTTTCCTTGAAACAGAACTATTTAACCAAGGTATAAGACCTGCAATTAACGTAGGTTTGTCAGTATCAAGGGTTGGTTCATCAGCTCAAACTAAAGCGATGAAAAAAGTTTCTGGTTCAATGAAATTAGAGCTAGCACAATATAGAGAAATGGCAGCTTTTGCTCAATTTGGATCTGATTTAGATGCATCTACCCAGCAACTTTTAAATAGAGGCTCTAAGTTAACTGAACTTTTAAAACAAAAACAATATTCACCCATGACTGTTGCCGAACAAGTTATTTCAGTATTTTGTGGAGTAAAAGGTTATCTGGATGATATTGATTTAAAAGACGTTGCTGAATTTGAGAGCAAGATTATTGAAAAATGTAGATCAGATAAGCCTGAAATTATCGAGTCAATTTTAAGTTCAGGAAAACTTGAGGAAGATAAAGAAAAATTACTTGTTGAGGTAATCACTCAATTAAAAGGAAATTTTAAATCTTAATAATTTATGGCAAGTTTAGACGACCTAAAAAAAAGAATAGCTAGTGTAAAGTCTACACAGAAAATTACTAAAGCTATGAAAATGGTTGCAGCAGCTAAATTAAGAAGAGCTCAAGAAAGTGCTGAGAAGGGAAGGCCTTATTCTGAAAAAATGAATAATGTTATTTTAAATTTATCAAATGGTATTTCTGATAAAGAAAATGCACCAAAGTTATTGTCAGGTACTGGTCAAGAAAAAACTCATCTTTGTGTGGTGATGACTTCTGATAGAGGTTTATGTGGTGGATTTAATTCTAATATTATTAAAAAAGCTAAAAGTTATTTTGCAAAAATTTTAGATGAAGGTAAAGAACTTAAAATTATTACAGTAGGCTCAAAGGGAAATGATCAACTAAAAAGAGTTTATGGTGATAAAATAATTGAAAATATTTCTTTCAAAGAATCTAAAAATGCAAATTATTTTGATGCTGACAAAGTCGGGAAAATGGTAATTGAAAAATTTGAAGCAGGTGAATTTGATGTTTGTACAATTTTTTATAACCAATTTAAAAATGTAATTACTCAAATTCCTCAAGCACAGCAAATTATCCCATTAAATAATGAGGGAGAAGAAAGTAGCTCAGAAGAAAGTTACGAATTTGAACCAGATGAAGATGAAATTTTAAGCAATTTATTGCCAAAGAATATTTCTACGCAAATATTTAAAGCAATGTTAGAGAATTCAGCTAGCGAGCAAGGGTCTAGAATGAGTGCAATGGATAATGCAACCCGAAACGCAGGTGAAATGGTTGACAAACTTACTATTGAATATAATAGAAGTCGTCAGGCAGCAATTACAAAAGAACTAATAGAAATCATATCAGGAGCAGAAAGTTTATAATTATGAGCAAAGGAATAATCACACAAGTTATTGGAGCGGTAGTGGACGTGAAATTTGATGGTGAACTACCAGAAATTTTAACAGCATTGGAATGTAAAAATGGTGATAACAGACTTGTTTTAGAGGTAGCACAACACTTAGGTGAAACTACTGTTAGAACAATTGCTATGGATGCCACTGAAGGACTAAAAAGAGGTGATGAAGTTACCAACACAAATGCTCCTATTCAAGTTCCTGTTGGGCCTGAAACTCTTGGAAGAATTATAAATGTAATTGGGGAACCAATTGATGAAAGAGGTGAAGTTAAGACTAAAGAAAGTTGGCCAATTCATAGAGCTGCACCTGAATTTAATGACCAATCAACAGAAACTGAAATACTTGTAACAGGTATTAAAGTTATTGATTTGCTTGCACCTTATGCAAAAGGTGGAAAGATTGGATTATTTGGTGGAGCAGGAGTAGGAAAAACAGTTTTAATTATGGAATTAATTAATAACGTTGCAAAAGCTCATGGTGGTTTTTCAGTTTTTGCAGGAGTTGGAGAGAGAACTAGAGAAGGAAATGACCTTTATCATGAAATGATTGAGTCTGGAGTAATTAAAAAAGAAGGAGCCGGTTCAAAAGCGGCTCTAGTTTATGGACAGATGAATGAACCCCCTGGAGCAAGAGCAAGAGTTGCACTTACAGGTTTGACTGTAGCTGAATACTTCAGAGACCAGGAAGGTCAGGACGTACTTTTCTTCGTAGATAATATTTTTAGATTTACTCAAGCAGGATCAGAGGTTTCAGCTTTGTTAGGAAGAATTCCATCTGCTGTTGGATATCAACCGACATTAGCTACTGACATGGGTAACCTACAAGAAAGAATTACTACTACAAACAAAGGTTCAATTACATCTGTACAAGCAATTTATGTACCTGCTGATGATTTAACTGACCCTGCTCCAGCGACATCATTTGCTCACTTAGATGCAACGACTGTACTTTCAAGACAAATTGCTGAAATTGGTATTTATCCAGCAGTAGATCCACTTGATTCTACATCAAGAATTTTAGATCCAAGAATTGTTGGAGATGAGCATTATAGAGTAGCAAGAGATGTTCAAAGAATTCTACAATCATATAAATCACTACAAGATATTATAGCTATTCTTGGTATGGACGAGTTATCCGAAGAAGATAAATTAGTTGTAGCAAGAGCTAGAAAAATCCAGAGATTTTTATCTCAACCATTTTTTGTTGCAGAAGTATTTACTGGTTCTCCAGGAAAACTTGTTGATCTTGACTCAACTATCAAAGGTTTTGATGCAATCTGTAAAGGTGAGTACGATCACTTACCTGAAGCTGCTTTTTATATGGTTGGGACAATTGAAGAAGCTATAGAAAAAGCTAAGAAAATGGAACAAGAAGCTGCTGCTTAATGAGCGAAGAGTTTAAAGTAGAAATTGTAAATCCTGAAAAATCTTTTTTAGTAAAAGATGATGTTTCAGAAGTTGTTGTTCCTGCATTTGAAGGAGAGATGGGAATATTGAAGGATCATATTTCTATTATTTCCTTTTTGAAACCTGGGATAATTAAGATTTTATCAAAATCAGGTGATGAAAATTACTATGTTGAAGATGGAATTGTTGAGTTCAAAAATAACAATTTATCAATTTTAACAAGTACAATTTTTAATCTTGCTGATATGGATAAATCAAAGCAACAAGATTTACTTAAACAGGCAGAAGAAGAGGCTAATAAAACCGATATTAACGATCAATCTAAATATTTAGCAGATCAAAAAGTTGAAGTTTTAAAAACTCTAAATTAGTTTTTTTACTTTTTCTTTAAGTTCTTTGTAAACATGATGTTTAAAATCAACCACAACATCAGTAATTAAATCTAAGTCAATCCACTTCCAATCTAAAAATTCTGGATTAGATGTATTGATATTTATTTCATTATCATTTCCAATAAATCGCATTAAAAACCATTTTTGCTTCTGACCTTTGTATTTACCTTTCCAAATAATACCTAGTAATCTATCAGGTAAATCATAGGTTAATGTACCATCTAATTCTTTTATAAGTTCTACACTTTTGATACTTGTTTCTTCCTCTAGTTCTCTAAATGCAGCTTTTAAATTATCCTCTCCCTCATCAACACCACCCTGAGGCATTTGCCAAAAATTTTTAGGATTATCTATTCTTTTTGCAACGAATACTTTATTTTGTTTATTCAGCAACACAATTCCGACCCCACTTCTCAGTGGTAAATCTTTAAAATTTTTATTCATATTATCCGTTAAGTAACTTAATAGCGTAGTTTAATTGATTATCAGTATCAGTTTTTATTCTAAAATCATCACCTTCTTCATTTACCTCTATATCTGGTCTAACACCTACTTCAGAAATAGATTTTCCAGAAGGAAGATAATATTTTGCGACAGTTAATCTGATAGCTCCACGATTTTTTAAAGGAATAATTGATTGGACTGAACCTTTTCCATAACTATTTTCGCCTATTATGACTGCTCTTTTGTGATCCTTTAAAGCCCCCGCAACAATTTCAGATGCAGAAGCTGAACCATAATTAATTAGAACTAATAATGTTTTTCCATCAATAATATCTCCTTTTTTGGCAAACCATTTTCTATTTTCAAATTTTTTTCTGCTTTTTGTTGAAACTATCTCTCCATTTTCTAGAAAAAAATCTGAGATTTTTATTGCTTGAGTTAAAAGACCCCCAGGATTATTTCTTAAATCTAAAATAAACGATTTTATATTTTTATTTTTTTTTAGTTTTTTAATTTGTTTTTCTATTTGATCACTACTGTTATCGTTAAATGAAGTAAGCCTAATGTATCCAATATTTTCATCCATAATTTCTGATTTTACAGATTGAACCTGGATAACTTCTCTTACGATATTAAATGTTAAAGCTTTTTTTTCACCTCTTCGTCTTACTGTTAACTCTATTCCAGAACCTACAGGTCCTCTCATTAAATCAACAGCTTCACTTAATGATTTACCTTGAACCTGAATATCATTTATTTTTACTATGTAATCACCAGCTTTTAATCCAGCTCTGGATGCAGGTGTATCATCTATTGGTGAAATAACTTTTACCACACCAGCCTCCATACTTACTTCAATTCCTAGTCCACCAAACTCACCACTAGTTTCTGTTTGCATTTCATCAAAAATTTTAGGGGACATGTAGGATGAATAAGGATCTAAGGATTGTAAAAGTCCATTGATAGCAGAGTCCATACTTTCAGATTGATTGAACTCATCAACATATTCTTTATTTATTTTTTCTAGAACCTCACCGAAAAGATCAATTTTTTTGTAAATATCAATTTCAGCTGAAATAACTGTTTTATTTAAGCAAAAAATAGAGAAAAAAATTAATAATAAAAATTTAATTTTTCTCATATCATCACTTTTTCTTTTGGTATTAGCTCTGACCAAATTTTCTCTAATTCATAAAACTTTCTTTTTTCTGGGTGAAAAATATGAACAATCAAATCAATCCCATCAACAAGTTTCCATTCACCACTTTCTTTACCCTCAATTTTTGAGTCTTTTACACCATTATTTTTAAGTTTTTCTAAAACTTGTTCTGATAAAGATTGAATATGTCTAGATGAAGTTCCACTTGCTATGATCATATAATCTGCCATAGAACTTTTGTCTTTAAGATCAATAATTACAATGTCTTGAGCTTTATTGAGATCTAGTGTGTTGATTACAATTTCTTTTAAGTCTGAAATTTTGTCCATTAATTGATTTTAGATTATCAAATTTTTCTTAATTGAGAAGATGAAATGTTGACTTTATTAAACTCAATAAACTCTAGATTGGCCTTACTAAGTTGCTTAAATGTCTTTGATTTTAAAGAATTTTTTTTATACCCATGTCTATCAAAAACTAGAATATTACATTTTTGTGAAATTAATTTGGATTTATGCCATTTATGAAAATTAATAAGGTTATCGGCACCCATTAAAAAATAAATTTCAATGCTTTTATTTTTTTTTAAATGATTGATTAAATTTATAGTTTTATTTGATTTAATAATTTTTTCGTAAAATTTAATCTTAATAAATGAATTTGTACCAATTATTTTTTTACAATATTTAATTCTTTGAGCAATTGAAGTTTTACTCTCCTTTTTAAATGGATTTTTTTTTGTAATTGCCCAAATAACTTTTTTGAGTTTAAATCTTTTCTTTGCTTCTTTTGAAATTGCTAAGTGTCCTTTATGAGCAGGATCAAATGATCCACCTAATAAACCAATTTTTATTTTTGTGTTATTCAATTTAATTTCTTATTCTACCACTACTAGTGATTTCATATTTATATGAAATCAATTGATTTAAACCCACAGGACCTCTTGGTGGTAGAGTATTAGTAGAAATTCCAACTTCTCCGCCAAATCCAAATTCACCACCATCAGCAAATTGAGTTGAGGTATTATGCATTGCAATTGAGCTTTTTACATTTTTTAAGAAATATTTTGCTGTCTTTTTATTTTTTGTAATGATGGAGTCCGTGTGCATAGTTCCATATTTGTTAATATGCTTAATTGCCTCTTCAGAATTTTTAACAATTTTAACAGATACAATTGATGCTAAATATTCAGTTGACCAATCTTTTTCTTTTGCAGGATACACCTGACCCTTGTAATAATTCTTCAAAATCTTATCACCAATTATTTTACAACCACTATTTTCAAGTTCCTGCAAAATAGGATTACTAAATTTTTTGACTATATTTTTATGAATAAGGATAGTTTCAGTTGCACCGCATATACTTGTATTTCTTAATTTAGCGTTATAGACAACTTCTTTCGCCATTTTTAATTCTGCATCTTTATCTATATAAGTATGACAAAGCCCCTCTAAGTGCCCAATTATAGGTACTTTGGATAATTCTAAAACTTTTTTAACCAAATTTTTTCCACCACGCGGTATGATGACATCGATATATTTTTTCATCTTAGAGAGCATAATATCTACAATCTTCCTTTGTTTTGCGTCGATAAACTGTATAAAGTTTTCATCAACTTTATTTTTTTTAAGTGCTTTTCTAAACAACTTAGCTAAAGCTTTATTTGAATTTATAGCCTCAGAGCCTCCTTTCAAAATCACTACATTTCCAGATTTAAAACAAAGACTAGCAACATCTGAAGTTACATTTGGTCTACTTTCATAAATAACCCCAATAACTCCAATTGGTATTGATACTCTTTTTATATACAAACCATTTGGTCTTTTCCATTTGTCTAAAGTTTTGTCTATAGGGTCTATTAGTTTAACTATTTTAAAAATAGAATTTATTATTCCATTTAATTTATCTTCATTTAAATGAAGTCTTTTGATTAAGTTTTCTTTTAATCCTTTTTTTCTTGCGTAATTAATATCTTTTGAATTTTGATTAATAATAAATTTTTTTTCATTCTTAATTAAGTTTGCATAATCATTTAAAACTTTATTTTTTACCTTAGTTGTAATTTTATACTCACTAGCTTTTCGAGCTTTTCTTCCAATTAAATTCATATATTTAATCATTTAAATTTCCACCATATCATCTTTATGAATAACCTCTGATTTTGCAACATAGCCTAATAATTTTTCAATTTCATTAGAGTGATGACCCATGATTTTAGTCACCTCATCAGAAGTAAAGGAACTTAACCCTCTAGCACATTCATTATTTTTTTTGTCTAACACTTTAATATGATCACCTTTGTTAAATCTTCCCAAAACTTTTTTAATTCCTGCTGCTAACAAACTTTTTCCAGATTTTAATGCTTTTTTAGCACCATCATCAATTATTAAAGCTCCTTTAGGTGCTACAGAACTTATTATCCATTTTTTTCTAGCATCTAACTTTGAAATTTTTGGACTTAACCAGGTACAATTATTTTTTTCAATTATTTTTGATATAGGATTTGAATATAGTCCATTGGCAATAACCATACTAGTACCAGCAAGCTGACATATTTTTGCTGCTTCAATTTTTGTATGCATACCACCACTTCCATATTCATTTACACCTTTAACATAAATTTTTTTTAGATCTATTTTGAGGTCATCAATCTTCTTTATTAGTTTAGCATCCTTAAAAACTTTAGGATTTTTTGTATACAAACCATCAACATCAGATAATAAAATTAAAGTATCTGCATTTGTAATTTGTGCAACTCTAGATGCCAATCTATCATTATCTCCATATTTTATTTCACTCGTTGCAATGGTATCATTTTCATTGACCACAGGAATAAAACCAAGTTCAAAAAGATTATCAAAAGTCCGTTTTGCATTGAGAGATCTTCTTCTTTCCTCAGTATCTTCTAATGTAAGCAAAATCTGAGAAATATTTAATTTATATCTTGTGAAAATTTGTGAAAATAAATTCATCAGTTCTATTTGACCAATAGAAGCAATAGCTTGACTCTTATCTAATTTAATATTTTTTTTGTTATAATTCATTTTCTTGCAACCCAAAGCTATAGCACCAGAGCTAACAATAACTACTTTTTGATTTTTATCTCTTAATCTTTTAATGTCTTTTGCAAAACTAGATAACCATTGTTTCCTAATTTTTTTATTTTGATCAACCAGGAGAGATGATCCAATTTTGACAACAATTATTTTAGAGTTTTTAAGATACATAAGACAAAAGTTTGGCTTTAATTTTTGATACAGATTTTATTTCCAGAGTTGTCATTGTCATAATCTCACAATTTTTACCCTTTGAAAAATGACCTATAACCTCATTTGCTGTTTTTTCATCAATCAAATCAATTTTATTTAGCACAATTAGTTCTTTTTTTTTTAATAACTTTGCACTATAGCTTTTTAATTCATTTTTTACCTGATTATAAGACTCATTCAGATCTAAGTTGGTAACATCAATTAAGTGCAGTAAGGACTTACATCTTTCTATATGTTTTAAAAATTGTATACCTAAACCTATACCTTCGTGGGCTCCTTCAACTAATCCTGGAATATCTGCAATAGTAATTTCTTTATCATCGTAAGAAGCTACGCCAAGGTTTGGATTAATAGTTGTAAATTTATAATTTGCAATTTTTGGATTTGCGTTTGTTAATGCTGCTAACAAACTCGATTTTCCAGCATTTGGCAATCCTATAATACCAATATCAGCAATTGTTTTTAATTGAAGCCATATTGTAAATTCTTCTCCGATGGTCCCTTTAGTAAATTTTCTTGGCGCTCTATTTGTAGAACTTTTAAATCTTGTGTTTCCTAAACCTCCTTTTCCACCAGCAGCTGCAACATATTCTTCACCTTTTTTATTAAAATCGAAAAGAAGAGTTTTGTTATCTTCCTCAAATACCTGTGTACCTAGAGGAACTTTTAAAATTAAATCTTCACCACCTCTTCCTGTTCGGTTTTGACCAGAACCATTTTCTCCACGTTCGGCTTTATGATGTTGTTGATATCGATAATCAATAAGGGTATTTAAATTTTCTTCTGACTTTAAAATAACTGATCCACCTTTTCCACCATCCCCACCATCTGGTCCACCAAACTCAACATATTTCTCTCTTCTAAAACTAGGAGATCCATCTCCACCGTTTCCAGCTTTAATATAAATTTTAACTTGATCGAGAAATTTCATAATACAACATCTATATTAATTGGTTGTACTATTAATTGGGCTTTACAGAAACGAAAGTTCTATCTGATTTAGATTTTTTGAATACAACTTTTCCTTTAACAATTGAAAATATTGAATGATCTTTACCCATACCAACATTTTCTCCTGGAAAAATCTTAGTTCCTCTTTGTCTAACAATTATGTTTCCAGGAATTACTGTTTCACCACCATACTTTTTTACACCAAGTCTTCTACCGGCACTATCTCTTCCGTTTCGTGATGATCCACCTGCTTTTTTTGTTGCCATAATCTACCTAATAATTATTTGCTTACTGCTTCCTTAACTTCTTCTTTTTTTGAAGTTTTAGAAATTTTTTCAGCTTCTGATAACACCTTACCATCTTTTGAAAAAATTTTGTTAATTCTTATCATAGAATATTCTTGTCTATGTCCATTTTTTCTTCTTGAATTTTGTCTTCTTCTTTTTTTAAAAATTAAAATAGTCCTATTTTTACTATTTTTAACTAAATTAGCTTCTACTTTTGCACCCTCAACATTTGGAGTTCCTATTTCAATTGATTTGTCATCACCATATGCCAAAATTTCATTAAACTCTATTTTAGTCTCAGGTTTAGAATCTGGTAGTCTTTCAATTTTTAGAATATCTCCAGATTTTACTTTATACTGTTTTCCACCTGTTTTTATTACTGCGTATGACATAGTATGATTTAATTTAAAGTTACCGCAATATAGTTGTAGTCAGCCTTTAGTCAAGCCGAATTAATTAGAAATTATCCTTAAAATCTCTTAATTTTGAAAAGGTTTTTAGATCTTTTGCTCTTAAAAATATATTGCAATCCAATTCCTCTTTTAAAGTTGAGGGTATGGTAGGAATTCCATTTTCTCTTAATTTTTCTATTTTTTCTATTTTTTTTTGTAAATCTTTGTTTCCAGAATCATATTTTTTACAAAATTTTGCATTATTAAGAGTGTATTCATGACCACAATAAATTTTTGTCTCTTTTGGTAACAATTTAATTTTGTTCAAAGACTCAAACATTTCTTCATAAGAGCCTTCAAATATTCTTCCACAGCCAAGTGAGAAAAGTGTATCTCCAGTAAAAACTAATTTTTCTTTATAAAAATTAAAACAAATATGGCCCGATGTGTGTCCAGGTATATGCATAATTTTAGCTTCAAAGTTTTCAGCTTTCCATGTTTGATTGTCTTCTAACAATATGTCTATCCCAGGTATTCTTTTTGAATCTCCTTTAAAACCCACAACAACTGACCCATATTTTTTTTTTAATTCTTGATTTCCTCCAATATGATCATAATGATGATGAGTATTAAGAATATATTTTAATTTTATATTTTTGTTTTTTAGAAAATTTATTATTGGTTTAGACTCACTGGGATCTACAACACATGCAAATTTGTTACTTTCGTCTATTATTAAATAGCTATAGTTGTCTTGAAGACAAGGTATAATTTCGATACGCATTTTATTTTTCTATCAAAAATATGCCTAGATCTGCAAACAAATTTTTAACCCCTAAATTACTCTTATTTATTATTGATGAATTAAGATTATTTAAAGCGAGTGATTTAAAAATCTTTATATCTTTTGACTTTACAAAGTGAAAAAAATCTTTGATTGTACACATATGTAAATTTGGTGTGTTATACCATTCATCTGGCAATGTTTTAGTAATTGGCATTGTGCCTTTTAATAATAAATGAAATCTTACTTTCCAGTATCCAAAATTAGGAATTGTAACTATTGCTTTTTTTCCAACTCTTAAAAGTTCATCTAAAACTAATTCAGGATTAAGAAAAGCTTGTAGGGTTTGACTTAAAACAACATAATCAAATGATTTGTCTGGAAATTGCTTTAAATCTTTTTCAGCATTTCCTTCAATTACAGTTAAACCTTTTGCAATGCATTCTTGCACTTTTTCTTTTGAAATCTCTAATCCTCTTATATTTATGTTTTTATTATCCTTTAAAAATTTCATCAAAGTTCCATCAGCACAACCTACATCTAAGACTTTCTTATCTTTTTCAATTAAATTTGCTATTACCTTAAATTCATTTTTCATAATCAATTTTCTTCGTAAGATTTATCTAAAAAGTTTTTAAGTGCACTTAAGAAATCAGGAACGTCTAGTAAAAAGGAGTCGTGACCTTTATCTGACTCAATTTCTACAAATCCAACATCAGCTCCTATTGAGTTTAAAGCAATCACAATATCTTTGTTTTCTTGGGTTGGATAAAGCCAATCTGAAGTAAATGAAATTATAAAAAATTTCGCGTTTGTATTTTTAAATGCTTCTGAAAGATTACCGTTGAATTGCTTGGCTAAATCAAAATAATCCATAGCTCTTGTTATATAAAGATAACTATTTGCATCAAATCTATCTACGAATACTGAGCCCTGATATCTCAAATAACTTTCTATTTGAAAATCAGCATCAAATCCAAATTTAAGATCTTCTCTTTCTTGTAACTTTCTTCCAAATTTTTCTTGTAAACCTTTTTTAGATAAATAAGTTATATGAGCTGCCATTCTAGCTACAGCTAATCCCTTTCCAGGATTAGTATCGTTTGATGTATAGTTTCCCTCTTTCCAGTTACTATCAGCTGTAATAGCTTGTCTGCCTAGTTCGTTAAAAGCAATATTTTGTGCTGAATGACTGGATGTGGTTGCTATTGGTATGACTGTTTTAGATTTATCAGGAAAGTTGCTGATAAACTGAAGGACCTGCATACCTCCCATTGAACCTCCAGTTATAGAAAATAATTTATCTATACCAAAATGCTCAAGTAAATTATATTGAGCATTTACCATATCATTAATTGTAATAACTGGAAAATTTGTTCCAAAAATTTTTTGATCAGGATCTTTATGACTTGGTCCATATGATCCCATACATCCACCAATTACGTTAGAGCAAATAACAAAATATTTATTCGTATTGATAGCCTTATCAGGACCTACTGCATAACTCCACCAACCCTCTTTGTTAGTTACAGGGTTTATTCCA
The DNA here is from genome assembly GCA_902538255.1 of uncultured Pelagibacteraceae bacterium. Lineage (GTDB taxonomy): Bacteria > Pseudomonadota > Alphaproteobacteria > Pelagibacterales > Pelagibacteraceae > Pelagibacter. The sequence goes on along the minus strand of CACBEJ010000001.1, from coordinate 18,658 downwards.
GTGATAAATTGATCTCCTGTTAGAGCATGAAAAACTAATATTGCATTATCTTTTTTTGAATTAAGTGAACCGTAAGTTTCATAGGCTATAGGAAAATCTTTTATGGTCTTTCCACAGTCTAATTTTAGTGGTTTCTTTACAATTAAAGTTTTTATGTTTTTCTCAGTATTCATAGTTTTTGACTGTTTCGAATTGTGAGAAAAAAAACTATTTTAGCGGTTTTTTTTAAGCGCTCGCAATTCAGTTAAATCAGCGCATAATTTTTTTACTAGAACTTATTTATTATGTCAATTTTTTAAAAAAATCCTCTTATTCTCTATAAAATTTTGTAATTTTATCTATAAAGAGCACATAAATTAAAAAAAATGATAACTCCAAATTTCAAAAAATTTAAAATTGAGGCTTATAAACCTGGTAAATCAAAAGTTAAGAAACTTAAGAAAGTAATTAAGCTTTCTGCAAATGAGTCTGCTTTAGGCATGAGCCCTAAAGCAAAGAAAGTAATATCAAATAAAAATCTGAATTTAGATAAATATCCAGATGGAAAATCTCAAAATTTAAGAAAAGCAATATCTAAAGCTTATAAATGCAATTCTGAGAAAATTATTTGTGGAGCTGGTTCAGATGAAGTTATTCAAATGCTCTGTCAGTTGTTTTTAAACCCAAAAGATGAGGTTGTAGTACCTGAGTATAGTTTTTTAATGTACAGAATTTACTCTAAAATTGTAGGTGCAAAAGTTGTATTTGCAAAAGAAATTAATTTTAAAGTCTCAGTAAATGAAATTTTAAAAAAAATAACAAAAAAAACTAAAATTGTGTTTATAGCTAACCCAAACAATCCTACAGGAACTTATTTAACGAAAAAAGAAGTTTTAGAATTAAGAAAAAGATTAAATAAAAAAATTTTGCTAGTTATAGATGATGCCTATGCAGAATATATGAAAAACAAAGATTATACCTCAGGCTTAGATTTGTTTAAAAATAAAGACAATGTTTTCATACTTAGAACTTTTTCAAAAATGTTTGGATTAGCTTCTCTGAGAGTAGGTTGGGGATATGGATCAAAAAAAATAGTTAATGCGCTAAATGTTATAAAACCACCATTTAATGTAAATGGTATTGCTCAATTAGCTGCTATCGAGTCACTGAAGGATAAAGCTTTCATAAATAAATCGATTAGACATAATTTATTATATTCTGAAAAAATTAAGAAATTTCTTGAGACATATAATATTTTTTCAAATTCAGTTTCAGCAAATTTTTTGTTACTTAATTTTGAAAAATGCAGATACTCAGCAAAATTTCTGTATGAAAAACTTAAAAATAAGGGAATTATTTTAAGATCAACAGAAGATGGTTATCATATAAAGAATAAATTAAGGTTAACTATTGGATCTAAAAAAGAAAACTTAAAATTTATGAGTGTTATTAAGCAAGTATTGAAAAAATGAAAAATATTTTAATTATTGGCTGTGGATTATTAGGTTCATCTTTATTAAGGCGTATTAGCAAAAAAAAAATAGCAAAAAAAATATTCATCTATGAAAAATCAAAATCAAATATTGCTAAGATAAAAAGATTAAAATTACCCGGAACAATTGTTAAATCATTAAAAGAAGGCACAAGTAATTCTGATTTAATTATTTTTTGTACACCAATGAGTGAATATAAAAATATTATTTTAAAAATTAATAAATTTATACCATCGAAAACATTGATTACAGAAATTGGTTCTTCGAAAATTGAAACTTCTAAAATTATAAATAAATTTTTAAAGAAAGGTATTCATTGGATTCAAAGTCACCCGATAGCTGGATCAGAGGTTAGTGGACCAGAGCATGGTAAAGAAAATATGTTTACTGATAGATGGTGCATAATAATTAAAGAAAAAAATATTAAAAAAAATAATATAAATATTTTAACTAAGTTTTGGAAAAAAAATTGGAGCAAAAGTAGTTGTGATGAGCGCTAAAAAACATGACAAAATTTTTTCTATTACTAGCCATTTACCACACTTAATTGCATATAATCTGGTGAAATCTGCACAAGATTTTGAGAAAAAACAAAATTATGAGCTAATCAAATATAGTGCTGGTGGATTAAGAGATTTTTCTAGGATTGCAGCATCAAATGAAATCATGTGGCGGGACATCTTTTTTAACAATAAAAATAATATTTCAAAAGCGATTGATTTATTTATAAAAAATTTAAATCAATTTAAAAAAGATATTAATTTCAAAAATAATAAGTCTATTATTAAAAAACTTATTCAAACTAAAAAAGTAAGGTCAAAAATCATCAAATTGAAACAAGATATAGACAAGCCTGACTTTGGAAGAAATTAATATTTTATTCTAGATACTTTTTTTACCTGTAGGTTGGCAGTTCTTTGAATCTCATTAATTGTTTCTATAATTGGCATAATAATCACTTTTTTTTCTGGTCCATACGCGTGAATTAGTTGTCTGGAATTTAAACATACAGCAACATGACCTTTCCAAAAAATAATATCTCCTTTTTTGAATTTTCTTTTTTTTAATTTTATTTTTACATATTTGATCTGATCCTTAGTATCTCTTGGGTAGAAAGAATTATTATACATAAAAAATATTTGTAATAAAGCTGAACAGTCAATACCTTTAAATGTTTTACCTCCCCATACATATTTTACATTTAAAAACTTTTTAAATATTCTTACAAAGTTAAAATCTTTATGATTTAATTTTTTAATATCTTTTTTTTTAATCCATTTATTTTTTTCGATTTTTATATAATTTTTATTATGTGCTAAAACACATAATTTAGATGCAAGTGGAAGCCAACCGTTTGATGTGATTCCTGGTTTATTAAAAATTTTAGCTTTGAGAACACTAACTTTATACAATGGTGTAAATTTCTTTATATACTTTGAATTTTTTATAAACCCCTCATAATTATCAAATAAAGCTTTAATTTTAATCCAACTTTTATTTTTTGATAAAATTTTGAATTTCTCACCATAGATAATTTGCGAAGTAACTTCAGATTTTTTAGAAGGCTTTTTATAGATATTTGAAAAATTACCTACGAAATAAAAATTATTTTGCACCAATTTTAATCTTATTTTTTATTATCCATAAACAGATTAATGAAGGTATCACCATTATAGTTGTTAAAACAAAAAATGTTCCCCAATCTCCATTTAACCAGTCAACCAAAGCTCCAGAAGATGAAGCTAAAGTGGTTCGACCAGCAGTACCAATTGAAGCGAGTAGTGCATATTGTGTAGCTGTATAAGTTCTATCAACTAGTAAAGATATAAATGCAACAAAAGCTACAGTTGCAAAAGCAGCTGTAATATCATCAGCTATTACAGCAATTGCGAATAGAATTTCTGATTTTCCAGTCCATGCCAAAACTGCAAATAAAAGATTTGTTAAAGCCATTAGTCCTCCAGCGAAGAACATTGTTTTAATTGTTCCAGCTCTCATAGCCATTACTCCACCTAATAATGTAAACACAACTGTTGTTATCCAACCAAGTCCTTTTGAATAAATCGCAATTTGACCCTTGGAAAATCCAATTTCTTTATAAAAGACAATAGACATTCTTCCCATGAAAGCTTCACCTATTTTAAACAAGAAGACAAAGCCCAAAATTCCTAGTGCAATAGCAAAACCATTCTTTTTAAAAAAACTGATGATAGGACCACCAATGGTTCCTGTAATATAAGCAACAAAGTTTGTAATTATATTGCTAGTACCAAGTTTTCCCTCTATCAATTTGTCTGTCTCTCTTTGTTTTGCTTGTCTATCTGTTTCAATTGGTTCATGAACAAACATTAACCCTATGTTCATTAAAATAATTAAAATACCCAGAACCAAAAAAGTAGCTTGCCAATAATCTGTAACACCTAAATTTTCAAAATATTCAGCTGTAAACAAAGCAACAACTCCTCCTAACTTATAGCCAGTCCACCATCCAACAACAGCCATAGCTGCACCAGCAGCCATAGATTTTCCCTCATTTTCATTTATTTGTTCAATTCTTAAAGCATCTACAGTTATATCTTGTGTAGCTGATGCAATAGCAATAATTAATCCAACTGAAATTAATAATGCCAAATTTTCTGTAGGATTTATTATGCTCCAAACTATTAAACTTACTAAAATAATAAGCTGCATCAAAACTATCCAGCCTCTTCTATGACCTAGTTTTTTTGTTAGTATTGGAATTTGAATTCTATCTATAATAGGAGCCCACAAATAATTGAAGGCGTATACTCCAAAAATTAGTCCTGCCCATCCAATTGTTGATCTACTAAGACCTTCCTCTTTGAGCCATAGACTCAAACTACTTGCAATTAATACCCAAGGGAATCCACTTATTGAACCTAATAAAAGAATTCTTACCATACGTATATCCTTGTAAACTGATAGAGAGTCCAGCCATGATTGTTTCTTAATTCGATCCATAATTAATTTCTCCAAAAAGATGGTAAGAACAATACTAATATCGCAAATAACTCAAGTCTACCTAAAATCATACCTACAGTTAAGATCCATTTTGAAATATCTGGTAAAGCTGAAAAATCTCCATTAGGCCCAATTATAGGACCCAATCCAGGACCAACATTTGATATTGATGTTGCAGCTCCAGAAATAGCGGTAATAAAATCTAAACCAGTTAACGATAATAATACAGCTAAAATAAAAAATATAACAAAATAAAAATAAATAAATGAAATAATTGATGCAATAAATTTATCATCCACAGACCCCTGATCATATTTAATTATAAATATTCCCTTAGGGTAAATTATTTTTTTTAATTGATTTAATATAAATAAATATAAAATTTGAATTCTAAAAATTTTTACTCCACAAGTAGTAGATCCAGCACAACCCCCTATAAACATGAGAGCAAGAAATATAGTTATGGGAAAACTGCCCCAACCATCAAATTCAGCATTTACGTAACCTGTTCCAGTCAATATTGAAATGGTATTAAATAAAATATTTCTAAAGCTAAAATTTTCGACATTGTTAAAAAATAAATAAATTGATAATAAAATAATACTTATAATTATTATTTTAATAAATGTTCTAATCTGAATATCATTTAAAAATATTTTTTTATTTCCACTTATAAATTTTATGTATGTAATAAAAGGAATACTTCCTAAAATTATAAATATCATTGAAGACATTTCTATAAGACCACTATTAAAATATCCGATAGATTGATTGTAATTTGAAAATCCACCAGTTGCTATTGTGGTCATAGAATGGGTTAGGCTATCAAATTTTCCCATTCCAAATATCCAATATGAAAATGCACAAAGACCAGTTAACCCTGAATAAATATAGATCAGTCTTAGAGCTATTTCTTTTGATTTAGGAAGAATTTTTTCAGATGAGTCGTTGCTAGAAATTTTAAATAATTGCATACCACCAACATTCATTATGGGCATTAAGGTAATTGCCATTACAATAATACCGATACCTCCCAACCATTGAAGCAATGCTCTCCATAACAAAATTCCTTTTGGTGTATTCTCTAAATTCGAAATAATAGTAGATCCTGTCGTTGTAATTCCTGACATACTTTCAAAAAAAGCATCAGTAATTGAAAGCTCCATAGTCGAAAATATAAATGGTAAAGATCCAAAAATAGCAATACTTAACCAAGACAAAGCAGTTAATAAAAATGCTTGTTGTAAATTTAACTTCTTGTCGTGGTCTAGATTTGAAAGAAAAAATAATGATCCAAAAATGATAGTCACAATAGATGCACCAAAAAATGAAGAATCTATTTCAGAATAAATAAATTGAGCAATTATAGGGATGAACATTGAGACCCCTAAAATTATTTGCAAAACTCCTAGTGTGAAAAAAACAGTTTTATAATTAGACATTTTGAAAGAACATTATTTTATGGTAAATAAATTTCAACTCTATAAGAATTAATAAAATCGCCAATTTAAGATTTTTATAAAAGATATATTCGTGATTAAAAAAGAAATTTTAGATAAAACTAGTGCTTGGCCTTTTGTTGAAGCAAAAAAAATGCTTCGTGAGAGAAAAACATTTTTTGATAAAAAAGGAAAAATTACCCTTCAAACAGGATATGGTCCAAGTGGCCTTCCTCACATTGGAACATTTGGTGAAGTTGCCAGAACCTCAATGATGGTTAATGCGTTAAACCAACTTACAGATCTACCAACAGAAATAATTACTTTTTCTGATGATATGGATGGTTTAAGAAAAGTTCCTGATAATGTTCCTAATCAGGAATTACTAAATAAAAATTTACATAAACCCTTAACACAAGTTCCAGATCCATTTGAAAAATTTCAAAGTTTTGGTGAACATAATAACGAAATGTTAAAAGATTTCTTAAACAGTTTTGATTTCAAATATAATTTTAAAAGTTCAACATCTTTATACAAAGGTGGTTTTTTTAACCCAACTTTAAAAATTATTTTAGAAAATTATGATGGTATAATGAATATAATACTTCCAACTTTAGGCAAAGAACGTCAAAAAACTTACTGTCCTTTTTTACCTATTTGTTCAGATACAGGTCATGTTCTCGAAATTCCAGTTATAGAAATTGATAAAAAAAATTCTAAAATTATTTTTGATAACAACGGTAAAAAACTAGAATCTAGTATTTTGGATGGAAATTGCAAATTACAATGGAAAGTTGATTGGGCAATGAGATGGTATGCTCTGGATATAGATTTTGAAATGTATGGAAAAGACCTTATTGAAAGTGCAATTTTATCAACAAAAATTATAAATTTAATAGGTAAAAAACATCCATCTGGATTTGCTTATGAATTATTTCTTGATGAAAAGGGTGAAAAAATTTCAAAATCAAAAGGAAATGGTATTACTATCGACCAATGGTTAAAATATGCTTCACCTGAAAGCTTATCTTTGTATATGTATCAAAATCCAAAAAGAGCAAAAAAACTTTATAAAGAAATAGTACCTAAAGCTGTAGATGAGTACCTTGATAATATTGAAAAATCAAAAAAACAAACCGAACAACAATTAGTAATGAATCCCGTTTGGCATGTTCATAATGGCAATATTCCAAAAGAGGAAATGATTATGTCTTTTTCTATGTTGTTGAATTTAGTTGAAACAAGCAATGCTGATAACAAAGACTTATTATGGAAGTTTGTTAAAAAATACAAACCTAACATTCATGAAAAAAATTTTCCAATTTTCGATGGACTAGTTGGTTATGCAATTAAGTATTTTAATGATGTTATTAAGGCTCAAAAAAAATATAAAAATCCATCTGAAAATGAAACATTAGCTCTAAAAGCTTTGGTTAAAACTTTAGAACAATGTAATGATCAAATGTCTCCAGAGGATATTCAAACATTAATTTATTCGACAGGTAAAGAGAATGGATATGCAGAAAACTTAAGAGATTGGTTTAAGTTAATTTATGAAGTGGTGTTTGGAGATGAGAATGGACCTAGAATGGGTTTTTTTATAAGTTTTTTCGGTGTTAACGAAACAAAAGAGTTGATAAATAGTAAATTAAAATAATGTATTCAAATTTAAGATCTTTAATATTTAAAATAGATCCTGAAAGAGCACATTTTTTAGCAATTCAATCTCTTAAGCTAAATTTAGTTTCAAATATATTTGATGAAAACAAAAATGATCCCCTTTTAAAAACTAAATTATTTAATCAACATCTTGATAATCCTATCGGTATTGCAGCAGGTTTTGATAAAAATGCAGAAGTATACAATCCTTTATTTAAATTGGGTTTTGGATTTGTTGAAGTAGGTACGGTTACACCATTAAAACAATATGGAAATGAAAAACCAAGAGTATTTAGATTGGTAGAAGATCAAGCATTAATTAATAGGTTAGGTTTTAATAACCAAGGATCAGATATCATATTAAATAGAATAAAATCTAATAAACAACTAGGTGTCTTAGGTGTAAACGTTGGTCCCAATAAAGACTCTAATGATAGATTAAATGATTATTTGATTGGATTAGAAAAATTTTCTGAAGTTGCAGATTATATTACAATAAATATTTCTTCACCTAATACTGAAAATCTTAGAAATTTTCATGAAGAGAATAAATTAAAAGAATTATTAAATTCTGTTTCAGAAAAAAAAAAAGAATTAAAAACTGAAATTCCTATAGCCGTAAAGATTTCACCAGATATAAGTGAAAATCAAATTGACTTAATTTCAGAAATACTTTTAGAAAATGAAATAAGTGCAATAATAATTTCAAATACTTCCGAAGCTTCTCGGGAAACACTTCAAAACATACAGAAACATCAAAAAGGTGGTTTATCTGGAAAACCTATTGAAAAAAAATCAAATTTTTTAATAAGTAAATTCTATAAATTAATTAAAGGTAAAATTAAAATAATTGGAGTAGGTGGTGTTGACTCTGGTAAAGCAGCTTATGATAAGTTTTTATTAGGAGCAGATTATCTTCAGCTGTATACCGGTATGGTATTTCAAGGACCCAATATTGCTGGCATAATTAAAAAAGACCTAAAAGAATTACTAATAAGAGATGGTGTCAAAAATTTCACAGAAATTGTTGGAAATAAAACTGTTTCTTAAATGTATTAAACTTGACGCCTTCAATATCTCCCCTTATATAGGCACTGTTATTATGTCAAAAAAATGTGAACTTACTGGTAAAATTCCCATGAAAGGTCATAATGTTAGTCATGCTAACAATAAGACTAAAAGAAGATTTTTACCTAATCTAAAAAAAGTAAAATTTACAAGTGAGCTTACTGGAAGAAGTTTAAAACTTACTGTAAGCAATTCAGGTGTAAGGTCAGTAGATAAAAAAGGTAGTTTTGATGAATTTTTAAAAACTGTAAAAAATAAAAATTTATCTCCTAGATTAAAAAAGTTAAAAAAAGTAGTTTTAATTAAATCCCCTTTTAAAAAAAAACCTTTAGCTAAATTAGCTTAATGAACAAATTATTTATCACTCTATCTATAATGATGGGGGTTGTTGTATTATCTTCTAATTATTTAGTTCAGTTCCCAATAAATTATTTTGGGTTAAATGAGATTTTAACTTATGGAGCTTTTAGTTACCCAATAGCCTTTTTAATAACAGATTTAGCGAATAGGTCGTACGGTAAATTATTAGCAAGGCAAATTGTATATTTGGGTTTTTTAATAGGAATTATATTTACACTTCTGTTCTCAACTGATTTTGCAGATTTAATCTCTGTTAGAATTGCAATTGGATCAGGGGTGGCTTTTATTACCGCTCAATTGTTAGATATTCAAATTTTTGATCGATTAAGAAGAAAAGACTGGTTTGTTGCACCACTTACTTCATCTTTGATTGGATCAACAGTAGACACATTTTTATTTTTCTCAATATCATTTTATGCAACAGGGGTACCTTGGGTTACTTTATCTCTTGGAGATTTAGCTGTAAAAATTTTAGTTGCTTTAATAATGTTGATACCATTCAGAATATTGTTGAAAGTTATCAAACCAATTAAAGTTTAATATAAAAATTTATAAGACAAAATTTTATATGCTAACTTTGCAACAAGAAAATTATAGGAATTAAATCCTTTAATTGGAGATAGTTCATTAATATCTGCACCAACAATCTTTGAGTTTTTAGCTGCAATTCTTATTATATCTAATGTCTCGTCCCACAAAAGTCCTCCTGGTTCAGGTGTACCTGTTGCAGGCATAATACTTGAGTCTAGTCCATCAACATCGAATGTTAGATAAACAGTTTTGTTTTTAATCATTTTTTTAAATTTAGACAAATTCCATTTTTTTTTGTCTTTTGCCCAAAAAATATTTATTCTTGAAGAATTCTTTTTTAAAAATGGGATTTCACTTTCTGAGATGTTTCTTATCCCAAATGAAATTAAAGAAACATTTTTGTAATCCAAACATCTTCTAATTGCTGAGGCATGAGAAAATTTTTCTCCATTATAACTTTGACGTAAATCTGCATGGGCATCAAAATGTAAGAGGCAAATATTTTTATATTTTTTAGTAAAAGGAACAATACATCCAGGTGTTATTGAATGTTCTCCACCTAAAGTCATTGGGAAAAGTTTTTTATCTAAAATCTCTTTATTAATTTTTGAGATTTTATTCAGGGCTTTTTTAATATTTTTGTCTATTTTAAATGGTTTTAAAGTTTTAATACCTATTTTCTTATAAGGTTCGCAGTTAAGCTCTTCATCATATAGCTCAACTTGATGTGATGCTTTTATAATTTCTTTAGGTCCATTTCTTGTTCCCCCTCCATAACTGACAGTTTTTTCTAATCCAAATGGAACAATCACAGCTTTTTCTTTAAAGCTAAATTTATTATCAATTCCTAAAAACCCGTTTTTATTTGATAGATATTTCAATTTTATTCAAAAATTTTTGTAAAGTTTTTTCTTTCTCTGTTTTTCCACTCACCCTTATGATAAGCATCACTTGCTATCAATGGTAAAACACTAGTTGCCTCTGCAAACACCATCTGTTCTTTTGTAATATCTACTTTTCCCCATGAGCTTGCTTCTTTTAATGTGGAGCTGCTACATGCACCGTCTCTACTATCAGCAACAGTAATTTGAACAGCATATTTATGCATCTCTACATCTTTTCCTAATAGTTCAGCACAAATAACAGTATCTTGAATAAAGTTTTTAGGTACACCACCACCAATCATAAATAATCCAGAACCTTTAGATTTGATTTTAATTTCTGTAAGTTCTCTAAACTCTCTAACTGAGTCTATGGTCATATGTTTTTTTGGATTTTGTTCTTGATGCATAACTAACCCGAATCCTGCGCTTGAGTCGGTAAAAGCAGGGCAGAAAATAGGAACATTGTTGTCAAAAGCGGTTTCAATTAAAGAATCTTTTTTCTTTGAGTTATTTTTTAAATATTTTCCCATTTCATAAATGAACTCTCTTGAAGTATAGCTTCTCGCCTCTAGGTTATTAGCGATTTCACATATTATTTTATCACACATTTGAAGCTCTTCTTCATCTATGTAGGTATCGTAAATTCTATCTATATAATTATTCCTCAACTCAGTATCATCTTGAAATTGTGAACCTTGATAATGTTTAAAACCAAGAGCTTCAAAAAAATCCATATCTACTATAGAAGCACCTGTTGCAACAATTGCATCTACCATATTATATTTAACTAAATCTTTATAAATATTCATACATCCAGCTGCCGAAGTAGAGCCTGCTAAGGTAAGGAAAATTGTACAATCTTTATCTTTAAGCATCTCGTTATATATATTAGCAGCATTTGCTGTTTCTCTAGAAACAAATGACATTTTTTCCATTGAGGATATAATTTTCCTAGAGTCGAAAGAAGTTATATCGATGTGCTCAACAGGATTTTTTAAGAAATCTCTTTTACTGTTATGACCTGGATTTTTTTGACTCGACATTAAGCTACCATGTTAGCTTTGTTAATGCCTTTATCATACATTGTCATTATTGGGTTATCTTCAACTTCATAAATTTCATTTGAATAATAACCATTAAACTGAGTTCTAAATGTCAATCCGTATGCCCCAAGTTGACCAAGTTCAATATAATCATTTTCTTTAATATTATTTGGAAGCAAAAAAGGACCTTTCATATAATCCATGCTATCACATGTTGGTCCGAAGAAGTCAAAAGCAGTTAATTTTTTTGAAATTATTTTGTTAGAATTTTCTTTAATCATTCTAGATGGGAATACAATGTTAGGTGTACCTGCATCAAAAAGAGTACCATATGTACCGTCATTAATATAAAGCTTTTGTTTTTTTCTTAAATTAACTCTCACAACTGTTGAGCCACTTTCTGCAACTATAGCTCTACCAGGCTCACAAATAATTTCAGGAAGTTTTTCAAGTTTTAAATTTTCTAAACTCTTATTTATTTCATTAAAATAACTAATTAAAGATTGTGGAATTAAGTCAGGATAGATTGTAGGGAAACCTCCACCTACATTAATATAATCTGGAATTATCTTGGTTTTTTTAATTACATTTCCAATTTCACTAATTCCTTTCGCATAAGAAATTGGATGCATACATTGTGAACCAACATGAAAACTTAAGCCAACCTTTTTAGCATGTTGTTTCACAAGTCTTAATAAACCTATTGCTTCTGATGTTAAAGCACCAAATTTTTTAGATAAATCAATTTCTGCATGTTCATTGGAAACAGCAACTCTTACAAATAATTCTAAATCTTCAGCATTATTTGTACTTTCAATTATTTTAATCAGTTCATCTTTAGTATCTAATGAAAAAGTTTTTACACCATAATTAAAATATGCTTCTTTTATACTTTCTCTACTTTTTACGGTATGCATATAAGAGCATTTAGCAGTTTTGCTAAAAGTTCTAATATTTTTAATTTCCTCGATTGATGCTACATCAAATTTTTCAACTCCACTTTCTATGATTGTTTTGATTACTTCAGGGTGTGGATTAGTCTTGACCGCATATAAAATTTTTCCTGGAAATTTGTTTAGGAAAAATTTAACAGCAGATTTTATGGAATTCTTTCTTATACAGTAAACTGGTTTTTCAGGTTTCAGCTGATTAACTAATTCTTCAACTGATTTAAATTTTTGCATTTTAAATGCCTCCAAAAAAAATTTAATAAAAAAAAGTCTTTTTTAAAAAAACTTTAATATTTTTTGGCGTATAAAGTAAACAACACCAATGTAAAGCAAATAATTCAAGCCAGAAATGCGTAAAATTCATATATTGTAATATCCAGCAGAGACCCCATATAAGGATTATGAAAGAAGAAGCAAAACTACAGAATTTGAGCGATTTTGAGAATAAATCATTATTAATCGTGGATGATGATAATCCTTTTCGTGAGCGTTTAGCCAGAGCGATGGAGAAAAAAGGGTTTGATGTTTTTCAAGCTGAGAGTGTACAAAAAGGAGTTGAATCTGTAAAAACTAAGAAACCAGGTTTTGCTGTAGTTGATTTAAGACTTGGAGATGGTAACGGACTTGAGGTTGTAAAAGAAATTCAGTCTACAAATAGTAATAGTAGAATCATCATGTTAACTGGTTATGGAAATATTCCAACAGCAGTAGCTGCAATCAAAGAAGGTGCTATAGATTATTTAGCTAAACCTGCTGATGCAGAAGATGTTGAAAAAGCGTTATTAGCAGATCCTTCAAAAAAAGCAGCCCCTCCAGAAAATCCTATGTCTGCAGACAGAGTAAAATGGGAACATATACACAGAGTTTTCGAGTTATGTAATAGGAATGTTTCAGAAACAGCCAGAAGACTTAAAATGCACAGAAGAACTCTTCAAAGAATTCTTTCCAAAAGATCACCTAGATAAATTTTTTAATTTTAATTATTTGCTTAGTTAAAAGAGCTAAGAGAATAATTTTAAATATCTCAGCTAATAAGAATGGTTTTGCACCTAAAGCAAAAATTGGCTTATCCCATCCAATCAATGTCCCAAGCCAAATTAGACCCAAAATATAAATTGTTGAAGTTGCGATAATTAACTTAAATAAAACAACGAAAAAATTATCATCAATCTTAATTTTAGAAGCCAAGTAACAAGCTGTTAAAAAACCAATTAAGTAACCCATAGTTGGCCCTGTAAAGTAAACTAATCCAACACCTTTTTCAGGAGAATTTGAAAATACGGGAAGCCCTGCAATTCCTTCAATTAAATACAGACCAATTGTAGCAAGTGCAATTTTATGTCCTAAACTTATTCCTAAAAATAATACAACAAATGTTTGCATAGTCATAGGAACTGGATAGAAAGGAATTTTGATCTTTGCAGATATAGTTAGTGCTATTGAACCAAGAACAATAACAACCAGAGATTTAAATAGTTTAGCTTGTGAGAGATTTTTTGTTAATTCCATTGTTAAATAATACTCAAAATATAAAAAATAATCTACTTATAATTGTTATAATAATTGAAAGTAAATTTTTTTATATACAGATTATATTATCGTTATAATATTTAATATTACTTCATGAATAAAATTCAAAAAACAGATCATTTTTATTTGATTGATGGCTCTGGTTATATTTTTAGAGCTTACTATGCTTTACCTCCATTGAGTAGAAAAAGTGATGGTCTTCCAACAGGTGCTGTGAGTGGTTTTTGCAGTATGTTATTTAAATTATTAGAAGATTCAAAATCCAATCAAAACTTGCAAAAACCAACACATTTTGCAGTAATATTCGACTCAGCAAGAAAAACTTTCAGAAATGAAATTTATAGTGATTATAAAGCTAATAGATCTGAGGCGCCTGACGATTTAGCTCCACAATTTGAATATATAAGAAAATCAGTCCTGGCATTTAATTTGCCATCTGTGGATCTTCCTAATTACGAAGCAGATGATTTAATAGCTACATATGTTGATCAAATTCTTAAAAAGGGTGCAAAGGTTACAATTGTTTCATCAGATAAGGATTTAATGCAGCTTTACAAAAAAGGGGTTCGAATTTTTGACCCTATGAAAAATAAATTTATAACTGATGATGATGTTGTAAAAAAGTTTGGAGTAGATGCTTCAAAAGTTATTGATGTACAATCTTTAGCAGGAGATAGTAGTGATAATGTTCCTGGTGTTCCGGGGATAGGTGTTAAGACAGCAGCAGAGCTAATTAACAAATATGGCACTTTAGAAAACTTACTAAAATCTGCTCATGAGATTAAGCAAAATAAAAGAAGAGAAACATTAATTGAGAACAAGGATAAAGCATTAATAAGTAAAAAACTTGTAACACTAGATCACAACTCTCCTGTTGATAGGGAGTTAAATGAATTTAAATTGCAAAATATAGATAAAGATAAATTATATAAATTTTTAAGAGAAATGGAATTTAATAGGTTGTTAAGCTCTGCAATTTCTGCTTATGGAGAACCTGAACTAGCAAGTAATAAGATTGAAACTCAAAATCTAGAAAAACAACAAACGGTAAATAACAAAAATTATTATTTAATTAATAGCTTAGATGAAATTGATAAATGGATAGAGGAGGCAGAAGAATTTGGTGAAGTCGCTGTAGATACGGAAACCACTTCATTAGATCCTCGTCAAGCAAATTTAGTAGGTATTTCTCTTTGCACTAAAATTGGAAAAGCATGTTATATACCAATTGGTCATAGGTCACCCAAGTGTCTTAAAAAAGAAGCAGTAATTAAAAAATTAAAAAAAATATTAGAAGATCCTAGTATAAAAAAAATAGGTCAAAATATAAAATTTGATTTTATCGTATTTTATATGAATGGAATTACCCTTTCATCAATGGAAGATACAATGTTGATGTCTTATGTCTTAGATGCAGGAAAAAATAGACATAATATGGATACTTTATCAGAAATCCATTTAGGACATAAAACTATTTCTTTTAAAGATATGGTAGGTACAGGCAAGAAAGAAATTAATTTTAGCGAAGTAGAATTAGATAAAGCAAAAGATTACGCTGCTGAAGATGCTGATGTTACTTTTAGATTATACAAGAAATTTATCAAAAATTTAAAATCAGAAAAAATGATAAATATCTATGAAATTTTTGAAAAGCCATTAATTAAAATTCTTGCATTTATGGAAATAGAGGGAGTTGAAATTGATAGTAAGTTTTTAAAATCTCTTTCATCTAAATTTGAAAAAAAAATCCAAAAACTTGAAAAAGAAGTATTTAAAATTTCTAAAAAAGAATTCAATATCGCATCCCCAAAGCAATTAGGTGAAATAATTTATAATGACTTGAAAATAGCTGGATTAAAAAAAACTAAAAAAGGAAGTTTTGCAACAAGTGCAAGCGTTTTAGAGAATTTAGCTTTCAAAGGTCATGAGTTTCCAAAATTAATTTTAGATTGGAGACAAGTTTCAAAATTAAAAAATACTTATTCAGATGCTTTACCTGAACATTTAAACCCAAATACGAAAAGAGTTCATACTTCGTTTTTGCTGGCTGCTACAACGACTGGAAGACTAGCATCTAGTGATCCCAACTTACAAAATATACCAATTAAATCAGAAGATGGAAAAGATATAAGAAAAGCTTTCACTGCAAAAAAAGGACACTTATTAATTTCTGCAGATTACAATCAAATTGAGATGAGAATTTTAGCAGACCTGGCAGACGTAAAAGGACTGAAAAAAGCTTTTAAAAATAAAGAAGATATCCACTCTTTAACTGCTAGCCAAATATTTAATATTGATATCAAAAAAGTTAATCAAGATCACAGACGAAAGGCTAAGGCTATTAATTTTGGAATTATTTATGGAATTTCGCAATATGGACTAGCTAAGCAAATAAATGTTTCTAATTATGAAGCAGAGGAATTTTTGAATTCATATTTTGCTAAGTTTCCAGAAATTAAAGTTTATATGGATAATACAATTAAATTTTGTAGGAAAAGTGGATATGTTAACAATATTTTTGGACGAAGATCTCACTTTAATGGAATAAATGACAAAAACTTTAATGTCAGAAATTTTCAAGAACGAGCTGCAATTAATGCACCCATTCAAGGTTCTGCTTCTGAAGTAATGAGATTAGCTATGATAAGATTAGATAAGAAATTATCAGATGAAAAAAATTCTAATTCAAAAATGCTCTTGCAAATTCATGATGAATTAATTTTTGAAATTCCAAAAAAAGATGAAAAAGTAATGATTAAATTAATTGAGAAAGAAATGACTAGTGTAGCTCAAAGTGATTATCATTCTTTTTCAATTCCTTTAACAGTTGATATTAATGTTGGAGATAATTGGGGCATGTTACATTAAATTTATAACATTGCCCAAATTAGGACAATTTAGTATTTTTAAACTACTTTATGCAAAAACAAACCATAGCTTTAATTGATGACGATAGAAATATTTTAACAAGTTTGAGTATCGCATTAGAAAAAGAGGGTTTTAGAGTTCAAACATACATTGATGGTGAAAGTGCATTAATCGGTTTAACCAGAATGCCACCTGACTTAGCAGTCATAGATATAAAGATGCCTAAGATGGATGGAGAAGAATTACTAAAAAAACTTCGAAAAAAAACTTCCTTACCAGTAATTTTTTTAACATCTAAAGATGATGAAATTGATGAGTTGTTAGGTCTAAAGCTTGGCGCAGATGACTTTGTAAAAAAATCAGGAGGTTTTTCTATAAAAGTCTTGATTGAAAGAATTAGAGTGCAGTTAAGAAAAAAAGATTCAAATAATATTCTAGAGGAAAATAAAAGCCTGATATCTCATGGAAGATTAAGATTAGATCCATCACAACTCGAGTGTGAATGGAATGGAAAACAACTACCTGATAAATTGACGACAACTGAGTTTTTAATCGTTAAAGAATTAGCAAAGAGGCCTGGTATAATTAAAGAAAGAGCTCAGCTTATGGATATAGCTTACCGAGAGGATACAGATATTGAGGATAGAACTATTGATAGTCACGTAAAACGAATTAGAAAAAAATTTAAAAAAGTAGATCCTGATTTTTCAGCTATTGAAACTAGGTATGGTAGTGGATATAGATGGAATGTTAGCTAATGTTTAGTAAATACTTAAAAACTCTTTCTATATTAAAGAAATTTTTATTCATAAATTTTGTAATTTTTACTATCATTGGATTATTTACATTTATATATTTAAATAATATTCAGCCAAGTTTAATAAAAAAAAAATCTCAGAATCACACAAATATAATTAATAATACTATAGACAATATTTTGAGGCTGAATGTAAAATTTCAATCTGATGATATTAGAAGTTTTTTATTTTCTACAAGATTTATTTTTCAAAATCTAGACAGAGTAATATTCTTTGATGACCAACTAAATCTTATTGGAGATACTGATACCTTAGATCTTGATCCAAGATCATTCTCAACAAGACTTGATAAAATTGAATTTGAAACACCAATTAATGAAGATGCAGAAAAAAAAATTGAGGAAAAAAATATAAAAATAGATGAAAAAAAACCTGTTTCATTTAAAGACATACTAAAAAAGTATTCTAGCTCTGAAGATTTAGGGGATCCATATACTTTTACACAGGAAGATTTTAATCAATTTAAAGTAACAACAATTAGGAATGTAACAAAGAATGAAATTAATATCGGTTATGTGGCAATCACAGAAAATGCCAATGAAATAAAGATAGCGATAAATGAGAGAAAAGCATTTGTGATAAGAACAGCTATATCTGTAGGATTTGTAATATTAATTTTTTCTTTTGTTTTGAGTAGATATTTTATTAAACCTATACAAAATCTTGTTGGTTATACAATTCGTATTAAAGAAAAAAGTCAAATTAAACCAGGTATTGAAAATCTAAAAAAAAGAAATGATGAATTAGGACTTTTATCAAACTCTTTAGATGATATGACAAATGAGCTTCAAAATAGAGTGACGCATGCTGAAAACTTTTCGACAGATTTGGTTCATGAGATTAGAAATCCGTTAGCATCTTTAAAAAGTGCTTCAGAAATTTTACAAGACACAAATGATAATGAACAAAGAAATAGATTATTAAATATACTTAGTCATGATGTACAAAGAATAGAAAGATTAATTACTGATTATTCACAAATGTTAAAGGATGAAGTTGCTTTAAGTAAAGAAAAAATGAAAAAAATTAATATTGAACCAATTATTCAATCTGT